>NZ_CP038800.1:730119-1460239 GCF_024400535.1 Treponema denticola
CCGATCCCAGCTTGCAGATGGAAAGAATGATGAGGGCTATGGGGCAGTTTAATACAAGTGCCGTAAAACCGATTTTGGAAGTAAATGCCGATCATCCCTTGGTTCAAAAATTAAAGGATTCGAAGGATAAAGAATTTGTAGAAGATATGTCCAACCTCCTTTTGGAACAAGCCCTCCTGGTCGAAAGCGGAGAGCTAAAGGCTCCGGTTGACTTTGTAAAAAGGCTTAACAGGCTGATGACAAACTTAAAATAGATTTTATTTAGTTTTTTTTTATTAGGGAAGCGATAAACAGTTCGGCATGGATTCTGCCGAGCTGTTTATCTTCATGTTATAGGAGGCGATATGTATCTAGATAAAGCGGCGGCGATGGAACTTGTGGACGGGGACATGGAAATCTATATGAGTTTACTTGAAACCTTTATCGAAGCCTATGAAAAAGATGAGGCTGAAATAGATCGGTTGAATGTTCTCTTAAGTGCAAGTGCCGAAACTGTTTTAAGTGATGATGTTTTACGTGAAAATGTACGGAAAACGGCTCACAAGATAAAGGGAAGTTCCTATACGGTCGGTGCAAACATCTTGGGCGACTCTGCAAAAAATATCGAAAAGTTTTTGGTTGAACCTTCAAATATTAAAAGCCCTGCAAACATTGAATTGCTTGACGGCTTTTTTGCAAAGTTTAAAGAAAATTATGCTAATACTTTAGAAGAAATGAAAACGGTTATCGCTTAAAGCTTTTTTAAGTAATTCTTCAATTATTATTTATTGGTCGCCCTCACCGCTTCCAAAACTTCTTCTGCTTGTTTTAAAGAAATCTTTGCGGTTTCGGAAAGAGCTTGGGCCGTTAGCGTTTTTAGGTTTTCCGTGCTGCCGAAGGCTTTTAACAAAACATGGGCTCTCTTTTTTCCAATGTGAGGGAGGTTTTCAAATTCGGTTTTAAGTTTGTTTGCCCTGCGGAGTTTATTGTTCCTTGTGTTTGAAAAGCGGTGTGCCTCATCACGGATTCTTTGGAGAAGGCGGAGGGCATCGCTTCTTCGAGGCAAGATGATAGGTTCCGAATTATGCGGAAAATAAACCTCTTCATTTTTTTCGGCAAGGCCGATAACCGGAATGCCGAGATCGAGGGCGTTTACAATTTTGCTTGCAGCATTTACCTGCCCAATGCCTCCGTCTATAAGAATTAGATCGGGGAGGTCTGCACCCTCGTTGAGAAGTCGGGTATAGCGGCGGGCTATTACTTCCCTCATTGAAGCATAGTCATCGATTATGCCGTCAGTATTTTTTAACCTGAATATTCTGTAATTCTTTTTGTCCGGATTCCCTTCTTTAAAAGAAATCAGGGCAGCGACCGTAAATGTGCCGCCGAGGTGAGCAATGTCGAAGCCTTCGATACGCTGCGGAAGGCAGGGCAGGTTAAGCCTTTTTTGCAAGTCTTCAACAGCGGCAAAATCTCCCTGTTCTCTTAGGCGGCGCATAGCATCTTCTTTTGCGTTAAAGCGAGCCATCTTCAATGCCGCCTTGTGGTGTTTAATTTCAGCCGGAGAAAGATTCAGCCTTTCTTCTTGGGCTGTCAAAGGTGCGGGCTCTTTAACGGCGTAGCCGATTGTTTTGGAAGCCGCTTCTTCAATTTCGGTAGGACTGTTTGTGTCTGCCGCTGGTGTTTCTTCTGCTGCAAGATTTTCTTTTTCTAATGGAATAATGCTTATCCTTGTCTTTGCGTGAAGTTCCTCGTTAAGCCATTTTTCGATGAGGGCGTTTCCTTCGGCAGCTTGCGGGATAAATATTTTAGGCGGAACTTCGTTTGCCGAAGTGTAATAAGCCGATATAAATTCGGATAGAATTTCTCCTTCTTCTTTTAAGCTGTGCGAACGGTAAAGGTCGCGGCCGACAAGCCGTCCGTTTCTCATCTTTAAAACGGCTATGCTGACCATGGCTCCTTCAAAGGCCCATGCGATATAATCGCGGCTTTCGGGGTCCATGTCTTGAACTATGTTTTGTCCGCGGAGAGCATAGACCGCCTGTATTCCGTCGCGGAGACGGGCGGCTTTTTCAAACTCTTTTTTTTCTGCCGCCTCTTTCATCTTTTCTTTTAAGGTGCCGGAAACATCTCCCATTTCGCCTTCCAAAAGCAGGGTAATTTCTTCTATATCCTTACCGTATTCTTCTGCACTTATCTTGCCGCAGCAGGGAGCCTTACATCTTCCGATGTGGAAATAAAGGCAAGGACTCTCCCGCTTTTTTAATCGCTTACATTGACGCAGGGTATAATTATGTTTTATAAGAGTTAAAAACATATCGACGGCTGAAACATTCGGAAATGGCCCGAAATATTTTGAACCGTCATTTTTAATGTTCCGAGTGCGGTAAACTTTCGGAAATTCTTCATTGGTTAATTTTAAGACGGGATAGGTTTTCCCGTCTTTTAGATTTATATTGTATCTCGGCTTATGTTTTTTGATTAGAGTATTTTCCAAGAGGAGGGCTTCATACTCGTTTTCGGTTTGAATGTACTCGATTGACTCGGCACGGGAAACCAGAATTCGGGTTTTAATATCCCTGTTCGATGTAAAATAAGAGCTGAGGCGGTTCTTTAAAGATTTAGCCTTTCCGACATAGATGACCGTTCCGGCTTTATCCTTCCAAAGATAAACCCCGCTCGTTTTCGGAGCCGAGAGAGCAACCGTATGCAGTTTTTCGCGCGTAGTAATTTCCGCCATCTTTTACAAACACTTGTTTAAAGACTCGATTACATATTCATCATATTTTTCTTCGATACTTGCAGGATGAATATAAAAAGAGTCTTCTTCGATAAAACCTATTATCGGGATCGGCATTTCGCGTAAATTCGTTTTTAGTTTTTCGCAAGGCTTTTTTGTATTTAGTTTTACGGCCCAAGAGCTGAAGCCCGTGTCGGGGGTGCTGCCTCCTCCCAGGGAAAAGTTTTTTTGCACCAATTCTCCGGCTCCGCTTTTTAGACTTGCAATTATTTTTTCGGCACGCTTCTTTATTTTCTTTTGATCTAAAAGGAGAGCTCTTTGAGCTGCCGATTCTCCTCCGTTTAAATAGAGGATGAGACATTCCTGCATAAGGCTTGCTACTGCCCTGCCTACTCGGTAGGTACGCATGAGCTGATTTTTAGCTACGGTTTGGACGAGTTCTTTTTTGCCGGCAATCCAGCCTGCCTGCGGCCCTCCCAAAATCTTATCTCCCGAAAAGCAAACCAAATCCGCTCCTTCCTTTATAATAGAAGAAACCGTAGGCTCTTCGGGAACGTTTAAGGATAGGTTTCCCGAGCCCTGATCCACTGCGAGGATTATGTTTTGCGGAAGGATAGCCTTGATTTCTGAAATTGAAGGCTGCTCCGTAAAGCCCCGTATCTTATAGTTTGAGGTATGAACCCAAAGCACCATGGCCGTGTTTTCGTTTATTGCTTTTTGAATGTCCTTAAGGCTTGTGATATTTGTTGTGCCGACCTCGATGAGCTTACAGCCTGCCATCTCCAAAATTTCGGGGATACGGAAGCCTCCGCCTATTTGAACCTGCTGACCGCGGGAAACTATGACTTCCTTTCCGCCTGCGAGAGCCTTTAACATTAAAAAAACAGCCGCCGCATTGTTGTTCAATATGAGGGCATCCTCGGCTCCGGTCAAAAGGCTCATACAGTCATTTAAAAACTCGAACCTCTTTCCGCGGTTTCCGTCCCGCAAATCCATTTCGATAGAAGAATAGCCAGAAGCCGTTTCCTTTGCCCTGTCCCAAATATTTTCAGGCAGGGGAGAGCGGCCGAGGTTTGTATGGAGGATTATTCCCGTTGCATTTATTACGGGCGTAATTTTTGTGCGGATTATGGGCCTGCACAGTTTGTTTATTTCTTCGGCACAAGCCTTAAGTGAAGGAACATCTCCTCCGGCCCTTGCCTTTTTGCGTATGTCTTCCAAATACTCCGAGGCCTTTTTTACGACAAATGGCCGTCCAATAAGAGCTGCCGTGTTTTTTAATATATCTTCATTTAAAAGTTTTTCAACTTGCGGAATCCTTGCAAGCGGATTTGTATTTTCTTTTGCCATGGGTGAAGTATAGGATAGAAAGCCTCTCTTGTCAAGGAATGTGTATTTCTGCTTATTTTTGAAAGAATAGATAGGGGCTAAACTCGAAATTTATTAAAAATGCTATTGATAAAAATAAAAAAATAATGTAAATTGTGTCTTACTAAAGGTTTATACTATGAAAGTGATAAATATCGTTTGGATTATTTTAGGTTTTTTATGCTTTGTCTTAGGTGTTTTGGGTATCATATTACCTATTTTACCGACAACGCCTTTTTTTATGGTAACAGTTGTATGCTTTGCAAAGGGCTCGGAAAGGTTAAAAAGATGGTTTATGGGTACCTCTTTTCATAAAAAATACATTCAAAGCTTTTACGAAAAAAAGGGCATGGCTCTAAAAAACAAGATTATCATACTTTCCTTTGCTTCAATCATGCTTGCCGCCGCTTTTTATTTTTCGGCTAAGCCCTATGCCCGAATCTTAATAGCCTGTGTGTTTTTGGCTAAATATTATGTTTTTATCTTTAGGATAAAAACTCTTTCTGCTGAAGAAAAATCGGCAATAAAAGCAGATGCGGGCTGTGTTGAAGAAAGATAAAAAAGAACAAGAAAAAAAGCTCATTGCTATTATGATAAACATGTACCGCTCTTTTAAAGGACGGG
The DNA here is from genome assembly GCF_024400535.1 of Treponema denticola. Classification (NCBI taxonomy): domain Bacteria; kingdom Pseudomonadati; phylum Spirochaetota; class Spirochaetia; order Treponematales; family Treponemataceae; genus Treponema; species Treponema denticola. The sequence continues at coordinate 734,831 of NZ_CP038800.1, forward strand.
AAATGAGTGATGATGAACTTGATGAGCTTCTTCTGTATGCATCTAAAAGGATTGAAGCCTGTCCCTATCGAAGAAATAATGAAAAAAAGCCTTTTTGTAATGTCTGCCCTATTCATTGCTATAAAAGCGATATGCGTGAAAAAATTAAAAAGGTAATGAGATATGCTGGGCCGAGGCTTTTATTTAAACATCCCGTTTTAAGTTTAAAGCATCTTTTTAAGACGATTTATGCAAAAAAGCATCCTCCGAAGCCTCCGAAAAGATTTAATTAAAAACGCCTTTTTACGGCATTGACTTTTTTTTAAAATTTATGTTATACTGTACTTTCTGATATTCCGTAGTGCTGGCGGATAAATTAAGGAGATAAGGCTTATGCCTACAATTAATCAATTGATAAAGAAGGGCCGCAAATCTGCTGCAGTTAAGACAAAGAGTCCTGCCTTGCAGTCTTGCCCCCAAAAGCGCGGTGTTTGCACCAGCGTTAAGACGATTACGCCTAAAAAACCGAACTCGGCCTTAAGAAAGGTTGCCCGTATCCGTTTAAGTAACGGAATCGAAGTAACCGCTTATATTCCCGGTATCGGACACAACTTGCAGGAACACTCTGTTGTTCTCGTAAGAGGCGGACGTGTTAAGGACCTCCCGGGTGTACGCTATCACATTATACGCGGTACTAAAGACGCTCTCGGTGTAGAAGACAGAAAACGAGGCCGCTCCAAGTACGGAGCCAAGAGGCCCAAGGCTTAGGGGGTTAAAAATGGGTAGAGGAAAAATTACTGCAAGACGCCCTGTTGCTCCCGACAGCAAGTACAATAGCGTGGTAGTTACCCGCTTTATCGGAAGGATGATGCTTTCAGGTAAAAAGAGCATTACTACAAAGATCATGTACGATTCTTTTGATAAAATCAAGGAAAAGACCGGCGAAGAGCCATTGGCCGTTTTTTCGAAAGCCTTGGACAACGTAAAACCCGTTGTTGAAGTAAAATCCCGCCGAGTTGGAGGTGCCACTTATCAGGTTCCTATGGATATTCCGGAAGGAAGGCGAGAAGCCTTGGCTATGCGCTGGATTATCGGTGCTGCCCGAAAGCGAAGCGGTCATGAGATGTCCGAAAGATTGGCTTCAGAGCTGATCGATGCATACAACAACACTGGAACAGCTTTCAAAAAGAAAGAAGAAGTTCATAGAATGGCCGAAGCAAACAAAGCTTTTGCACACTTCAGGTGGTAGTACAAAGGGGAGTTCGGAATACGGACTCCCTTTTTTTATATTTATCCGCCATGGACAGCGGATGAAAAATATACTCAGGATGTACAAGGATGTACATTTTTAATCGACCCCCTTGTATATTATTGTTTTTTTTATTATACTCGAATGTCTTATATTTTGAAAAGTATTGAAAACTTTTCGGTTTTTATAAAAAAAATTTAGGAGAAACTGCCTGTTTCCTCCTAAAAATCTATAAAGATGAGGTATTGATTATGGGTAATGATATTTCTAAGATGAGAAATATCGGTATTAGTGCACACATTGACTCCGGTAAAACTACTCTTTCTGAACGAATTCTTTTTTATTGTGATAGAATTCATGCTTTACACGAGGTCCGCGGAAAGGACGGTGTGGGTGCTACGATGGATAATATGGAGCTTGAAAAGGAACGAGGTATCACGATTCAGTCGGCTTCAACTCAGGTTAAATGGAAGGATTATACGGTTAACGTAATTGACACTCCCGGACACGTAGACTTTACAATCGAAGTAGAGCGTTCTTTGCGTGTTTTGGACGGAGCTATCTTGGTTCTTTGTTCTGTCGGAGGCGTTCAGTCCCAGTCGATAACTGTTGACAGACAGTTAAAACGCTACCATGTTCCCCGAATTGCATTTGTAAATAAGTGCGATAGAACCGGCGCTAACCCATTTAAAGTTAGAATGCAGCTTAGGGAAAAACTAGGACTCAATGCTTATATGATGCAGATTCCCATAGGTTTGGAAGACAAGCTTGAAGGCGTTGTAGACCTTGTTACCATGAAGGCTATGTATTTTGAAGGCGAAAACGGTACCCAAATCCGCATGGCAGAAATCCCGCAGCATCTTTTAGCCGATGCTCAAAAATACAGGGAAGAAATGATTGATGCCGCTACCATGTTTTCCGATGAATTGGCAGAAGCCTTTTTGGAAGGTGCCGAAACCGAAGAAATGATAAGAGCTGCAGTCAGAAAGGGAACCCTTGCAGAGCAGTTTGTTCCCGTCTTCCTCGGTTCAGCTTATAAAAATAAGGGTATCCAGCCCCTTTTGGATGCCGTAGGCTATTATCTCCCCGATCCGACAGAAATCGAAAATACGGCTTTAGATCTCGATGAAAATGAAAAGCCGGTCGTTCTTGGTACGGATGAAAATGCTCCGGTAGTTGCATTAGGCTTTAAACTTGAAGACGGAAAATACGGACAGCTTACCTATGTCCGAGTTTATCAGGGAACTTTAAAGAAAGGTGAGGAGCTTTTTAATACCCGCGCTAAAAAGAAGTTTAAGGTAGGCCGTTTGGTTCGAATGAACTCTGCAACTATGGAAGATATTAACGAAGGCGGTCCCGGCGACATTGTAGCCCTCTTCGGTATTGACTGTGCTTCAGGAGATACTTTCTGCGGAGGAAACTTAAACTATGCAATGAGCTCCATGTATGTTCCGGATCCCGTTATCTCTCTTTCTCTTACACCGAAAGATAAGCAGGCTGCCGATCAAATGTCCAAGGCTCTTAACCGCTTTACAAAAGAAGACCCGACTTTCAGAAGCTATGTAGACAAGGAATCGAACCAGACCATTATTCAGGGTATGGGTGAGCTCCACTTGGAAGTTTATATTGAGCGAATGAAGAGGGAATATAAGTGTGATGTTGAAACAGGTATGCCTCAGGTTGCTTACAGAGAAGCTATTACACAGAGAGCAGACTTTAACTATACTCACAAAAAACAGACAGGCGGTTCCGGTCAGTTCGGCCGTGTTGCAGGCTTTATCGAGCCCTGCACTGAGCAAGATTATGAGTTTGACAATCAGATAAAGGGAGGAGCAATTCCTTCGGAATTTATACCTTCTTGCGATAAGGGCTTTAAAGAAGCCGTTAAAAGAGGAACCCTCATCGGATTCCCGATTGTCGGAACTAAGGTTACTATAAATGACGGACAGTCCCACCCTGTAGACTCCTCGGATATGGCCTTCCAAGCTGCTGCAATCGGAGCCTTCCGTGAGGCTTACAAGGCTGCAAAACCTGCAATTCTTGAGCCCATTATGAAGGTTTCTATCGAAGGCCCTCAGGAATTCCAAGGTAATATTTTCGGTCTTATAAACCAAAGACGAGGAATTATTATTTCATCGACGGAAGATGATAACTTTACCCGTGTAGACGCCGAAGTTCCGTTAAGCGAAATGTTCGGATTTTCTACCATCCTGCGTTCTTCAACACAGGGAAAGGCTGAATACTCTATGGAATTTGCCAAGTACGGCAAGGCTCCGGCAAGTATTTCGGAAGAACTGATAAAAGAATACGAAGCTAAACGGCTTGCAGAAAAAAAATAAGGAGGCTCTGTAATGCTTAAAGAAGATTTGATTGAAAAAAGCCCGATGAGAAAACTTGAAAAAGCTCTCGGCGGCGGCTTGGCAGCAGGTGAGGTAGGTGTTGTTACATCAAAAAAGGGTGTAGGAAAAACATCTATTTTGGTTCAGTTCGGTTTGGATAAACTCTTACAGGACAAACCTGTTGTTCATATATCGTTCAGTCAGCATGTAGACTATGCCATAACTTGGTATAACGACATGTTTAACGAGCTTGCAAAGAAAAAGAACCTCGGCAATGCTCAGGAAGTAAAGGCTCAAGCCTTTGCAAAGAGGATTGTCTTAAACTTTAACCAAGATACGGTTAGAACTACTCAGATTTTAAAGACAATCAGGGCTTTGTCCGAAGGAGGTTCAAAGCCGTCAGTAGTTATGATTGACGACTTTAACTTTGCAAAGGCTCTGCCCGAAGCAATGAAGGACATGAAGGCCTTTGCCAAGGAAATGGGTGTTGCCGTTTGGTATACCGCTGCTGCAGATGTTACATCTTTTGAAGTTGATGAGAGTTTAAAAAAGTACATTGATGAGATTGATGTGCTTCTCTATCTCGAAAATGACGGGGATTTTATAAAGATTAAGGCTTTAAAAGAACACGGAAAGGGAGCTTCCGATACCGGCTCTTCTTTTGATGCTAAAACCATGCTTTTAAGTGAAAAATAATCCCTAGTTTTTTATATAAAAAGCCGTGTAAGGTAGTACCCCTTCACGGCTTTTTGATTTTCCATAATTGATTATAAAGATTAAGTAGAAAAAACCGGTGCTTACCAGATAAGTCTTCTTTTTACCTCAACCTTAGAGACTCCGAAAAGTCTTCTGATTTGTTCTTTTTTATAGTTTGAATTGGAAAGTTTGTTATATTCATCCGCTACTTTTTGAAGGTCTTCTTCCGATTCGGTATAAACCGCATAGGCTGCTGCAGCTCTAAAAGCTCCAGCTTCTAAAAGTTGATCAAGGTTTTTGTTTGAATTTTTTGATAGTCTTGCCTTATCTACTATGGCTGAATTTCCATCATATCCTATTGTATTTATAAAATCGTTTATTTCCATAACATCTCCGATTAAAAAACAAAACCGGTCTTAGTCTAAAGACCGGCTCAAGTTTGAGTTTTAAGGCATCATACCTTTGTAAAGCTTTCTTTTCCTACTCCGCAAAGGGGGCATACCCAATCATCAGGTATATCTTCAAATGCCGTTCCGGGTGCAATTCCGCCGTCAGGATCGCCCAAGGCCGGATCATACACATATCCGCACAAATCGCATACATATTTGTCCATTTCATACTCCTTAAATTATGTGATAAAATACTCTATGTTTCATATAATACACTTTTTTTTGTTAATCGGCAAGTAATTTATTTAGATTTTCGGATAACTTGATTATATTCTTGTTTGAAGGGTCTAAGGCAATTACTTGACCAAGATAATATTTTGCTTTTTTATAATCTTTAGTTTTTAAATACCATTCATACATTGCAAAAAGAGAATCTTTGTTTCTAGGATTGGATAAAAGACTTGATTGTAAAAAATTCAAGTATTCTGTTGTGTTGTTTTGAGCTAATTTTGCACTGTAATAATATAGGATAGACTTAAGGTCCGAATCCGCTCCTTTAAGTTTTTGATTTATTATTTGGCTTATACTTGAGTATTCTTTTGCTGCATAAAGAGCTTCTATATAAAGATTGATAAATTTTGTTGAAGGATTTTTGTTATTGGCATAAAGCTGTTTTGCAAGGCTTAAGGCTTGTGCAGATTGACCGGCTCCTAAATATGCGGTTAATAAAAGTTCTTTGTTTGTATCGCTTGGATATTTATTTACCAGATCTGCAGCAGATGTTACGGCCTGATTCCAATTTCCGTTGTTGATATCATTTTTTATTAAAAGAGATAAGGCTGCCGTATTTTCAGGATAGTTTTCCAGCACTTTTCTAATAAAAAATTCAGCCGGCTTGGAATCGATTTGAGTTGATGCTTCAAAGCATATTTCTGCACAGGCCAAAAGTACATTAAAATCATCAGGATAGTATCTATAAGCTTCCGTTAAAAATTCCGAAGCTCGGATAAGGTTTTTGCTCCATTCGCGTGTAACGCGGGACCGGTACAGTAGATAATACTTTGATGTTTTGTTTTTTGTCGAGTATGCGTCTAAAAGAGCATTGGCCTTTAGATATTCTTTTTGTTCTATCAATATTCTTATACGCAAAAGAAGAGCTGAAATATTTTCAGGTTCTTTTTTTAGTATGGATACGACATTATCGGATGCCTTATTCCAATCTTTGTTTGCTATATAGGCCTGCGTGTATAAGAGTTTTACTTCCGTGTTTTCTTTATAGCGTGCCGATAAATTTTCCGCTATTTTTAAAGCTTCATCTCCGTTTCCTGCTTCTGCAGCAAAGTACCCGTATTTTAGGCCTGCCGGATAACATGAGGAGTCAAGATACCAAGCTTTTTGGTAAAAACCGACAGCTTCATTTAAGCTGTTTGTTTTTTCTTTTAAAAGACCTAAAAGGTAATAGGGTAGAACAGCCTGAGGTTTTAGTGCTTTAGCTGAAAGGAGCCTTTCTTCTATGTCATCTTTATAGGGGCTTATAGATGTTTCTGAAAAATCGTCATAAGTTAAAACAAGAGTAGGAAGTATAAGACTTAAAAAACCGTTTTTGCCGGCAGAGGCGGGATATAGCCCTTTTTTTACATCTTTTAGTATTTGTAAATAAGTATCATCTTCGTTTGAGACGGCAGGCTTTTCTCCATTGGTTTCAAGAGGATATACCAAGTACATAATATCGGCGATAATTTTTAGGTAGAGCTTATTTTCATTTGTAAGCCCTTTACTGTCATTTTGAATAAAGAGAACAGCCTCCTTTAAACTTTCAGGAGAGCCTTTTTCTATCAGAGATGTGAGCGTAGAATCGAGTCTTTTTTCAACAAGCTCATTTTTTCCCGGAAGTGAAAGAATTGTACCCTCGCCTATAGGTCTAAGACTTCCTCCATTTTGTGTTATTCCCCCACCTGAATCGCTTTCAGGAGGCGGTTTCGGCGTACTTACACAAGAAAAAATGAGAAAACACAAGAGAAATGGGTATATTGTTTGCAAAATTTTTCTATAGGTTCTCACATTTTTATTATAATATATTTTAATAATGTTGCCAATATCTTTTTGAAATCTTAATTGAGAATTTTCATTGCAATTTTTTTTCTTTTATTACTAGATAATTTTGAGAAAATATATTAAAATAGAGAATAAATATTAAATTTGAGGCTATAATGAAAATTCGGACATCGGTAAATTTAATTTTGACTCTTACCTTGGTTATTGTTGTATTTGGAGCTTTGACTTCAACCCTTTATTATACAAGATCATTTATAGAGAGTATTTTTTATAAAAATCTTCATTATATTTTGGACTCTTCTTTTTCGGAGCTGCAAAGAAATCTTGAAAGCGGTTTAGTTCTTTCAAAAAGCTTTGCAGGACAGAATAATTTAATAAGGTGGTTCGAATCTTATGAAGAGGATGAACAAGGCGGTGAAGATATCAAAGCCATGATGTTAAAGCTTGCAAACGATGAAAAGTTCAGTACCTGTTTTGCCGCTTCCGGATTGACCGGTTCTTATTATGTAGTAGATAAAAATCAAAACATTGTGCGGGATCAATTATCTAAAGATAATAAGGCTGATTCATGGTTTTATGATATTCTAAAGAAAAAAGAAGAGATCTTTTATAACGTTGACCACAATAAAACTTTAGGAGTTGTAAATTTTTGGTTTGATTATAAAGTTGTTAATAATAGAGGAGAAGCTTTAGGGCTTGCAGGCGTGGCCGTTAATTTGGATAAGGCTGTAGAAAAAATGAAACAATCTATACCCAGTGATAATTCGTGGCTGGGCTTTATTGGAAAAGATGGTGATGTTTTACTTTCTTCAAACGCTAATCTAATAGGGAAAAAACTTGAAGATACTACAGGTTCTCTTTCACCTTGTGATGATTTTCCCGGGCTTTACTATTATAAGGATAAAGATTTAGGTAAGGTTATTGTTGCAAAAAAACAATTAAAAAATTTCCCTTATTCAATTATGCTTTGTGCTCCGATGGGGGATTTTATTCCATCCATGCTTTTAATTTTACGCCTGCCTATCATTTGGTCATTTAGTATTTTGCTTATTGTGCTATTGCTTACTTCCTTTTTATTAAGGCTCTTTTTTGCCCGCTTTGCTAAAATGAATTCCGTATTTAATAAGATTGCCGAAGGCGATTTTACAATAAGAGCTGAAACCTCTAATGACGAACTTGGAAATATAACCTCAGTCCTAAATAATGCAATCAAAAAAATCAGCGCTGCTCTTTTAAACATAGGAGCTCATACGGGAAAGATGCAGGACATATGCGAAAATTTATCTTCCAATATGGTTGAATCCTCAGCTGCTTTAAATGAAATTACAACAAACATTGAAGGAGTTAGAGGGAAGATACTCACTCAAAATGCAAGTGTCGGGAACGCTGTTAGCAGTGTAGATGAAATATCGAAAGGTATTGTGGAACTTGATGCTCATATAGATAATCAGTCTGAAAGTTTTATGTCTTCTACTAAGGCTATAGGAGAGATTGTTTCGCATGTTGAGGATGTTAGGGGAAAAGCTCAAAACAACTTAAAAGCAATTAAAGAACTTGAACAGGCTACTCATCGAGGAAAAGAAACGGTAAAATCGGTTGTAGATATTACACGTATTGTAACCGAACAGTCCGATGGCCTTTTAGATGCAATTTCAGTTATTCAAAATACGGCAAGCCAAACGAACCTTTTGGCAATGAACGCTGCAATTGAAGCCGCCCATGCAGGAGAATCCGGAAAAGGTTTTGCTGTTGTAGCCGATGAAATTAGAAAATTGGCAGAAGAATCCGGTGAACAAGGGAAATCGATTACAAAGGTTTTGGAAGAGCTAAAAAGCATGATCGAAAATCTAAACGGTGCAGGACCTCGCGTTTCCGAACAATTTGAAAAAATCAGCTCTATGATGGACTTTATTTACAGGCAAGAAGACGGAATGATCCGCACTATGAATGAACAGCTTAGAGATGCAGAATCCGTTTTACATGAAATAAACGGAATGGGAGAATTAAGTCAAGCTGTCAAAAAAAGTTCCGATGAAATGCTTGTCAGGATAAAAAATATTTCTCAAGAGCTCAAGACCCTTTCTTCTCTTTCAGAAACTATAACCGAAAATATGACTGAAATGTCCATAGGCGTAGGTCAGGTAAATAAAACCGTTCAAGAAGTAAGCGATATTGCTCGGCTAAGCAAGGAAACAGCCTCCGGTGTTTCTTCTGAAATTGCAAAGTTTAAGGTTTGAGTTAAGGAAAAATTATTTTTCTAAGTATAATTTTTTTTTCTATATATTGGATAATAAATTATAAATATAATGCTTGTCAAAGTCCATGATATGGGAAAGGCTAAGACAATCATTTCTATTGTAGGATTTATAGGAACAAATAAAAATATCCAAGCAATGCGGGAAGCACAAACTCCGAGAAGGGTTATTAACATGGGTTTAAAAGTTTCTCCCGTTCCGTGGATGGCTACTGAAAGGATTTCTGCAAATATAAAGACCGTATAAAAGGGTGCTAGGATGTGCATGAGCCTTTCGGTTATTATAAGAATTTCGTAATCCTTTGAGTTGATAAATAGTTTTCCTAAAGGTATATTCCAAAAATAAAGAATTAGGCAAACGCTTCCTATCATAATGCCGGACATAATAAGGCTTAAGCGTACAACTCCGGTAATGCGCTCATATTTTTTTGCACCGTAATTTTGAGCAACAAATGTTGCAACCGAAGAGGTCATAGCTTCAAGTAAAATCCAAATTAAAAAGTCCAGCTTGCCGCAAACTGCCCAAGCCGCGATGTTTTCCGTTCCGGTACCGTTTACTCTTGCCTGAATTATCATATTTGCTATAGGAAAAAAAGCTGACTGTATCCCGATAGGAAGTCCGAGTTTTGCAATTTTAATGGAAGAGAATCTGTCAATTTTTATCTTGTTAAGGAGTAAGGGACTGTATCCCGTTTTTTTAGTGAGAGCAAAAAGAATTATTACCGCACTTACAAGCTGCGAAAGGACGGTTGCAAGGGCTGCTCCTCCTATTCCCCAATTGAATATTCCTATAAAAACTAAGTCTAAGATTACATTTAGTATTGAAGAAACTATCAGAGCATAAAATGGTGTTTTAGAATTTCCCATTGCGCGCAAAATTCCTGAGCCTATATTATAAAAAAGGGAAACGCTCATTCCTGCAAAATAAATTCTGACATAGCTCAATGTCATATTAAAAATATCTTTAGGAACGCCCATGACAAAAAGAAGCAGGGGCGAAATAAGAACTCCGATTATGGAAAGGCTTATGCCCATAATAAGGGTGAGGCCTATAGAAGTGTGAATTGAATAAAAGAGCTCTTTAGTTTTCTTTGCGCCGAATAATTGGGAGATAATAATTGCTGCTCCGGCTGAAAGGCCGCCGAAAAGGCTTATAGGCAATTTTAATAAACTGAAAACGGAATCAATGGCTGCAAGTCCTTCCTTACCTGTAAATTTTCCCACAATGACGGCATCGGTTGCCGTGTATAAGTGCTGAAAAAAGTTTCCGGCCAAGATGGGAAGAGTAAATATTATCAAAGTTTTCCAAATTGTACCTTCGGTAAGATCCAAATTTTTTTTGTACATAATTTTTTTCCGTTTTGAGATTCCCCGTTAAAATCTTGGATTTATAATAGAAATAAAATTAGAGCTTGTCAATTACCGATAACAAAACCAAGAGCTAGACAAAGCTATACATTTATAGTATAAAATAATATGAAGTACGGTATTTCTGCTATAGCTTTTGACATCGACGGGACTCTCTATCCTTCATGGCGTTTTAATTTACGGATAATTCCGTTTCTTTTAAAAAATTTTAATTTAATGTCTGCTTTTAATAAGACGCGCAAAGATATTAGATTATGGCAAGAAAAAAATCCGGACAAAGTTTTGAGCAATTTTTTTGATTTTCAAGCCGAAATATTATCAAAACACAGCGGAAAGACTCAGGAAGAAGTTAAAGCCTTTTTGGAGACTGAAATTTATACCGGCTGGAAAAAGCGTTTTGCGCGGATAAAGCCTTACTTTTTTGCAAAGGAAGCTATAGAAAAATTTAAAAGCGAGGGCTTGAAGATAGGACTTCTTTCGGATTTTTTACCTGAACAAAAAAATGATGTATGGGGAATTTTACCTCTATGTGATACCGCCTTGGGGAGTGAAACTATTGGAGCTCTTAAACCCTCTCCCTTACCTTTTCAAAAGCTGGCTGAGGACCTAGGGGTGCCTTGTAATAAGATTCTCTATGTTGGAAATAATCTTAAATATGATATTGCAGGGGCTAAATCTGCCGGAATGTACACGGCTTGTATAAAAGGATGGTTCTCCATATTGATAAAGAAAGTCTTTTTTCCAAAATCATCGGAAAACCCCGATATTTATTTTTCAAACTATCGCCAATTATTGAAATTTATGATATAATCTGATAATATGTAAGGTAGGTTTTTTCTGCTTTCAGATGAGGCCTAAGAGTAAAAAAAGGTGGGATTTTTTAATGACATATATTCTATTCGATCTGATAACATTGGTAATTTGTGTGGGTATTGTTCTTGCTTTTAGACAAAGCGATAAAAGTAACCGATCCATAGAAAAGGCTAAAAGGTACGGCGATAAAATCAGGGTGGATCTTGAGGAATTTGTAAACAAAAAAAATTCCGATTTAACGGACCTTTCTACCGAACTGGATGTTCAGCAAACAAGGGCTATAGCTACCGTAAAAAAACTTGACGATATCTATAAACAATTTTTAGAAAATACTGCAGGTATTGAAAAACGCTCTGCTGCTATTCAAGAAATCGACAGATATATTTCGCAATCGGAACAAACGATTCAAAAATTGATGGATATGACCTCCTTAGCCGAAAAAAACTTAACTGAAATTACACAGGAGGCGGATTTTGTAGACTCTCTTGCAAAATCGATTAACGGCGCAAAGCTTGAACTTCAAAAACTCACAGAAACGATACCTGAATTACAGCAAAATTTTGCAGCTGAAGCTGATGCAAAGCTTAGTGAATATAAAAATAAAATTTTAGAAGAAATGGGGCTTGTAATAAGGGATGTAGAAAGCCGTCTTTTTTCGGCGCAAAAAGATACGGGAGAATTATTAGAAGTTACCTCCATTAAACTTCAGGATCTTTACAGGGAAGCCTATAATTCGGCTGCCGATAAGGCTGGGTCCCTGCAAGAAGCTGCATTTGCCAAGTTGAAGGAAGAAACAGCTGAAAGAGTTCAAAACTACCGAAAAGAATTTGAGGAAACAGCTTCCGAGATTGAAGCCCAAATGAATGATAATTTAAGTATGACAAGGCAAATAGCTTCGGAATTTAAAACGGAATGGGAAGCTCAAGCTAAAGATTATCTTGCTCAAATGAATTCTGATTTTTCCGAAAAAGAAGAAAATATTTCTTCCCGTATAGATTCCATTTCAGAAAGGTTAAAGGAAGTTGAAAATGCAGTTTCGGTAAGATCGGATGCTCTGTCTGCCGACTTGAACCAAACAGAATCAACTATGCGTTCTCAATTTAATTCTTTGGCTTCAAATTTCCAAGACAATGTAAATTCTTTAGCTAAATTTACAGACAAAAAATTAAATGAATTTAGAATTCAAACGGAAGATAGGTTCACTAAATTTGAACAGGCTATTGCAAATGTAGATGTTCTTAAGGAAGAAATTGAAAAACTTCAAGCCGGTATTAAAAATGAGATAATGGCCGATTTTTCATCTTATGTAAACGCTTCAAAGCAAAGTCAGCAAAACTTTTTTAACGAGTTTACTAATAATTCCGAAAAAATCCGTGAACGGATGAAAGCTATCGATGCAGGTATAGATGACCTAAAATCTAAGGCCTATACTAATGTTTCGGAAAAACTTCAAATGTTTGAAGACGAGTTTTTCTCTGACCTTGCAAAACGCAGCGAGGCTATAAACTTAAGCTTTGATCAGTGGAAAGAAGATGTATCGGCAAACATGGCTCTTCTTGCTTCTGAAAATGAATCAGCTAGAAAAGATTTGGAAGAAAAGTATAAAGCTGAGCTTAGAAGCCGGCTTAGTCAGACAGCCGACGAATATAAGACTCTTTTTGCAAAACTTGATGGGCGGGTTAAAGAAATTGAAATAGGTTTAAATGCACGGGTTTCAGCTGTCGACGGTACTGTAGAGCAATATATAGAGTCCTTCAGGGCAGATGTTGATCAAATAAAAACAAAGGCTTCTCAACAGCTTGAAAATGAACTTGCATCTTATAAGGCTCAAGTACATGAGGCTATTTCTCTTCAAAACGGCGAGCTGGAAAGTACCTCAAAAAATTTGCAGGAGAAACTGCTTTCAATCCGCGAAGAGTCGGAGGCTCAGTTAGAAGTTATCAAAAAAGATTTTGAGTCATGGAAAAACCGGACGGATCAGCAATTTACGGATGCCCGTTCTTTCTTTGATGATAAGATTACAAATTTTGCGGGCCTAACTGAAAATGCCATTAAAAATCTTGATACCAAATATAATGCCCAGTATAAAGATTTTATAGCAAAGAACGGTGAAACTTTTAATGGTATTCAGGCAAAGTTAAATTCCGTTGATGATAAGATTGCATCTGCAAATAAGGCTATTGAAGAACATGCTGCCAAAGTAACAGACCGTTTTGATACTGAGGCAGAAAAACTAAATGAGGTAATCAATAAGAAAATTAAAGAAGCCTCCTCTGAAGCCGAGTACTCGGTACAAAGTATTAACGATATGATTCTTCAGGTGCGGACCTAACTTGATGAATCCCAAGAAAAGGTCAGGGAAAAGATACAAGCAGATTCCGATCGTCTTAGTGCGGTAATTGAAGAAATTGATAAAAAACAAAATGCTTTTATATCTCAAACAAAAGTTTTTGACCGTGCGGATGAATTGAAAGAAGGTTTGGAAAAGGATATTGCCGCCCTTAAAAACGAGGTTACTAAATTTGAAGTTTACAAAAATGCAATGGAAGATCTGGCTCTTCAATATGAAAAGGTATCTCATCTGGAAGAAGATGCCAAACAAAAAGTAAACCGTTTTATAAATGAGCGTAAGAACATTGAACTCCTTGAAGGTGAGTTTATAAAGCTTAATGCTCTTTCAGATTCTATGGATAAAAAAATAATTGAGCTGACGGCTGTAAATGACGACCTTCAGCAATATCAGGTGCAAATACGCAGAATTGAAGAGAGTATAGGCGATGTAAATACACGCTACGAAAGATTGGAAAAAAAGGATGCCGTTTTAAATCAGACTTTGGAAAGCATAGATTCTGCTTTTGAAAATTTAAAGGAACTGGAGTCTGACATTAAAAACTTTAAAACCGAAGTAAATGCAATTCCGCCTGAAATGGAAAAGATAAAGCTTACGCTTGAAACTCTTTTGGCAAATCAGGGAAGGGCAGAGGCTGTCTGTGAAAAGATAGAAAGTGTAGATGTTGCCCTAAATGATTTAAATTCAAAAATGGATAACTTAAAACAGGCTCGAGGCTGGCTTGCCGCCACTGAAACCAGACTAAAAGAAATCTCAAGCGAATCCGAAGCTCAGCTAAAACTTATGGCCGATCTCTTTAAAGGCGAAAAACCTGAGAGGAATGAAAGCGGAAGTCCTTCAATAAGCGTTCAAGAAAATGTACTAAAACTTTCTAGGCAGGGATGGAAAAACAGTGAAATTGCAAAAGCTTTAAATCTATCTTTAGGCGAAGTAGATCTTATTCTTGAGTATTCGGATAAAAGATAAGGCATGAGGCAAGGGCGGCAACGGCCTTGCCTTTTCCTATTATACCTATTCCCTCACCGGTTTTGGCTTTTATAAAAATTTGATCTTTTTCTATTTTTAAAATGGCTGCTATTGATTTTCTTATTTCTTCTCTGAAGGGAAGGATTTTAGGTTCTTCGATTATTATTACGCAGTCGATGTTTTGAATTTTCCAGCCTTGTGCGTTTATTTTTTTCCAGACTGTTGATAAAAGGTCTGCCGAATTTGCATCTTTCCATTTTTTATCGCTCGGCGGAAAAAATTCTCCTATGTCGCCCATTCCGCAGGCTCCAAGAAGGGCATCGGTTATAGCATGAAGGAGGACATCTCCATCCGAGTGGGCTTTTTCACCTTTTTTAAAAGGAATATGAACGCCTCCCATCATAAGCTTTTTTCCTCGGACTAAGCGGTGTAAGTCATAGCCTAGGCCTGTTCTCATTTTATATCTTCCTTAAAAGTTATTTTTTTGTTGAAAACTTCTCCCGTGCAGATAAAAACATCTCCGGCAAATTCCGCATAAATTTCGCTGTCATCGGTATATTCTTTTCCGTTTCCTAAAGCTTGTTTGTGAGCCTCTAATATTTTTTTAAAGTCAAAACCTTGAGGTGTCTGTACCGAATATACTGAACTTCTTTTTAAGTGTTGAGTTATTTTGCCTGATTTATCTATGATTTTTTGTGTATCAACGGCTTGATATCCGGGGATTACCGCACCCTGCTTGCTTAACCCATTACAGACTCGTTTTATAAGCTCAGGGCTGACCCATGGGCGGGCTCCGTCATGAATTAGCACGAAGTTAAAATCGGCTTTGTTTTTTTCTTTAAGCTCTTCAAGTTCGGTAAGAGCATTGAAGACTGAAGCTTGCCGCGTATCGGCTCCTGCTGTAAAGATTATTTTTGTGTTTTTTTCAAGCAGAGCTTTTTTTATTCTTTTATCGTTAAAAATTAAATTATTTATTTCAGGAATATCTTTGGCAGGTAGGGTAATAGTCAAAACGGAAAACAATCCGGTTTGTAAAAATTTAAAAAGACATTCGGAGAGAACTGTAACACCCTCTCCGTATTCAGGCAATTTTAAATATTCTTTTTTTGTTCCAATTTTCATTCTTTCGGATTTGCCTGCTGCCGTTATAACCGCTGCAAATCCTAAACTTTTAATCGTCCTCATAGTCCGAATCTTCTATGTCATCATCATCCATATCGTCATCGTCAAGTCTTTCATCATCATTTGCGATTAAATCGTCATCATCATATTCATCTTTGAATTTTTCTATCGGCCCGCCAAGAGGTTCAAGGTGCAAGTGGATTGAGGCTTCTACTTCTGCCTTTGTCATCTTCATGGCGGCAGCTATTTCGTCTTGAAAAATTCTATAGGCAGAATCATAAAGTTTTCTCTCCTGAATCGGGAGCTCCTTTGTTTTACTGCGCTGGTAGAGGGAGCGTACAACAGAAGCTGTGTTTAAAATTTCTCCGCTTTTAAATAGATCCATATTCATTTGGTAGCGTGCTTTCCAATCGATTGGAATCGGCTCAAAATCTTCAGAGAGAAATTTAAGAGCAGCTTCGGCTTCGGCCTTTGTTACTATACGTCTGATTCCGAGGTTATCAATTCCGGTAATGGGAACTAAAACCGTCATATCGGAATCGGATAGATAAATAACATAATAGTCTATAACTTCGCCGGCTATCTCTTTTTTTGTGATATCGGTTATAGTACCAACGCCCTGGCCAGGGTAAACAACGACTTCTTTTGCGGAAAAAACCAATTTCTTACTCATAAGTGAAGTCATTATAGCATAAATATCTTTTTTAGTCTACGAGGCCGAATCTAGCTGTACGAAAATGCACTGTCTCCTATAAATTCCCGCAATATGGACTGTCCGTGTACAAAACTGGCCGGCAGGGGTAAAAAGTTTCCTAAAAATGTTAATAGCCGCGATGCCTCGTTGTATTCTTTTTGATTCGGTTTTACTGCCTTTAAAAGAGGTTCTGCATAAACTTTTAGTACTGCAAGTTCATAGTCGAGGGCTGTGTTAAAGGCAGCATCTGCATTTCCTTGGAAGGGGAAAATATATTTTGATTCTCCGCTTCTTACATCGCCCCACATTCCTATTGTTTTTGCTGCAGGACTTCCTCTAAATTGGGCATCCCGAACTATGCGCCTTATGAGCCTATTATCCGAGGTAGGAATACGGTTGTGGTCATCTAAGTTAAGCTGGGTTAGGGCCGAAAGGTAGACCTTAAACTTTAAGGAGTTATCTATTTTTGCTGTGAGCTTATCGTTGAGTGCATGTATTCCTTCCAGTATAAAGATGGTGTTTTTTTCCGGAGTGAACATCTTGCCTTCTGGTCTGCGGGCACTTGCCTTAAAATCGTACGAAGGCATTTCGACTGTTTCACCCTTAAAGAGGCGGATAAGTACATCGTTTAAAAGTTCAATATCTAAGGCTTCGACACATTCAAAGTCGGGTCTGCCGTCTTCTTTTTTCGGTGCTTTAGCAATACCCAGATAAAAATCGTCCAGGCTTATAACCTTGGGTATGTAACCCAAGACCTTAAGCTGCATTGAAAGTTTTTTAGCCGAGGTGGTTTTTCCTGAACTTGAAGGGCCGGCTATCAGGATAACCCTTGCGGTTTTTTTATCCGTTATCTGTTTTGCAATTTCTGCAAGTTTATTATTTTGAAGTATCTCGGTAATTTCTACATAGTCTTTGATTTTTCTTGATGTAATCAAATCGTTTAGCTGTCCGACGGAGGAAACGCCGACCAGTTTTCCCCATTGTTTATATTCCTTATAAATTTCAAAAAGATGCGGAAGGTCCTCAAATTCCGAAAGTTTTGTATGGGATGATGTTCTCGGAAAACGGAGCAAAAAGCCGTCTTGATAGGGCATTACATCAAAAACCTTGACTTCACCTATCCTATCCATTAGAGGCTGAAAATAAAGGTCTTCATAATTACCTAAGCGGTTTATTAAAATACGGGGTTTACTCGTATAGTTTAAAAGTCTATAGGTATCGGGCTGGTTCGAGTGTTCAAATTTTTCCAAGGCTTCTTCGTAGGAAAGCCAATGAGTATCAATAGGCATATCGTCAGCTACCATTTCATTCATTTTTTTCTTAATAGCTTGAAAGTCTGCCTTATCCGCTTTTTCCCCTTCGAGAGTATAATAATAACCGTAATCCAAGCTGTGCCCCATCAAAAGCCTTAAATCGGGATAAAGCTCCTTTGCTGCAGCAGCTAAAATCAGGCAGAGGGTTCTTCTGTAAAAGTTTGAGCCTTCACGGTCGGCTAATGTTACCGGTTCTATATTGGATTGTATATCGATGGTTTTGTTCAAAGGGACTACTAAGTTGTTTACCTTTATACCAACTATAGGAGCCGGGAGGGGAGGAAAATATTGTATAAGCTCGCGTGCCGATACCGGATGAACGAATTCTTTTTGAGTTCCGTCAGGAAAAGTTATTTTAAATGAAGCCATAAGATTCTCCTTTAAATTAAATTGTACTTTTTAATTATACCATATTTTTTATAAAAGTCCAGCTATTGACTGTTTTTTAAAAGACTGATATTCTTACGCTTTCTATTATTTTACATTTATAAGGATTTATTCTATGAAATTTATTAAAAATTTTACTCTTATGTTATGTTGTGTTTGTTTGTTTTTTATGTTTACATCCTGTAAGGATAAAAAAGCGGAAGCTGAAGTTTCTTCCGAGGCTGCCGATGAAAAGGAAAAAATTTCGGTAACCGAGGAAGAGGTCGGTTATGCCTTCGGCGTTATCATCGCACAAAGCGTAAAGCAAGACGGTATAAAGCTCAACCCCAAGCATATTTTAAAGGGTTATAATGAAGCAATGGCCAAGGATTTTAAGGAAACCGGTCTTTCTGATGCTCATATGGTTTTAAATAAGGCCTTTCAAATGGCTCAAATGGAAAAGGCCGCAAAATCTCTTGAAGAAGCTAATGCCTTTTTGGAAAAAAATAAGGCTAAAGAGGGTGTGATGGTTACCGAATCCGGCTTACAGTATGAAGTGCTTTCAAAGGGGAAAGATGATATTCACCCTAATGAAAACGATGAGGTTGAAGTAAATTATATCGGAAAACTTATAGACGAAACTGTTTTTGACGATTCATATAAAAACGGTTCAAGCGTAAAAATCCAATTATCAAGGGTTATTCCCGGCTGGAAAGAAGGCCTACAGTTGATGAGTTCCGGTGCAAAATACAGGTTCTATGTTCCGCCGGCATTGGCTTATGGAGAGCAGGGGATTGTTCAAGGCAGTGCCGTTATAATTCCCGGAAATGCGGTTTTGATTTTTGATGTTGAGCTTGTAGGTATTTCACCTAAAAACTAAAGACTGAAAAAAAAGAGTTTTGCTTAAATGCAAAACTCTTTTTTTATTTCCTGCTAATTTTTAGTCCTTTCTTTAAGCTTTGCCTTATTCCAAAATTCTTCCATCTTTTCCCCATTTTTAGGTAAAAGCTCAAGGCCGCTTTTTTTCATTTCAGTCTCGACAAAGCGGAACCGCCTTTCAAATTTTTTGTTTGCATGCATTAAAGCCATTTCGGGATCTATCTTTAAAAAGCGTGCAGCATTGACGGCAACAAAGAAGACATCTCCTATCTCGTCTTCCATCGCCGCCTCGGATCCTGATTTAACGGCTTCGGCAAATTCTGTCATCTCTTCTTCCATCTTTTCGATAAGGCCGCCGATTTCAGTCCATTCAAAACCGGCCTTTGCTGCCTTTTTTGAAATCTTTAAGGCCCTCAACATCGGCGGAAAATTTTTGGGGATGGAGTCTAAAATTGATTCGGCCTTAGGCCTTTCTATTTTTTCTTTTATGTTTTCCCATTGGTTTAAAACGGATTCGGGAGTTGAAGCTTTTTTATCGCTTTCAGGCCCTTCATAGCCTTCCGTTTCCCCGAAAACATGGGGATGCCGCCTTATCAGCTTTTCGGTAAGATTTTTCATAATATCGGCAGTCGAAAAAAGGCCTTCTTGTTCATACATATACGAAATCATCAGTACATTTAAAAGAATATCGCCGAGTTCTTCTTTTACATGTTCGGCATTTTGTCCGGTACTATGGTGTTCTTCTATTGCGTCAGCTGCCTCATAGGCTTCTTCCAAAAGGGACTTGCGCATACTCATAGGGGTTTGGGCTATATCCCATGGACAGCCTCCCGGCCCCCTTAATCTTTTGATTACATTAAAAAGAGCTTCAAAGCTCTCAATCAGTTGTGAATTTTCCATGTGTTGCATTATAGCAAAAAGATTCGATAATTGACAAGCTGTTTTCCTTATGCTAAAATATTAGTTATGATGGATTTTAGTAGAAAGTTGCCTATAGGCGTACAGAGTTTTAAAGTATTTCGTGATGATAATTATCTCTATGTTGATAAGACCGAATATGTTTATAAGTTAGCCTCGACAGGCCGTGTTTATTTTTTAAGCCGCCCCCGCAGATTCGGAAAGAGTCTTTTTCTTTCAACCCTTGAAGCGTACTTTTTAGGGCAAAAAGAATTGTTTAAAGGTTTAGCAATCGAAAAACTTGAAGAAGCCGAAAAGGGAAAAAGAGAAATTTGGCAGGAGTATCCAGTTTTTTACTTGGACTTTAATGTCGGAAAATATGACTGCATTGAAGCTTTGAATACCAATTTTAATGTATTTTTATCCGATTTGGAAGAAAAGTACGGCACATCTAAGGCAGAAGATAACTTTGCAAAACGCTTTGAAGGGCTTTTAAAACGAGCCTACGAAAAAACCGGAAAACAGGTTGTCGTTTTAATTGACGAGTATGATAAGCCTCTTTTATATTCCATGGATAATGAAGCCTTAAATGAAGAATATAGAGCTGTTCTAAAATCATTTTATTCGGTTTTAAAAAGTGCCGACCAATATATACGCTTGGCATTTTTAACCGGAGTTACTAAATTCAGTAAGGTTAGTATTTTCAGTGACTTAAATAACTTAAACGACATAAGCCTCACACCTCAATTTTCAGGTATCTGCGGAATAACTCATACGGAATTATTAAACACCTTTGAACCGGAAATAAAAGCCTTAGCCCAAGCTAACGAATTAAGCTATGAAGAGTGCATCAAAACCTTACAGCAAAAATATGATGGGTATTGTTTTTCGCCCGAAACGGAAAGAATGTACAATCCTTTCAGCTTGTTAAATGTCTTTTTTGGAAATCAATTTGACTATTATTGGTTTGCAACGGGAACGCCCACTTTTTTGGTAAAAGCCTTAAAAAAAGGAGACTACCATATTCCCGACTTAGACGGAAATGTAGAGATGACCTCTGCAGGTTTATCGGATTACAGGGCTGAAGCAGGTTCCGAAATACCCGTATTGTTTCAAGCAGGATATTTAACGATTAAGGGCTATGATAAACTCTTGCACCTTTATAGGTTGGGTTTCCCTAACGATGAAGTCAGGTACGGTTTTTTATATAATCTTTTTCCGAGTTATTGCAATGTAGTTTATGCGGATGGGCCTTTTTGCATAGCTCAGTTTTATAGGGATATAATTGCAGGAAGGTTAGAAGAGTTTATGCAAAGGTTAAAGTCGATAATGGCAAGCCTTCCCTACGACAATATAAAAAAGGATACCGATGAAAGCCTCGCATTGAGGGAGCATAATTTTCAAGTCTGCGTTTATTTGGTCTTTGCCCTTTTAGGACAGTTTATCGAGCTTGAGGTACCTGTCGCTAACGGAAGAACAGATGCCCTTATAAAAACCGAAACAGCTATTTATATTTTTGAGTTTAAACTAAAAGAAAGTGCTGAAGCCGCCTTAAAGCAAATCAAAGAAAAAAAATATGCCGAAAGGTACAAGGCCGAAAAGAAAAAGATAATGCTCATCGGTGTCAGCTTTGATCCGGAAGAAAAAACTGTAAAAGAATGGATTACGGAAGAAGCGTGAAAGGGTTTTATCGGTAAGCTATGCCCTCAAGCCGTAGCCAACACACAAATTGACTTCCCTATCGGAAACGATTCCAATTCCTTGACTTTTTTATTCTTTTTTTGTAATCTTACAAGTGTCAAAAATGCTTAAACATAATTCTTTTTTTATTTATCTCTTCATTTCGTTAAATGTTCTTTTTGCTCAAGAAAATATTTATGACAAAATTTTAGAATACCGCTGCAAAAACGATACCGATATTGTTTTGATAGAAAACGAAGCGGCGATAGCTCTAAATAATTATAAATCCGTAAGGCTTAATTCTCTCTTTGCCTTTGACTTTAGTTCTACTTTAAATTTTAATCTTAGTTCCGAAAAGGATAAATCGGGATTTTCCGTACAGCCTTCGATTTCGGCAGGTATGCCTCTTTATAATAATCTGGGACTCAAACTGTCCGCTCCTTATTCTTATAAGATGGGAAAAAGTTCTCAAGATTTTTCGCTGGGGCTTTCAGGCGATATTTACAGCCAAGCCCGCAAAAGAAAAAAGCAGGAAATTGAAACTTCCTTGGAGGCTCTTAAAGAGGCAGAAAATAAAGTGAGGAGAGTTAAAGAGCTTGCCGAAAAAAAACTTTTAACCGATATTCAAAAAATATTAAACGAATATTCGGCTCTTCTTTCAAAGAGGCTTTCAGGCATTCAGGCCGATATTAACTACAAACAGATTCTTGCAGAAGGCTATTCCGAAACATCTTCAAAGTTGAGAACAGCAAGGCTTAATTTGATAAGCTCCGAAAGGACAGAAAAAGAAACGGAATTTTCTTTTGAGGTTTCCGCCCGTCTTTTTTTTGAGTCCTGCGGTCTTGATATTCCAAAAAAAGACGAGGATGAATTTTTTATAAGGCTTGCAAAAAGTCTCCCGAAACAAAAGCTGATTTCTATGGAAAACCTAAGGGCGGAAAACTATAAGCCCCTTTTAAAAGCGGAAAATGATTATCAAAAACTTCTCGAAAAAAATAAAATGGATTTAAGCCCATTTTCGGCTTCTGCAAGTTTGGGATATTCTTATACTATGAATCAAAATAAGAACATAAGTTCGGGGCTGCAGCTGATGTTTCCCGGGGTAAGGCTTGATACGGGCCTTAGCTTAGGTTTGGACTCCGCTTCCGTTCCGGCCATGCAAGTGTCTTTTTCGATAAATCCGCTTGCAATTTATGATTATTATCTTAATAAAAAAAATGTTGCCTTAAAAGAAGCGGGCGAAAAGATAAAGCTGGGAAACACGAGAAATAATTTTGCTAAAGAGTTTAATACTTTTAAACTTAAATGGGAACAGCTTGAATGGCAGCAAATCCGCTATGCCGAAGAACTGGATATTTATAAAGAAAATGCCGAGGAGCATGCTAAATGGTTCCAAAGGGGACTTATAAACGCTTTGGAAAATAAGCAGGCTTCTTTGCAATATATTACTGCTCTTTTAGGTTCAGCCGATTCGAATATCGCCGTACATATTTTCAATGCAGAGTTAAAAGAAGCTTTCGATATAGAGGAAAAATAAATGCAGGATACAAAGCAAAAAAATAAAAGAATTATATTAACAGTTGCTGCCGCAATAATTATACTTTTGATAGTTTGGATTCTTTTTTTACCCAAGAAGGGAACTGAGGAGATTTCTCAAACGGTTACGGTAACTAAAGAAGTGATACAGGATGTTATTCAAGTTTCAGGTTATATTCAGCCTGCTCAACAGCAAAACCTTCACTCTCCGGGCGAAGGCCTTATAAAAAAGGTTGCGGTTAAAGAAGGCGATATTGTAAAAAAAGGCGACCTTATCTTTGCTCTTGACAATACCTATCAGGCTTTTCAAGTTGCAAAGCAGGAATTTGCTATTGAAAAAGAACAATTACAAGGCTATTCTAAAAACCTTGAATTGATGAAACTGGAGCTTGAATCTTTAAAGAGGGCCTTACGGGATAGAAGCGTTTATGCAAAGTTTGACGGTATAGTCGTTTCTTTTGATCTTACCGAAGGTTCATACGTTATGCCCAAGGATAATTTCGGGGTGATTATAGACCGCTCCTTTTTTAAGTCTACTGTCGATGTTTCCGAAGGAGATGTTCCGCGGTTAAAGGTAGGGCAAAAAGTTTTACTCAGCTTTCAAGCTCTCGGCGATGAAAAAGTGGAAGGCCGTGTTACCTATCATTCTTCAATCGCTAAATCCGGCTCCCAAAGGGGCGCTACTGTGATAGAAACAAAGATAGTTGTCGATAAGCTTCCCGAAAATGTTTTACCCGGTTATTCTTTTAGCGGAAACATCATTGCCGGTGAAGATGAAGAAGTTTTGCTTTTGGATCAAACGGCTCTTTCCTACGATAAGGGCGAACCATATGTTGAAAGAGTTCTTGAAAACGGCAAGATTGAAAGGGTTAATGTCGAAGTTGAAGCCTATACTCCGGGCACTGTAAAAGTTTTATCCGGCTTAAAGGAAGGCGATACCTTGAGGGTAAAGCCTCCTAAGTGGTAAGAGAAAAATGTTTGAAGATTTTATAAACGCCCTTCATAATTTTAGAACAAACAAGATGCGGACCCTTCTTTCCTTATTGGGCATAGTGATAGGCGTTACCTCGGTTATAATTGTTACAAGCCTTGCAAGTTCTCTTTCAAACAGCATGATAAAAGAATTTGAAGAGTTCAGTATGGATATAATCAACATAGGAACTCAGGCGGATAATCCCGAATTCGCAGGTGAAGGTAAAAGCATAAAATTTGATGAAGCTTTCCGTAAAAAGTTGATGCAAAAAATTCCCGAGATAAAGCATGTTTTTTATTCCAACACTTTTCAAGCCTCGATTATAAGGAATGATTTGCGGATTGAAATTAGCGATATAGAAGGAATTGAAGCTGAAAGGCTTGAATCTCACCGCGTGGTTATGGATTACGGCAGTTTTTTTTCTTCTTCCGATTATTCTATGGGAGCTGAAAAGGCTATTATAGGCGAAAGGATAGCTTTTCAGCTTTTTCCTGAGGGCAGGGCTGTAGGTAAATTTATTACTTTGCAGATTCCGTCAAGCAGCGAAAAGTCTCCTCCACTTATTGTGCGTCTTCAGGTCATAGGCGTTGTAAAACCCAAAAATACCTGGGTGATCCGCACCTCGGATGCCGTCTTTGTTCCAAGAAAATTTGCTTTAAGTAGGCTTCCGGGAAAGGTATCTGAGGCTGTTTGGGCAGCCGAAGTTGCTATCTCGGATCCTAAGGACTCCTCCAAGGTTGAAGTAAAGATTCAGGATTTTTCTGAAGAACTGTCGGGCGGTAACCGTTTTGCTCTGTGGGTTTACTCTGCCCGTCAGCAGTTTGAGCAAATGACTAAGATTACCGGAATGGTAAGCCTTGTGCTTTCAGCCATAGCGGGAATATCTTTGCTTGTCGGGGGAATAGGCATTATGAATATAATGCTTGTTACCGTAACCGAACGCCGAAGGGAGATAGGCATAAGAAAGGCTCTCGGGGCTACGGGCGGAGCCATAAGAATGCAGTTTTTAATAGAGTCGGCTTCTCTTACTCTTACAGGGGGGCTCATAGGTATAGTTTTAGGGCTTCTAATCAGTAAGCTGATTGTAAATGTTTTCTTCCCTCCCGAAATAATCTTTTTACCCAATTTTTCGGGCTCGCTGATAGCCTTTTCGGTCAGCGTATGTACGGGAATATTTTTTGGCCTTCATCCTGCCATCAAGGCGGCTAGGCTTGATCCCGTCCTAGCCCTTGCAGAATAAATGAGGTTTTTCTTATGGATATTGAAGCTTTAGAATTGCGTGCCCTGAGTATTCAGGCCGCAAGAGAATTTTTTATTAAAAAGAATTATTTGGAATTGGATACGCCGGCTCTTTCAGAAGAGCTAATCCCCGAAACCTGTCTGGAAGTTTTTAAAACGGAATACATAAGTCCGTCCTTGTCAAAAGATACTCATCAGGGGAAAGCTCTTTTTTTGGTTCCCTCGCCCGAAGTTTATATTAAGCCGATAATAGCCCAAACAGCCCGCTCGGTTTTTCAGATTTCAAAATGCTACCGCAATGCAGAATCGATAGGCAATATCCACAGCCCCGAATTTACCATGCTGGAATATTACACGGTAAACGCAAACTATAAAGATTCCGTAAAGATAAGCGAAGAATTTTTAAGCCATGTTTCCGATAGGGTTAAAGAAAATCCTCTTGTTGACGGGGAGGTCTTAAAAACCTTATCAAAGGGATTTGAGTGTCTGACTATGGACGAGGCCTTTAGAAAATACGCAGGAGTTCCTTTAAGTACGGAACATTCACCGGAGGAACTCGCTTACTACGCTGAAAAGTTAGGGCTCGGAGAAGCTGAAAACTATTCGGACTGGAAAGAGGACGATTTATATGAGCTTATTTTAGTCCACGCAGTTGAGCCCAATCTTCCTAAAAACAAACTCATAGCTCTTTTGGATTATCCCGCCTTTGTGCCCTGCCTTGCCGCAGAAAATTCCGAAAAGATTTTCAATAAAAAAAATGAAGTTATTGAATGGAAGACTGTCGAGCGTTGGGAAGTTTATTTAAACGGGGTTGAGCTTGCAAACTGCTATACCGAAGAAAGAAATGAAAGCAAAATAAATTCTTATTTTAAAAACGAAAACGAATTAAAGCAAAAAAACGCTCTCGTTCCGCATCCCCCTGTAAAGGACTTCGGGGAGACTTGCTCTAAGATGCCGCCATGCTCCGGTGTTGCCATGGGCTTTGACCGCCTTATCATGCTCTTGGCCGGAAAAAAAACTCTCGATTTTACGATATACGGTAAAAACTTTTAATTATTTAAGATATTTTATCCGATAATAACATAAGAGGTCTTGATTTTGTTTTAAATTCATTGACAAGAACCTATTTTGCGTTTAGAATAGTTATAGATGCTGTAAATAATTATTAAACTTGGAATTTTGCAGGAGGATATTATGGCTTCAAAAATAGGAATAAAACTTGCAGACGGGACATTTTTCCCGATTTTGGATGAAGATGCTTTGTCGGAACAATCTTTGGAATTGACTACGGTTAGGGAAAATCAGGAAAGCGTTCAAATAAATTTATTTAAGCAATTTGAAAAAGAAGCTCCCGAATACATAGGTTCCCTTATTGTAGAAGATGTTTCAACAGGTGCTGCAGGGGATCCTACCATAAACCTCAAAATAAAGCTTGATGAAGAAAAAAATCTTTCTGCAGAAGCGATTGATGAGGGCTCAGGTTCGCATCAGTCTCTAAAAGTTTCCTTAAAAAACCTTGATGAGGCAAGTCTTGATGGACTGGATTTCGATTTTGCCTCGTTTGATAGTCCTTTAACTTCCGATGAGGGGATCATAGATACCGATGATTTTATGATGCCGGCTGAACATTCTTCAACGGAAGAGTTATATGAGGAAGAGTCCGGGGCAGATTCTCAGCTTTACGGTCAAAGTGAAGAAAAATCCGAAAAGAAAAAGATGCCTCTATGGCTGATAATTATAATAATAATTCTTTGTATAACGGCCTTGGTTTTTGCAATCCTTCTTTTGACAAAAAAAATGCCCTTTGCAGATGGGGATAAAATAGCCTCTGCCCTTGAAAAGATTGAACAAGTGCAGGAGTCTAAAAAAGATGTAAATGCTACGACCTCTACGGTTCCTAAAGAAAATGCTGAAGAAAAAGCCGCTGCCGAAGCTAAACGAAAAGCCGAAGAGGAAGAAAGGCAAAAGGCTGAAGCTAAGAAAAAAGAGGAGGAAGAAGCCAAGCAAAAGGCTGCTGCTGAGGCTAAAAAGAAAGCTGAAGAAGAAGCTAAACAAAAAGCTGATGCCAAGAAAAAGGCTGATGCTCAAAAAAAATCGAATGTAAATTCTAAGGGCGTAGTAAGGTACAAGATCAAATGGGGTGATACCCTTTGGGATTTATCCGAAACCTATTATAAGACTCCTTGGCTCTATAAAAAAATAGCGGATTACAATAAAATCAAAAATCCGAACCTGATTATAGCAGGAACCTATATAGATATTCCGCCTAAATAATTTTTAAGAGGATAGCCTTATAACTTTTAAATTTATCCGCATTGCTTTAATCTTGTCTTTTTTGTTTATTTGTCTTTGCAGTGTTTCCTGTGCGGGCTCTTACGATAAAACGGAAGAAGCCCGCCTGGTTGAGGACCTTTATTCGGAAAATTTTTACCGCTTTTTAAAGCCCCAAACCTTGGAACTGAAAAAGCTGTATAATACCGACCCTTCGTCCTTGTACTATATAGGCCTTGCCCTCCAAAAGGCGAGGGTAGGGGCTTCGGATAAAAAAATCTATGATGAATCGGCTAGGGCTTATTTTGAGTACGCAGTAAAAAATGCTCCCATACCCTATAAAAAACTGGCCGATGATGCTCTTTATTCTCTTTTATCCAATGAAGAAAAGCTTAAAAAGCTTGAAGCAAAACTTACTTTACCCGAAGCTATCCAATTAGACAATAAATTAGACAATCAAACAATAAGGGAAGAAATTCAAAGGCTACTATTCCTATCGGGGGATTTTAAAAGAATGGAACAGCCCTTGCCTGACTATCTTAATATGCAGAAATTTGATGCAGAGATTATTGAAGGTTTAAAAAATATCGAAAAAAACCAAAATGAATTAAAAGGCTGCGGAGACGATTTTTTTAATATTCTAAAAGCAAGAAAGCTGACTTTTGAATCTCAGTTTAAAGATGCGTGGAGTATTTTTAAAAGCTTAATTGAAGCAGGGGATAACCCGTGCTTTGAGCATAGAATGGTTCTCTCTGATGCGGGAAGATCTGCCTTATCAGGTTCAACGGATTATGCCTCCGATGTGATGCTTTTTGAAAACCGGCTTGATTTTTATGAAAAAAAATCCGCAAAACATTCCGATTATGCCGTACAAAAATACATGTATGCTTTTTATGCTGCCCGCCTGCGGCTAAAGATGGGCGGAAAGGAAAATACCGAAAAGGCTCTTTTGCTTTTTAAAAAGGCTAAAGCCTATCCGCCCCAACCTTACGACTATGACATTGCCCTTTGGTACATCCTCGATATAGAAAAAAATAGGTCATTTAAGGTGTTCTTGGAAGAACTTTGCTCATCGGCTCCTTCATGGAAGAATCCTTCGGTTTATGAAGAACTGACAGCTCATGCCTGTGTGAAGCTGGTTCTTTTACAAGATTGGAAAGGCCTTGAAAAACTTCAAAAAGCCGTTCAAAAAACCAATCTATTTACGGCACAAGCCCGCCTTGCCTATGTACTAGCCCGCTCAAACAGTTTGCCGGAAGAAACATCTAAAAAACTTTACATTGAAGCCTATGAAAAAGATCATAATTCCTTTTATTATAGGGCTATGGCAGCTTATCAGCTTGGCGTCCCCATTGCCCTGTCTGCCTGTAAACAAAATTATAAAAGAAAATCGAGTGCTGAATTTTCGGATGAAGATTCTATTAAAATTTTAGAGGGCTTTGTAAAATATAAGCTTTACTCTCACTTATATCAAAAGATTACTGTTTTATACCCACAAATCAGTGCAAAAGAAGCTGCTTTCTTTTCTCAAGTTTTATCGGAAAACGGCTATTATGCCGATTCTATGAAGATTATCTCCTTTGCGGTCAATTCTGCAGGTTCTCAATTTAATGAAGATCATTTAAAATTAATGTATCCTCGGCCTTGGCTGGAATCGGTTAAAAGATATTCGGCAGAATACAATCTACCGGAGTATCTTTTATATGCCCTGCTCAGGAGTGAAAGCTATTTTAAGCCGGAGGTAGTTTCTCATGCGGGGGCTATAGGGCTTGCTCAGCTTATGAAGCCCACTGCTGCCGACATTGCCCGCCGCCTAAAGCTGGAATCTTATGACCTTAATAATCCCGATACAAATATCCGTTTCGGAGCCTTTTATCTTTCGGATATGATACGCCGCAATAGCGGAAAAATTATGCATGCCGTGTTTTCTTATAATGCAGGACCTAATGCGGTAAAGCGCTGGGTAAGGCAGGGCGGAGGTTTACCGATGGATTTATTTTTAGAAAGTCTTGCCTATGCAGAAACAAGGGGCTACGGCAGAAATATTCTTACCTCAGCCCTTATTTACGGCTGTCTATATTACGGCAAAGACTATAGTGAAATTATAAAGGAACTTTTTCCCGACATTAAATAAAGTTTTTAAAGTCTTTATTTTTCAAAGGCTGCTTCAAAGCGTGCGCAGAGGTTTCTAAGTTGCTCTTCGGATTTTATTTTAAATCTTTTTAGCAGGACTTCAGGAATTTGATAGTATTCTATTTTTCCCTGAGAAAAGTTAAGCATAAAATCTGCAAGACAAACGCTTTCGACTAAGTCCTTATGTTCTTCGGGGGCATTTTCGAAGTTATCCTGATACCTTATTGTTACTATTATAGGTTCGGGGAAGTTCCACTTTTCTGCAAGAGTTGCTCCTATTTCGGCCTGTGCCATTCCGCTCATAATCATATCCATAACTTGAGGAGGTATGTTCCTTTCGGCTTGGATTTCTGCCAGCTTTACGACCAATTCGGGATACATTGAACCGAGTATAATCTTTCCAAGGTCATGGAGAAGACCGCAAATATAGGCATCATCAACTACTGTCCGTTTTCCCGTAAGTTTTGCAACATTTAGGGAGAAAAAAGCCAGTCGATAAGCATTTTCCCAAATTTGCTTTTGTTCGTTTTCCGTTGCTTCCAATATTTTGATGGTTCCCATCGAGTACAGCAAATTCTGTATACCTCGCAAACCTACGAACTTAACGGCTTCAACAATGTTCATACATGGTTTTAAAAGACCGAAAGCTACTGAGTTTACATGTTTTAAGAGGTCTGTCGCCAATCCTATATCGCTGCTTATAAGCTGTGCAATCTTCTGCATCTTTGATTCGGGATCGTTAATGGCTCTCTGTATCTGCATAATATTTTCGGGGAATTGAGGTATTTCGTTGATATATTCTACAATAGCTTTTGTAAGAGGAGCGGCCTCTTTTTTTAACTCCAATCTTAGGGGAATTGTAACTCTGTTTATGGTAACGCCGTTTACAACATCTATTTGATAGGCCTTTTCGTCCAGTCCCATCTTTTTGAGCATCAAAACCATTATTACAAGGCCCAAACCGGCACCTTCGGTATTGTCCAAAACTTGAGTAAAGGCCTCATTAATGAAGAAAATTGTCTTGCTCTGACTATTTTATCAAAAATTCTCTTAAATTCTTGACGGGTTAGGGCAGAATTATTGCTGACTTCAAGGACTATATTATCTTTTTTTAGCTGTAGTGCCAGCTTAATGTAGAGTCCTGCTTTTTTTTGAAGTTCAAGATAATGATCCATGTTTGAGATTGTATCTTCTTTAAAATCCTTCATTCCTTTCTCATAATCTTCGGAATTAGAGATATCTAAACCTCTTTCTTTAAAATAGACTCTTTTTGTATTGGCTTTTTTTGCGTTTGTTGTGAGCTCGTTTGTATAATATACGATATAGTCTGTAATGTCGGCACAATGGAGCTGCTTTAAAAATTCGGAGATAACGTCCGTGATATAGACTTCTGTTTCTTTAGGCAGAGTATACGAAGTTATAGCTATAGGTACACCTAAATGAATGGCTGTTTTAATTTTTTCTGAATCAACAATTATTTTTTTCTCTTTTTCCATAATCCATATCCTAACACATAAATAAAAAAAGATAAATACCCTTTCGATTATTTATGATAGATTTTCCTCATTTTAACTATCGGCTTCAAAGTCTTAAATCTTAAATGCTTATTTTGCAATATAAAAAAAATCGCCCCGGGAGTATGCGGACCGGAGCGATTAAAATAGAGTATAAACCATTCACATATAAATACTTTTATGAACGCTTTACGCAGGTAATTTAGGATAATTACCCGCAATCTGTGCCTGAATGTAAGTTACCATATTCTTACTTTTTTGTCAAGTGAATTTAAATAAAAAAATTAAATTTTCTTTAATCTTTTGTCTATTTCTTCGAAAGTTTCTTCTAAATCTTCAAATAAAAGGTCCGTATAGGAGTCAAATTGTGTCGGCTGATTGTTTACTATTGCTATTTGACCTCCGTTTCTTAAAGTATAGGCCGGAAGAGCCGCTGCGGGATAGACCAAAAGGCTTGTACCTAGAACCAGCATAAAATCCGACTTAGAGGCTTCCGTTTCTGCCTTCATCAGGGCTTTTTGAGGAAGGGCTTCTCCAAAAAATGTTATTGCCGGTTTTATGGGGCTTCCGCATTTGGGACATCTGGGAACTTCTCCGGTTTTAGCTGTTTTTGCAGCTTCTTCAAAGGTTTCTGTGTAGGAGCAGCTTGTGCAATAGTGAACCGATGGAGAGCCGTGCACCTCAATTACATTCTTACTGCCGGCTTTTTGGTGGAGTAAATCAATGTTTTGGGTTATTACGGCTTTTAAGATGCCTCTTTTTTCAAGGCCGGCAAGGACGGTATGCACTATGGCTGGTTTTTTCTCATCTAGTCCGTAGATAAATTCTTTTGCCATTCCGTAATAAACCGAAGGATCCCGATAAAAGACGTCTATATCGAACATTTTTTCGGTATTCGGCTGTTTATAAAGGCCGTCCTTTCCTCTAAAGTCCTTAATTCCTGCAAGGGTGCTTATTCCGGCCCCCGTGAAGGCTACAAGATGTTTTGCTTTTGTAATCTCCGAAAAAAGTTTGTCATAATCATTGTTTTCTTTATTCATAGTCTTAACCCCACATAAATATTATAAGTCATTTTGCTCTCAAAATAAAGACCTCGTCCGGCAAACCCCTTGAATTTAATTCTTTTTCAATGTATGCTTACAAATATGCAGATTGCAGCACTCATGTTTCTTTCTTTTGCACTTTCAATTATTTGGGCTTTTATTATTATAGGAAAAGAAAATTTATCGGTTAAACCATTATTATATATTTTTTTGTTTTCATTTTTTGCAGTCCTTATTTCGATTTTAATGCAGACTATTGTATACTTTTTGTCTCAGGATTTTTTAAAAACTACTGGATATGCTTACGGCATTCTTTTTGACTGTTTTATTCATTCTTCTCTGCCGGAAGAAGCCGTTAAGGCACTCCTTTTTTCTATTTTCGTAAAATTGCTTTGGTCGGATAAGATGAAAAATATGGATGAGATTACTCCGGCTCAAACGAGGGCGAATATAAGAATCCTAATGCTTTTATCGGTTTTTTACGGCTTAATTTTTGCTTCTTTTGAGAATCTTGCTTATGCAATACGCTATCCGGAAGCAATTTGGATTAGAAGTTTAACTTCAAATATTTTACACGCAGGTTTAGGCGTGTATTATCTTGAAATAAGCATGGTGCAAAAGACAAGACAGCTTATAAAGCCTTTTCTTTTTACTTGGGGTATACACGGCTTATATAATATGTTTTTTTCTATAGGCTCTTATTTTGTAATCTTCGGGATAGTTATTGTGTTTTTTGTTATTTCTAATGCAGTAAGCAGATATGACCGCTTTAAGAGTAATTAGCTTTATTCGTGCGGAGGGGTGTTGATTTTCTATTAAAAACTGTCCGGCGGTGTTTTGAGCAGGTCGTTAGGATATTCTATAGACCATAAAAAAAGGCCTTGGGGAGGAGCTGTGGGGCCTGCTTTTTCCCTCATCTTTGATTCTAAGATATCCTTAAAATCTTTTTTGGAAGCTCCTATTTCGTCTAAATGCAAAAGAGTTCCCACTATTGAGCGTACCATCTTCCATAAAAAGGCATTTGCACAAATTTCAAAAATAAGATAATCGTTTTCGATAAAAAAGACTGCTTTTTTGATATAGCGGGATTTACTTATACTTTGATCTCCGGCTGCAGAAAAAGCGGTACAGTCTAACTCGCCGGAAAGACAGGAGGCCATTTCGTTTAAGGCGGCTATGTCAGGATACCGCCTTATGTGCCAAGTATAGGGCTGCTCGTGGGCAAAGATTGTTTTGCCGCATTTGATTTTATAGCGGTAGGTTCTGGAAAGAGCATTAAAGCGTGCATGCAGGAGGGGGGATACTTCAGCTGCATCTATCACCCTTATATCCTTAGGCAGGATTGAGTTAAGTGCCGGTAAAAAATTTGAGGCCTTCATGCTTTTTATGTCGCTAAAAAAGTTTACGGCTTGGCGGGCTGCGTGAACCCCTGAATCCGTGCGGCCTGAGCCGTTTGTTTCGATAGGATGTTTATGAATTTTGGTTAAGGCTTTTTCCAATTCTCCTTGAACCGTACGGAAGGTTTCAGCTCCTTCCTTGGTTTGCTTTTGCCAGCCGCAAAAATTAGTACCGTCATAGGAGAGGGTAAGGAGAATGTTTTTTTGATTTTGGGATGCTTCCATTAATCGTCTACATCCTTTAGCTCTACTTTGAGAGTGTCGTAGAGATTTCTTGCCGCTTCCAAAATCGGCCCCGGCTTATTTTTACTTGATTTTCCTAGACCGAACATTT
This sequence comes from Treponema denticola, assembly GCF_024400535.1. Lineage (NCBI taxonomy): Bacteria > Pseudomonadati > Spirochaetota > Spirochaetia > Treponematales > Treponemataceae > Treponema > Treponema denticola. The sequence goes on from NZ_CP038800.1 coordinate 768,680, forward strand.
TTGCAAGGGCAAATTTGTGATAATCCAAACGTTTTAAACGCATTTCCATATCGAGCTTTTGGCCGTACTTATATTCAAGAAGGGCTGAAAGATAGATTATACCGTCATAACCGTAGTTTTTATCTACATCAGGGCCGAAAGATTTTAAGCCTGCAATTATTTCCGTTCCTGTCGATTCCAATTCAAGGGCGCGGCGGTAAAGAAAGGTTGCCTTTTGATAAAAAAGGTCTGAAACATATTTATAATTTTCTTCAGGGTATTTTTTACCAAGTTCGTCAAAAAGCCATGCCGCCCTTATGGCGCATATAGCCTGTTTTATTGTGGGCGAAAATTTTTCTTCAAAAAGCTCGTAACATAAAATCGCAAGGTAATATGAGGCTGCTCCTTCATTTAAACCGCGGGATTTTGTAAAATCCACATTATGAAATAGTCCCTTTATTGCATCATATCTTACTTCCGTATTTTCAAAAAGGTTTTCGATAACCGGACGGGAAGGAATGGAAAAATCTTGCGGAAAGGCTGCATAAAGGCACTTATGGCAAACGGTTAAATTGTACACGGTCGGAAATATTTCGCCGTATTTTGCCGAAGGTTCATAAAGCCTGCGTAATTCGTCGGTAAGGTCTCCGGCGATTAATCGTCCGCCGCCTGAGTGCAGCTCTTCTCTTTTAAATTTTGTACTGCACACGGGACACTGTACCTGCTCTTTTGAATAAAATGTTATGCTGCTTGTACGAGATTCTTTTTCAGTATTTTTTTTTATCATCGCTTTATTCCCCGTTATTGATTATCGGTTCTTTTTATGTATTTTTAAGGTTTGAATTTCCGATATGTTTATAAAAACTCATTTTAGACCTAAGATTTTATTAAACTTAAATAGACACAAGCTAAAAAATCAGTTTTTAGGTTTCTAAAAATAAAATAAACTCCAATAACACTGTTTTTTTGTTATACGCTTCTTAGCACACTTTTTGCTTTTAAATATTCAATATATTAAAATTAAAAGGAGGTAAAAAGTGAACTTCAGTTTAAAAAAAGGCGAGGAATTTGTCAATACCTATTATGACAATAAAATAAGCGTTTCAAAAAAGCAAGAGCTGATAATGGAAATTTTTGAAATTATCTATATGAATTTGGAGAGTTTCGGTGTGTATTTTAAAGATGAAGATTTGCGCAGCGATTTTTTGCTTAAATTTTATTATAAAATTCCACGTGTTCTGGATACCTATAATCATAATTTAGCTAGTTTTTATACTTATTTGACAAATTCAATAAGGTTTTCCGCTTTGACATTCAGGTGTAAAAATGTAAGAGATGAGATAAATAGAGAAATTATTGCCAAAGAAGAAGATTTTAGATGGCATAATATTCTTCATGAACGTGATTCAAATGATGACTTTAATCTGTATGCAGCTGAGTCTGAGCCGGATTATTGTAAAAACATGAAAAAGAAATTTATTTATTCTAAAACAGAAATTTCAAAAGAAGAATTGGAGTTTAGAAGAGCCTTATATTTTAATATGCCTTCCAAGCATAGGAAAATTTTTTTACTGGCATGTAAGGCTTGCTTGTTTTTAGATGATGATTTAATCGATAAAATATCGGCCGAAATAAAAATGTCTCCTTCTCTTCTGTGTTCAATCCTTCAAGATCTTAGGGCTGCTTGTTTTAAAAGGCTTGAAAAAATTAATTATTACGGTTGTAATAGAAACAAATATTATATAAAGGTTCAACTTTTTAGATATCTTTTATACAAGACCAATAATACTCAAGATCAATATGAAACAATTAAACGCTCATTAGACTATAATCATAATTTAATGACAAAAACTTTAAAATTGAATAAGAGACAAATAAAGGCTCCGAGCAGCACTGATATACAAAAGTATATAAACATATGTAAAGGAACAATAGATAAAAATATTGCAAAAACCATGAAAATCTGGTATACTCCTAAAAATGAAAATATATCTGGCATCAGGAAACATAAATAAAAAACATGAGGTACAGGAGCTTCTTCCTGCTCATAAAATTGTTTTACCCAAAGAAGAAAATATAGAATTTGATCCTGAAGAAAACGGAAGCAGTTTTTTTGAAAACGCTATGATAAAGGCAAAGGCTCTTTATGATATAGTAAAAACTCCTGTTCTCGCGGATGATTCAGGTTTGTGTATAGATTCGTTAAACGGTGCTCCGGGCATTCATTCTGCCCGTTATGGGGCCGTAAACGGAGAACATGTTTCGGCCGAAGCCGGTATTAACAAGGTTCTTTTGCAATTAAAAAAAGAGAAAAACCGTAGAGCTCACTTTGCTTGCTGTATGATTTTTCTTTTAAGCGAAGACCGCTTTTATGCGGTTCAGGAAACTTGCGAAGGTTATATAACTGAAGAACCGGCCGGTTCAGGAGGCTTTGGGTACGATCCTATATTTTTTATGGAAGAATTCGGCAAAACATTTGCCGAGCTCAGCTCCGATCAAAAAAACTCCGTTTCGCATAGAGGCAGAGCCCTTGCTGCTATCAAAAAGATTATAGAAAAGATATAGCCTTATAAAGCTTAAATTTTACTAAAAAAACCTTTTACTATGCCGAAAATCATATAAGAGCTATGATAAACAGTTCGGCAGAAATTCAGCCTCACTGTTTATCAGTATTATAAGAGGTGGTTATATGGTAAGAGGTTGGTATACTGCGGCGAGCGGAATGCTTGCTCAACAGCGTCAGTTGGATGTTATTTCAAATAATTTGGCTAACTTGGATACGACCAGTTTTAAAAGAGATGTTTCAGTTCAAAAGTCTTTTCCCGAATTGCTTTTAAGAAGGTTGAATGATGACGGCGTAATAAAAAATCCATTCGGCTCATCGGACATAGCTCCTATTATAGGAAAACTGGGGCTCGGCGTTGAAACTAACGAGATTTTTACCGAGTTTGAGCAAGGCTCTTTAAAACAGACAAGCTCTCCGGCCGATTTAGCTTTGGAAGGACAGGGCTTTTTTGCCGTCGAAACTCCTTATGGAGAAAAGTATACCCGAAACGGAAATTTTATGATTGGCGTTGAAGGCTATCTTATGACTAAGGAAGGCTATCCCGTTATGGGAGAAAACGGCCGCATCTTTTTACAGGACATGGAATATAAGATCAACCAAGACGGACAAATCTATGTACGCCCGATTACCGCACCCGAAAGCGATTCAGTTTATCTGGACCGCTTAAAAATAGTGGAATTTGAAAACGACAGATATTTAAGCAAAAACGGAACAAGCTTTTATTTGGATACACCTCTTTCAGGAAAGGCCATTGCCGCCGAGGGACCGTCCCGTCCCGTTGTAGTGCAGGGCTTTATCGAAGCTTCCAATGTAAATGTCGTAAACGAAATGGTTAGGATGATAGAAGTAAACAGGGCCTATGAGGCCAATCAAAAATCCATTCAGGCCGAAGATACAATGATGGCCAAACTATGGAATGAAGCAGTTAAAAAATAAGAAATAGGAGTTAAGTTATGGTTAGAAGTTTATGGACGGCCGCAACAGGCATGAACACTCAACAGGCAAACATCGACACGGTTGCAAACAACCTGGCAAACGTAAATACAAGCGGTTTTAAAAAGCAGAGAGCGGAATTTGAAGACCTCATCTATCAGACGGTAAAAACTGCCGGTACACCTGCTACAGAGGATACGATTACTCCGGTAGGAGTTCAGATGGGACACGGTGCAAGGCTTGCCGCTACCCAAAGAATATTTGAACAAGGCTCCTTGCAAAATACGGGCGTAACAAGCGATATAGCAATTCAGGGTGAAGGTTTTTTTAGGGTTCTTCAATATGACGGAACCTATGCTTATACAAGGGATGGCTCTTTTAAGATTGATGCAGACCGCCAGCTTGTAACCTCAAACGGTTTACGCGTTTTGCCCGAAATAATCTTTCCCGAAGGCTATCGTGAAAATACGATTGCAGTCAGCAGGGACGGCCGTGTTACCGTTAAAGTCGGCGATATAGACGATCCGATCGAAGTAGGCCAGATAGAGCTTTACCGCTTCCAGAATAATGCAGGTCTTTCAGCCGAGGGTTCTAACCTTTTTAGGCAGACCCCTGCATCAGGTACGGCTATTCCGGGGCGTCCCGGGTTTACCGGCTTCGGAAGAACCGAGCACAAGTTTTTGGAAATGTCAAACGTTTCAACCGTAAGCGAAATGGTAAATATGATTGTGGCTCAAAGAGCTTACGAGTTTAATTCTAAGGCTATCCAGACAAGCGACAATATGCTTGGTACTGCGGTAAGTTTAAAGCGATAGTTTTTAGTTAATCTTAAAGATAATTTTAGTTAAGGCTTGGGAGGGAAGAAATGGAAGTAAACAAAATAGGAACAAATCAAGCGGGCAGGGAAGAGGTAAAAAATTCTTTGATAAATAAAAGTGAAGTCCCTGCATCGGCAAAATCTCAACAAAATTTTACTCAAATGCTTGAAGCTCTAAGAGGTTCTGAAAGAGCGTCTTCCATTATTTCCAATATTCAGGGCGAAAGCTCTGCTTCCGTCTCAGGTTTAAAGACGGGCAATTCGGAAGCCCTCTTTGATACCCGCCTACCTGGCGATATTTTAAAATCTATGAAGATAGAAAATCCCGTTCCGGCCGACACTCACAGGGAGGTTCAAGGTATGGCCTCCTCCTTCGGAAAATCCGGCGAGACGGTTCATTCAAGATATTCGATTGACAGGACGAGTAAGCTTTACGAACAAGCTCTTGAGTTTGAATCCTACTTTGTAAAAATAATGCTCGACTCTATGCGGAATACCTTGACCGGAAAAACTCTTGCAGGAGATGAATCCTTTGCAGGCAAGATGTACCAAGATATGATGTATGATGAGCTAGGCCGCAGCATGACCAAAAACGCCGGCTTCGGCCTTGCCGATCAAATCTATCTGGAGCTTTCAAATTAAGGGAAAGCCTTTAAGGCATAACAAAGTATTCTCTTTCTTTTCTTTATATCCTCAAGTTCCGCCTAATTCCGTAAAAAAAGTATAAAATTTTCCCCTTAATTTTCCACTGAATGTTGAAATCTGCACAAAAGCGTGGTATAGTTGATAATAAGGAGGTTGTAATGAAAATAAACAACAATAAAATGAGATCTGCGGTGCTCATCATAACCGTACTGATTGGACTGCTTTTTTCAAGCTGTGCTTTTTTGGAAGAGCTTATCCTTTCAGACAACAGTTCAGCGTCGTCGTCGACACAATCAAGGCAGTCGACGCCGTCAAAATCGTATTATGCAGGCGATATACTGAACGGTAAAACGATCGTGTGGGTAAACACGGGTGCAGGGCGCTGGCGGTATCTTGCAATGGGAACGCCTTCTGAGCCGATGCCATGGGATCTTGATAGTTCACGGTATATAAGCACAAAGTACCTATCCTCAGATATGGGTGCCGGAAAAGAAAACAGTATTTTCTTAAAAAGCGAATTCGAATCGAACAGTTCCAAAGCGCATACGGTAAAAAATAGCGCGGTTATGTACTGCATTTCACGAGGAGGCTGGCTCCCATCACGGGATGAGGCTGAAAAAATAGCTCAATTTACGAGCAAAGACTTTTGGACATCCCAGTGTGAGGCAAGCGCAAAGGCTTATTATTACAGCCCGCTTCAGAAAGGGCTTCAATCAAAATGGCGAAGCGATCGTGAGCCGGTTGTTGCTATCCCTGTGTACTATCTTGATGCACAGGGAAATATAACTGAACCGTAATTAAGTATATTATAGGAGGTTATAAAATGAAAAAAGGAATTATAACTTGTTTACTGGTGTGCTGTGTCCTAATGCAGGCAGCAGCCGCTGACTACTATGTTTCAAAAGAAACGGGTAAGAACGGAAACGCAGGCACAAAAGATGCTCCGTTTAAGAATATTGAAAAGGCTGCTGAAAAGGCTCAGGCGGGCGATAAAATCTATGTTGCAGAAGGCAATTACTACGGCATTCGAGACAAGGGTTTTATCATGATACAAAAAGCAGTCGAAATTTACGGCGGATATTCCAAAGACTTTTCCAAACGGGATGTTTTAAAATACCGCACTCTTGTTATGCCGCCGGCCTCCTCAAACGGAACAGGCAGAGCAAACAAAGCTATGGAATTCGACATTAAAAACGGTGAGGGTAAAAAACTCGTAATTGACGGTATTATTTTTGATAAAGGTCTTTCAAACGGGTATCATCCCACAAAGGGTAAGCCTCAGGGTGTAGAAACCGGTATGCTTGTTTTACCGCCGGGTCAAGGTGTGAATGGTAATGAAAAATCCATTACAACAGAAAAGGCTATATTCGGCGGCAGTATTATGAAATGCGATGTGCTTATTCAAAACTGCGTATTCAACAATGCTTCCAATTTTGCCATTCAGTTTGGAGGAACAGGCAATGTTAAAATTTTAAATAACGTCTTTACTGCAAATGCAATGTCTGCTTGTGAAATTTGGGGAAAAGAAAATAAACCAAATGCCATAACGGTGGAGTTCGCATATAACACGGTCTTATTTACATGGCCGCGTACTCATGCTTTTGAAGATATGGGCTATGGGTTCCGCGTTATGACAAAGGTTGAGGTAAATATACACCACAATATTATTGGACTGTCTTGTCTTTCTGCAATCGACCGATGCCGAATCGATAGTCCCGCTTCAATGGAAAATGGACGAAAGGTACTCGTAGACAACAACCGCTTTTTTATGAACAAACAGGCGGATGTAACCCTGCCGGGTTTAGGAACCTTCGAGTATGTATGGGTAAAGGACTTTGAAGATGTAGACCGCTTTAATAGTGCAGAAGGAAATGAAGAATTAAAAGACATCGCTCCGCTTAAAAATGTCTTAAACAAGGCATACCTGGCTGGTTTTTTAAATGCTACTTATAAAGAAAAAACAGACTATGATGCCAACTCTCCTGCTAATGAGTTTAGGCGTGCAATGGGAATGAACCAAACAATGAAGGTTCAGACCGATGTGTCTATGTTTGCAAACAAATATCCTCAAGATGATGCCGTAAAGCTGTTCGGTGCGGTAAAAGGTTTCGGCGCACAGGCAATTAAGTAATTAGGTGGTTTTATTTAAAAATTATTCGGGCATTGCAGGCAGTGCCCGAATAATATCTGTTTTATCAATTATCCCGGTTATATCGGATAGAGGTAAAACATTTTTTTCCTTATATTACCCAGTTTCCGTCTTTTAGAATTTGAACTTGAGTTCCGTCTTTTTTTACGCCTATAACGGAAAGTTCGGGGCCGCCTACCATAAAGTCTACATGAATAATCGAATTATTCATTCCTATTTTTTTCTTGTCTTCATCGGAAAAGTCTGCTCCGCCTTTTATGTTTTCGCTGTAGGCATTTCCTATGGCAAAATGACAGGATGCATTTTCATCAAAAAGGGTGTTTTTAAAAAGAACTCCGGTATTGCTGATGGGGGAATCATCTGCGACTAAAGCGACCTCGCCTAATCGGCTCGCTCCTTCATCGGAGTCTAATAGGGATTGAAGCACATCCTTTCCTTCCTTAGCATCAAAGTCTACAACCTTTCCGTCCTTAAAGGTAAAATGGAAATCGTTTATAATTCTTCCTCTGGCAGCCAAGGGTTTTGTAGCTTTTAATGTTCCGTTTACCTTAAAGGCGTGGGGCATCGAAAATACTTCTTCAGTCGGGATATTAGCCATAAAGACATCGCCTCGAGTACTCTTGCCTGAACCGCCTACCCAGCGGTGCCCTTCGGTAAGATATACTTCCAAGTCTGTTCCCGGTCCCTTGTATAAGAGTTTTTCAAAGGCCATTTCGTTTAAAAAGTTTTGATGTTTTTTTAAGGCTGCATCATGTTCTTTCCATGCGGCGACCGGATCGTCCATGCTGACCCTTGTTGCATCGAAGACCTTTTCCCAAAGTTTTGTAAGGGCTTGCTCTTCAGTTAATTCCGGAAAGACAGATTTTGCCCAAGCCGGAGTAGGGTGGGCCGCAACGCACCATTTTACATGGTTTTCCATAGTGTATTTCATTATGGGCTTTGAAGCTATGGCTCTGGTTTTATTCCATTCCGAAACTTTTTTGGCATCTGCATTTTTTAAGAGTTCCGGATTGTCGGCTACTATTGCAAGGCGGTGGTAATTATTTTTATAAGCCGCTTCCATGTAGTCGATTTTAAATTTAGGCATTTCCTTAAAGATGCTTTCGTCTCCATAGGCATAGCGGGCAAGAGTCATCTCATCATCCGAAAAATCATAGACAACATCCTTAGCTCCCATCTTATAAGCCTGTTTTGTAACTTCACGAACCATGCCGATTGAGTGTTCGTTTACAAGCACAAATATTCCGTCGCCCTTTTGTATATTAAGGCCGACTTTTAAAATAAGTTCAACATACTTTTCTATATTTCGTTTAAAATCCATAAAATCCTCCAAGAATAATTTATAGTTTTAGCACTCTAACATAAAAAGAACAAAAAGTAAATGCTTTATATTTTATCCTGACTATATAAAGCTGTTTTTTTATATTTAGGACATCTCTAAAAACTGATGTTTTTAGAGGCTCCCTATATTTTGTCCGTCTTGCATTACATTCTTTTTTTTGTTATATTGTTAGCCATGAAAAAAATATTTAGTTTTGTTTTATGTTTTTTAATTCTTTCCTGCTTTTTTTCGTGTTCAAAAACAGAGAATACCAAAGAAGGAAAAGAAATAAGTATTGCGGTTTTTTTACCCGGTGTTAGAGCTGAAAGTCCGGTTTACGATATGCTGGCGTCAGGAGCTGAAGAGGCAGTTGATTCTGCAAATTCAAAGGGTAAAAAAGTAAACTTGAAAATTTTGGAAGCCGGTACAAATCAGGCAGACTGGGGAACGAAGCTCACCTCGCTTGTTGTTGACGGAAAATATGATTTAATAGTTTCTTCTAATCCGTCTTTACCCGGAATTATAGAGCCTATTTCCAAGCAATTCCCCAATCAAAAATTTTTAATTCTTGATGCCTATGCTCAGGGAAATCCGATGATCACAACTTTCCGTTATAATCAAAGAGAGCAGGCTTATATAGCAGGTTATATTTCTGCCTTGGTAAGTTTAAGTAAAATGGAATTTGCAAATGCTGAAAAAAAATTAGGGCTTATAGCGGGGCAGGAATATCCGGCAATGATGAATATAATTTTACCGTCATTTTTAGAGGGTGCAAGGGCTGTAGATCCGGAATTTTCCGTTGACTTTAAAATTGTCGGAAATTGGTATGATGCATCTAAAGGGGCGGAGCTGGCCAGAGCAATGTATAAAAACGGAGCAGATGTAATCATGCCTATTTCAGGCGGTGCTAATCAAGGAGTACTTGCGGCAGCAAAGGAATTGGGTTTTTATGTTTCATGGTTTGATAATAACGGTTACTCAAAAGCAAAGGGCTATGTAATTTCAAGTTCCGAGATGATGCAAAAAAAATTGGCCTACGAGCAAATTCTAAATTTCATTGAAGGAACTATAAAAGAAGGAACTGCTTCGACTCTTGGAATTAAAGAAGGTTATGTTAATTTTGTTTCCGATGACCCTATTTATATTCAAACCGTTCCGGAGGAGATACGAAAAAAACAAGAAGAAATGTTGAAGAAAATATATGACGGCTCTTTAGATTTGCCGGTAAAATAAATTATTAAAGGTTTTTCAAGAAGTGATGAATAAAACCACGGCTGAACTTAGAGGTATTTATAAAATATATGAAACGGAAAACAGCCGTACCGGAGAAATATTTGTAAATGCCGCATTGAGTTATGTTGACATAGAGTTTTACACTTCTGAAATTCATGCTTTGCTCGGAGAGAACGGAGCCGGAAAATCTACACTGGTAAATATTTTTTCCGGACTTATTTCTCCGACGCAAGGTTCAATAAAGATAGCGGATAAAGTTTTTAAATTCAGATCTCCGAATGATGCTCTAAATGCCGGTATTGCAATTGTCCACCAAAAGCCGCGCCTTGCTTTAAATGCAAGCGTTTTTGAAAATATAATGATAGGCAGCGGACAAAAAAGATTTTTATCTTTTATAAATCTACGCACTGAAAAACAAAAAATAGAGAATTTAAAATCCAAATGGAATATTGATTTGAATTTAAATGCAAAGATAAAAAATCTCTCTGCCGATAAAAAATTTTATACTGCAATGCTTTCAGCTTTATATCGTAATCCCAAATTTTTAATTTTAGACGAACCTGCATCGGTTTTTACAGATAAAGAGCGGATAACCTTCTTTTCAATGTTAAAGCAGAACTGTATGGAGTCTAAGATGGGAGTAATTTTAATTACTCATAAGGTTGAAGAAGCTTTAAATTTTTCCGATCGAATTTCGGTTTTAAAAAATGGAAAAATGCAAGGTAGTTTTTTAACTAAATCATTGTTATCGGATAGCTCGGCAGATATTTTTATAAAAAAACTGCTCTTTTCTGAAGATGTATTTTTGATGCGTGAAAAATCGGTTAAAAAAAATATTGATAAAGATAAAAAAGAAGGTGTCTCGCTTTTTAACATATATATTTCTTTTAATTCAGGCCTTAGTTCTGAAATACAAAAAGTTGAAATTGAAGCTGAAAGCGGAAGTATTATCGGACTTATAGGTTTCCCTAATAGCGGTATTGAGTATTTGGAAGATATTTTATCCGGAATGGTAGAGACAAAGCATGGGAATATAGATACAAGATATCATAGTGGATATATTTCAATTGAAACAAAAGACGAAAAAAAAGTTTTTGATTGTAAACTAATTAAACCTTCCTTTCTTCTAAAAAACAAAATAGGCTTTATTCCGTCAGATCGTAATTTCCGCGGAGCTGATGCAAATCTTTCAATTGAAGATATTTTAAATTGTTATAGATTTAAAAATGCCTTTTTCGATAAAAAAGATTCAGAGAAATTTATTTTATCGGTATTAAAAACTGAAAATATAATTGCCGGCAAAAGCCGTTTGGAGGGAACTATTTCAGGGGGGCAACTCCAACGTTTAATATTGGCCCGTTGTCTTGCAGAAAATCCTGAAATTATAATAGCATCCGAACCGGCATGGGGTTTGGATATGCTGAGTACAGAAATACTTATGAATAAGTTTCGAAGTCTGGCAGATCAAGGTAAAATAATTTTAATATTGACAAAAGAATTTGACACGGCTTCTTATAAAAATTATTTTGATAAAGTTTATATTTTAGGAAAAGAAAATTGAAAAAATACGGATTTTTAAGTTCCGGACCGGCTTTTTTGTTAGGAACTATAGTAATAATTGGCTTCATTGCCCTAGGTTCCCAAGATTCGAGAAATGCTTTATCTCAATTCTTTTTAAAGCCTTTTTCGTCTTTTTGGCATTTCGGAAATATGCTGAATAAAACAAGCTTGCTCCTATTTGCTTCATTGGGCTCCTTATTTGCTTTTAAGTGCGGCTGTTTTAATTTAGGCGGGGAGGGGCAAATATATTTTGCAGGTCTTTTGACGGGAATCCTTTTGCAGAATACTTGGACAGAGCCTGTATTTCAACTTGTTATTACAGGTTTAATTGTGTTTTTTGCTTCAGGCTTAATCGGCTTTATTTCCGGTTTTTTTAAAATTAAATTTAATGCTGATGAGCTTTTAACTTCTTTTTTAATTTCAGCTGCTATTTTGCCTGCGGTAAATTATCTTATAGGAAATCCGTTGAGAGATACATCAGGCAATTTACTTGCTCTGCCCCCGATTGCCGATGAGTTTCAACTTAAAAGTTTTTTACCTCCTTCTTCTTTAAATATATCTTTTATATTTTCACTTATTGCGGTTTTATTTTTTATTGTTTTTTTTGCAAAAACAAAATGGGGATACCGTTTGCGTCTTTCCGGAACTGCTCCGGAGTTTTCAAGGTTTGCCGGTTTTTCAATTTATGCTCCTCCTCTTGCGGGTATGGGTATTTCTGCAGGGCTTCACGGCTTAACCGGCTTTTTTGCAATTACAGGAACTTGGTATATTTGTCATCTCTCTTTTTCTTCGGGAATGGGATGGGCTGCTCTTGCGATAGCTTTAATTGCAAAAAATAGTTTCTTTGCAATTATTCCTACTGCTTTTTTATACTCATGGATACAAAGTGCTTCAGATGCTGCTGTAATGTCAGGTTCTTTGGTGTTTGATACTGCCGTGTTTTTGCAGGCTGTAGTTTTTCCTTTTATTTCGGCCAATTTTTTACCTATAAGGTTAATAAAACTTCTTTCCCGTATAAAGGGTTGTGTTTTCAAAAGGAAAAAATAATGATTGATGCATTACCTGTTATTTTGAAAATTTCTGCTCCTCTTTTATTTTTGGTTTTAGCTGCTTTGCTGACGGAGTATGCCGGTTCTCTGGCTGTTTTTTTGGAAGGTGCAGTTATAATATCGGCATTTTTTTGCGCTCTTATAACAATCGCTACAGGTTATCCTATATTAGGATTTATAGGTTCAATTATTTTGACATCATTAGTCCTTTTTTTACTTTCCTTATTTACCGTTAAGACAAATGCAAATTCTTTTTTAACAGGACTCTCTTTAAATCTATTTGCAGCAGGAATTGTACCTTGGGCATCGGAAGTTTTTTTAGGAAAAAGCGGCATAATCTCATTTGAAGAGTTTTCATCTTCTTCTTATATTCTACCGTCAAACAATTTAATCCCGTTTATAAGTGCATTGATTTTTGCTTTTTTAATATTTTTATTTTTAAAGCACACCTCAAAAGGAATCAATTTAAAATATTCGGGTGAAGCGCCCGATGTTTTAATAGCCCACGGAATAAATCCTAATAATTATAAAATATTTTCATGGACTATGGCAGGTTTTTTTGCGGCTTGTGCCGGAGCAACTCTTGTGTTTCGCCTTTCAGCTTATACCCCCAATATAAGTGCAGGCCGAGGATGGACTGCCTTAGCCGCAATTTTTTTAGGTAATAAAAATCCTATTTTGTGCACTGTTGCCGTACTAATTTTTTCTTCAGCCGAATATGCCGTTAATATTATGCAGGGCTCAATACAAATTCCTTCAGGGCTTTTATTGTCTTTTCCCTATGTTGTAGCTCTAATCTTCTTTATTGCAGCACCTTCCGCGAGAAAAAAATAAATTGAAAACTCAAGTGCTTGTTTTTTTATCCGTAATTTGTTAAATTAAATACAACTTATTTTAACATTTATGGAGGCGTTATGAGTAAGGGTTTGAAAACCGGATTGATTATTTTGGCTGTCGTTCTTGTTTTGGCTTTCAGTTTATATAATTTTTTTGTAGGAACATATAATTCTATTGTCAAAGCAGAAGAGAATGTAAAGTCTGCATGGAGTCAGGTAGAAAATGTTTATCAAAGGCGTTTTGATCTAATTCCTAACTTGGTAAATACTGTAAAAGGCTATGCAAGTCATGAATCTAAGGTATTTACAGATATCGCAGAAGCAAGGTCAAAGGCCGGAGGGGTTATGCAGGTTTCCGATGAGGTTTTAAATAATCCGGAATCCTTTGCAAAATTTCAACAAGCTCAAAGCGAACTTGGATCAGCTTTGCAGCGCTTGTTGGTTATTACCGAAAACTATCCTGAGCTTAAGGCAAATCAAAACTTTATGGATTTACAAACCCAGCTTGAAGGAACGGAAAACCGTATTGCCGTTGAACGAAAAAGATATAATGAAGCCGTTCAATCATACAATGTTTATATAAGACAATTTCCTCGTTCTATTATTGCAAATATGAACGGCTTTAGAGAAAAGGCTTATTTTAAGGCTGATGATCAAGCATCAACCGCTCCTAAAGTTAACTTTTAAAAATTATGCAAAAAGATAAAATCTTAAAAAAGATAATTGTTTTATGTTTTTTTATCTTTTATAATTTTAATTCTTTCGGCTTAGCCGTTCCTTCGCTTTCCGGTCCTGTAGTTGACAAGGCCGGAATTCTTTCGAGGAATGAATTTAATAAAATAGAAAATTTCCTTTTGGACTTGAACAATAGGTCTCAGGTTCAGATAGCTGTTTTGATAATTCCGTCCTTAGAAGGCGAATCTATTGAAGATTATTCTATGCAGGTTGCCGAAAAATGGAAGTTGGGTAATAAAGAAAAAGACTCAGGAGCTCTTTTGGTGGTTGCTGTTAAGGATAAAAAGCTTCGTATTGAGGTAGGTTACGGACTTGAACAAAACTTGACAGATTCAAGAAGCGGTCAAATCATCCAAAACTTTATCGCTCCTCAATTCCGTTCGGGTAATTACGGAGAAGGAATTTATGACGGACTCAAGGCTATGGCGGCTTATGCTTTAGAAGACGAAAGCCTCTTAAAAGAAATCAATGCATCAAATGAAGATGATGAAGGCGGATTTCCGCAAGCCTTATTGTTTTTACTTTTTGCCTATCTTATGATTTCAAAATTTTCTCCGGGAGGGCTTTTTTGGATATTCTACTTGCTCTCCCGAAGCGGCAGAGCGGGACGTTCCTTTAGCGGAAGATCATCTTCAAGAGGTTCCTTTTTCGGCGGGTCTATAGGAAGATCGTCAGGCCGCGGTTTTTCTGGCGGAGGATTTTCAGGAGGAGGCGGCAGCTTCGGCGGCGGCGGTGCCTCAGGAGGTTGGTAGTATGAGGAAAGTTCTTAATTTTGCCCACAGAGGTTTCAGAAGTAAGTATCCTGAAAACACGATGCTTGCTTTTTCTAAAGCAGCGGACTTAGGCGTTGACGGTATAGAGTTCGATGTGCACCTTTCTTCCGACGGTGTACCCGTTATCATTCATGATGAAGCATTGGATAGGACATGTAATGCTTCAGGTCTTGTAAAAGATTTTTTCTTTGCCGACTTAAAAAAAATAAATGCCGCAGCAAATTTTAAAAGTTCGGAAGCTTCAAGCGGAATAAAACATTTGGATGAAAAGATTCCTTCTCTTGAAGAGTATTTTGATTTTATAAAAAATAAGGATATTATTTCCAACATCGAATTAAAGACAGGTGTTTTTGAATATCCTGGAATAGAAGAAAAGGTATATGCTCTTTTAAAAAAATATAATCTGCAAGACAAATGTATTATTTCTTCTTTTAACCATGAAAGTGTTTTGAGGATGAAAAAGACAGATTCTTCCCTTGTATGCGGCTTTTTGGTTGATTCTTGGGATTTGCATCCGGCCGCTTATTTAAAGAAGTATGGCGTAGAGTGTTATCATCCTCCTGCATATAGGCTTACAAAAGAATTTGTCGATGAGCTTCATAATGAAGGCCTTAGGGTCAATGCTTGGTTCGGTTCAATTCAAACGGATTATTCCCAAGTTTTAAGTACAGGTTTGGATTCAATTATAACGGACTATCCTGATAAAATTGCCGCTTTATTATAAAGATTCCTCTAGTATAAATTTAAAAATATAGATATAATTATATTATGAAATGGGCGTTGGTTTTATCGGGCGGAGGCGCAAAGGGCCTTGCCTATATTGGAATGTTTAAAGCTCTTGAAGAATTGAACTGTCCGCTTCCTGATTGTATAGTCGGCTGTTCTATGGGGGCGATTATCGGCGGGCTCTATGCTTCAGGCATGACCGTAGATGAGATGATTTCTTTTTTTTCAAAAGGTTTTGATCTAACCGACTATCTGGATGTATCTCATTTGGGTTTTGGACTTACTAAGTTGACAAAGCTTTTACAAATCGGAGTAGGTTTAAATAATTTAATTTCTCATCAAGGAGCAGACTCAGGTGAAAGGAGTTTAACTCTTTTTAAAAAACTTTCCTGTTATCAAACATTTGATCAGCTTAAGATTCCTTTCTATTGTAACGCAACCGATTTATGTGAAGGGAATGAGGTGGTTTTTGATAAGGGATTATTGGCTGATGCGATGAGAGCTTCATACTCCTATCCCGGTTTTTTTGCTCCGTTTAATTATAACGGAAAACTTTTTGTAGACGGTTGTGTAAAAAATAATACTCCTGTTTGGATTGCTAAGGAAAAAGGTTTTAAAAATATCTTGGCCGTTACGCTTGGAACTTTTAAGGCAATAAATAATGATGATATAGATTCTTCGATTGCAATTTTAACACGATGTTTGGAAGTCGCTTCAATACGATCCGACTATAGAGTATGTAATACTCCGACTCATATTCTCGATATTGACATGAAAAAAACTGCTGCCTATGATTTTTCTGATCCTCTTTACCCGATTCAACATGGATATGCCGTAACTATGAATAATCGGGAAAATCTTCTTGATTTTTTTCAAGATGGTATTTCAGGTTTTTTATACAGAAGAAAAATGACAAAGAAAGTTATTAGGCGTTTAAAAAATGAAAAAGGTTTTTGATAATATTAAAATCTTAGATTTTTTAATACTCACTGTTATTACCGCTATTATAATTACTGTTTCCCTCTTTATATATTCAGCGGATAGCTCTTCTTTATATTTATCGGTAAGAACTCCTAAAGGATATTGGATTTATCCAATGGAAGAAAATATAGATTTTGCCGTAGAAGGTGAGATAGGTATTGTAAATATAAAAATAGAAGGAGGCGAAGCTTTTGTTGTCAGTTCAACTTGCTCAAATAAAAGCTGTATTTTAGCTCCAAGATTAAAAAATCACGGCGATTGGAATGCCTGCCTGCCGAATAAGGTCTTTTTATCGGTAGAAAAAAAATAAAATATAACCAATCTTCCATATTACTTAAATTATAAGCAAAACCACCCCTAGACAAAAGCTCCGATTTTGTGTATAGTCCTTGCGGAAGCAGATGGGGTCTGGTGGCTCCCGCGGTCTTCAAAACCGTAGGTTGCATAATTCGCAATGGCAGGTTCGATTCCTGCCTCTTCCGTACCTCCTTATAGATAAAACTAAACTTGCAAGCTAATGCGGGTAGTTGATTTTTTTTTAATAATAATTCATAATCATTTCTATGAAACGAAAATTAGTAACCTCGGCTTTGCCCTATGTAAACAATTTTCCCCATTTGGGAAACTTAATTCAAGTATTATCCGCTGATGTATTTGCGCGCTTTTGCCGCTTAAAAGAATATGAAACTCTTTATATTTGCGGCACCGATGAATACGGAACCGCTACCGAGACAAAGGCTCTCGAAGAAAAAAAGAGCCCCGAAGAGCTATGCTCATTCTATCATGCAATTCATGCTGAAATTTACAATTGGTTTAATATTGCCTTCGACTATTTTGGAAGAACTTCTACACCGCAGCAGACCGAAATAACTCAGGGTATTTTTAATGACCTCGATAAAAACGGTTACATTACCGAGCATACTATAGAACAGCTTTACTGCCCATCCTGTAAGCGCTTTTTGGCCGACCGCTATGTATTGGGCACCTGCCCTTCATGTTCCTATGACGGAGCAAGGGGCGATCAGTGCGAGCATTGCGGAAAACTTTTAGATCCTACCGATTTAAAAGAACCCCGTTGTTCCTCTTGCGGGGCATCTCCCGAAGTGCGCTCTACAACCCATCTTTATATAAACCTTCCCAAAATCGTACCGGAGTACAAAAAGTGGATGCCTAAGACGGCAGAGGAGGGAAGATGGTCAAACAATGCCCTTCAAATGTCAAAAAGCTGGCTTAGGGACGGCCTCCAAGAAAGGGCTATAACAAGGGACCTTAAATGGGGAATCCCCGTGCCCAAAAAAGGCTTTGAAGACAAGGTTTTTTATGTATGGTTCGATGCTCCAATAGGCTATATTTCGATAACAAAATGCTGGGCTGACCTTGCCGAAAAGGATTGGAAGGCATGGTGGCTTGATCAAAATGATGTAGAGCTTTTTCAATTTATCGGAAAAGACAATATTCCCTTCCATACGGTAATCTTCCCCTGTTCTCTCATAGGTTCCGGAAAAAATTGGACAAAACTCTTTCACATGTCCGGCACCGAGTACCTTAATTACGAGAACGGAAAATTTTCAAAGTCGAAGGGAGTGGGCGTTTTCGGAAACGATGCCAAAGAATCGGGTATCCCTGCCGATATGTGGAGATTCTACATCTTTTATAACCGCCCCGAAAAGAACGACACCCAGTTTACATGGAAGGATTTTCAGGAGAGGGTAAACAGCGAGCTTATCGGAAACCTCTGCAATCTTGTAAACAGGACTGCCACCTTTATTCACCGCTATTATGATGGCAAAATACCTCAAGTTGACGGAGCAAAATCAGGTCGGGAGGATATAAAGAGTATGGTAAAATCTTTAAGAGATGCCGCCTCTGCAAGCTTCAAAAAGATAAGGGAGCTTTCGGATTGGGCCGAGCTTAGAGATTCCTTCCATGAAGCCTTTGCCCTTTCCTCAGTTGCAAACAAGGCCTTTCAAGATGGAGAGCCTTGGAAGAGGCGCGAAACCGACCCTGAATATGCCGAAGCCCTTATGTCCGAGCTTTGCTATCTTATAAAGGATATTTTAATTTTAATTCATCCCTATATGCCCCAATACGCCGATCAGGCCGCAGGCTTTTTCGGACAAAAGATTTGGTCGGGAAATATCTTTGACGGTAATGCTCCGCAATTTAATAAGCCGGAAGGAGTCTTCCTTTCATGGAAAAATTTAGGCGAAAGGGAAGGGCTTAAAACGGTAGAAAACCCCGTAATCATCTTTAAGACCCTCGACAACAAGGTCATCGATGCCTATCGTGACCGCTATTCGGGAAGCCAAAAGGACAGAAAAAAATCGGAAAAAGGCTGTTCAGCTTGTAAGGACGGCGGCTCTTCAAAGTCCGATGCTGTTTCTTCTGCAAAGCCGGAAGTTAAACTCTCTCCGGCCGAGCTTTTTTCCAAAAAGATTGCCTTAAAAACCGCCAAGATTATATCCGTCGAAAGACATCCCGATGCCGACAAGCTTTACATCGAAAAGCTTGATGACGGCTCAGGCGAAGAAAGAACAATCCTTTCAGGTCTTGTCCCCTTTTTGAAGGAAGACGAAATCTTAGGAAAAACCGTCATAATTGCAGACAACCTAAAACCACGAAAGATGCGCGGTATCGAGTCGAAGGGGATGCTTTTGGCGGCAAGCTGGTATGATGAAGAAGAAAAAGAGCATGTTGAGCTTCTTCAAGCCCCATGGACCGCTCCCGGAACGCCCGTAATCCTTGAAGGCGATGCCGATCCTTCCGACCCTGAGGCTGTAAAAGCCTTTTACGCACAAAAACCGGCAGCGATAGACGCAGATACCTTCTTTGCCGCTCCCATATTGATAGAAGATTATATTCCTAAAATTGAGGGTAAAAAACCTTTGGCTGCCGGAAAAGAAATGAAGCTTGAAAAGGTAAAAACCGGAGAAGCGGGATAGGACGATTTTTGGGTTTATGATTTGATATAAACCCGAGTGTTTTTAAATGTTTGATTTAATCTCCCAATGATTCTGCATTTAACAGAAAATCAAACAGATCCATTGTTACAATTCCGCTTTCATCCCGTCTGACAGGCAGACCATCTTTAACAATGATTATTTTTTTAAAAGAATCCTTAATCTCAAGTAATGAAGCTTTTTCCTGCTTCTCCTTTTCCTCTGCAGACATGTTAAGTGCTGATTGGATATAGTATCTCTTGCTTCCCAAATTCGCTACAAAGTCTATCTCCAAAAAAAATCTTTCTCTGTTTTTGACGTCCATTGTTTTTTGGTTTTCGAGAGAACCTACATCTACAGAAAATCCTCTTCTTTTGAGTTCATTATAAATAATATTTTCCATGAGGTGTGA
Source organism: Treponema denticola (assembly GCF_024400535.1). Taxonomy (NCBI): domain Bacteria; kingdom Pseudomonadati; phylum Spirochaetota; class Spirochaetia; order Treponematales; family Treponemataceae; genus Treponema; species Treponema denticola. The sequence goes on from NZ_CP038800.1 coordinate 788,334, forward strand.
TTCTTCAGTCTGTCTGAATCCGAGTCTTGCATTCCTAAGCCCAATATCTTCAAAATAATATTTTAGCGGTGTTCCTATGTATCTTCGGCCTTTTACATCATATCGATTTGCTTCACTAATTACATAGGCATTTTTAAGATATTCCAAATAACTCCGAATGGTATTTAAACTGATTTTAGATTTCAATTTACTTTGAAAAGTATTTAAAATCTTGCTTGGATTGGTCAATGAACCGATGGAAGAGGCCAATATGTTTATCATATCATTCAGTTCTACAACTTTTTCAATTTTGTTTCTTTCAACAATATCTTTAATATAGGTTTCCTCAAATAATTTAGTCAAATAACCGATTTTCTGTTCTTCGGTATTCATACTCTGCACAAGGGGCAATCCGCCATAAATGATATAATTTGCCCATGTCCTATACGGATTTTCTGAAGAAAAACTCATCACTTCTTTGAAAGATAAGGGATATACATGGATTTCATCGCCTCTGCCTCGAAATTCCGTCAAAATATCGCTGGATAAAAATTTGGAATTACTGCCTGTAACATACACATCTGCATTTTTAATATGGAGCAAAGAATTTAACACTTCTACAAAATCTTCCATCATTTGAATTTCATCCAAAAAAATATAGTGCATCTTATCATCTTTGATAAAAGATTTGATATAATCCAAGGCCTGTTCCGGTTGTCTAAACTTTCTATTTTCCAACCGCTCCAATTCTATTTTTATAATGTGATTTTCATCGGTTTTATTTTGCAGCAAATATTCCCTAAATAATTCAAAAATTAAATAGGATTTTCCGCTTCTGCGAATTCCCGTTACTACTTTTATCATTCCATTATGAAGTCTATTTTCCAGCTTTTCAATGTATTCAGATCTTTCAATTTTCATATCAGAATCTCCTATAATGAAAAATTTTGTGATTTGCACGCTATTATTCATTATAATATCACTCTTCTTAAATTCTTACAATAGTAAATTTGATTATTTTGTATAAAGTTAGGATGAGAGGATGAACAAAAGGGATGATCCTTAAAGGAACATCCCTTTTGTTTAAGTCTCTAGCCGAAGATGAACATTGATATCAGATAATAGGCTAATACAATTATTGCTGCGATAGGCAGCAAGGTTGTAAGGGCTGCTATTATCAAGGCAGGAACATCTCCTTTTTCAAGGTTTGCTTCTTCCCGCAGATGATTCAATTCTTCATTTTCTTCCATGGCTTGGCGCCTTTTTGACTTTAAACTATGCTCATGGTCTCTAAAAAACATTACAGCTCCGCTCCGCTAAAGTGGCAGGCAACAAAATGTCTCGGTTTTTCTTCCTTAAATTGAGGAACTTCGCGTTTGCATATATCCTTTGCAATGGGGCATCTTGTATGGAATTTACAGCCTGTGGGCGTGATGATGTTGGACGGAATGTCTCCTTCCAATAAGATTCGCCTCTTTGTTCTCATCTTTTGTAAGTCTGTTTCAGGAATGGCTGAAAGAAGGACTTTTGTATAAGGATGAAGAGGATTGGCATACATTTCGCGTTTATCGGTAAATTCGACCATATTTCCCAAATACATAACACCGATTCTATCGCTTATGTGCTTTACAACCGATAGGTCATGCGAAATAAACAAATAGGATAGGTGGAATTCCTTTTGCAGGTCATTGAGGAGGTTTATGATCTGGGACTGAATCGATACGTCCAAGGCCGAAACGGCTTCATCGCATACTATGAATTTGGGTTTTAATGCGAGGGCCCGTGCTATACCGATTCGCTGCCTTTGACCGCCTGAAAATTCATGAGGATATCTGTAAATCATATAGTCTGCCAAGCCGCAAGTGTTCATTATCTCTTTTACATACTTTTCATATGCGGGGTCTTTTTTCTTGAACATTCCATGCTCAAGCAAGGCCTCGCCTATGATCTGTCCTACAGTCATCTTAGGATTAAGAGATGAATAGGGGTCTTGGAAGATAATCTGCATTTTCTTTCGTAAGGGCATCATTTGAGTTACAGTATAATTTGTAATGTTTTCACCCTCAAAAAAGATTTCACCCGCTGTGGGCTTATAAAGTTTTAGTATTGTGCGGCCTAAGGTTGACTTTCCGCAGCCTGATTCTCCTACAAGGCCTACGGTTTCTCCTTCATGGATAACGAGGTCGATACCGTCATTGGCAATTACGCATAAGTTTTGACCGTGCAGGTCAGAATAGGTTTCATAGTCCAAAATTAGGTCTGTAAGCTCCTTGCCGAGGTCCTTACCGCTTTTATGCATGTCCATCAGCTGATTCATGTCAACCTTAGTATTAAACATGCCGGCACAAACCCTAAGAGCTTCATCGGCTATTCTTTTAAGAGTTTTTCTCTCATTTCGTGTTTTGCCGGTAGGAAAATACTGTTTAAGGCCTCGAGTTTCCAATAATATCTTACTCATGTCTACCTCCTGATTTCGGATAAAAGCATCTGATTAAGTGTCCTTCTTCTACTTCAACCAATTCGGGCTTTTCGTTTCGGCATTTTTCGGTTGCATATTCGCACCTTGTCGAAAATCTGCAGCCCTTGGGAAGTTTAAGAGGATGAGGTACACTTCCTTGAATTTGAGCGAGATATTCTACTTCTTCATCCAAGAGGGGGATTGATTCAAGCAAACCTTCCTTATAAGGATGAGAAAATTGAGTCTGTCGGTCAAAAATAACATCTACCGGAGCCCTTTCAACGATTTCGCCTGTGTACATTACGGCAACATCATCGGCCAATTCTGCAATGGCGCCCAAGTCATGGGTGATAAACATGATTGCCGTGTTGTGCTTTTTCTTTAAATCGTTCATCAACTTAAAGATCTGTGCCTGTATTGTAACGTCAAGGGCCGTTGTAGGTTCATCGGCTATCAAAAGACGAGGCTCGCAAGCCAAGGCCATTGCTATCATTACGCGCTGCCTCATTCCTCCCGAAAGCTGGAAGGGGTAGTTATAAACTACGTTTTCCGGATTGGGGATTTTTACTTCGCGCAAAAGGTCGATAGCGGCATTCCAAGCTTCTTTTTTTGACATGTGTTGATGAAGAATTAAGGGCTCGCTTAGCTGTTTTCCTATTCTGTGAACGGGGTTAAGAGAGGTCATGGGCTCTTGGAATATCATCGATATATCGTTACCCCTTATCTTTCTTATTTCCTTTTTGCCTAAATTTACAAGATTTACTCCGCCGAAATTGATTTCTCCTTGGACAATTTTGCCCGGATATTCAAGAAGGTTGAGAATACTAAAGGCTGTAATGGATTTACCCGAGCCTGATTCTCCTACTATTCCCAAAGTTTTACCGGCTTCTATAGTAAAATCTACACCTTGAACGGCCTTTATCGTTCCCTTGTTTGTAAAAAAGTATGTATGTAAATTTTTAACTTCAAGTAGAGGATTTTTCATACAGCCGCCTCCTTTACTGTTTGCTTAGCCTGTTTTGCAAGCCTTTTTTCTTCTTTTCGTCTGGCTCTGGCCTCTTTTCGTTGTGCCTTTGTTGTATATTCGGCCTTCGGGTCAATAGAGTCTCTAAGACCTTCACCGATGAGGTTGATACTCATAATAAACAAAAAGAGCATTGCACCGGGGAATATCCAAATCCACCAAAAAGTTCTAAGGCTTGTGCTGTTTTCTGCTGCCTTCGATAAAAGAGCTCCCCATGTCGGAATCGGTTCGGTTACCGACAAGTTTAAGAATGACAAGAATGCTTCGCTCAAAATAGATGATGCAAAGGTGAGGGTTGCAGATACTACAACGGTCGCTAATACGTTGGGTACCAAATGTCTAAAAATCTGGTTACGCCTTTTTATGCCCAAAGCCCTTGTAGCCACAATAAATTCCTGTTCCCTTAAAGCTAAAATTTGGCCCCGTATCAATCGGGCTAAGCCTGTCCAGCTTAAAAGTCCCAGTATTATAACTATTACATAGAGCCTGAATTCGGGCGGCCTTTCCCTAAATATGGCAGAAATTGTATAAGCTATGGCCAAAAAAGGGAATGAGGAAAGTATTTCTATTAACCTCATAATAATATTATCAACCCTGCCGCCGAAAAATCCTGCAATTGAACCCATAGTTAAACCTATGGTTACGGCCATAAATGTAGATAAAAAACCTACCTGTAACGAAATCCATCCTCCTTCAAGAACTCTCATGAATGTATCCCGTCCGTACTTGTCCGTTCCGAATGGGTGAACCCATGAGGGCGGATTATTTTTTAATGCAGGATCGGTTTTTGCAAAATCATAGCCTGTGAATTTGGTATAGAAATGAGTTACTACAACAAGAAGGACTATTGTAAGGAACATATAAAAGCCTATCATCGCAAGCCTGTTATTTTTGAATTTAATTCTTATCTGCTGTGCAGGGGATAGAATAACTTCGTCTTTTTCGCTGAAATTTTTGTTTTCTTCTTGAGCCATTTAAACCTTTCCTTCCCGAATCCTCGGATCTACGACCATATATCCTACATCTATGAAGATATTACCCAATAATGTAAGAAGTCCAAAGAATAAGAGAACAGTCTGTAATACTGCCCTGTCCTTAAAGCCGTATGCATAGTTCATCAGTAGGCCCATTCCGGGATAAGCAAATATTTTTTCTACAACTATAGAACCGCCGAATAGTCCCGGTATGGATAAACCTATGAGGGTAACAACCGGTATTAAAGCATTTTGGAAGGCATGTCTGTATATAACTACCTTTTCTGAAAGGCCCTTTGCTCTTGCCGTCCTAATGTAGTCTGATTTTAATATTTCAATCATTGCTGATCGTACATAGCGTATAAGACTTACAAGGGATGTAAGAACTACTACGGTAACCGGCAGTATGATATAATGCCAGTCAGGCTGTATACCTCTAGGGTCTGACATACCTGAAAAGGGTAAAATTTTCAAAAATATAACGAATATCATTATTAAAAGCAGCGCTAAAAAGAAAGAGGGCAGGGATATACCTATTATTGTTAAAACCGTTACGGTTTTATCAAAAAAACTGTTCTTTTTTACTGCCGCCGTGATTCCTACCGGAATCGAAATTAAAAAGGCTAAAAGAAAGCCCCAAATATTTATTTTAAAAGATCTTCCGATGTATGTACCTATAAACTCGTTTACGGGTTTATTGTATTTTATCGAATAACCGAATTCTCCTCTAAAGGTATCGCCCATCCATAAAAAATATCTTTCTACAGGGCCCTTATCATATCCTAAAAATTTTCTCATATTTTCAATATATAGGGCTCTTTCTTCCGGCGTCATAGCCTTGGTCTTTTCGGGATCAAGCATTGCCAGTATGGGATCTCCCGGCATCAGGTTGATAAGTATAAAGATAGCAACCGACATGATTATTAATACCGGAATTATTGATACTAAACGCTTGAATATATATCGGATATATGGAAAAAGGATTTCAAACAGCGATTTTGAACCGCTTACATTATTATTTGCCATAAAATCTCCTTTAGGTAAAAAATAAGACCTCCGCTTAAATTAAACAAGAGGTCTTATGATTGAGTTAAACAATCAGTAATGGACTAATTATTTTTTCCAATTTGCTTCAGGTAAAGCTCTTGCCCAGTTCCACAAAGCTGTAGTATGGAAGTTTTCCAATTTATCTGTAAAGAGGTCAAAATAATTATTTGAGTAAACAGGGATAACGGGAACTTCTTTATTTATAGCAGTTACGAATTTTCTCCAGTTTTTCCTGTATTCTTCTCTTCCGGTTACGGGATGAACATTTTCGATGTCGTCAAGCAACTTGTCCCATTCTGCAGGGGTATAAGAAGAACCTCCCGAGAACATTACGTTGTTGCTAGAGGGCTGTCCCCAAGGCATAATAAGATTTGTTGCATAGTCGGCTTTGGGATTGGCTTTAAGTACATAACCTACACCGCCTACAAAAGCATGATAAGTTCTTTCTTCTTTTGTGTCTCCTGTCCAGTGGCTGTACATTACGGGCCAATCAAGACCTGTTAAACTTATCTTAAAGCCGAGCTTTGAAACATAAGTATCATTAAATATGAGGTTATATGTATCTGACCAGAAAGGTGTGTAAGTAATCTTGATTTCAAGGGGTTTTCCTTCCCAAAGATAACCTGATTTTGCATTACCTGTGAGTTTTGCATAATCTCCGTCTTTTCTTGCAGCTGCTTTATCAAGGAGTTCCTGAGCTTTTGCAATATTTGCAGCTTCATCGAATTTTCCGTCTTTATCTAAGATATCATAGCTTGTCAAGGTGCTTTCGAATTTACCTACGGCAGCTGTTCCAATAAGGTTTTCTTCATCATCATCCCACAAGGGCCAGTCGTTTTTGGAGTAGGGGCCGTTGGAAGAAATACCGTATTGACCTAAGAAAAGCTCGATGATTTTAGGTCTGTTAAGAACATAGGCAAAGGCCTGGCGTACTTCCGTAAGGGAAGTGGGGCCGAAGTTACAGTGGAGGGCGATTGTTCCTCCTCCGTGTCTATAGTAATTGGTGTAAGAAAAGCCGGGCTTATCTTTAACGGGATCAATTTTTTCGGCTTGACCTTGACCTGTCAGCATGTCTACTTCACCCTGAAGGAGCTGGTCAAGTTCGGTTTCACTGGGAACAACCTTAACGATTACCTCTTTGATGGCAGGTACTTTACCGAGGTAGTCTTTAAAGGCTGCCAACTTAACATATTCGCCTTCCTTGTACTCGGTCATCTTGTAGGGTCCGTAGCCGATCGGATTTGAAATATGTTTTTTTACATACTGCTGTACGGTAAGACCTTCTTCCTTTGCCCCCTTTGTGAAGGTTTCTTCAGGGAAGAGGTAATAAGAACTGAATACGGCTGTGTCAATGGTATAGCTTACTTTTTTAAGATGGAAAGTTACGGTATTTGCGGCTTCATCAATTTCAATACTTTCAACATAATCGTTGATTGTTGACGATCCTCCCGTATCGCTTAAAGCTTTTGTATCCATGTAAAAGTCATATGTAAACTTTACATCCTTTGCAGTTAAAGCTTCACCGTTATGGAATTTTGCTCCTTTTACAAGCTTAAATGTCCATGTTTTAAGGTCATCGCTTACCTTTTTTTCTGCAACGAGAAGCGAATCCTCAACTTGACCTTTGGAATTTTCGTTCATAAGACCGAATGCCCAGATCAACTTTCGGATATCGTTGTCATAAGTCGAATTTGTCCAGCCTGTGTAAAAGTCGCCGTTAAATTCTGCAGAAGCTACAACGAAAGGTCTTTCGTTTGTCTTAGTTGTTGCTGCACTGTTTCCGCCGCATGCTATTACGGAAAAAGCCAGCACTAGTGTTACAATCAGCACCAGAATTTTTTTCATAGTGTCCTCCAAGTATTTTAGTCGGTAAGATAAATTACCAGGAAAAAGTGTATCATAAAATGATAAAAATGTAAAGATTAAGGTAAAAAAATCTCAATAAAATAAAAAATAAAAAAAATGTTTGACAAATACATAATAGTATGTTTTAATATATGCAGTGTTTTAAACACATAAAAACAACAGGAGGAATTTAATGAAGAATTTTGTTAAGTTTTTAGCATGTATGCTTGCAGTGGCTTTGGTATTTACTGCATGCGGAGGCGGCGCCGGAACTGCCGCAGGAGGCAAAAGCCCCGTAAAAAACGGTACCTATGTAGATAAGGTTGTCTACTCCATAAGTACCGATCAAACAGTTGCCTTAAAAGATGTTATTGAGGGAAAGGTAGACCTTATGTTTACCTCTGTTCCGCCGGTACTTTTGTCGGGTTTAAGTGATGAAGACAGAGATAAGATAGATGTTTATCCCGTTCCTACAGGTTATTGGTCTCTTCTATTTAATCCTATTCCCAACAAGGCTCCCTATGTTTGGAAGACCGAAGCCGGAGAGGAAATGTTTAACCCCGTTGCAATCAAGGAAGTCCGCTATGCTTTTAACTGGTTAATCAACCGAAAGAAATTGGTAGATGAACTTCTTTTGGGTGAAGGCTCTCCTATGTACACTCCCTGTACCGTGGGTCTTCCCGGAGCATACCGCTACAATATTTTGGCTTCCAAATTCGGTATCACCGAAACGGGAGATGAGCAAAAAGCCGTCAACATGATTGAAAATGCTATGCAAAAAGCTTCTCAACTTGCAGAAAACAAGGGAAAACTTGTAAAGGAAAACGGAAAATGGATGTACAAGGGCAAGCCCGTTACAATTAAGTCCATAATGCGTGTTGACGATCCTACAGGCCGTCTTCCTGCAGCCCGCTATATTCATGCTCAAATCGAAAAAGCCGGTCTTACGGTTGAAGGTTTTGAGCGCGACCGAAAAACAGCCGGTAGTCTTGTTTACGGCGGAAACCCTGCCAACTATGATTGGACTATGTACCTTGAAGGCTGGGGTTCAGGCGGTTTCTATGTAACATGGGAAACTCCTCTTTGCCAGATGTACAGCCCCTTCTACGGCTACATGCCCGGAGGCGGAGAGGCCGAATTCTGGAATTATTCAAACGAAAAATTAGATGTTTTAGGTAAAAAGGCCGCCTACGGACAGTATTTGACTGCCGAAGAATTCTTTAGCGAAACAACCGATATGTGTGCTATAGGAATGGGAGAGGCTGTCCGCGTTTATGTTGTTTCTCAAAACGATTTATTTGTAGCCAACAGAGGAAGATTTAATTCCCGTCTTTTCTATGGAACCTCTGACGGCTTTAACGGCTGGACCGTAAGATGTGCCGATGTTAAGCCCGATGCTGATGGCCCCTATAAGGGAAAGAGGGTTTTGCGCGTATTGCAGTATTCGGCTCAAGGCTCCCTATTTATGTCTGAATGGGATCCTGTAGGCGGACAGGGCTTTAGTGATTCTTATAGCACTGCCTTTTTTAATGCCGTTACCGATAGAGCTTCCTTTGATAACCCTGCTGTAGGACGATTGGAATTTGCTATGTCAACGGTTGATGTTGCAAATGCGAAATTCGCTCCCAAATTCGTAGCCACAGGCAACAAGACAGAGGAAGGAGATGATGAACTTGCAATGGGCGGTGATATTCCCGTTCCTGCAGAAGCCGTTATGTATGATACGGCTTCAAAAAAATGGGTTCCTGCAGAGTCCGGTCAAAGTGTTGCAACTGTTGTAACAGGTAAGCTTGTAGACGGTTATTACTGGCATCACGGCGAACCTGTCGATCTTAACGATGTCAGGTATGCCTTTGCTTTTGCTTATGAGTGGGCTATTCAAGACGGAGAGGGAGACCTCTACTATGATGCTCCTTTAAGCAGTGTAACTCTTCCAAGTCTTAAAACCACAAAAGGTATAGTATTTAATAAGGACGGTTCTATCACTACATACAGTAACTACTTCCATGCTCCTATCCCAAGAGACACAGCTATAACTGTAGGCGGTTTAAGCGTAAAGGCTGCTAACCCCGGACGACGAACAAACGTACCTTGGGAAATTTATGAAGCCTTGGCAGAAATGGTAGTACACGGCTCAAAGAGCGGAACGGTTTATAACTTTGCTAAAGACGGCGGAGAGCGCGGTGTAGAAGCAAACGTTAAAAACCCCGATTGTCTTGCAGACCTCAAGGCCAAATTGGAAGAATTTGTTGCTTCAAAGCATATTCCTGTGTCTTTAAAGGATTTTATAAATGAAGATTACGCCCTTAAGAGATACAAGGCTTCTATAGCCTTTATCGAAAAATACGGAAATGCTTATATTACAACAGGTCCCTTGATGTTCGAAAAAATCGACCCTATTACAAGCTCCGTCGTATTGGCTAACTTTGATAAATATCCTTATAAGAGCGACTACTTCCCGAATATGTTTAGAACGGACCTTACCGAGATTCAGTATGTCAAGGCTCCTGTAGCTCCTTCGGCAGACAAGGATGCCGTATTTGAGGCAACCGTTTCCAAGTATGCTTATCCTGAGGTTGAAAGAGTTCCTCTCGATAAGGGAAAGGTTGAAGGACGTCTCCAGCTTCCTTCAGGCGGAGAGAAGACTTATACTGCTAAAGCAATAGGTGACGGTAAATTCACTATTACCGTACCTGCATCGGACTTAGCCGGACTTGAAAAAGGCGTGGAATATATAATGGTTGTATTAACCTCAATTTCCGATGAGCCGCCCTCAGCAAATTCGGTAAGCTTTACAATTCTTAAATAAAATGTAAGATTGTATTTAAATCAAGATGCCTTGAAGCAGGGTATCTCTAAAAGTGTAATAATGTTTTTAGAGATGCTCAAAGGCTTTGAGGCATTTTGAGCTTTTTTAGCGGTAATGTGCCTTGAGCTCAAAGCCTAAATTTTGTAGGAGACTTTTATGTACAAGTGGTATGCACTTAAACGTATTTTACGCGGTGTAGTAATATATTCCATTCTTATTTTTATCTTTTCTTTTTTATTTAATCAGATAAATGAAAAGGTTCAGCGCAGCCAGATAATGGAAATGGTACGTGCTGAAGCAAAGGGTCTAAAAAATATGACTGCCGAACAGATAATGGCATGGCGTAAAGATCAAGAATTGACCCTTATCAGACAATATAAATTAGACAGGCCCTTAGTTGAACGTGTTTTACACAACGCAAAGAGGGTTTTGACTTTTGATTTCGGTAAATCGACGACGATAAAATCCTTAACGGGTTCTCAAGAGGTTATCAAAATATTGGGAGAAGCGATTCCCAGAACCCTCTTGCTTTTTACAACAGCCTTTGTGATTAATACGCTGATCGGTTTAGCCCTGGGCTTAAAAAAAGCCCAAAAGCCGGGAAGCCGGCAGGATAAGGTAACAAGTTTGATTACTCTTATCATTTACGGTATGCCCAGCTGGTGGTTAGCCATGCTTTTAATATTTGTGTTTGTTTATAAAATTCCTCTTTTCCCATCGGGTGGAGTAAACTCTGTCCCTGTGCCGGAAGGTATATGGTTTGTATTTGATAGGCTGCAGCATCTTGCTCTTCCGATTCTTACCTTAGTTTTCTTAGGTTTTTGGAGTACGGCTTACGTTATCCGAAACCTTGTTTTGGGGACATTGCAGGAAGATTTTATAATGAGTGCAAGGGCGCGCGGTATCCCCGAAAAGAAGGTACTTCACGGCCACACTTTAAGGACATCGGCACCTCCATTGGTAACGATGATATTGCTTTCCTTTTTGGCCTCAATGTCGGGAAGTATCATATTTGAGGGTATTTTTTCGTGGCCCGGTCTAGGTCAGCTTTATTGGATCGCCGTTCAGCAAAACGATATCCCTGTCTTAATGGGAGATTTGGCCATTACAACAGGTCTTTATCAAGCAGGTCTTATAATCCTTGATTTGGTTTACGGTTTCTTAGACCCGCGTATAAAAGTCGGAGGCAAGGAATAATGGAAAATTTTGTTGATAGATTTAAAGAATTTTGGAATGATTTTAAAAAAGAAAAAATAGGCATAGTTGCTATAGTTCTTTTAGGTTTACTTGTGCTTTTAATTATACTTGAGCCTATTGTCTTGCCCTTTAAGGGAACAAACGATAATTGGCATAACATTTCTTATTGGGAAGATAACCCTGCTTCCGCCCCTCCCGTATGGTCGGAATTGTTCAGCTCAAAAAAATCGGCTAGGACGGTTCGGTTTACCGAACCCGAGATTACGGAAGAGGAATCGGAGCATTTCGGTAAGGCTAAGGTTTATAATTTTAAGTATAACTATAATTACGATAAAAATCCCAATAACATTATTTTTAGAGCCGAACTTACGGGCAATGTAATAATGAGTATGGATGTTATCCGGCCTGACGGAAAGCGTATTGAGCTCGGTGTTTTTCCAAAAGGAAATTTAAAAGATTATCACAGCCGTTTTACGGTTTTAACCGATGCAAAATCCACAATGCAGCAGTTTACGGCTTCTTACGGCGCTTCTGCTACATCGGGAAATGCAAATCCTGTTCAGTTATTGTTCTCTGAAGTTTCAAAGACCATGTACAGGGATAAAAAGCCTTTAAAGGGTGAATATGTTTTTAAATTCGTTATACCTAAAGATGTTGCATCCAACTCTGCTAATAAGATTGAAAATCCTCGGCTTATAATTCCGGGAGCGGTTTCGGGACTTTTGGGTACCGACCTAAACAAGAGAGATTTATTTTCCGGCGTTATGGCCGGTTTAAAATGGGCTCTTTTAATAGGTCTTGTTGCAAGTATTATTTCGGTTTTGGTCGGCGTTATGTACGGAATTATAAGTGCCTACTTCGGCGGAACGGTTGATACGATTATGATGTTTATCTTTGAAATAGTCGTGTCCGTTCCTATTATTCCTATATTGATTGTAGCGGCCGCAGTTTTTAAACCGAGTATATGGATGATAATCCTTGCCCTTATTATTTTCGGCTGGACAGGCTCGGTAAAGACCGTCCGCTCAATGGCCTTACAAATAAAGGAAGAAACCTATATTGAAGCTGCAAAGGCCCTCGGTGCCGGAAAATGGAGAATCATTCTAAAACATATCGCACCTCTTCTTTTGCCTTATTCTTTTGCTATTATGGCAAGTTCGGTTCCGGGAGCTATTATTTTTGAATCCTCTCTTTCGCTTTTAGGTTTGGGAGATCCTTCTATTGTAACTTGGGGACAAATTCTCCATGATGCTCAAAGTTCGGGTGCAACCTTAAACGGCTTATGGTGGTGGATTATTCCCCCCGGTCTTTTTATAGCCCTTTTGGGTATGATATTTGCATTCCTAGGTTTTGCAATGGATAAGATACTGCATCCTAAACTCAGGACAAGGTAAGGAGGTTTTAATATGGAAAATAAAGAAGTAGTTCTTGATGTAAAAAATTTGAGATTGTACTATCACACCTCCGCAGGTATTGTAAAAGCCTTGGATGATGTGAGTTTTACTCTTCATGCCGGCGAAACGCTGGGACTTGTAGGAGAATCCGGCTGCGGTAAAACGACTACAGGTATGGCTCTGCTTAAAATGCCCTCGCCTCCCGGAAGAGTAGAGGAGAATTCTCAGATTATAATCAATGGAAGGAATATTGTTCCCCTCTCCGATTCAGAGATAAGAAAAAATGTGCGCTGGCAGGAAATTTCGATGGTCTTCCAAGGAGCGATGAACAGTTTAACTCCGGTTTACACAATCGGAAAACAGATGCTTGAAACCTTGAGGGAGCACAAGGAAATGAGCGATAAAGAAGCTCAAGACCTAATGGAAGAGTATCTGGGCTATGTCGGCCTTCCGCCCGAAGTTTTAAACCGCTATCCCCACGAGCTTTCCGGAGGAATGAAGCAGAGGGTTGTTATAGCAAGCGGTTTATTTTTAAAGCCTAAACTGGTTATTCTGGATGAACCTACCACAGCCCTCGACGTTATTGTTCAAGCCCAGATTATAAATCTCTTAAAGGAACTAAAACAGAAATTTAAGCTTTCCTTTATATTTATTACCCACGATCTGTCGCTTGAAGCCGAGATTTCGGATAGGATTTGTGTTATGTATGCGGGAAAAATTGCCGAGCTCGGAACCAATGATCAGATATACGGTAAGGAGCCCATGCACCCATATACCCAAAAACTTTTACAGGCAACACCTCTTTTAAGGAAGAGGGTGAGCGAGCTTTCCTATATTCCGGGAACACCGCCCGACCTTATTTCTCCGCCCAAGGGCTGCCGTTTTAATCCGAGGTGTCATTGTACAATGGATAAGTGCTTCGAAGTTGAACCTCCTCTTATTGAGGTTGAACCGGGGCATCAAGTAGCATGCTGGAGGTGTGTAAAATGAGCGATAACGAAAAAAAGATAGATCCTAATGACCATGTTCTTGAACTGATTAATATAAAAAAATATTTTGAGCCCCATCAAGGTTTTGTCCAAAGCCTTTCAAAAGGTATAGCCAAAAAGATAAAGGCTGTAGATGATGTTACCTTGCGTCTGAGGAGGGGAGAAATCTTCGGCCTCATAGGGGAGTCGGGTTCAGGTAAAACTACGATAGGGAAGATAGCGATGAAGCTTCATACTCCTACCGAGGGAACAATCCTATATAATGGGGAAGATGTTACAAACAGCGACAAGGAAAAAACTGCCTTTTACCGCCGCCGTGTTCAGATGATTTTCCAAGACCCTTATGCTTCTATGAATCCCCGTTTTAAAATTCGGGATGTAATGGAGGAACCTCTTCTTATTCATAAGATTAAGGGAACAAGGGCCGAAAACGATGAAAAAATCATCAAGGCTATTTCGGAGGTAAAGCTCAACCCGCCTGAGGAATTTATGACACGCTATCCTCACATGCTTTCGGGCGGTCAAAGACAGCGTATAGCTACGGCGAGAACCCTTATCCTAAATCCCGAGGTTATAGTTGCGGATGAGCCTGTTTCGATGATCGACCTTTCAACCCGTGCGGAAATTCTTCACATGATGAGGGAAGTTCAAAGGAAACTGGGTCTTACCTATCTGTATATTACCCACGACCTTTCAACGGCAAGGTATTTTACCGATAGAATAGCGGTTATGTATCTCGGCCGCATCGTAGAGATGGGGGATGCCGATGATGTTATAGATAATCCTATGCATCCTTATACTCAGGCCCTGATTGAAGCCGTTCCCGAGCCCAAACCGGGAATGCTCAAGGTGATTAAAAAACTTCCCATTTCGGGAGAAATTCCTTCTCCTGCAAATGTGCCTTCGGGCTGCCGCTTCCATACGAGATGTCCCTATGCGGACGAGTCATGTTCTTCTATGGAAGAACCTTCTTTGATGGACATAGGAAAGGGACACTTTCATGCTTGCCGAAAGGCCGAAGAGATTAAGAAGGGGTAAAATGGAGTTTAAATTATGACAGAATGGATTATCCCTGAAGTGGAAGTTTTTACAAATCAGTGGCTATGCTGGGATAAAAACTCAGGAACATAGGGGAACTAGCACACTCTCAGCATTTGCATAGTGAGTGATTCTTGTAATGGGCTCCTCTAAAAAATTGACTTAAATTTGCTTTGTGTTTTTTAAAATAGAGGAGCCTTATCAATTTTTTACATAATAAACTGATAAATTTGAGGCTTTTTAACCGTTTTCTGATGCAACTGTGTGTTTTTAAGGAAGTCTACATACATTTTATGTCCTCATCCTGGTACGGAATATGAAAAAAATGCTTCATAGTATGGTATAAAAATAGCGCATAGATGATATGAAGAATATCATGAGTCAGGAGGTTTTTCAGAATTTAAAAAACTTATTTACAATATGGGGAGATGTGCTGATGAGTAAATTTAAGACACATGAAAAATGGTTTATTTTTTTAAAGACGGCGAATATTTTTTTTACTGTGTTAAATTCATGCGTAATATCACTTTATTTGAAAAATCAAAACTTTTCGTATTTTCAAATAAGTATTTTATTTTCGCTTATTCTCGGTGTAGGTTTTATTTTTGAATATCCTTCAGGTCTTTTAGCCGATTACTTTGGGCGCAAAAAAACTTTTGCTGCAGGTCTCTTTTTTTCTTGTATGCAGTATTTATGTTACGGATTTGCGAGAAACTTTTTATTTTTTTTGTTCGGTTCTTTTTTTGCAGGGATAAGTGATGCTTTTTTATCGGGTTCACTTGAAGGCTGGCTTGTTTCTGAAAATAAAAAGATAGAAAATGAAAAAAATAATGTACGAGTTTTTTCTATTTCTCGAACATGCATAAATATATTTTCCGTTGTTTCAATTTTACTGATAACCCGTTTTATCGATTTAGGTATTAACCGCTTATTTGTTTTTGCCGGAATAGGCTTATTTATTTTATCGGGGGCAGCATTTTTTATTTTCCCCGATAACAAGGCTCAAGATGCAACGATAAAGCAAAATTTAAAATCGTCCGTAAACGAGCTATTCCATAGTAAATCCGTTTTACAGGCTGGTTTAATTTTAGCTTCATTATACACCTGTTTTTCCATATATATTCTTATTTGGCAAAATATGGCTCGCTCTTTATCTTTTACAGATGCACATATTCCATTATTGCGATCGATCACTCTTGTAGGAGGAGCTATTGCCTCGTATACAGCTCGTAAAGCTAGAACCGTTTCAGCTAAAAGAAAAATACTTACAAGTTGCTTTATATTGATTGCCGTTTCGTTTTGTATTATGGCGATTAGAGGTAACAGTTGTATTTTTTCAAAAACATATCTATTTTTACAGCCGTTTACAGCGGCAATGTTTGTTTACGGTTTGGGAACAGGAGCCGTTATTCCGCTTTTTTACGGACATCTAAGTGAGGTAATTAAAGGAGAAGCGCATGCATCGGTTTTTTCGTTGGTAAGCGGATTTGCGAGTTTGGTAGGTATCGGTACAACGATTATAATCGGCATTGTAATTGACTATGCAGGTTTTTTTAAGATTCTTATTGCAGGAGCGGTTTTTTCAGGTTTTACTGGAATTATAATTACCGCGAGATTTGGGAAAATAAAGGTAAAACAATAACTGAGGCAAAAAACTGTCTATTATAAAATTTATAACAAAACAAACTTTGGTTCTCTTGAGCAAATACATTTCTTATGATAGTATTTAAACTGCGGGTTACTGTAACTCGCAGCTTTTATTTTATGGAGGTATCAATTTTATGGAAGCAAAAAAACTTACGGAAAGCGTTTATTGTATTCATGCAGATATACATGACAGAACAGCACGCTTTGAAGGTATATGGCTATTGCCTCACGGCGTTTCTATAAATTCTTATGTTGTAAAGGGAGAAAAAACCGCCCTTATAGATATAGTAAAAGACTGGGACGGCTCGGTAGATTCTTACCGAAAGCAGCTTGAATCCATAGGGCTTTCGTTTTCTTCTTTTGATTATGTGATCTTAAACCACCTTGAACCTGACCACGCAGACCTTATAAACCTTGTGAAGGAAGAAAACCCTAAGGCCGAAATTTTGGCTTCTTCAAAAGGTGCTGCCCTTGTCAAAAACTTTTTTAAGATAAACGAGGGGGTAAGGGCCGTAAAAGACGGAGAGGTTTTGGACCTAGGCGGAGGGAAAAAACTTGTATTTTATGAGACGCCGAATATCCACTGGCCCGAAACCATGATGACCTATGACCCTGACGATAAAATTTTATTTTCTTGCGATGCCTTCGGCTCGTACGGTTGTATAGGCGAAAAAATCTTCGATGACCAGCACACGGAAGATGAACTTAACTTTTTTGAAAATGAGGCCCTTAGGTACTATGCAAACATCGTTGCAAGTTTCAGTACCTTTGTAAACAAGGGAATCGAAAAACTTGCCGCCCTTGAGCTTAAATTTATTTGTCCGAGTCACGGTCTGGTTTGGAGGGGAAATCCTTCACGAATCGTAGAACTTTATAAAAAATTTGCAGATTATAATACCGGAACCGGAAGCGGATTGGAAAAGACCATCTGTATTATTTGGGGCTCAATGTACGGTTATACCAAGGCCGGTCTTGATGCGGTTATTGAAGGAATAGATGAAGAAGGCGTACCTTATTCTATCTATAGAATTCCCGACACGGATGCTACCTTTATTTTGGGAGAAGCCTACCGCTCTGCAGGTCTTTTATTGGCAATGCCTACCTATGAGTACAAGATGTTCCCGCCTATGGCCCATATCCTTGACCTATTTGAAAGGAAGCACTTTATCAATAAAAAGGTGTTCCGCATAGGAAGCTGGGGCTGGGTAGGGGGAGCCAAAAAAGAATACGAGGAAAAAATAGAAAAATTTAAGTGGACCAATATCGAATCCCATGAATGGCAGGGTAAGCTCAGCGATGAGGATAAGCGGATATTAAAAGAAAGAGGCAGGGAATTGGCAAGGGCCGTAAAAAACGGATAAAAATCTTTCCCAAAAACTTTGCGATATCTTGACATATTCTTACATTTTATGCAGAATACTTGAGCTCATTTTTTTAGTTTATATGTTTAGTCGAGAGAGCTTAAATATTTAGTGAGGTAAGTTATTGGCAAGCGAAATTTTAACTATTGAAGAAGTAGCCCGTTATTTGCGTGTTTCCGAGAGAACCGTTTACGAGTGGGCTCAAAAAGGTGAAATACCTGCCGGAAAGATTGGGACGGTCTGGCGTTTTAAAAAAGATGATATTGAGAGCTGGGTGGATGAAAGGTTAGCCTCTTCAAAAACTTCGGCTCCTAAGCAGCATAAAATAGTAACCGAAAATTTTTTGTCGCCTGACAGGGTTGTCCTTTTAGATTATTCTACAAAGCATGATGTTTTGGTTATGATGTCGGAGGTGCTGGCTAAGGCTCCTCAGGTAAAAAATTCGGCAGAGCTTTTAGATGCAATTTTAAAAAGAGAAGCTCTCATGTCTACCGCTGTAGGAAGAGGAATTGCCATTCCCCACGTAAGATTGTCCTCAGTTACCGATCTTGTAATGGCTGTAGGTATTTCTAAAAGGGATATCTTAGACTTTGATGCTGTTGACGGAAACCCCGTGCGATTGGTCTTTATGATTGCCGCTGCAAACAATCAACATGATTATTATTTGCAGACAATCTCCCATTTTAGTGCAAAACTGCGTAATGAAGAGCTTAAAAGCAGCCTATTAAATTCTACCGACCCCATGGAGATTTATGCTCTTTTGTGCGAATAGGCTGCGGTAGTGATGGACTCCGGGGCTCTTTTAGGTCTTCCGAATTATGACTCTCCGGCGGAACTCAAGGCTCTTTTAGAGACTCTGGGTTTTGCCATGCAAAAAAAATTCGGCCAAAATTTTTTAATCGATAAAAAGACCCGCGATAGCTTGATTTCCTTTTTAAATCTTGATAAGGGAACAAGGGTTTGGGAAGTAGGCCCCGGGCTTGGGGCTATGACCTATCTTCTTTTAGAAAAGGGAGTTAAGCTTACCGCCTTTGAAATTGACAAGGGCTTTATATCCCTTTTAAAGAAATTCTTTTTAGAAAACTCAAAACAAAGCTTTACTCTTGTTGAAGGGGATGTTCAAAAAAACTGGCTTCCTTACTTAAAAGAGCACGGAAAGCCCGATATTTTTTTCGGCAATCTTCCGTATAACATTGCTTCCGAATTGATTGCTTCTACTGTAGAAGCCGGAGCCGTTTTTGATACAATGCTCTTTACCGTGCAAAAAGAAGCTGCCGAAAGGATTACTGCAAGGCCTGACAATAAAAACTATACGGCATTTTCGGTACTTTGCTCCTTGTTTTATGAGTGCAAGATAGTTAAGACTATTCCTGCCTCAGCCTTTTGGCCCCAGCCCAATGTAGAATCCGCCGCCGTCTTGTTTAAGGCAAAAAAAGAATTTGCAGAATATAAAAACTTTAAGCTTTTTATTAAAATAGTCAAAGCTCTTTTTTCTTCGCGCCGAAAAAATATAAAAAACAATTTGGGTTCGTGGATGAAATCAAACGGGTACGGCGATAAGATCGATTTTGTTTTAGAAAGGTCAGGCTTAAGCGGAAATTTAAGAGCCGAATCCCTTGCCCTATATGATTTTTTGCTTCTTTCTGATATAATTTCTTCTTTGGATAAAAATAAATGAAGCATACAAAAAAAATTGCTTTTTTAATTTTCTTTGTTTCTCTTTTTTCCGTTTTTCCGGTTTATGCTGAAGATTCCAATGTTTCAAGAACTCCCGATCCTTATGGGGCAGAGGAATTTAAGCAATGGCAAAAGGATTTACGCCGCTTTGAGATTATAACTTTCGGTGCCTTGCCCTTTGTTTCGCTTTTGTCGTTTTGGGCCTATGACATAGGCCGCTCAATAGCCCATAAGGGGGATCCGGCCTATAATCCATGGCCTATTAAAGATGCCAAGGTTGCGGTAAAGCTTACCGAAAAGGAACAACTGGGAATTTTTTTAACGGCTGTCGGCATTTCTTTAGGAGTTGCAATAATAGATTTAACCTACCGTTCAATTAAACGATCTAATGAAAAAAAATTAGAAAAACATAATCAAGAAGAAATGCCTGCAATTATTTTGATTCCCCTTGAAGAAAATAAAAGTGAAGAAACCGAATCTTCCAAAACAGAGGAATCCGATGGGGCTCAATAAGAGTGTTCCTTGCAGATCCATATCCGAAAAATTTAAGGTTGACGGTCTTGTATCTCCTTGCAGGATTGATGTTTATTGTACCGAAACCTTGAAAAACTTAAGCCGCTCTCAATTAAAGACGGGCTTAAAATCTCTTTATGTAAATTCGCAAAAAGCCAAACTTTCCCGTAATGTACAAAACGGAGACCTTATTGAGCTTGTCTGGGATAATCCGATCCCCGAATATGCCCATCCTCAAAAACTTCCGCTTAATATAATTTATGAAGATAAAAATATAATTGTTATTAACAAGGAAAGGGGTATGGTAAGTCATCCGGCTGGTGGAAATTGGGATAATACCCTTGTAAATGCCTTAAATTATTACAGGCTTTATGATTCCGAAATTAAGGATGAGTTTGCCGTAGCTCTTAATAAGCTTTTAAGGGAAGAAGTAAAAACTATTGAGAATCTTCCCTTCGACTCTTACCGCATGGGTATTGTTCACCGTCTGGATAAGGAAACTTCGGGGCTTATTATTACTGCAAGGAATTTAAAAACCGAAAAGCTTTTAAAATCTTTTTTTAAAAAAAGGGCGGTAAAAAAATATTATCTTGCAGTTCTTGACGGCGTTCCGCCTAAAAATAAGGGCAGGATAAAAACTTGTATTTTTCGATCAAGTTCCGACAGAAAAAAATTTAGTGTTTCTGCCGATTTGTCAAAGGGAAAAATTGCTCTTTCAGCCTATAAGGTTCTGAAATCCAACGGAAAAATGTCCTTGGTTCTTTTTAGGATTTACACAGGCCGGACTCATCAAATCCGCTTACATGCCAAGTTTATGGGATGCCCCGTTGCAGGCGATAAGGTTTACGGCAAAAAAAAGACAAGTCTTGAAAAAAAGACCGGTCTTGTCAAAAAGACAAGTCTTGAAAAGACCGGTATGCCGCTTATGCTTCATGCTTATAAGCTGATAATTCCTGATACCGTAAATTCAAAAAAAGAATTTAAGGCACCTATACCTAAGGATTTTAAACAAATACTGATACGGGAGGCTCTATGTTAATTGATTGTAAATTTTCTTCTCAAGTTGAAGTTATTTTTGAAAATGATGCTTATGCAGTTCTATATAAGCCTCGCGGGATGCCTACGGCTCCTCTTACGGAAGACGAAGAAGGGACTCTGGTTTCTTGGTTTTTAAAAAGCTGCCCCGGAGCAGCGTCGGTAAAAGGAAAAAAAGATATTGAAGCAGGTCTTGTTCACAGGCTTGATACGGCAACAAGCGGCTTGGTTTTAATAGCAAAAAATCAAGAAAGCTATGATGCCTTAAATTTAATGCAAGGAAACGATTTAATAAAGAAAACCTATGCCGCCTTTACGGATGTTGATAATGAGGCGGATTTAAATGCGGATTTTTCAGCGGCGAGTCTTCCATATAGAATTTCAAGCCAGTTTAAAGCTTATGGGCCTAAAGGAAAAAAAGTTTTACCTGTTTTTTACGGTATGCGAGATTTTTCTTCTACCGGTAAAATGTATACGACCAATATTATCGATATAAATAATTTTCCGCCTACAGGCAATTCGGCACCGATAATAACCTGCACATTAACTCAAGGATTTAGACATCAGGTAAGGGCTCATCTGGCTTCCATAGGGCTGCCTATTTACGGTGATCCATTATACAACGAAAAATTCAAAGATTTTCCGCAAGAAAAAATCGATACACATTCTTATCCCTTGCAATTATATGCCGTAGGTCTTTCTTTTCCTAAGCCTAAAAAAAACTTTAAGCTTGAGGACTCAAAAGACTATGTATCCTTTTTGCTTCAGCCGCCAGATAAAATGATCCTGTAATCAAAAGAGGCCGCTTTTTTTCTCTACATTCGATTATCTCATTTTTTATTACGGCTTCATAGTCTGCATCTTTTTCTATCATACAGGAAGAATCTTTTAGAGCTTCTTGGAAAATTTTATAGCTTAATTCGGGATTGCTTTTTTTTGAATGACCCGGAATTGTAACGATGATTTTTGCAAAGTTATCCTTAAAAAAAGGAACCATGTCCTTTACATTTTTATCTTCGGCACAAGCAAAGATGAGATTTCCTTTTTCCTTTACAAGCTCGGTATAGGTGCTCATGCACAGGGCAATGCTGTTCTTTGTATGGGCTCCGTCTATTATAATTTCAGGATTATCCGAAAGAATCTCAAAGCGGGCAGGGAGCCAGGCCGATGCAAGCCCCTTTTCTATAAGAGCCTCATCCATTTCCGGAAAAAGATATTTTACCGTACAGGCTGCAAGGGCTGCATTTTCCGCCTGAATCAGGTCAAGAAGTTTTAGGTTTGAGCTTATAGGCCTTTTAAAGAGGCTGCCCAAGTAATGCGACTTTTCGAATTCCATATCTATTTTTAAGCCCGCTTTTGAAAGACTATAGTTTACGGGTTCTTTTAGGATTTCGGGGATATAAAAAAATTCCGCATTCAGCTCAGCCGCTCTTTTTTTAAAGACCGCCGGCACCTCATCGGGCTGCTTACAGCAAAAGACCGGAGTGCTTTCTTTTATAATGCCGGCTTTTTCAAAAGCTATTTTTTCGAGGGTATCGCCCAAGTATTGGGTATGTTCAAGCTCAATGGGGGTTAGAACGCAGGCCTTAGGTTTGAGGATATTTGTCATATCAAGCCTTCCGCCCATCCCCGTTTCGATAACCGCCCAATCCGTTTTTTGCATACTAAAAAGCAAAAAGGCCGTAAGCGTAACTATTTCAAACCAACCGGGATCTATTTCGGGCTCCTTTTTGAGTATAGCCCCAAAGCCTTCAACGATTTTTTTATAAGAGCCGGAATAGGCCTCATCATCAAAAAAACTTCCTGCCAGGGTCATCCTCTCTCTAAAGTCCGATACATGGGGAGATGTATAAAGGCCTGTTTTTTTTCCGGCTTCTTTTAAGATTGAAGCAATCATAGTAGAAACGGAGCCCTTTCCCTTTGAGCCTGCAATATGAATCGATAAAAAGTCCTCTTGAGGATTACCAAAAAAATCGGCAAATTTCCGCATTTTTTTAAGATTATCTTCATTTTTATTTGCATTCCGCTCATAATTTATAAAGGCATCAAGCCATTTACCGAATTCTTCTGTATTCATAGGAGTCCTCCCTTGTTAATCACGTAAATCGATTTTACTAAAAAGTACCGATATTTACTATCGGTAAGGATGATAAGGCACAGGATAGACCGCCTATTCTTATGCGGATAAAGTGTCCATTCTTATGCAGGTAGGCGGCTTAAAATTGTGAACGGTGGTTGTCCCTTGCCCTTTTAAAGGCAGGAATACAGGTTAATGTCTACTTTTGAGATGGATGCAAGGTATAAGGGAGCTTATGAAGCTAAAAGAGAAACAGCCAAACTTATGAAAATGGAAAAATGTGATAATAAGTTTATTATGAGAATAACCGGCCTTTCCGAAGAAGAGATTGAGAAATTAGTGGTTGAAAACAGAGGGATTGGGACTTTTCCATAGAGTCTGGTTCCGAGCCGCACGAGCCAATCCGCCCAAAGCTTTAGATAATCGGTTTTCCCCGTATTATAGCTCAAAACATTACCGTATCGCACACCCCGACATTACCGTATCGCACACTCCTGCATTATAGTGCAGCACACTCCTGCATTATAGTGCGGCACACCCCTGCATTATAGTGCGGCACACTCCTGCATTATGTGGATAGCCCGTCCACTCTTACAGGTGTGAACTGTTCACCCCTGTAGTTTTACATCCCACCCGTTCGAGTGGGTACCCCTGATCCGAGCGATGCGAGAGGCTCGATCAGGGCGGAGGGAAGCATTCCTTCTGCTCGAAGGGAACGGTTCCACTCGGTCGAGCGGCTACCCTTCACCTGCCCGAGTGGGAACTCTTCACCCGTCCGAGTGGGTACCCCTGATCCGAGCGGGGCGGACAGGATGAATTGGTACTACAGATTTAATTCGGTTTGCTGTCCGCTTCAAGTTTTCCTTTCCGTAAAACTTGCAAATAGAGCTATTATCTCTTTTTAAGATAACCGTTGCTATCAATATACCACTGCGAATTTCCGTTGTCTTTTACGGAATAATGGCTGCCCTCAAAACTCAAGCGGACTGCAAAAACCGTTTGCATTTTCAAACACTGTTTGTGCAGTCCGCCCTGTTACGGCAGCACATAAAATTTAGCACCGTTTTGCGGCTCGATATACATTGAGCCATATAGGTAAAAGTCTTTCGTATCATTAAGAGGTGCTGTTGACGTGCTTTGAGTACCGGTGTCCAAATCAAAACTATATGTTCCATTCACAGTTGTGTCACCATTCGTTAGTATCGTTCCATCATGCTTGCTATAGGTTTTATACTTAAACTTCAGATTGTAAATATCTGCACCAATAGACGGTGTATCGGCTATCAGCATTACGCCGTAGTTGCCATTATTTGTCTTATAAAAAATAAGGCGACCTTTCAAGTTATTGTTACTGTATTGATAATCTGTGGTAGTCAGATTGCTTTCGAATGCTTTTATCAGGTCATTCGAAATAGTGTCAAAAATCGTGGCAGGATCATCTGTCAGTTTACCGTTGCTGCCAACACACCAATTCTTCGCAGGACTTCCTCCCCGCGTTACGAAGAATTTGCCCGCTTGGCTTGCAAGATCTACGCCCGAACCGGCTATCAGCACCTGCGTACTCGGGTTGTATTTGTTGTCCGGTACCGTAATGCGCGCTGTGAATCCGCTTAAGTTGCTGTCGGCGCGGATCTTTGTGCCGTCGTCCAAATACACGTCGTTGTTTGCGTTAATTTGCAAGGTATCTTTCATAGTTACTATTGTGTTTTTTGCGTATATGCCTTGGCCTTTTGCCGCCCGATTGCCGAGAATCTGCAAGCTCTGAACGCCGGAGGATGGGTCTGTGGAATCTTTCAGATTTAAGGAGCAGGCATCGCCGATATAGATGCCGCCGCCTTGGCCTTCGTCTGCTCCGGTACCTGTCGCTTTGTTTGCGTCATTTGTATCCGTGCCGCCGATGGTACCGCCGCTGATTGTTACGGCGGACGGAGTGTTCGGCGAAACGTCGGCCTTTACCGCGTAGATTGCGCCGCCTTTTAGCACCGCCTCGTTGCCCGTAAGGGTGCAGCCTATCAGGGTAACGGTTGCGCCGCTTGCGTAGATTGCGCCGCCTATGCCGGCGGCATTGTTCGGTGTGAGCCCTTTGCAGTTTTTAATGATTGTGTTTGTAAGGTTTACGGCGGTGCCCAAGCCGCATCCGATAGCCCCGCCTTTGTTTGCTTGGCAGTCTTCGATAATGCAGTTCTCAAGCTGTGCCTTGCTGCCGCTGACGGTAACATTAATGGCGCCGCCAAATGCTCCGGTTGTGTTTTGACCGCCTTTAAGCGTCAGTTTTTTAAGGGTAAGTGTTTTGCCGCTTTGTACCATGAAAATGCGGTGTGTGGTTGAGGGGGCATCCGTGCCGCCTGAGTTTGCGTTCAGGATGTCTGTAGTATTATTGCTGCCCTGTATCGTGATGTTTTTTTCGATGATGATTTGGCCTGAGTTGCTGCCGACGTTTGTCGCCTTAATTTCGCCGTTTATCGTGATAACGGCATTGTTGTCGGCGATTTCGACAGCTCTTTTCAGCAGTTTCCACGGCTGCGGGTCTGTTGATTTTATGGTTGTCGTTTTCTTAAACTTGACCTTTACGGTTGTATTGCCGGTTACTGTAAGCGTATAGCCGGTATTCGTTCCGTTTACCGGAGTGCCGTCCTTTGTCCAGCCGTCCACTTCCCATGCAAGTTTGGGTGTTGCGGTAAAGGTTACGGTTTTGCCGTACGTAATGTTTGAAGCAAGGGTCTGCAGGGTTGAGTTGTTCGATGTTCCGGAAGTTCCGCCCGTTATCTGTGCCGTTAGAGTTCCGGTACCGCTTTCTACACAAAATTGTACCGTGTAGTGGTCTTCCGTCCACACTGCATACAAGTCTACCGTCCCGCCTTGAGCATCGGTAAGGTTGTTTACCAGAGCTCCGTTAGCATGTGCCACAGTAGTACTGCCGGAACTCGTTGCCCAGCCGGCAAAGGTATGACCTGTCTTTGTAAACGCATTTGCAGTAAGATTCTGAGGCACATTATATGTAAACGTCTGATTGCTCATAGTACCGCCCGTATGACCGTTGCCGTTAAAGCGTACCGTGTAGGTATTTGCCGTCCACTGTGCCATGTAGGTGGTATTGCTCGAGGGGAATACCGGCGGTGTAGATAATAGGGGACTCCAGCCGCTAAAGGTATAGCCTGTATTGACGGGATTTGCCGGAACCGTGAGCGACGTACCGAATCTGCCTGAGAGCGTTACATTCGACGTACTGCCGCTTATGGTTCCGCCGTTCGGATTGAACGTTACGTTTACGGTCTTGCGTTTGTAATATACTTTGACAACCGTACTGCCGTCCGCCGCGATTGTTGCACTTGCAGGGTCTTGGCTCGCAAACTCAAAACCCGTATAGGTTTTATATATTCCGGTGATGTGAGCTCCCGTTGTGCCGGTCGGGTTCTCGGTTTCCTGCGGACTTGTAGGATATTGTCCTGCCGGCTCGGCAGGAAGCTCCTGATAATGCTCGACCCTGTATGACGTACCGCTATTCGGTGCCCACTGTGCATAAAGCGTGATATTGGCGGTTATCGGTGTTGTAAAGTTCCATTCTTGACCCGGCGTACAGTTTTGGTCTTTATACCAGCTGCTGCCTAAGGTATAGCCCGCCCGTGTAGGTACATTGGGAGTAACGGGTGCAGCAGCAGCCGTGTTGTGCGGCACGAGTACGGTACGCGATGTAGATGTAGTTGAACCGTCCGTAAATGTGCCGCCGTTTGCGTGGAAAGTAACGCTATGACACTTGAGAACTTTGTAATACTTCGTTGTAGTCGATGTCGGCGTATATCCCGTGCCGTCCGTGTGATATTTTACCTCGTAAAGCTTTTCGTTTGCAGTGCCTAAGCCGAGCGAAGCCGTAACGGGATTACCGTCATACGGCGATACAGCCCCCGTTGCCGAGCCGCCGACTACTTCTTGTACCGTGCAGTGAACGGTTGTTCCTGCGATATTTTGTATTGTAATCTGCGCTTCGGGTGCACTCGTTTCCCCGTTTATGATGATGGGGCTGCCTACGGAAGTTCCACTTCCGCTTCCCGCACCTTGCTGACCACGCGCTATATTAACGGTTTCGAGAGGCGGCTGCGGACGGGCTGTTCCCGTTTCAAGCACTGCAGAAACCAGTCCCTTATTGTCCTTGAGTTTAACTGTGTAAGGTTGGTATGCATTACCGACCGGTAACTGGGTATCGTAGTACAAAACCCAGTTACCGGAAGGCGGCACGGGATAACCTGCAAGCTGTGTAACCGCCGTAATAAAGTGCGCATCGGAAGGTTTTACAAAATCTCCGCCGCTTACCGTCAGCGGGTATGAAGTGCCGTTTATTTCAATCTGTGCAATGTCTTTGTGGAGCTTTCCGCCGGTAACAGATACACCCATATCGGGAACTTCCAGACACAAAACGTAAGTCGGAGAAGCCGAATTTGTCTTTGCAAGAACGGCGGTCGGCTTGGGCGGCGAAGTATTCACTTTGAGGTTAAAGCCGGCCTTTTTACCGAATTTTCTTCCGTCCTCGGCTATAAGGGTAATTTCAGCTCCGATGTCTTTGGTACACCACTCGTAGTCTTTCAAAAAGAGCGGTTTATACGTAAGCTCCAGTTTATCGTTTGCGGTTTGAACTAGAGTATAGTAAGTGCCGTATGTGGGCTGCGTTGAAAGGCCCGGAAAGCTGATAACCTTTCCTGCATCGGCGGGGGATGTAGGCATAACGAGCTTAATGTTTTTGGGGTTCGTCAGTTTAATCGTAACCTTTACCTCTTCCGCCGATGATACGCACTGCACACCGTCTATTGTTTTTGCCGGCTTATTTATGGCTGAATTCGAAGGGATAACTTCCGCCGACCAATTCTTCGGGGTCATCTAAAAACTGTTTACAGGCTGTAAGTATTATAGTTGTCAATAGTGCTGCTGTAATTGTTAAAATCTTTAAAAGTTTTTTCATAATTGTTTTTCCTTTATTTAGGGGAGGTTTCGATTATTCGTAGTACAGTATAGCACGATTCCGCAAATACTTCAAGTTTTGGATCCTCGTAAATTAAACCCTATTGCTAAAAAACGGAATATGGAATATTATATGTGTATGTGTCAAGTTATTCTACCCGATAATTTAAAAGGTTTTAAGATTTATATGATCGGTATTAAGGGTACGGGAATGACGGCTTTGGCGGAAATTTTGGTTTCGCGTGGAGCCGTGGTTTCAGGAAGTGATGTGCCTGAAAATTTTTATACTGATGATGCTTTAAAAAAACTTAATATAAAAATTTTTTCTCCCTTTTCTCCAGATAATATTCCTGATGATACAGGGCTTGTTATTTATTCGGCTGCCTATTCCCCCGATAATAACGAAGAAATGTATGAGGTAGAACAAAGAGACCTTCCTAAGATGTCTTATCCCGAGGCTATAGGAGCCTTGTCCCGTCATTCCTATTCTTGCGGTATTGCAGGCGTCCAAGGAAAGACCAGTACAACGGGGATTACGGGTTCTATCTTAAAAGAATTAAAACTTCCCGTTTCGGTGTTGGCAGGAAGCGTAATAAAGAGCTTCGGCGATTCATGCACAATGCTCGGCGGTTCAAAATATTTTGTTGCCGAAACTTGCGAATATAAAAGGCATTTTTTAAATTTTCATCCTAAAAAGATAATTTTAACGGGAGTTGAACCGGATCATCAAGATTATTATCCGACCTATGAGTCTATATTGACTGCCTTTTTGCAGTATATAGACAGACTTCCCCAATTCAGCGAGCTCTTTTATTGTGCAGATGATGATGGCGCTTGCGAGGCTGCCCGTTTAAGTTTTTCCAGCAGACCCGATCTTATTTTTATTCCCTATGGGGAAAAAGCTTCGGGAGATTATAAGCTGACTGTTTCAGGCGTACGGGATGAAAAACTTTATTTTTCTCTTGCCGGCTTTTCGGGAGAGTTTTATCTGCAGATTCCGGGAAAACATAATGCCCTAAATGCCGCGGCTGCAATAGCCCTTTCGGTGAGCCTTTTAAAAGAAGAATACGGCGAAATCTCGGTTTCCAATGTTTCTGCCATCAAAAAGGCCGTATCTTCATACGCCGGAGCAAAGAGGCGCACCGAGTTAATAGGTAAGATAGAATCTAAGGATATTTTGATTTATGATGACTATGCCCATCATCCTACAGCCATCAAGTCTCTTTTAAGCGGCTTACGCCAATTTTATCCGAAAAGAAGAATAATTGCAGACTTTATGTCCCATACGTACACTCGGACGGAAGCTCTTTTGGAGGAATTTGCTTCTTGTTTTGGAGATGCCGATATGGTAATTTTGCACAAGATTTTCAGCTCGGCACGTGAAAAATATCAGGGGCAGGTAGATGCAGAGCTCCTTTTTAACAGAACAAAAAAATATCATAAAAATGTCTTTTTCTTTAATGAAGTATTGGATGCAAAAAAATTTGTTTTAGAAAAATTAAAGCCGGGGGATATTTTTATTACAATAGGTGCGGGAAATAATTATGTTCTAGGTACCGAGATTTTAAAAGAACTTAGTTAAAATAAGGAAAAATATATGAAAAGTATGACGGGCTATGCCCTTACCGAAAAGACCGAACCTAATTCCTTTATAAGTTTGGAACTAAAAAGTTATAATTCAAGATATTTGGATTTAAATTTAAATTTTCCCTTTTGGCTTTCTGCCCTTGAGCCTGTTTTTAGAGCTTACTTTTCTGAAAGGATAGCCCGCGGGAAGGTTGAGGTTTCCCTCCGTGTAAAGGATGCGGATATAGATGTAGATATCCTTACAAACACTAAGGTTGCAAAGGCCTATGCAAAGGCCATGAGGGAGGTGGCTGAGGCTGCCGGAATAAGTCCCGAAATAGATATAAACCGTTTTTCCGAAAAAGAAGGCGTTATTACAATTGAAAGAAATATAGATATTCCTGCCTGGGAAAATATATTGTTGCCTATTTTTGAAGAAACATTTATAAAATACGATAAAACTAGGCTTGATGAAGGAGCTGTATTAAAAAAAGATATCTTAAGCAATCTGGACAGAATCTATTCTTCTATAAAGACAATAAAAAAGTATGCTCCCAAAATGGAAGAAATTTTTTGTCAAAATATTAAAGAAAAATTTACCGAGCTTTTAGGCAGCGAAATAAATGAACAGCGTATTATGCAGGAAGTTGCCGTAATGCTCGTTAAGTATACAATCAACGAAGAAATTGTCAGGCTTGAAGCCCATTGCGATGCTTTATCCCTTGAGCTTAAACGCAGTGTTCCTGTAGGAAAAAAACTCGACTTTATATGTCAAGAGATAAACAGGGAGATAAACACAATAGGTTCAAAAAATCAGATGATTGAAATGTCTCAGTCTATTATCGAAGTAAAAGATGCTCTTGAAAACATAAGAGAACAAAGCAGGAATGTTGAGTAGGATAAAAGAATGAAAGAGAGAACTTATAAAATCCCTGAAGGTAAAGAGTTGAGAGTTGCAATTTCAGGGCAGTCCGGCTGCGGAAATACTACGGTTTCTACATTAACTGCAAAGGCTTTAAATTTACCATGTATTAATTATACTTTTAAAAATATTGCAGAAGAACTTAATATTTCTTTTGAAGAAGTTCTAAAAAGAGCTAAAAAAGATTTTTCTTTCGATAAAATGGTTGATAAAAAACAGATTGAACTTGCTTCTACAAGCTCCTGTGTTTTGGGATCAAGGTTGGCAATTTGGCTTTTAAAGTCAGCTGACTTGAGAGTTTATCTAAGGGCCTCTATAGATGTCCGCGCAAAAAGAATTCAAAAAAGAGAAGGCGGCGATATACAAAAAATAAAGGCCGATACCGATTTGCGGGATATGGAAGATACACGAAGATACAAAGAGCTGTATGGTATCGATAATACCGAATATGAAAATGCCGATTTGATTATAGATACTGATCATATTGGGCCGGAACTGATAGTTGAAAAAATATTGGAAGCTCTTTATAAAAAAAGTCTTTTAATTTAGAAATCCTTTGATTGTTTTTTTGTCCTCAGCCGATAAATCCGTAAAGCTTAAATTTAGAACATTGTCATTTGAGATTATCTTACAGTCCGGAAAAATGAAGGTGTTTTCTATTTTAAGGGAGCATTGATCGAGTACCATGTTATTTTTTAAATCGCTTACATTTGCCGGAGTGTCCGGTAAAAATAAAAGAGTTTCTTCGGTCAAATTTTTTACGGTTCCTGTTATTATTGTTTCATTTACAGGATTGGTAAACAAAAATTGAACACTTTTTGAAATGTCTTTGCTTTGACCGCAATGATAACGGTTAAAAATCATTCTCAAATCTTCAATAATAGTCTTGAAGTTACTGCTTTCAAAATTTACAATCCCTTGAATTCCTAAAAACATCGCCTTGTCGGCATCTTCTGTAGAGAAATCATTAGCCGTTAAAAGCGTAATCAATACTTCTTCCTTCGATCTGCCCCAGCGGATATGCCTGGCTATAGGTTTCCAGTGACGCGGAAAATCTCTGGCATTTATGATAACCATATCGGGGCTAATTTCTTCAATATTGTCTAAAGCCTTTAGAGGGGAGCGGTAGTGTATAAGGTCAAATTTATATTCTGAAAAAAGAGGCTGTAGATCATCAGTTGAACGCGGTAAATCCGAAATCAATAATGCTTTCATTTAAAATACATCCTTTATTCTGTTCCTAAGTTTTCGACTACATAATCATATACGGTCCAAATTCCATCTTTAGATGTTAAAAAATATGTAAAGCGCTTTTTTTCTCTAAAATTGGAATATTCAAACCATTCAATCACCTTTACTTCTGCCTGCGTATCGGTATAACCTGTATGTTCTATTTTAAATTCTACAGGAATAACGGCAATATCTTTATCAACTCTTTCTTGACTTAATTCATGTTTGTAAATTTGTATCATTTCCATTCGGCCTGCTTCGGATTCTGCCTTAAATCTGCGGTTTCGTGAAGGATCCCTGCTTATCATTTTCTCCAAGTCCATGTAAAGGAAAAACTGTTCCCACAGTGATTTTTGCCGAGCAGTCAAAAGATAGGCTATGACTTGGTCCGGAGGAATCGGTTTTGTCTGTAAGATTTCACCCGAAGCCTGCGAAACGGGGAGAGAACCTAAGGCAGCTGCAGAAGGTGCCGGTTTTATTTCAAGACTTAGCTTATTCGACAGAATGTGTAATTCCGAATTATCCGAATACCTTTTTAGCTCAGGAAAAAATAGAGCATTTACTAGGAGTATGCCGGGGTCGGTAATTTCAATATAATCTTTGAGGTTTTCTATGAAGGAATAGGTTTCTCCAGGCTCCAAGCTTATCTCTCTAAAGTAAATTTGACGGTTGGTGTTACGCTTGCGCATCCAATCTACCGTGTGTTGTAATTGCCGGTTTTTGCTGTTTATAATCCCAAAATCTATGCTAAAGGAACGGTCATCGGCAAGTTTAAATCTAAAAGTTTCTGAATTATTGTTTGTGATTGATATTTGTATAAAAATAGGCTCAGAGGATCCGGAGCCCGGATAATAAATTCGTCTGTCATAAAATCTTATAGAAACCTCAGCCTTTAAAACAGGAGAGTCCGCATTTTGGGCAAATATAAATAAGGATTGAATAAGGCAAAGAACAATTATAAAATGTTTTTTCACGTCAATTTCCTCCATTTTTAAGTCAAGAAAACCTCTATTCATTATCGGCAGTTTTTTCCTTTTTCATTAGCTTATACACATATTCTACTTGACTATGGTATAATCAATAAGGTATAATAAATAAAACATACTAATGTTTGTTTTAGGTTTTAAAATCTTTAGGATAGTATATAATTTTTTTTTAAAATTAACAATACATATCAATATAAAATAGAGGAAAATATGTCAACTTTACAAGAAAAATCAAAAAAATTAAGTACTCTGAGGCATAGTACTGCCCATGTTATGGCTGAAGCCGTAGTTAATCTATTTCCGGGAACAAAGGTTGCTATCGGGCCGGCTATCGATTACGGATTTTATTATGATTTTGAACTGCCTCGTCCCATAAACAATGATGATTTACCCGCAATCGAAAAAGAAATGCGTAAAATTCTAACTACCCGTTCAAATTTTGAAAAGGAAGTGATAAGCCGGGAAAAGGCTCTTGAAATGTTTAAGGATCAGCCTTTTAAGATTGAACTTATAAAGGGTTTGCCTGCAGACGAAGAGATAAGTATTTATAAGTCAGGTGAATTTACCGACCTTTGCCGGGGCCCCCATGTATGCTCGATGGCCGACATAAATGCTCAAGGTTTTAAACTTATGAAAATAGCCGGAGCATATTGGCGGGGAGATGAAACAAGACCCATGCTTACCCAGAATTTACGGTACGGCTTGGGAAAAGCCCAACGATTTAAAAGAGTATTTGGCTATGCTTGAAGAAGCCGAAAAGAGGGATCACCGAAAGATCGGAAAGGCTATGAATCTATTTCATATAGATGAAGAAAATCCCGGTCAAGTGTTTTGGCATCCTAAAGGCTGGACTCTTTATTTGACCATACAAAATTATGTAAGACAGCGCATAAAGGAAGACGGTTACCTTGAGGTTCATACCCCCTTTGTTATGCCCCGTTCCTTGTGGGAAAGGTCGGGCCATTGGGCTAAGTATAAAGAAAATATGTTTATAACCGAAAGCGAAAAGCGGCTCTTTGCCTTAAAGCCGATGAACTGTCCGGGGCATGTGGAAATATTTAAGCAGGGGATTAAAAGCTACAAGGACTTACCTCTGCGCTTAGCCGAATTCGGTTCCTGTACCCGAAATGAGCCTTCGGGTTCTTTACACGGTATTATGCGTGTCCGCGGTTTTGTTCAAGATGACGCTCATATTTTTTGTACCGAAGAGCAAATTTCTTCCGAGGTTTCAAAATTCTGTGCCTTATTAAAGCGCATGTATGCAGATTTCGGCTTTGCTGAAGATAAAATTCTTGTTAAATTTTCTACGCGCCCAGAGCAGAGGGTAGGGGACGATGCTACATGGGACAGGGCGGAAAAGGCGCTCTCTGATGCTTGTGCAGATGCCGGCCTTGAATATGAAATTGCAGAAGGCGAGGGCGCCTTTTATGGGCCTAAGCTGGAGTTTACTTTAATCGATGCCCTCGGCCGTGAATGGCAGTGCGGTACCATACAGGTAGATTATCAGCTTCCGTCTGCTGAAAGACTAAATGCCGAGTACATAGGAGATGACAACAATAAGCATCATCCTGTAATGCTCCATAGGGCGGTTTTAGGCTCACTGGAAAGGTTTATAGGAATCTTGATAGAAAACTGTGCAGGTATTTTGCCTCCTTGGCTGGCTCCTGTGCAGGCTGTTATCGTTCCCGTAGCTCCCGCCTTTAACGAATACGCTCAAAAGGTTCAAAAAGCCTTGGACGAAAAAGGCTTTAGGGTTATCGCCGACATCGGAACCGATAGAATGAATGCTAAAATCCGAAAACACCAAGAAGAAAAGGTCATCTATCAGCTGATTGTAGGCCAAAGCGAAATGGACAATAATTCCGTTGCGGTCAGAATGAGAAAGGGCGGTCAAAAGGTTATGACCTTAGATGAATTTATCTCATTCTTAAAAGACAAGGTTGATTCTTTTGCTATTGATGCAGAGTGATTATCTTTTTACAGGGGGGTGTAAAACTACCCCTGCTTGAATTATTAAACCGTCTGACCATTTATTGGCAGTATTATCCCATGCATTTGATAGAGGAAAAAAAGTTTTAATCTGAAGGCCGGTTTTCCATCCTGATGTAAAAGTATATTCGGTTTTAAAGCGCAGTGAGGGATAGAAAAAACGGCCTTTTTGCCAAAAGTATTTGTTTATTTCTTTAAGTTCTGCAGCTGTGCTTAAGCCTCCGCTCCCTGATGCTGAAGGATTGATGCCCGGTGCCAGCAAGGCATAGCGGATAAAAAAGGCAAGCCCCCCTCCGATGCTTATCGTACAGGATTTTATGTCAAATCGGGCCATAAAAGGTGTATCCAATAAAAAGCTCATAGCTAGACCGGTTCTGTTTTCTATCTCGCATATATAAGCTTTTTGATTGAGAAGACTATAATAAAAAATCGAAAAATCCAAGGAAGGGACGATGCTAAAATATTTTATCTCCTTATATTCATATTCGGCTCCGAAGTTTAATGCAGTACTGAAAGGTTGGGAAACTCGTTTTTTTAGGCTTGAAAGTATTATTTCCGTGCCGAAATAAAAACCGAAGTCTGATGGAACCTTTGTTAATACTTCTGTTTGATCAGCCTCATTTGTTTCTTCAGTTTTTTGTTCAATTTCTTGTTTTGCTTCCGTTTCTTGAGTATAGATATTAAAACTTAAAAAAATTAAAAGCAATGTGGAAAAAAATAAGTTTGTTTTTTTGATCATAATTTCTCTCCGTTTATTGTCGGGTCCGCCTATCTGTCTTCCGTTTGTTGTAGAATTTTTTCGTTTTCAAGGGTCTTAGGAATATCGCTGTAAATTTCAGGCACAAATGCAGACCTTGGTTTTACCATGTTTTGAATATTTGCATAAGCAAGGTTTATCGTTTTTGCCCTAATCATAGTTTCAGGATTTCTGTTTAAAGCATCCCAAGCTCGTGTAGATTCTCCTAATAAAGATACAGCTCTTCCGTTTTTGTTTGAGTCTCCATTTTGAACCGCAATCCTATTAAGCACTACTGCAAGGTTATTTGAAGTATGCATATAGTCTTCGACAAAGGCTGCGTGATCTACACGGGTTTGAGGGAAGATAATACCTTTTCTGATCCGCTCCGACTCCAATAATTCCATTAGTCTTTCATAATAGGCTTGAGCAGCAAAATAATTGGTATGCTTAAATAATACATTTCCAAAACCGTATAAAAGATTTCTATCATTAGGTTTTTGGCTATAAGCAAGAGTCATAGCTTTCATAGCTTCAGCATAGTTTTCTTTTTGATAATGAATGTATCCAATCCTATATCGAATTGATGGGCTGTCGTTTAACTCCTTTACTGCATTTTCATAGGCATCCAAGGCATCATCGTAATCTCCTGCAATAAAGTAAGAGATATCTCCGTAGTCGGCGTAGAGTTTACCTATAACCGCTGACGGATATATGCTTTTTTGAGATGTGTATGTCTCATATTTAGCCAAGGCATTTGAATAAATTGTTTGCGCTTCATTATATAGTTTGCCTCCTGCTATAAGCTCTCCATAAAGACGCATTGCATCTATCTGCCTGATGGTCCGCTTAGGGGTCATTTTTATGCTGTCTTCGTAGAGATTTATTGCGTTTACAAGGTAATCTTTTGCTGCATTTTCTTTATTATTATGTAAAAAGAAGCGTCCCATATTATAATTAGCTTCAGGACTTTCCGGCCTTTTTTTGATAGCTTTTTCTAAAAGATCCCTCAGGTCATCTATTTTTCCTATTAAATTTTCCGAATCTGTGGTTTTTGGCTCATACCTTTTTTCAAGAAGATAGCCGCTGAGCTCGATAAGGTCTTCATCATCTATTTTTTTGTTTATAAAATAATTTTTTAAGTTTAAAACTTCGGCTAAATTATCTGTACGGATAAAGTAACGCATCATCCTGCCTGAAAAGACCTCTTTATTACCATAGAGGTTTATGAGGCTTGCATAAGTTTTTCGTGCTTCTTCATACTTTTGGGAATCTTCATCTGCCCAATCCAAATATACATCTCCCAATGCTAAAAGAGCACTTTGATCGTTTATGTGATAATCTAAAACACCTCTGCGTAAAATCTTTTCTGCTTTTTCATAATTGCGTAAATCGGTACTCAGCATATCTGCGTATTCGATACCGCCTTGACGGTCATGGTTAAAGTCAAATAAAAGCCGCTCATAAATAGTTTCTGCGGATAGAAACTGCTTTTTTTCACGGAAAGCATTGGCAAATTTAAAGTACCATTTTCGTTTCTTTTTATATGCTCCGGCATCCTCAAAGCGGTTTAATGCCTTTTCATATTGCCCCGATTCAATATTGGCTATTCCTTCTTTGTAAATCCCTTCCGCTACTATCGGTTTGTATATAAACTGCCAGACAAGTACAAAAACCGAAAAAATAAAGCCGAGGACTACCGCTGCTAAAACCGCAGCAGGTAAGATTTTATGCATAAAGCGGTACTTTAAGCTTCTTTTTTCCTTTTCATATTCTTCATATGATTTTTTATCAAAGCCGCGCGGAATAGGAATGGATTTATCTAAAATGCTTTCAAGTTTGCCTACTATACGTCTTAGAGATGCATCGTTGACAATCATATGAACTATTTCCATCTTGTTTAATTCGGAATCGTCTGCATTAACAAGATAGTCTTCAATTTCTATTCTTAAATTTAAAGGAAATGATGAAATTCTGTCTATTAAATGGTCATATTCATCTTCGGAAATGGATAGAGGAATTTTACCTTCGTATTCTTCTTCATTTATTTGCTTTTTTGAATCGAAAAATTTAAAATTCTTATCGGGTGAAAACTGTATAAAACTTTCCGGAACGGAAAAATCATCTATATCTCCGCTCATTTCCGTATTTAATACATTATCATCGATAGCAAAAGCCGTGTGTTCGTCTATATCCGGAATATCAATATCTGTAAAGGTTCTGTTTTGGCTAGCCTCGTCTTGTCCGTTCTGAAAATCGGGTGAAGTTTGTTCGTCTTCGCTGATTTCTGCACTTTCAATCAATGAAGGACTGTCCATTTCATCAAAATTTGAAAGGGGGTCATCTTCGATTGGCCCGTCTTCAAAAGATAGGTCTATGCTGTCCCCTTCATTGTCTTCAAGGGGCTCAATTTCTTCCATATCGGAGAAATCTTCGTTTGAAAGGTCAAATTCTTTATAATTAGGTTCTGAAGCTTGAGAAAGAGAAGTTTTCTCAGTATCCGAATCAACTTGGGAATCTAAATCATCGATTTTAAGGTCATCAAGTTTAAGGTCTTCAAGGCCTGAATCTGCATCATCCCCGATTTCTTCAAGATCTCCCAGATCCCCGGAGGCTTCTAAACTGTCTTGAATTTCCGGATCTGCAATAGTTTCAATATCCGGTTTTGAATTAAGAGTGAAATCGGTATCAAAGTCGGGGAAGGATGTTTCACTGATTTCAGGTTCCTCCCTTGCTTTTTCAACCATGTCGCCAAAACCTGAGAGAAGAGCTTCAGGTACATCGGGAAAATCATCATTTAAGTCTTGGGCTTTATCTTCTGTTGAAGGTTCGTCAATATTGAGATCCGAAAGCATGGATTCAAAGTCTTGGGAGTAATTTTCATTTTCTTCTTTATCATCTAAAGGCTCGATATCGTCATCCAAAGCTTCGGTAAACAAAGATATCTCTTTCGGGTTTTGTGAAATTATTTCTTCAGACTCATCCGTATCGGGCTTCTCTTGTTCAAAATTATCTTCTTCTTTCGGAAAATTATCTGCCGTATCAAACTCTGAAAGGTCATCCGGCCCTTGTTCAGGTGCAGCCTTGCTTTCTTCCGTAAAACCTAATAAGTCATCCACATTTACATCGGGGAGAGGCATTTCTTTAGGCAAAGGAATTTCTTCACGCCTCTCACCCCATTTAGCCGTTATTTCGGGTTCATTCGCTATTTTGAGAAGTTGATCTTTGAATTTTTCAAGCTCTTTTATATTAGGCATTTTGAGCGGGCCTCCCCCCTTATTTTCGGCTTATTTTGATTCAACTTGATTATTATTTTATACCATAAAAGGAGTTTTTTTTCAATGAGTTTTAATGTATTGATCTTATTTAGAAACGAAGTAGGAATGCCGATAATTTTAATATGATGCTGTTAAAATGCCGTTTTTATAGTTTACTTCTCTTGACATAACGGCTTTTTTTTTGCATTATTACAGAATAGTTTAATAGTGTAGTTGGCGGCTAAACCCGCTGATTTAGGGGAAATGTGTGAATTTATCAAAAAGTTATTTACAATCCGTTTCGACGGAAGATCTTTTTCAAATTGCTGAAACACATGGCGTTTTTGTATCGAAAGGTCTTTCTAGGAATCTAATCATAGAAGAGCTGCTTGAGTTGAATGAAGACAGATCTAAGATTACCGATAAGCTTTTTTATGCACAAAACGAAAATTTTACATCTGAGGATGAAGTTTCAGATAAAGAAAATACAGGTTTGGTTGTCTCATACAATACAACCGAAATTCATGTCTTACTCAGAGATCCTATGTGGGCTTTTGCGTTTTGGGATTTTTATAAGCCTGAGTTTATAAACATTATAAGTGATGCAGATTTTGATTCTTTCTTTTTGAGGGTAAATTTGTTTTCTCAAACCGATTTATCGGAAGTATATGACTATTTTGATATTGATGTAAGCGATTCCGATAGGAGCAGATATTTTTATCTTTCATTTGAAGATAGTATAACAAGGGTAGAGCTTTGTTCCCGGACATTGGAAGGTGATGTTTCGATTTTAGCAAAGTCTAATTTTATACAGCTTAAACGGGAAAATATTCCGAGAAACCTGTGTGTACTTGAAAACGATGTAAGTTCTCCGCTCTACCTTTCCGGTCTTTCTGTGTTAAAAAAACATCATTTTAAAAACTATCGTCAGGCTTTTAGAGGAAAAGGGGAGTAGAAGATTGAAAGATTGTAATTTACTTTTTATTTTGGATGCACATCTGCCTTATGTCCGTAATGAGGTTGAAGAAGGATTTGTAGAAGACGAATGGCTTTTTGATGCTTTGTCATATCTATATCTTCCGATTTTAAAAATGTGTTCTAATTTGAAGAAGGATAATATTCCGTTTAAATTGGGTGCGGCTTTTGAACCGGCTTTATGCGATATGCTTGCCGATAAGGTTTTACAGAATAGGTACCGAATTAATATTCAGCGTAAAATAGAATTTGCAAAAAAAGAACTTGAACGTTTTTCTGAATGTGAAAATACAAAAAAACTTATTCAATATAATTTAAAACGTTTTAATGATAATAAAAGAATTTTTGAGGATTGCGGAGGCGATGTGTTAAAACAGTTTGATCTGCTTTCTCAACAAGGTTATATAGAGCTTTTGGCTACCACAGCAACAAATTGTTTTTTGCCGTTTTTTTTAAATATGCCTGAAGCTATTGCTGCACAAGTGGAAATGGGACAAATAAATTACCGTAAACATTTTAGTGCTGTGCCGTCCGGTTTTTGGATTCCGTCTATGGCTTATTTTGAGGGCTTGGATGATATTATAAGAAGCTACGGCTATGATTATACGGTTGTCTCCTCAGAAGCCTTTTTGCTTTGTGATAAGGTACCTCCTGCAGGAGTGTTTTCAGCTGCGGTTTCTAAAAACGGTTTAAAGTTTTTAGCCACTGATCTTTGTGCCTGCCGTTCTATTTATGACGAGGCTGACGGCTTTGCCGAAAATAAAGTTTATATTGATGTAAAAGATGATGTAGGGTTTAAACTATCTGAAGAGTATTTAGCATCCGTTTTTGAGACTTCAAAAGGAAGGCGTGCAATCGGTTTCCGCTACTGGTCAAAGGAAGAAGATACTCCTTATGATATACATAAAGCTCATTCACAAAGTTGGGCAGATGCCGAAGATTATGTGAATTCCCGTACTGAAGCTTTAAGGGCTATAAAAGAAACAAAAACTTGCGAATCTCCTTTTTCTCTTTTGATTATTTCATCCGAGTTTTTTGGAAAAAAATGGTGTGAAGGTTTTATATGGCTTGAAAGAGTCTTTAGGTTAATAAATGATAGTGATTGCTTAAAATCTGTTTTTCCGTCCGCAGCTGTAAATTTGTCCAAACAGCTTTATACAGTTAAACCGTTTTTTTCTTCTTTTTTACCTTCAGGATATGCTGCTGAACTTTTAACAAAAGAAAATGACTGGATGTATAGATATATAATTAAGATTACGGAAAGAATGATAGGATTAGTAGAGATGTTCCCTGAAGACGGCAGTTTAAAAGAGCGTGTTTTAAATGCTGCTGCAAGAGAGGTTCTTCTTTTACAATCTTTATATTGGCCTCTGTATGCAAATGATCCACAGCTTAAAGACTTTGCAGAAAGACGCTTTGTAGAACATGTTAATTCTTTTACGGCAGCCTATGAAGCTCTTGGAGCGGATTCTCCTGATGCAAAATGGCTTTCCAATCGTGAAAATAAATATCCGATTTTTAAAAATATTAATTACCGTATTTTTAGCCGTAAAAAATAAACGCTGCAATAGTTTACATAAATCGACTCTAAGATGAAAATCGGACTCAGTATGTACATTCATAAACGGACACGGATGTCCGTGATTCCACGCTCGCAAGTTTTAGCCGCAGGCTAAAACTTGAAGATGAAAATCGGACACGGATGTCCGATTTTCATCGGTC
Organism: Treponema denticola; assembly: GCF_024400535.1. Classification (NCBI taxonomy): domain Bacteria; kingdom Pseudomonadati; phylum Spirochaetota; class Spirochaetia; order Treponematales; family Treponemataceae; genus Treponema; species Treponema denticola. The sequence continues at coordinate 829,731 of NZ_CP038800.1, forward strand.
TTGCATAAAATCTTATAAATGTATAAAATATTCTTATGAGAGCGACAAAGGCGATTATCCATTTGGATAACTTACAATATAATATTAAAGAAATAAAAAAGCGGCTTAACAAGGATGTAAAGCTTTGTCTTCCGGTCAAGGCCGATGCTTACGGACATGGGGCTGTGAGGGTTGCGGTTGCAGCAATAAGGGCAGGGGTTTCTTATTTGGCTGTCGCCTCCATTCAGGAAGCTGTCGAATTAAGAGAGGCCGGTATTGTAGCCCCGATTATTTCTTTAAGTCTTCCCGTGCTTGAAGAAATTCCTGAGCTTTTAAAATACGATATTGAGCCCTTGGTTATAGATGAGGAGTTTATAAACGATTTAAACCGTTTTGCAAAAAAACTGAATAAGAAGGCCGGGGTTCATCTTAAAATAGATACCGGAATGCGAAGGATAGGCTGCTCCCCTATGGAAGCCGTTAAACTTGCGGTACAGATAGACCGTGCCGAAAATCTTGAGCTTAAAGGAGTGTGTACACATTTTGCCGTTTCGGATTCTACCGATGAAAAAAATATTAAATTTACAAAAAAACAGATTTCTGTTTTTAAGGACTCAATAAAAGAAATAAAAAAAGCGGGGATTAATCCCGGATTAATTCATGCCGCAAATTCCGGGGCTGTTCTTCAATATCCCGAAGCCCAGTTCGATATGGTGCGTCCGGGAATCTTGGTTTACGGTTATGCTCCCTCTCCATCGCTAAATAACTTAATAGATTTAAAGCCTGTAATGGAGCTTGTTACACAGGTAGTGCTTATCAAAAAAATTGAAAAGGATACAAGCGTTTCTTATGATAGATGTTGGACAGCCGAAAAAGAAACCTTTGTTGCAACTCTTCCTATAGGCTATGCGGATGGGCTCATGCGTTCCCTTAGCGGATTAAAAGTGAGAATAGGAAAAGATTTTTTTCCTATTATCGGACGCATTTGTATGGATCAATGTATGATAGATATAGGTTCTTCTCCGTGGGTTCAAAGATGGGATGAGGTTTGTATCTTCGGCCCTGTTTCAAAAGAACATCCTAAAAATAATACGGCTCAAGATCTTGCAAAGATTGCCGGAACCATTCCATACGAGCTGACATGCGATATAAACAAAAGAGTTCCGCGTATTTTTATTGATGAAACCATACAATAAATTATTTTGTGCAGGCGGTTTTTATGGTTGTAAAACGTGCGGAAGTTTTAGGTTATTGTTCCGGAGTACGCAGAGCCGTTGATACGGTTCTTAAACTAGCAAAAGAAAACACTGAAAAGAAATTCGGTCTTTATACATTCGGCCCTCTGATTCATAATCCTTCTACAATGCTACTGTTAGAACAAATGGGTGTAAAAATTCTTGACACTGAAAATTTTACAGGAGATGAAGACTATAAAGATTCTGTTATCGTAATAAGGGCTCACGGTATTCCTCCGTCAAAAAAAAGCGAACTGGAAAAAAGCGGGGCTAAGGTGATAGATGCAACATGCTCAAGAGTAAAGGCCAGTCAGGCCCTTGCAAAAAAACATTCTGAAGAAGCCTTTGTTATTTTAGCCGGAGATAAAAACCACGGAGAACTTATAAGCATTGCAGGTTATGCGGAAGGAAAATGCTTAATTGTTCAAAATGCCGAAGAAGCTGCTTTAATAGATTTACCTTCTTTTTTGAGTGTAAACGGGAGTGCCGTTTTAATTGCTCAAACGACGATTAAGGAATCGGAATATGAGGCAATAGCTTCGGCTTTGAAGAAAAGGATTTCCGATTTAAAAGTCTTTAATACGATTTGTCCTGCAACCTACGATAGGCAGGCTGCCTTAAAAAAATTAGCTTATGAAGTTGATGCACTTTTAGTAATCGGCGGAAAAAATTCGGCAAACACAAAAAGACTTTTTCAAACCGCTGTTGACACAAAAAAGCCTTCATGGTTAATCGAAGATGCCTCTGAAATACCGAAAGAGATTTTTTCTTATTCCATGGTTGGTTTAACAGCCGGAGCTTCAACTCCCGATTTTATAATCGATGAGGTAGAAAAAAAATTACTTGAGGGATAAATCTTAATCAAGGATATAAGTATTATACGATTCTTTACAGTTAACTTGCAAGGCCGTTATTAGTGGAAAAGCATAATAATCGGTATCATCTATTTCAAAATAAATTTGCTCATAAGCGTTTAATAGATTATTGATTATAACTTGAAAATAATTTAGATATGTTTCGATTTCTTCTATTGTTCTTCCGCCAAGGTAGCCAATTTCGGGGAATTTTTCTATGTAAACTATTACATAGGCTGATACTTCGTTATTAGAAATTAAACATGAGGACATTTCTTCATCGCAATCGGCTAAAATTTCATTTGAAAATTCTTTTATACATATATCTTTATTGAGCGGGTTTATGCTTTTGTGTGTGTCGGCATAATTAAAGTAAAATATTTTTTTGAATTCTTCTTTTTCTTTTGAATTTAAATTTATAAAAGGTTTTATCTGCATATTTTTAAATTCAGTAGAAGTTTCCTTTGACAAAAAAATATTTTGAGCTTCTTTTTTTAGATCAAAACTATATGACCTGCGGGCTAAAACAAAACCTTCTTTAAGTAAAAATTGAATTAACTCCTCTTTACCGTAAGAACACATAACTTGAAATCTTTTTTTTTCGGATTTTTCTTTTAAGGCTTTTAAAAGCCGGCACCCCAATCCTTTGTTTCTATAGTCTTTATCGATATGGATATTTATATAATCTCTGTATGGATGAAAAGAATTTGTGTAAAGACTGCCTGCTCCGATTATCTTTTTTTTATCGAATAAGCCGATTAAACTTCCTCTTTGGTTGAGATCAGCTTTTTGAAGAAAGTCTTTTACTTCCTTTTGAGAAATAATTTTATCGGTAAGACTAATTGATTTTATACTCATGATTTAAAGAACCTCTTCAACTCCACAGTTTAATATTATATCAAAAATTCTATCTTTTTCTGAATAGTCTATTTTTTGGTTTTGCCAAACTTGAAAATAAAGCTCACGTAAAAAGCTTAAAACTGCAAAGGCTTTTATTTGTAAAAAAGCTTTGTTTTTACTTTCACCTATTTCGGAAAAATATGCATTTAAAACTTCTTTTGCTTCATCGGTGATATTATACCATTCTTTTTTATTTAAGCCTAGAATATTTATATGTTCAAATTGATATAAGTTTAAACCGGAAGTAAGATGTTCGGCATCAATTATTTTTAAGCTTCCCTTTCCTGTTTTAAGCATGTTCCCCGTATTCATGTCTTCAAGGATAATACAGCCTAGGCCTAGGTTTAAATTTTCAATATTTTTTTTAATAATTTTTTTATCATGTTTACCCCTGTATATTTCAAGATAGGGGAGGGCTTCCGCATTTATCATCTCTTCAATTGAAGGATAGCTTTTACCGTCCAAATACATTGAAGAAAAAGAGTTTGAAGATATGTTATTTAAATTTAGATGTGCAAGTTTTTTAAAAAAATCTTTTATCAGATGTCTATCGGTTTTGGTAGGCTGACAACCTTCAAGCCATTCACTTATAAAAATATAGTAATTTTCAGTTTCAATGAGGTTTTTATATTTTAAAATAAAGTCTTCACTGTCATTTAAAGCATTTAAATATTTAATTGAATTTTTAATACTCTCCGTTTTCTGCCGTAATTTTACCGCAAAAGTTTCATTGCTGCCGGTTATTCCCTTAAATAAATCCGTATAAGTATGATCTTTCAGTTGAACCGGTTCAAGGGTTTTAAACTTATCGTTTTTAAGGTGTGAATTGATAAGGTCTTTAATTGTATCGGGTTTAATGTTTTCTTTCATAATTAAAAATACTATTTATGTTTTTTATTTTAATATTCCATAACAAGATATGTTATAATCTTGAATATTCTTTAAGCCGTTTTTCTTGTAAAAATCTATAGGTTTTATTTGCATGTTATTATCCTTTTTATCATTACGGCTTCCCATTTTGCCGGCGGAATATATTCGGTTATAAACGGCAGCTTGTCTTCCTTTTCATCAAGGATTGTAAAGCCGTTTTTTTTATAAAATTCTATTGTCCATTCAAACATTTTAAGAGCTTTCAGTATAAGATATTCCAAACCTATATGTTTTGCTTCTTGTTCAATAAAATTTAAAATGTATTTACCGTATCCTTTCCTTTGTATTTTATGTTTGATGTATATGGCTGAAATAAGCCCATGAGTATTTTTATCTTTAAGTGATATAAATCCGATTGCCTGATTATCTTCATATAGAATATATGTATTTTCGGTTTTTATCATATTTTCAAATGTATCGATTATATCTTGCTCCGGTACATCTCCGAATACCTTATGACTATCGTTATAAATTTCTAAAATAGTTTTTGCATCTTCTATTCCGGCTTTTTCGATTTTGAGCATTTTTGTTTCTCCCATAAAAGGTTTTGTAAACTATTCTAATTATATTTTGATAGGAATTCAAGGGTTTAGATACCGTGTAATCGGTGTTTTTGCCTGGTACCGATTACACGTTTTTTTTGTAAACTATTTGGTTAATTTTTTTAGCTCTGAAAGTTTTTGTTCTGCCATGTCTTGAACTTGTTTGCTGGGATTTTTTTTCATACGAAGATAGTATTCTTTTGCCTTATCGTATTGCTTTAGGGCTTCATAGCATCTGCCTATGTTAAAGATAATTACATAATCTTCATTTGCGAGCTTATCGGCTTTTAACAGCACATTTAAGGCCTCTTTGAATTTTCCTTGATCGATATATGCCAAAGCCAAATAGTTATGTACTTCGATATTTTTAGGATATAGTTTCAATTGGGCTTCACATGTTTTTTTCTGCAGCACTTAGGGTTTGAGGGAGACTTTTTTGAAGCCAAGCTTTATAATACTCGTTTATCGAAATTAGAAAAAAGTGTTCACTTTCTGATGATGGGATTACCTCATTCATGCTCCAAAGCCATTTATGATTTATCTCTTTTCCAAGTTTTAGAACTTCTATAATCTTTTGTGATTGCTTTTCATATTCTCCTATTTCGCCTAAAATATGAATTCTTCCAAAATACATATCCAAGCGGTTTTTACCGAATTTTAATCCTTTTTCCAAATATGACAAGGCTTTATCGACATCTTCTTTTTCATACCAGATATTATTGTTTAAATATCCTGCGATTTTATTTGTTTTTTGATCCACTAATGCCAATGAATTGGTATTGTCCTTCTTATAGGTATCCAATGAATGTGTAGACCTTTGACCTTTAAGCAGATAATAATTAAAATAGGCAATGTAGAGCTCAGGGTTTTTGGGCTCTGCCTTTTCCCATTTGAGCAGGAGGGCCGCAATCCCCTCTACTAAATTTCTTGCTGAGAGCAGATTGTCATATTCGGATTTGTAGTCTGCAAAAATCCGGAATGACACCAATAAAATGAAAAATAATACAATACGTTTTTTCATATATTTTTCCTCCTCGTAATAACTATAGTTATATTGTAACATTGGTTTTATGATCGGTCAATAGTATTTTGTTGATAGTATCCTAAATAGCCTTCCGGATAATTGATAGACCTTCTTACTTGTTCTAAACTAATAACTACGGAGGATTAAATACAGATAAAAGAAAAATTATGCAGATAGATTTTCAGGCAGCGGTAAAAAGCTCATGGCCGTCGGCTCAAGTTTTGATGAAGAAAAGCGGACTATTAAAGATTGGGTTGTTGAAACCTTAGCCTTAGCTTAGCCTAACCCTTGCCTAAAATTCCTTTTTTTTGTATAATGTTAGCCTAGTATGACAACTGAAATAAAAAAATATCAAAACGGAAATTACACGGAATACAGGATAGAGGTTTTCCCCGGCATAATAATAGAACATTATTTTTGCGAAGGAGGGCAGGCATGGAAGCACTATCCCTCTACTCATGCGCCGAAAGAGGATATACTGGTACATCATTGCAGATACGGACGCTATGAAGCTCTGCTTGCAAGCGGCTCCTATCATTCCAGAGGAATGGGAAAGATGACAATATCCTCGTCTTTATCCAATCTTACAGAGTCTGCAATCCCGGCGGAATTATATGAGGGTATATCCGTTATCTTTTCCTATAAAAAATTTACCCCCTGGCTTAAAGCCTTGTTTTCCTCATGCCATGTGGATTTTAAGCTTATGACTTACCAATTAAATCTTTCCCGACAATGGTATTATGCCGATTCGGATAATAAGATGGAAAACATATTTTTAGAACTGTACGATTTATTTGATCAAAATAATCAGCCCCTCATACAATTAAAAATTATGGAACTTATCTATCATGTATCGTCGGAACTTATTTTAATGAGAAAATACGAGGGGCTTATACCTCAAAGCTCCCTTAAGGCTGTAAAAAAGATATGTGCGGCTATGTTAAAAACTTCGGTTCCCATAACGGAGCTGGTTTTACAGTCAAATATAAATTATAACCTTTTTCCAAAAATATTTAAATCGGTTTATGGAACCTCTCCCAGCCTTTACAGACAAGAATATAAAATGAATAAGGCTGCCTCTCTTTTGAAAAATACCGATAGAACCGTCTTGGATATAGCCCTTGAGCAGGGCTATGAAAACCCGGGTTAATTCGCTGCTGCCTTTAAAAAAATGATGGGGCTTACCCCGCAGGAATTTAGGAGATTGGAAGCCCCTATCCGGCTTGATAAATTACATAATTAAAAAATTTTCAATCATTTAAGAAAAACGGATTATTCTGCAAAATTCGGATTAGACAACTTCTTTTTATTCCCCTAAAATAAGTTAGCAATAACTAACTTACAAGTTATAAAAAGGAGTAACATAATGAAAAAATTAGTAATGGGAGCCGGAATATTAATGTTATTTGCCGCAGCTGTATTTATAACCGCCTGCAGCGATAGGTCAGCTGACAGCGTGCAAAACAAAAAAGAACAGCGGCTGGTGTTAGGGGCTCATGCCGATTTTAAAGGCAACCAAGAAGCAGGTACCCTTGTCTTTGATAGCCTCACGGTCTTAGATTCGGAGGGAAAGGTGCAGCCGGCTGCAGTTGAAAGCTGGACGGTAAATAAGGAGAGTACCGAATTTGTACTCCATTTGCGGAAAGGCCTGAGCTATTCGGACGGTACGGCAGCAAGCGCCGAGGATTTAAAAAAATCGATTGAGGTCTTAGGCAAGACGCAGTTTAGAAGCTATATGTCAAAGTTAGATCACATTGATATTATAGACAAAACTTCCGTAAAGGTGGTAATGAAATCTCCCTTTCTTTTTCTCGTAGATGAACTTGAAAAAATTCAGCTCATTCCCGCAAGATGCTTGCAGGAGGACGGCACCATTACCGAGTACATCGGCTCAGGCCCTTACCTTTTAAAAGAGTACGAAAAAGATGTAAAAGCGGTGCTGGTTAAAAATCCCAACTATTGGGATAAAAAACCGTACAAGATGGAAACGCTTATTTGGCAGGTAATACCCGACGGCGATGCCCGTAAGTTAGCTTTGCAGTCCGGGCAGGTGGATGTTATCGGTATTACGGAGCATTATGCAGGCAGCATTCCTCTTTCGGTAAGCTATGAGCTGAGCAGCTCAAAAGAGTTTACACAATTATTGCAAGATCCTAAATCATACCCTATTGTGTTCAGTATGGGCTTAAACTATAAAAAAGACTTTTTAAAAGATAAGGAGCTGCGCCATGCTTTGCAGTATGTTATAAATAAAGATGCCTTGACAAAGGAGCTCTTTTTCGGACAAGCAGATCCTTGCGGTTATCTTTTTAATCCCTCTTTTGATGACGGGCCTAAAAACCAAAAGCCCTTTGTCTATGATCTTCAAAAAGCAAAAGATATACTAACAAAGGCAGGCTATACATGGAATAAGGGAGCTCTTACAAAGGACGGTAAAAAAGTTTCCCTTACCTATGTTTCTTCAACCGCTCCTCAGCGAAAAGACATCGCCGTTTTTGTTCAAAATGCTTTAAAAGAAATAGGTATTGAAGTAACTATCGAAGCTGTAAATGGGCCTATCGTCGTTGAAAAAATGAAACAAGGAGCATGGGACATCGGTTTTACCGTTTCGTGGTTTGAACCCTTAATAAGTTCATTAAAGTCCGGAGGGCTTCACTCAAACTACAATGGCTCAGGTCTCAGTTTCGGTATTACGCCTGAAGCAATTAAAACTGCCGAAACAATATTGGATGCAGCCGATTTACAAACCTTTAAAACGGCAGTTAATAAATACTGGGACATTCAATGGGAAGAGTATCCCTTTATTCCGCTCTATACACAAACACGCAGGGCCTTTTATAAAAAGGATTTAAGCGGTTTTAACTTTTCAAAAAGCGTGTATAAAATAGATTTATCAAACGTCCAATGGGATAAATAAGGGTGAGGACGTTTTTACTAAAAAGATTGGTTATCATTATCCCGTACTTATTGGCAATTACGGCTCTTTCTTTCTCCGTGGTGTATTTTGCACCCGGGGAAAGTACGGCTATGATCATATTAAAATATAAGACGGATACATTTATAACCGAAGAACAGGCAGAACAGTATGCAGCCGAGCATAATTTAAACCTTCCCTTTAAAGAAGCCTATTTCAACTGGTTAAAAGGCATAATCCGCGGCGATTTAGGAAAGAGCCTTATTACCGGCTACAGTGTGGTAAGCGAAATTAAGACAAGTTTTTTAAAAACGCTTATATTGGCTTTTATCGCATTGCTTACGCAAGTTTGCATTAGTTTTCCGCTCGGCATGTATGCTGCATGGAAAGCTAAGCCTTCTCTCAATAAGCTTACGGAAATGTGGGGAATATGTTCGATGAGTATTCCCTCCTTTTGGCTTGCCTTACTGGTAGTATGGATATGCGCTGCAAAACTAAAACTGCATTTTGTAATAGGCTACCACGGAATAAAAAGTTTACTCATACCCGGCGTTTTACTCGGTATAATGGGTTCGGGTTATTTTATGCGGATAGTAAAAACTAAGACCGCCTTGATATTGCAGGAAGGCTACATCGAATTGGCAAGGGCGCAGGGCTTGTCCCCGCGAAAAATCCTATTCGGCCATGTGCTGAAAAATATTTCCGCTCCTTGTGTTGCTATTCTGGCAATCGATATCATCGCTTTATTAGGAGGATCGGTATTAATCGAAAAAATATTTTCGATACCCGGATTCGGTCTTTTAATGTTTAATGCCTCAGGCGATAAAGACTATATTATGCTGTCGGGCGGAATTTTATTTATAGGCACGCTGGTGCTTACGATAAACCTTCTTGCGGATATGTATTATATAAAAATGGATAGGAGGGCAGCCCATGAGCTATATGCAAAATAAAAACTTGCGGTTCTGGTTGTCCGTATCTCTTTTGATCTTAGTTATTATGGGTATTCTTACCTTGTGTTTTGAGCCGAATGCATCTAACCCCGATATACAATTTCAAAGCCCCTCGCTTAAACACATTTTCGGAACGGATCAATTCGGCCGAGATGTTTTTTTAAGGAGCGTGCAAGGTTTTATTTCCGTTTTCCTTTTGGCGGCTGCTATTTTTGCCCTTTCATTTATGATCGCCCTTTATGCGGGATCCGTCTTGGCTTATTACGGCGGACTTGCAGATGAAGCGTTTTTTCATATCAGTAATTTTTTGCTCTGTTTTCCCGTTATGATAGCCCTTGTTATTTTGGCTGCCGTATTCGGTGCAAAAACTCAAACAATGGTTATAACAGTGATAATTATGAGTTCTTTTTCATTGATACGTTTAATACGGGCCGAAATTATAGTGTTTAAAAACAACGATTTTATTTTAAACCTGAAAATACTCGGCGCAAGCGATAACCGTATTATCTTTTATCATTTAATACCGCAAAGTTTTAAGCTGATGCTGCCGCAAACCGGAATGATTTTAGGACATATCATCTTATCAATATCGGCGTATTCGTTTTTAGGCTTCGGGGTAAAGCCTCCCCATGCCGATATCGGTCTTATCATGCAGGAATCCATACGCTACATGAATATTGCGCCTTGGACGGTGCTCTGTCCGGGCTTACTGCAATTTGCCGTCATTCTTTGCTTTACCCAATTATCCGAAGCGTTTAGAACGGCAGGAGAAAAACGGAGAGCAAAACATCTTGTTTTGTAAATTGGAAAAATGGAACTTATACATGTTGAAAACCTATCCGTACGCTTCCCCGAACAAACCGAACCCGTGTTAAAGGATTTAAACTTTACGGTACAAAAGGGAGCAATCTTTTGTATTACCGGTGAAACCGGTTCGGGAAAATCGCTTACGGAACGTACTATCGGAGGTCTATTACCGGCTCACGCCTGTTTATCGGGAACGGTTATGTGGAAGGGTAGGGATTTTTATACGCTTAAAGAAGCTGAAAAGCAGTCTATCCGTAAAAATGAAATGGGCTTTGTGCTGCAAAATTCGGCCTCCGCCCTTAATCCTCTACTTACCTGCAAGCAGCAGCTCCGCCTTGCATGGAAAACGAAATCGGTCAGCGATGAAACATTATGCGCTCTTTTACAAGAAGTAAAACTTAATCCCCCTGAAAAAATCCTCAAGCTCTATCCTTTTCAATTATCGGGCGGAATGAAACAACGATTTTTAATTGCGCTGGGAATGATAGGGTCTCCTGAAATACTTTTTCTTGACGAGCCGACTAAGGGGCTGGACAACGCATTACGCAAGGATACAATAGCGCTGATACAAAATATCCATAAGACAAAAAAGCTTACGATAGTTTTGGTAACCCATGATTTGGAAATGGCGGAAGAGATTTCCGATTCTCTTATGGTTATGCATGGCGGCTTGATATATGAAACGGGAAATACAAAAGAGCTTTTTAAAAATCCCATCCATCCCTATTTTAAACGTTTATTGGATTCTCTTCCTTCACGCGGAATGAAAACCTTTGACGGTTTTCCTCTGCTGGATCGGGATTTAAACGAAATCAGCAACAGCGGGGATATTCAGTCAAGGATGATGAAAATAGACGATGAACATTTTGTGAGGGTGTGTGAATGTTAAAGGTTGAACATATATCGTACTGTTATAATAAAAACGCAAAACCTATCATTGAAGATATGAGTTTTGAGCTGCACGAAAATGAAATTATCGGTATTACGGGCGGAAGCGGTTCGGGTAAGAGCACTGCAGTGCACTGTATCTTGGGCTTATTAAAACCGGAAAAGGGACGCATTTTGTTTAACGATGTTCCGGTTCACCTGTTAAAACGGGATAAGAAGCTGCATACCTGTATTCAGTTGGTTATGCAAAATCCTGAAAATTCTTTTAATCCTCATAAAACGCTCTCATACAGTTTAAACGAGATACGGCATTTTATACCGGCAAAACCTGAAAGAACCGTATTTGAAAAAAAGATTGTAGATAAGATGCATGAGCTTCAACTGAATGCAAGCCTCCTGAATCGGTATCCTGAGGAAGTTTCAGGCGGCCAGCTCCAGCGATTTTCAATATTGCGCGCCTTACTTTTGGAGCCTAAAATTATTATTTTTGACGAATCGACTTCTATGCTTGACACAAGCGTGCAGGCAAAAATTGTTCGTCTGTTATTGCAAATAAAAGAAAAAAATAAGCTGGCCTATATTTTTATCAGCCACGACTTGGAAATGCTTTCGTTAATTGCCGATAAGTTTGTTTATTTATGATTTAAGGAGTAAATATGTTTTTTAATCGTTATCTTTTAAAATTTATAAGAGGGTTTTACGGAAAAGCGGGGCTCATAAGCCTTATCCATCTTATCGATACGCTTTTGGAGTCCGTTATTATGATGTGCAGTGCGGTTTTTACCCACATGCTGCTTTATAAAAAAAGCGTTTTAATTTTTTCGCACATCAATCAAGTTTTTATATTGATAGGTGTTTGCCTTGTTCTTAAATTTATTTTGGCATCCCCCAAAACAAAAATATCCGAAAAACTTGGAGCCGGTATAAAGGATAATATACGCTCATCCGTCATGCAAAAATTATTTGCTGCGGGGCCTGCCTATATGAACAAAAAAAGAACGGGTGATATGACTTCGATGGTAACCTTCCGTGTGGATGCGGTAAAAAACTATTACACGGCATACTTTCCCATTGCCGTTTCAACCTTGATAAATATTATATTGCTTTTATGCTTTATGTTCCGGCTGGATTGGGCAAGCGGATTAACGGCCTTGGTTGCTGCAGTGGGAATGATTTTTTGCCCCGTGCTGTTTGCACCGGTTATGAAAAAACACGGCCTCGAAGAATGGAAGCTGCATGACCGCTACTTATCGGAATGTATCGACAGCCTGCAAGGTGTTACGGCACTCAAGGCCTTTAATGCCAATGCCTTGCAGGTAAAAAAAATTGCAAAAGAAGGAGAACATTTCCGCAAGGCTACAATGGTTCACCTGCGCACCACCGTATGGCAAGGCGCCTTTATGCAAATGTTCGTTCTTTTAGGCGAAGCGCTTTCCGTTGCCGTTGCAGCCCTCCGTTTTTCTCAAGGAAAAACCGGAGCCCTTACCATTCTCTACATCCTCTATCTTTCGATGGCTTGTTTTTTCCCTATGTTTAAACTCATTATAGCGTGGCATTTCGGTTTTGACGGCTTTGCAAGTTCTGAAACCATAGGGCAATTCCTCGAAGACCCGCTCGATTTTTCCCTGTATAAAGCCCCTCGTTTGGATAAAGCGGACTTTTACTCTTATAAAGAATTAAAAGAAAAAATAGAAAACGAAGCGCTTCCTTTTTGGGATGACACCGTGGATTCAAAATTTTCTAAAGATATCCGTTTTGAAAATGTTGATTTTGCTTATGATAAAAAAGAAATCTTACATGATATTTCTTTTACCGTTAAGCACGGCACAACGACCGCCCTCGTCGGCTCCTCAGGCAGCGGTAAGTCAACCATTGCAAAGCTTTTGGCAGGCTTTTATCTTCCTGCAAGGGGGAGTATTTTTATAGGGGATGAAAAATTAAACAAAGAAAATGTAGAGATTATTCAAAACCGAATTTCTGCCGTTTGGCAAAATCCTCATATATTTTTCGGTTCTATCGAAGACAATATAAGAACAGGCAAAAAAGATGCGTCAATCGCCGAAATTGAAAAGGCTGCGGAAGAGGTAAACCTTCATTCCCTTATTCTTTCATTGCCTAAGGGATATAAAACCTCCGTGGGGGAACTTGGCACCCGTCTTTCGGGAGGAGAGCGGCAGCGTTTAACCATAGCCCGTGCAAGGTTAAGAGATGCTCCTATTTTAATATTTGATGAGGCGACTTCTTCATTAGATAGCAAAAATGAAAAAATCATATTGAATAATTTTGAGCAATTACGGAAAGGTAGAACTTCCCTCGTTATTGCGCACCGTTTATCGACAGCCCGTTCTGCCGATCAAATCATTTTAATAGATAATGGACGGATAAAAGCAAAGGGAACTCATGAAGAATTGGTACGGGATTCCGAATTGTACCGTACCATTATGGGTAGTCAATTAAAGGATTAAATTGAAGGAGAAATAAATGAATAAGAAAAAAAACAGAGCATATTATCTTTTTGTTTTAAGCCGGTATATACAAAATTACCGCATAAAATTTTTCTTCGGCGCTATCATAAATATCGTATACAAGATAGTACCCGTTGCAATTGCCTTTTTGGTTTCGTACATGGTAGGCGCAGGAATTACCGGCAGGGTATATGAGGTAAAAACTCTTTTTATTATTACAGTGGTAATAATTGTATTGGGAGGCATATTTCATTTTTTGGATATCTATGTTTTCCACGATATAGCATATCAGGTGCTTGCGGATCTGCGGAATGAGGCATATAAGGTTATCGACAAAATTGCCCCCGGCGGTATGGAAGGAAAACAAAGCGGCGATATTGTAAATATTGTTATGCGGGATATAAATATGCTTGAAATGTTTTATGCGCATACCTTGGGACAAATGATAACCGCCCTTGTGGTTCCCCTGTCCGCCCTTATTATTATGGGATATTTTTCCTTATATCTTTCCGCTGCAATGGTTCCGTTTATAATTGCCCTAATATGTATCCCTGTTGTCAACTCAAAAAAATCGAATATGCAAGGTCAAGCCTTGGCTCAAGAAATGGGAAAGCTCAATGCTTCAATCGTAGACGGTGTGCAGGGCTTGCAGGATATTATTTCTTTCCGCAGGCAAAAAGAATATTTAAAAACAATATTCGGCATTAATGACTCTTATAATAAATTTTCTTTGGACTATGCAATACGGGCAGGCAAAGAAGTTCGGCTTGTAGACTTAATTATAGGTCTTGCAAATCTGACTTCAAAAATAATTATTATATCTTTGGTCATTGCATCAAAAATAGAGGCTGTTTGGCTCTTGCCGCTTTTTATTATAACGGGGCTTATATATGGACCCCTTTTGGAAGTAATGGCGGTTAGCAATAAATTCGGTATTATTTTTTCGTCGGCTGAAAGGATTTTTAATTTATTGCAAATGAAGGCTTCCGTAGAAGATTCGGGAAAGATACGGTATGAAGAAGTTAATACGAAAAATCTTGAAATACGGTTTGATAATGTTCATTTTAAATATCCGCACACTTTTGAAGAAGAAAATAAGAGCGTATTAAGGGGTTTAAGTTTTGAATTGAAAAGCGGGGAAAGCCTCGCGTTGGTGGGCGCTTCGGGAGAAGGAAAATCTACGGCTGCAAAACTCTTACAGCGTTTTTGGGATATTGATGAGGGTAACATAACCATTAACGGAATTGATATTAAATCTTTTTCGTTGGAAACGCTGCGTAATTTAATTACGGTAGTTCCTCAGGATATTTATTTATTCAATAGAAGCATAAAAGAAAATATACGGCTTGCAAAACAAACCGCCTCCGATGCGGAATTGGAAGAAGCCCTTAGAAAGGCCCGGCTTGAGGATATCCGGCAGCGTTTTGAAAACGGATGGGACACAATCGTAGGAGAAAGGGCTGTGCGTCTTTCAGGCGGCGAGAAAAGCCGTATCGCCCTTGCCCAAGCCTTTTTAAAAGATTCCCCCATCCTCGTTTTAGATGAGGCTTCCGCCAACCTCGATTCCGAAAACGAAAGCAAAATAAATGAGGCTGTCAATAGTTTAAAAGAAGGCCGTGCAGTGTTAATAATTGCACACCGTCTTTCTACGATAAAATCCGCAGGCCGCATTCTGCTTTTACATGCGGGCCGCATCGAAGCGCAAGGCACCTTTGAAGAGCTTATGAGCGGTTCTCAGTATTTTCGGGAGCTGATAGGAAAAGAGTACGAGTAGTTAAGAAATAATGCTATTGACTATGTTTTTAAAATTGAGTAAATTCTAAACTATACCTTAATTTACGGATATTGTGGTGTTTTGTAACTAAATACTAGAATCTGTCTTTAATGTAAGGCTGTTATAATGCCGAAAATAAGATAAATTCAGGAGTTATTTTTATGAAGTGTAAATATTGCGGAAAAGATGTAAGGCCTGTAGGCCCTAACTTGGAAAGTGACGATAACGGATATAATTGTCCTGCAAGCGTATCAAAAAAACATTCTATTATACCGGATGGTTCGCATTGTATTCATTGCGGCCGTGAAACAAAAATTTTGGGAGACAGAGTTGTAACCAGCTACGGTATACGCTGTTCGGCTTCTCCTTCAGGAAGACATGCAATACAGTAAGCTTAAAGAATAAATGCTTACAAAATCGGCATAATCGGATAAGATAAAGAGGCTCGTGTTTGGAGCTTCACGAGCTCCCGTTATAATAGCAGCAAGATAGACTTTCCCATTCGCTATATATTCTCTTGTAATTATTTATCTTTCGGACTGTATTTATAGCCTGATGATTCAAATAAATTGACTGTCGTGCGGCTTGTTAAGCTGTATAAAAAATAGACCTATTATTTCTAGACGGAAATTTAGGTATTTCTGCAAGAATGTTTCTTTCACTTGATATTTTAGAAAATATCCATTATATTTATTATAACTAATCTGTGTAAAATTAATCTGTGTGAATTAACCTTAAAATATGGAGATATAAAGAAATGAAAAAAATATTATTGATTACAACAGCTGTTATAATGTTTACGGCATTTTTTGCAGGCTGCAAAAATCCTGCAGAGCATGCTGCTCCTGCGAAAATAACTATAACCGTTGCGGGAGATATTCATGTTAGCCTCAAACCAGAGTACTCGTTTGAAGTTGAAAAGGGCAAGACCTGGCGCCAGCTGAAAGCTCAGGCTGAAGGCAAAATTGGTAAATGTGAAGAAAATTACGAACCCGATAAATGGACTCTTACCAATGCCTCCGGTCAGAATTTAACCGATGATTATATTTTTAATAAAAATGTAACGGTTTTTCTTGTAACAAAACAGACCATAACGCCTCCAAAACCGAAAATTGTGATAACCGTTGCAGGAGATGAACACGTTACGCTTAAAGCCGAGCATACTTTTGAAGTAGTTCCCGGTACAAAATGGGATGAGATTAAACTGTTAGCAAACGGCAAGATAAATTATACCGGCGGCTATAAAAATAAAACATGGAAATTGAACAATGCTTCCGGTACGGTTATTCTTGACGGTCATCAATTCAATGAAAACACAACTGTTTATGCCGAATCACAGCTGATTACGGCTCCGCATCCCGCACAAGTAACGATAACCGTTGCGGGGGATTCACATATTATTCATAAAGAAACAAATCATACATTCAACGTAAACAAAGATGAAACATGGGCTCATGCAAAAGCGCTTGCCGCCAATAAAATAAAATACGCTGACGGTTATGAAAACGATACATGGAAATTGACCGATGAATTGGGACAGGATATACCTGATAATCATCAGTTTAATGCGGACACAACCGTTTATGCCGTGTCGAAAAAGAAAACAATAACCATCACCATTGCGGGGGACAGTCACACCTACATAGCAACAGCAGACGATCGGAATAAATTAAAAAGAGATTACGGTGTCACATGGTCGGAAATAAGGGGCACCGCCGATAATCTGATAACAGGTTCCGATGCAAATTATACCTTTTCCGCATGGAAACTTAACAGCGGCGGAACCGGTGCGGAAATAGAGCCTACGCATGCATTTACCGCCGACACTACCGTGTATGCCATCTCAAAACGGACACATGTTATACTGACTATTAAAGGCGATACCAATATTATTGTGCCGAATCCGAATACACATAGAGTTCTCTACGATTCAAAATGGGAAGATAACAAAGCCGCCGTTGTAGCTTTGCTCGGTTATAAACCAGGTTATAAACTGAAAGGCTGGAAGCTGAATAATGCAGGCGGGCACAATCTTAGAGATTCACAAAAATTCAGAGAAGATACGGTGATATATGCCGTTTCCAAGCCCGATAAGGTAAAAATAACCGTAAAAGGCGATGAACATATTCAGGTTAAACCTGCTCCAGCCAATGAATTCCTTGCCGATGACGGTGTAAAATGGGAAACGATAGAGGCTGAGGCGATAAGTAAAATAACCGGTTATGATCCGCGCTATAGGCTTTCACGCTGGGCAATAGACAACGCTGATGGGAGCGGTATATACGATGATACGATCTTTGAGAAAGATACAATTGTATATGCGGTTAGCGAAGAATTGCCGCCCGCTCCCGCTTCCGAAGGGGTAAAGGTGGACAGGGCAACTATCACGGGCAAAAATCCGTCCTGTCCGTTGCCTGCAGGTGCCGATGCTTCATGGAATGGTGTTTTCCCTGCAGGCCGCGATGTTATCCTAAGCAGCTATTTCATAGGTAAAAACGAAGTTACCGTAGAAACATGGAATGCCGTATATGAATGGGCAAAAGACAACTGGTATAAATTTGAATTTGACGAAGACTGGTATGAAGAAAATCCTCCTGCCTCTGTACAACATCCTATAACAAAGGTGAGCTGGCGCGACTGCATCGTGTGGTGCAATGCCTATACCGAACTGACATACGGGACTACCGAACACTGTGTATACCGAGAAAGTTCGGCTTCAGGTGCGAAAGCTCTGAAAGATGCATATGACGCGGATAATGTCCATTTTGACCAATCTAAAAAAGGCTTCCGTTTACCGACCGAAGCCGAATGGGAATACGCCGCCCGTTATCAGGGTACCGATAGTACAAATGCCGAATCCTACAGTGGTGTTTATCTGACCAAAGTGAATTCTGCAAGCGGAGCGACAAAGTCTATCGGTTTTGAAGGTATGGCTGGGTCTCCAAACTTTACTGGCTTATGTACTGAAACGGCACGGGTTGCGGTTTTTAACAAGTATTACGACGGTTCGGCTTTTGTAGCACAGTCCCCGGCCGTAACCGGTTTAGCTGCTGTCAAAAGCAGGGCAGCGAACAAACTTGGGCTTTTCGATATGAGCGGTAATGCTTCCGAATGGTGCTGGGATAGGTATTCTACAACACTATCTTCCGGTTCGGTAACAGATCCGATCGGCTCCTTATCATCCGCCGATACTGAACGCGTTTTGCGCGGCGGCAACTGGTCTGAAAATACGAATGATGCCGTCTACGGCTGCATGACCGGTAAACGGGATAGCGATAGTTCTCATAATAGTTACGATGTCGTAGGCTTCCGCTTAGTGTGGAAAGAATAGAGAACGTTTATTGAATAAATGCCGATTAAACTGTTTTCCGGTTTAATCGGCATTTTTTGCTGTTGTTATTCGGTTTTGAATTTGCCTACTTCTACGACAAGTCCGTCAATACTTTGTTTATTTTTTACGGCAATATCAAGGGATTCCTTTGTAGCTTCATTTATTAAATCGACTTGTGATGAAATCTTATTCATATTTTCCCGCAGAGCTTCGGTTAGATTGCCGAGCCTGTCCGTTTCGGCAATAATTTTTTCGCTGCCTAAGAGCATTTCGCCTGAGCTTTGTTTTACACCGCTTGTCATACCGCTGATATCCTTAATCATTTCCCAAATCGCTTTTCCGTTTTGTTCTTGCTCTTCCATAGCGTGAACGACGCTTTCAATCGAATCGGTTACATCAGTTGAATACTCGGAAATAAAATTGAATTTTTCAACTGCACTTGATGCGGAATTTGCAAGCATTTCAATTTCACCGATTAAATTTTTAAGTGTTACGGAAATTTTCTTTCCTTGAACGCTTGACTCTTCAGCGAGTTTTCTGATTTCGGAAGCAACTACCGCAAAGCCTTTTCCCGTTTCACCGGCATGAGCGGCCTCGATTGCCGCATTCATCGCAAGCAGGTTTGTTTGACTGGCAATATTTTGTATAACCGATCCTGTTTCAATCAAGCCGCCTGAAGCTTCTGCAATTCGTTGAGAGATTTCATTTGCTTTTATCAGCGTTGCACGCCCGTTGTCGGTGGCCGAAGAAAGATTCATAATCGCTTCGCGAGTTTCTTTTACGCTTCCTCCAACAGTGCCGATACTGAGCGTCATCTTGTCAAATGATTCAAAAGATTGTTCAACGATTGATGCCTGCCGTACAATACTTTCGTTCAGCTCTTTTAAAGTCATAATTATCCTATTTATTGAAGAGTCGGTTTCGGCAATACTTTTTTCCTGTTCGGTAAAACTTGTTTGCAAACCGTCAATGCCTCCGGTAATTTCGCCGACAAATTCGCTTACCGAAAGCATATTACTTTCAAGATCCGAACCGACCTCTTTCATTTCTTTAGAATCGGAGCCGACTTTTTGAATTGAGTTTTTTAATTTTAAAATAGTTTCATTAAAATACGAAGACAAAACGCTTGTCTCATCGCCGCCGTCCGTAGGCAGTTTAATTGTCAAATCGCCTTCTCCCTGCGAAATGTTTTTAAGAGCGAGAGTTATTCTGTTAATCGGTTTTACAATTCTATATGCAACAAAAAAACCTACGGCAACTGCCGTTATTAAACCGGCTAATGCAATTATAATAAAAATGCGTATTAAATTTAAAACGTTTTCCGAAATAAATTCCGATGAAGGTGCGGTAAGCAGCAGTGTCCATCCGGAATACCTCATAGGAGCCGCTGCAGAAATATACTGCACTCCGCCTATATTTGAAACATTAACCGATGTGCTTTCGGAAGCAAGAGCTTTTTTAAAAAAAACGCTAAAACCGCTTTTTTCGTCTCCTGCAATTTCGGTAAAAATACTTTTGTATAAAATTTCCGGCCGGCGGTTTCCGATTATGATACCATCCGGGCTTATAAGGTAAGCACTTCCCGTTTCACCGACAATAATATCGCATATTAAATTGGAAAGTGAATCGCTTAAAATATAAGAACTTATAACACCCACTATTTTTCCCTGCAAGTCACGCATCGGAATTGCTGCTATGGAAATATATTTATTTTCTTCAGCGGACATCTTAGGTTCGGTAATTACATATTTGCCTTTTAGTGCTTTTTTAAACCATTCAGTGCCGGAAACATCTTCAACCTTGTTATCGGTGCGGTATAAAAGACCGTCGGCTCCGCTGATGCCGAAATGAATCCATCCGTATAATTTTTGCATTTGTATTTCATTTTTAAAAAGTTTGATTTTTTCTTTATAGGAAACATCATCTTCCTGCATTATGGGTGTATTTGAAAAAGCTTCAAGTTTTCCGAAAATAGAAGATGCCCGCTCATTTAAAATTTTTGAAGAACTTGAAACCAATTCCTCTAAAAAATATTCGGTGTTACGCATCAAAAAATATGAAGCAAGGTTTATCGAAACGATACATAAGACGGTTAAAATCGAAACGGAAAAAAGAGCAAAGGCCACTATCATTTTATTTTTTATAGAAAACAATTTTAGTTTCTTGTCTGTAGATACGGTTTTATTTTTCATTCTATCTCCATGATTAAATGTATTCTAGTTTTTTAATGTATTGTCGGAATTGCGTACAAAATTATTCAATACATCTTGAATGTTTTTTCCTGAAGCGGCTTCTTTTAAGGCTGTATTCCAATATGCACGCATTTTTGAAAAACCGGTTATGTTATTATAATATTGTCCGAAAAAGCGCTGTAAAACGGAATTATACAGTATTTCATCATCATTTATTTCAAGCTCTATTTTTGAGCTTGCAGGAAAACCTCCGGCTGCCGCTACCAAGCGCGGTGCCCACACTTTGTCTACAGCCGCAAAATGTAAGAATTTTTTAGCGGCTTTTACTTTATCGGGATTTCCGTTTTTAAAAATACAGGCACCGCCTGCAAGAAATTCCAAAGAAGGAGAGCCTGTATCATTCGGAAACGGCATATAAATCGGTGTAAAATTTTTTCCTTTATAACTGCGTTTTCCATTATTCATTTTATTTAGTTGAGGCGAATATAAAATTGTGTGTGCTGCATCGGATTCTACAAACATTTTAATGGCATCGTTTGATGTCAGCTCCGCTCCGTCGGCAAGAAGCCCCTGTTTTATAGCCGATATTGTCCATTCAAGATTTTTTACGGCATTCGGGGAATTATAAATATATTTTGAATAATCGCCGTTTAAAAGGTTTGCATCCCCGTAAAGGTTTACTAAAAATGCGCGGGTACCTTGGTCGCCGCCTTGAGTTTTATAATAAAAAACGCCGGGAGTTTTTCCGCTCGGCAGTTTTGCCTTCAAAGCTTTAAGGAGTGTTTCATACTCGGCTACAGTCCAGCTGCGGTCGCGGCGTTTGTACGGCAGTAAATCTATAAGATTTAAATCTTCAAGCATTTCTTTATTAAACGCCATAGCAAACGGAACTTGGTGCATAGGATACATATATGTCCGCCTGTCTTTTCCCGCAGAAACAGCCAAGAGTCCGGCTGTTATGTAGGGCTTTTCGGTTGCAAGAACATCGTCCAAAGGCTCAAGCAAATTATTATCCGCCCATACGATAATGCGCCCGGGCGCATCATAAATAATATCGGGAGGGTTTCCCGCTTCAATAGATTTTTCAATTAAAGCAGGTCCGTCGGTAAAGTCGATAAGAGTGAAATTTATTTTTATGGAAGGATTTTCTTTTTGAAAGGCCTCGATAAGACTTTTTTCAAAGCTGCCGTCTGTGCCCTTTTCCGAAGAAAAATTAGGAAATGACCAAAATTCAATTTCCGTAGCGGCATTTTTGGAATTTTTACCGGAACAGCCGATAAAAAACAATGCAATTAAAAGCAGAATTACCGTTTTTTTTAAACCGTAAAGAAAAGAGCTTTTCATAATATTTTTCCTTTATTGAGATCAAAATTGATCATCAAATCTTTATCAAAAGGCCGGCATTTTCACACGCTTTAACAAATAGTAGAAAAACGCTGTCCTTCATGCAGAAATAAAGCGGATGATGGGAGTCGAACCCACGTCACGAGCTTGGGAAGCTCGGGTAATAGCCGTTATACGACATCCGCAATAACTTTCCGGATTATATTAAAAAAATAAAAAAAAGGCAAGCTGTGTGAAGAGTATTGAACCGTATACTTGTAAAGCGGTACTCTTTTCAGTATAATAAGGCTTATGGCAAAAGGTTGTGCAGAGAAAAAAGAGCCAGCCTTACGGCCGGCCGTAAGGCTGACTGTAAGGCCGATCGGCTCTTACGGTATATTTCTTCCTTATTTGATTATCCCCTTTCGGCTTAAAAGTGTAAAAGTGCTTTTCCGTTTTTTGCGTACTGTAATACGCGATTTTTTTTGGCTCCAGTTTTCGGTAAAATGGCGATTTAGGTCCATTCCGGTTTTGGATGTATCACACCCCTTGGACGAATTGGTTCCTTTTACACCGGGAAAAGTGCAAATCTATTTGAACTTTACTAATTTTTGGATTCGGCCGATGACTTTTTTGTTTCGCCGAATAGGCATAAAAAATGCCCTGCCGTACTGTGTTGAATACCTTTCCCTTATCGAAAAGGCTTATTCCGATGCTGCAAGAGTGTACCGCTTTTGTATGACTACAACAAACCGTCCCGATTATAAAGCAGATAAAGCATTCAAAATGATTCATGCCCTCGATCCGCATTTGTTGTGTGTTCCTAGCCTGCATGTTTCCATCGTTATTCTTGCTTCAGTGTATTATGCGGAAGTTTTTAAAAAAGACGATTTTACCAAAGAAGAGAGGGAAACCTATACGGCGGAATTAAAAGAGGGAGCTCTGGACATTATTGAAAGCGTATTGTATGTAAAACAGCATAGCGTAAACTGTATTCCTGCGGCAATATATATGATGCTTTATGTGCTCAAAGACCGGTTTACTATAAGCAGCGGGGTCAATATTATAAACAGCCTGTTTGAGGACTCCGAAACGATTTCTGAGCAGGACAAAAAAGAAGTGCGAGCTCACATTCATTTTATGTTTGAACGCCTGCTCTTGGAGGGTGCACACGAAGACGATTGGACCGTTCCGGTCAAGCGATGGCTTAAAACCTATAGGGCTTCGGTTTGTTAGTATTTACAAAAAACTTGTCTAGAAACAATTTAAAAAAACTGTTATAATTCCGCCTATGATTATCGATAATAAATACACCATACGCCATAAGGTTCTTACAGGCAATATAGACGGAAAATGCAGAGCTACCCCGATGGAGTTTGCCGTTTTGGTTCAAGAATTGGCGGCCGGACATTACAGCTGTTCAGGACTTTCAATTCCGCATTTACAAAGGATGGGCTTAACCTGGGTTATCACAAAGCAGCATTTTGAAATTACCGAATACCCGCTTTGGATGGATGACTTAATAATCCAAACTTGGGCTCAAACACCGAAAGGCTTTTTTTGTTTGAGGGACTTTGCATTCTTTTATGCAAAAAACGGCAAAAAAAAGTCTATAGACGAAGCCTTTGCCGAACACATCCGCATTGAAGAAGGAGAAGAAAATCTATCTTCAATAAAGGAAGAATATAAAGAGCTTAAAATGCCGATCTTTCGGGCAAGTTCATGCTGGGTAATATTAAATTCGGAAACAGGACAGCCTGTAAAACCGGACACAAAAGTTTTCGGTAATTTAGGCTTTAATGATGACCATCTTGAGGGTAAGGTCTTTGCAAAAATTTCATTACCTGAAACTTGGGACATAGAAGTATCCTTCCGCCCGACTCTTTTAGATATCGATGTAAACTCTCATGTAAACAACTTAACATATTTGAGATGGATTTTGTCCTATATGAGCGCAGATTTTTGTAAAGGGAAACTTTTAAAAACCTTGGATACCAATTTTGTTTCTTCCGCTATGTATGGAGAAGATCTTATATGCAGATCCAGTCATGCTGAAAATGTTTGTATACACTCCATAATAAGGTCAACGGACGGGAGCGAGGTTTTTAAGGCTCGCTCCGAATGGGCCGATGAAAGAGAGCTTTCTCGAAGTCTTATCGTCCGTGACAGGGAATAAACATTTAAGTTCGCCGGTCTTATTTTACAGGGAATTTTAATTTAAAGGAATTTAAAACTGTATCAGACGACGGACGGGCATCTATATTTACTATTAAATTCTTTTTTGAATAGTAGTCGATTAAGGGAGCTGTTTGTTTCCTATAATTTTCAAGCCTCTTTTGAATTGCCTCTATTTTATCATCAGCACGGATAATTAATTCGCCCGAACATGAATCACAAATGCCTTCTTTTTTAGGCTTGACAAATTCCACATGAAAGCTTTGACCGCAAGAGGAACAAATACGCCTGCCTGAAAGGCGTTTTATAACTTCATCATCGCTTATATCAAAGTTTACGACGGAATCTATTTCTATGATACTTTCCAAAGCTTCAGCTTGGGCTATAGTTCTTGGAAAACCATCAAGAATAAACCCATTTTTAGTATCATTCTTATCCAATCTTTCCTTTACAAGAGCGATTGTAAGATCGTCGCTTACCAAGGCGCCTGAATCAATTACAGCCTTCACCTTTTTTCCCAAGTCGGTTTGATCCTTGATTGCGGCTCTAAAAAGATCACCGGTTGAAATATGGGGGATCGTATAAGATTTTGAAACCTCAAACGCTAAGGTTCCTTTTCCTGCACCCGGAGGGCCTAAAAAAATACATTTCATTTTGTCTTCCTTTATCAATAATATTTAACTATATTAAATTTAAGGTTTTTTAAATAAAAAACCTTAAATTGCGTGTATTAGTCATCTTAGATAAATCGCCTATTATATAGGTTCCCACCATAGCTGTAAGCGCATCAATAGCAGCAGCTATAGAACCGATAAAAAAAGCCGCAGGGCGTAAAATTAAAAAGCCGGACTCAAAACCTCGTCCGTAAATTGCACAAACGGCAACAAGAGAAATATATGTTCCCGTTACAGGGAAACGGCCTAAGAAGAATGAAAATAATGTCGAAATCCCTACCAGCCAAAACATATCCTTTGCACTTATGCCTAAACTGGAATATGATTTTAGAATAACTATAAAACTTATGGTTACTACCATAGCGCTTCCGGCTCTTCCAAAAACGGAAAAAACAGGAAGTGAAACTGAAGATATCCTTCTGCGGACACCTAGGCTTTCATTTGAATGGCGCAGCAATATAGGTAATGTCAGATTGGTATCTCCTGAAAAAAAAGCGGCACAAACAGGTGCAATTGCAGCATAAAGCACTTTATAAGGATTTATATCTCTGCATATTATTTTTAAGATTAGAGGATATATAATTAAAGCTATTATAAAGAAATCTACTAAAAGAAGAGTTATAAGTCCTGTAAAAAATTTTGTAGAAAGCATTGCCTGAAATTTTATAAACCAGTTAACGGATATTGCTATAAGACCTATTGAAAACATATCTACAAAAAATGCCATAACAGCATAAGAAACTCTCGAAAGGGAATCAAAGAGGGTTAAAACAGGCTTTGATATATTTTTATCTACTGCACAGGCGGCTCCTGCAAAACCCGCAAAAATACAAAGAGGTAGAATATAAAACCCATCAACAAAGGCTTCAAAAGCGCTTGAAGGAAACAAGCGTAAAAAGGATTCCATTACTCCAAGAGTCTCAACCGAACTTGTTTCTTCTACAAATATAGGAATTCTAGGCGGTGAGCTTATAGAAACGGAAACCAAGCCTAAAAGAGCCGTCAAAAAAGATGAAATAATTATAAATACAGCTATGTATATCGAGAGCTTGAGTAAAGAGCGGCTTTCACGTAATTTACAAATACTTAAAGTAAAACCAAAGAATAAAACGGGATATAAAGAATAACGGCCGAATTGAATTGCAATATTTGATAAAAACTCGACAGCTGAATTAAAAAAAACGCTGTCTGAATAAGCTATAATTGCTATTATAATACCAAGGGTAGTTCCGATAAGATATTTTATCCAAATTTTCATGGTTCATTTTACATAAAGACAGTAATTCAGTCAATAGAGCATGAAAACCTAAAACCGCTGATTATCATCTTTATTCTTGAGCTTTATTTTTTTGTAATAAAGAATCCAGTATACTGCCCATGTCTTCCAGACCGTAAAGGGTAAAATAAACCTTCCAGAATTTAAAATATGAAGAGGCTAACATTTCATCGGTAGGAATAAAGTTATGATCAAAGTAGGTATCTGATTTGTAAGTAAGGCCGGGATTTTTTTCGGCATAGACCACAAGAGTTTTAACATCATATCCGTCGCCTTCTTTTAAAGAGTTAAAAAGCTGGAGCATATATTTTTCTGAAATATTGTTTTCAAAGCAAAAAATCGTTTTTAAGTTAGCATTGGAATTAAGGAGAATTTTTTCTATTTTGTTGCGATGACAGTAAAGCTCTTCAATTCTTTTAAGAGAGGAAATATCCAGTTCTTTTATACGGTTAGAATCGCAATAAAGGCTTTTCAGCTTTGTATTAAAATTCACTAAAAGTTTATCAAGCTCATTTTTTCCGCAATCTAACCTTTCCAATTCCTTATTTTGAAAAAGGGCTAAATCCGGTAAACGATTACCTCTGCATTTAAGCTCCGTTAACTTTTTATTTTGACTTAGATCCAAGCTTGTTAAACCCGCATTCTCACAATAAAACTTTTTAAGATTTATATTTTTTTTAAGATCAATTGAATCAAAAGAAGAGGAACTGATATCTAAATATTCCAGCTCGGGAAATAATGAAAAATCAATCTTTTTTATCTTTGTTTCGGCACAATTAAGAGCTTTTAAACCGGATAGATTTCCTTTTGAATCCGCCGGTAATACCAATTCCGATATGGGCGAAGCTTTTACGGAAAGCTCTTTTATCGACGATAGGTGCAAAACATCAATCGTGTTAAGTTTTTTATTGTGCTCAAGAATTAAAGATTCGAGGGAAGGACAATTTTCAAAATCAATTTTTTGTAAGCCTGAAAAAGAAATATCCAAAAGCCTAAGCTTTTGAGCGTTTTGAACATTAACCCCTTTTAAAATATCCGCATCATGTATTTTAAGCTCTTTTATTTCACCTAAAACAGGAATTATATTTTTAGCGATAAAGATTTCCTGAATGGAGCCGTCTGCCTGTACCTCTGAGGGTAGGGCACCCTCAATTTTAATATTTTGATCAGCCTTGAGACTTATATTTATCTTTTTATTTACTGAGTCAAATTCTAAGAGGATAGCAGCATTTTTTAAAGCTTTTTGATAAGCTTCTTCATTTTCCTTTACTTCTTTTTCTTCTGGTTTACTTTGAGAGATTTTGCCGGCCGGCTGATTTAATTCAATTTTTTCCGATTTATCCTTGTTTTCGTTTTTCGAACAGGAAAAAATACAGAGTATAAAAATCACTAAAGCAGTATATTTCCATATAGAATTAATCATACCGGCCTCTTTAAGCAAAAATTACTTCATTATATAGGTTTTAATAGGCGGAAAGCCGTTAAATTCTACAGAAGCATAACTGGATGTATAGGCTCCGGTTGTAAGGAAGTATACCCTGTCTCCGGGTTTAAGGTTGGTAGGAAGGCTGTATTTATAGTCTTCATACATAATATCCATACTGTCGCATGTAGGACCTGCCAAAACAACCTCTCCCCATTTTTTGCAGCCTTCATCTTTATCGGTAATGATAGGATATTTTAAGGATTCGTTTAGGGTTTCGATAAGACCGTTAAAGAGGCCCGTATCAAGATAAACCCATCTAAAGAGGGCTGTGTTGTTTTTGCGCGAAATCATAACAACCTCGGTTACCAAGACACCGCTGTCGCCTACAAGGGAGCGGCCCGGTTCCAAAATAATACGCGGACGCTCTTCACCGAAGTCATCATCTAAGTATCGGCTAATTTCGGAAGCATATTCGCTTAAATCGTTTGCCGGCGTAACATAAGAAGCAGGGAAGCCTCCTCCCATATTTACCATTTCAAGCTTAATATCCTCTTCTTCTTCCAAAGAGTCTATTAGGTACTTTGTCTTTGCAATAGCATCATTCCACTGACCGATATCCCGCTGCTGGCTACCTACGTGGAAAGAAATACCGTAAGGAATGAGGCCTGAATCTCTAGCCTGAATACAAAGGTCATAGGCCATATCGGGATGGCAGCCGAATTTTCTTGATAGAGGCCAGTCGGCACTGGTAGTATTTTCAACCAGAATTCTCACATAAACTCTTGAACCGGGAGCAAATTGAGCTATATTTTTAAGGTCGTCCTTACTGTCTGTAGCAAACATTCTAACGCCTTTTTCATAAAAATAAGCAATATCCTTTGCCTTTTTTATGGTATTTCCGTAGCTGAGCCTCTCAGGGCTTACACCTAATTTTAGAACCTTGTCAAGTTCATAGCGTGAGGCTATGTCAAAACATGAACCCAGTTCATTTAGCATTGTGATAATTTCTTCATGCGGGTTTGCTTTAATCGCATAAAAAATATCCGCATAAGGGAAATTTTCTCTTAACTTTTGATAATTTTTTTTGATTGTTTTTAGGTTGATAACAACACAGGGCGTTTCCAGATTTTCTGAAAAACTCATAAAGTGTTTCCACTCAGAATCGCTAATGTAATCCTTTCTTTCCATTAGGCCGACCTCCCAGAATATAGTAATAATAAATTATCTTATAAAGCTATTTTCCATTACTGTCAATAGTCTTAAAGGCTAAAAGATGTTTTTTTTGTAAATTTTTAAAAATTTTTCCATATATATGTATTGAATATATTTTATTTTTATGCTATCATCCTCAATAGAACATGTATTATCCTTTATATATTCGGAGTCGTTCAAACGGCTCCTTTTTTGTATGCAGGTATAATTTTATACGGAGGATGGAGTGGAAGTTATTCTAAAAAAGGACATTCCGTATTTTATGGAATGTGAAACCCTTGTCGAAGGGCTTGGATTTAAACTGGTAGATTTAAATGTCTTTCATAAAAAGGATGGATGGCAGGTAAAGGCAGTTATAAAGTCCGGGAACGGAGTTGGGATAAAAGACTGCACTGCGGTACATAGATGTCTTCAGCCCCGTCTTGAAGCCTTAATAGGTTCACAAGATATAACAATGGAGGTAAGTTCTCCCGGAATAAATAGAATTGTAAAAAGATCGGTTGAATTTTACGCTTTTATAGGTGAGGAAGCCGAAATTTGGGACAACAGTATTACGGATTGGAGACGAGGAATTATAAAGGAATTAAATTCGGACGGTCTTGTTTTAGATTCCGGTAATGAAAACATTAAAATTACCTATCAGAATATAAAAAAGGCTAGATGTAATATTTAGTAAATTTTAAAGATTTGTAAGGAGATTATATAAAATGTCGGAAGGAATAATTGAAGCAATTCGAGAATTTGCACAAGAAAAAGGAATTGATGACGATTTTGTTTTACATATTGTAGAACAGTCCTTAAAAGCCTCATATAAAAAGCAATTCGGAACCGATGCAAATGCTGTATTCAACGAAGAAACCGGGAAAATATATTCAAAAAAAATAATAGCTGCTCATGCAAAGAATCCGGTTTTTGAGATAGACTTGGAAGAAGCAAAAAAACTTGCACCTGCTTGTGAAGAAGGCGATGAGCTTTTAGTAGAGGTAGACCCGAAAGGCTTCGGCATTAATTCTGTCAGGGTCGGAATGCAAAGGGCTACCCAATGTATTAGAGAAATGCAAAAAGACTCCCTTTATGCTGAATATAGCACAAAGGTAGGAGAAATTATAATAGGATATTATCACCGAGAACGGAATGGAAACATATATGTAGATTTGGGCAAGGTTGAAGGCTTGCTTCCCAAAAAATACCAATCACCTAGAGACCATTTCGGGCGCAATACGGCCGCAGGAGAAGAATCAAGGATTAAGGCCCTTGTACGTGAAGTAAAAAAACACAGACAATCAAATGTAGTTCAGCTAATCCTTTCAAGGACAGATGCAGAATTTGTAAGGCGTATATTGGAATTGGAAGTTCCTGAAATTGAAAACGGAGTTGTGAACATTCATAATATTGTGCGTGAACCCGGCTATCGTACAAAAATATCGGTATCAACAGATAGAGATGATATAGATCCGGTAGGAGCATGTGTAGGAGCAAAGGGAGCCAGAATTCAGGCTGTTATCGCAGAACTGGATGACGAAAAGATAGATATTCTTCCTTATTCTGAGGATCCAAAGGCCTATATAAAAAGCGCTCTTTCACCGGCCGAGGTTATGGATGTTATGATCTTGGATGCAGAAAAAAGATTAGCCCTTGCAATAGTTTCCGACTCTCAATTATCATTGGCAATTGGAAAGCAAGGTTTAAATGTACGCCTTGCAAACCGCCTCGTAGACTGGAATATCGATGTAAAAACTGAAGGACAATTTAAACAAATGGATATTTACACAGACGCCAGAAAGGCTGTTGAAGACTTATTCACTGATGACACAAGTGATGAAGGTGAAGAATACGAGGAGATTTCCAATGTTTCCGAGCTTCCCGGAATTACCGATGATATTCTTACGATATTGTACAATAACAATATTGAAGAGATTCAAGACTTAATCAATATGGAAGATGACGAAATAAGAGCTTTGGATGGGCTTAGTAAAGAGATGGCGGATACTCTTCTTGACATTATAGCTAATGCCGTTGAAGTTGTAGAGGATGATGAAGACGAAAGTAATGAGGAAAGCAAGATAGACTCAGAGGACGAGACTGAGGAAGTTGAATGTCCCGAATGCGGTCATAAAATTACAATTGACATGACAAAGTGCCCTAACTGCGGGGTAGATCTTGCTTTTGAATATGAGGACGAAGAGTAGGAGTAATATGGATATAGAAAACACAAATAAACCTGATGTAATTCTCAACAAAAAAAGCACCAAGACGGCAGACGCTAAGCCTGAATCCGTCAAAACTGATTCTAAAAAGAAAGTCGTTGTAAAGGTTTCAAAAAGTGCTGCCGGAAAATCCAAAAAGACGGACACGCCTTCAGAGGAGCATCCTGCAGCCGTAAAGCCCGCAGTTAAACCTGTCGTTTCGGTGAAAAAGGTTTCGGCTCAATCACAAAAACAGCCCGAGACTGAATTTAAAGAAAGACAATCGGATGAAAAAAGTGAAGAACTAAAAAAGGCGCCCTCACGGTCCGAAAATAAAAAAACTGCATCTCCTTTTTCGCAAGGAGAAAAAAGATTTCAGGAGAACCTAAGACGGGAAGAAAGGAATTTTCAAGATACGGCAAGAAAGGACGAAAAACAGCCCGAAAGAAAAAAGCCTGCTTCTTCCATGGATTCTATAGACTTTGTAAGTAAGAGGCCCAATGTCAAAGCCGGTAACTTGGCGGACGCAGGCCGAAGAAATAACCGCGGCCAGGGAAACCGCCCGCAAAGACCCGGAGGTCAGGGACAAGGTCAAACTGGAGGACAAGGACGCCGGCGCGAAAGCAATTTTTCCGGAGCCCAAGCACGAGCCTACTCCGATGGAAAAAAACAGGGCTTTAGAACAGGACAAGGCGGACAGCAGGGCAGGCCGCAAGGCAGACCCGGCGACAGGCCTCAAAATAGGACAGGCTTCGGCGGTTCAAGACCGGGAGCAGCTCCGGCACCGATTCCCGTAGAAAAAAACAAGGCTCAAACAAATAAAAAAGCTCACAAGGCCAAAAAAGAAATATACAACAAGAAAAACAAGGAAGATGAATTTTTTGAAGAGCGTCTTTTAAATCAAAAGAAAAAGCAAAAGGAAAAAATTCATAATATTCCTAAACAGATAGAAATAATGGAATCGATTTCGGTTTCGGAATTGGCCAAGAAGATGAACTTAAAAGCCTCTGAGCTTATCGGAAAACTTATGGGCATGGGAATGATGGTTACGATGAACCAGTCCATCGATGCCGATACGGCAACGATTCTTGCATCGGAATATGACTGCGATGTCAAGATTGTAAGCCTTTACGATGAAACTGTTATCGAAAGCAAGGAAGACGATTTATCCGAATTGAAACCGAGGCCTCCCGTTGTAACCATAATGGGACATGTTGACCACGGTAAGACCAAGACCCTTGACGCCATCAGAAGCTCTAATGTTATAGCGGGAGAATTCGGAGGAATTACCCAGCACATAGGTGCTTATACGGTAAACACCCACGGAGGAAAAATTACCTTCCTCGATACTCCTGGACATGAAGCCTTTACGATGATGCGTGCACGAGGAGCCGAAATTACGGACATAGTTGTTTTGGTTGTTGCTGCCGATGACGGCGTTATGCCTCAAACCATCGAAGCTATCAACCATGCACGGGATGCCAAGGTTCCTATAATAGTTGCAGTAAACAAGGTCGATAAGCCTGAAGCAAATGTAGACAAGGTAAAGACCCGCCTTTCGGAATTAGGCCTCATGCCTGAAGAATGGGGCGGAGACACCATGTTTGTCGAAATCTCGGCTTTAAAAAAATTGGGATTGGACAACCTCTTGGATACAATCCTTCTTCAAGCCGAGGTGCTTGAGTTAAAGGCCAATTATACATGCAATGCGGAAGGAAAGGTTATAGAATCCCGCATTGACCACGGAAGAGGCGTTGTTGCAACCATTATCGTTCAACGCGGAACATTGAGAACCGGAGACCCCTATGTTGCAGGTATTTATTCAGGCCGCGTAAGAGCCATCTTCAATGACAGGGGCGAAAAAATCGATGAAGCTACTCCGAGTATGCCCGTCGAAATCCTAGGTCTTGAAGGTATGCCGAATGCGGGCGACCCATTCCAAGTTACCGATTCGGAGCGCATAGCCCGCCAGATTTCGGACAAAAGGCAGGAGCTAAAACGCTTTGAAGATTCAAGGAATGTTAAGAAGGTTACCCTCGATAACCTCTATGAAACCATCCATGACGGAGAAATATTGGAGCTTAAAGTTATCATAAAGGGAGACGTTCAAGGTTCCGTAGAAGCCTTAAAGCAGTCTCTGGAAAAACTTTCCACACCCGAAATAAGACTTAATGTAATACATGCTTCGGCAGGAGCTATCAACGATTCCGATGTTATGCTTGCTGCCGCAGACTCGAACGCCTTAATCATAGGCTTTAACGTACGCCCCACTCCTCAGGCTAAAATTTTGGCCGATCAGGAAAAGGTCGATATAAGAAAATACACGGTTATCTACAAGGCTGTCGAAGAAATTCAGCTTGCCATGGAAGGAATGCTATCCCCCGATATCAAGGAACAGGTTATCGGTATGGTTGAAGTCAGAAATACATTTAAGGTTCCCAAAATCGGAAAAATTGCCGGTTGTTATGTTCTTGAAGGCGTCGTAAAGAGAAACTGTGCAGTCCATGTTATCAGAGACGGCATAGTCGTTCACTCGGGTAAACTTTCCTCGTTAAAGAGATTCAAAGACGATGCAAAAGAAGTTGCAGCAGGCTTTGAGTGCGGTATCGGTATCGAAGACTTTAACGACATACAGGTCGATGACCAGTTAGAAATTATCGAAATGATTCAGGTTGCCCGAAAATTGAGCGACAGCGAAAAATACAAGGCTCCCGAGATCAAAGAAGAAGGAACCGAAGCCGATGAGTGAGTTTAGGCTTGCAAGATTGGGCGAGCAGATAAGGGAAGAAATTTCGGCCCTTATTTGCTCCGGCAAAATAAAGGATCCGAGAGTTTCTTCTCTTCTTTCAATAAACCGAGTAATCGTTTCAGGAGACCTTGCCTATGCTAAGGTTTATGTTTCAAGCTTTTTAGATGAGCATAAGACAAAGCAGGGAGTAAGAGGCTTGGAAAATGCTTCAGGCTTTATAAGAACCAGCCTTGCAAAAAAGCTTCATATAAGGCAGTGTCCTGAGCTCACCTTTATATTCGATAAGAGTATAAAGGAAGGAATAGACATGGTAAATAAACTTGAAAGCCTTGAGTACTTTACCGATCCCGATGAAGATGAAGGAAATGTCGGCAGTTCGGAAGCCGATTAAGCCCTGCCTTAAAAATGGAATTAAATAAAAACCTTATCGTCCCGTTTGCAAAACAGGCGGGACTTACAAGCTTTGCTTCAATGTCGGCGGTAAAAAAAGCTCTTTCGACAAAAAAGGTAGGCCACACAGGAACCTTAGATCTTTTTGCCGACGGCCTTTTAGTTCTTCTTACAGGACAATTAACCCGCCTCGCCGACATAATTTCAGCCGAAAAAAAGACCTATGAAGCATGGATAGAATTCGGAACGGAAACGGATACCCTCGACCCCGAAGGCGAGCCCATTTTGACGGCCCCCCTTCCTTCTTATAAAAATTTAGCAGATTGTATTCCAAAATTTTTAGGAAAAATACTTCAAAGACCGCCCGAATTTTCTGCAATAAAAATAAACGGAAAAAGAGCTTCCGACAGAATACGCAGCGGCGAAAAGATAGAGATTGCAGAGAGGAAAATAGAAATTTTTAAAATAGAGCTTAAAGGGATAATTACCGATAGCGGTTTGGAATTTACAGAAAAGGATTTTTTAAATACAAACACCGAGCTAAAAATAAAATATGTCCACATAAGCGTGGAATGTTCAAAGGGAACTTACATCCGCTCCCTTGTAAGAGACCTTGCAAGAACAGCTTCTTCTTGTGCCTATGTTAGGGCTTTGCGGAGGACGGCAGTTGGAAACTTTAAACTTGAAGATGCGGCAGGTTTTTCTCTTTTAAATGATTTTTCTACAGCACCGGAAAAGTTTTATGAACAAAAAGAAATTGCTTCTTCGGAAATAAGGGCAAAGGCGTTTTCTTTTTCTCCTAAGACGGCAGAAAATTTAAGATTACCTCAAATTTTCTTGGATCAAAAATATCTAAACGATTTTTATAGCGGAAAGAAGATTAAATTTAATTGGTTTTTAAATACCGATGAAGTTTTAGAAAATACAACAGGCTCCAACTTAGAAAACAAAAAAATATGTGTCTTTTGTAATAATTTATGGACAGGCATTATAGGGCTAAACAAAAACGGTTTAAAATATGAAACCGTGATAAAAAATTAAAAAACCGCCGAGCTTAAAGTTTACCCCTCTTGACATATCCCCCTCTTTAACATGTATATTTATTATATCAGGAGGTAATACCTATGAAAGAATTTAACGGCGTAGCCGATACCATGCTCATACCGATGGCGGCACGGATTTATGTATCTAAGCGCTTTCCTGAATACTTTTATGACAGAACGGCTTTAGAATTGGAAGAAAAAATTCCTGCAAAAACGCTTGAAAAGATTTGGAACACATCTTCCGAATATACGATGCTGGCTTCGGTTGCCCGCTATTATAATTTTGATGAGATAATCAAAAATTTTATGGCTCGGCATAAAAAATGTAATATCATCAATCTGGGTGCTGGACTGGAAACGGCTGTCTTTCGGCTTCAGGCGGACAGTACAATGTTTTATGAAATCGATTTACCTGAAGTAATCGAACAGCGCAAAAATATTTTGGGTGCAAAAGAAAACGAAAAGCTTATCGGTGCCGATCTTTTTGAGTTGGAATGGGTTAAACACATCGATACCTCGCTTCCTTCTTTACTGACTGTTTCCGGCGTCTTTCAATATTTCCGAGAAGAAAAAATTGTGCAGTTTTTGTCGGATGTAAAAAAGCACTTTCCTAAAGGAGAACTGATTTTTGATGCAACAAATGAGATCGGTATAAAATATGCGAATAAGTATGTGCAAAAAACAGGCAATACTTCAGCACAGATGTATTTTTATGTAAATGACGGCTAAGCTTTTGCACAAAAATGCGGTCTGGAGCTCATGGAGCAGCGGACATTTTATACTGCTGCAAGGAAAATGCTGAAGCGTAAATTAAAACTCTATACCCGTATTGCGATGAAGGTATGCGATGACGGAGGAAGAACGATTATTTTACATTTAAAGCTGAATTAAAGGGCAGAGGCGGTATCCTCTAAAAACGATATAATCGGTAAAGAACGCATAGTCTTTTTCCTAAGTCTTTTAACAAAATTCCTATAAAAATTATACAAAATCTGTTGATTTTTTTAAAAAAGAAAAGTATGATGCAGAAACTCTAAATTATCGGAACAGCATACTTCTGTTCGAATTATTTTAATACGGTTATGCTGAATTTGTTGACACATGTACTCCAAGCCGAGCCGTGCCTTGAGGAGAAAAAATGTTTTTATTAAAATTGATGGAAAGCGGCAGGGAACACCTCATCGGAGCGTTTGATTCCGAAGCCAACATAAAAGCTTTTTTGGAAAAAATTCCGGGCTTTGAAGTGTATTCCGGCGATGAGTATGGCGTTTTAGGCAAATTGCATGTTGCAGCCTTAGGCGGCCTCGTTGAAATAGCTTATGGAAAGAAAAAATTTCCATTATCGAAGTTTTCGTTTGCCGATGACGAAGCCGAAGCTATTGCGATTGAGGTTGAAGCTTTTGATGACGGGAAAGCAAACACCTTTGAAGGATGCACTCTCGTCGATGCCTACTTAATCGGAAACAACGAACTTAAAACTTATATCGAAAAGCGCGAGAGAAACTTTTTGCGTGTGAAAGCCGTGTTGGAAAAAAAAGGCTTTTCCGTCTTTCGCGAGTATCACGGCTCCGAAGACGGCGAAGCGGTTACATATCGGGATGCAAACGGTCAGTACCGGTTTTTGATGCACATGGATCCGGGCTTTGTTGATGACCTTCCCGAAGACGATTCCGAGTTGGAAGTATATATCAGCGAAAATGACTGAAACTTTACTCTCGAGATAAAGTTTCAGTCCCTTTGTCTGACCCGGAAGTGAATATGCAATTTATGTTTTATTTTTACGGTACGCACATTATACTTTTTACCTACCCTGAGACCTTTTCTCGGCGATTATACTCTGTACAAATTTTACCGCATCTTCCGCTGCTTTCTGCATCATGTCTCCGTAAAAGACATGCTTTGCTCCGTCAAGCTTTATGAGCTTCGCGTTGGGGAAGGTCTTAATCGCCCGTTCCGAATACGACAGCGGTACAAGCGAGTCGGCTGTTCCATGAATGATGAGCGTTTTACCGGAATATTTGGGCATCAATGTATAAATATCAAATGAGAGAACATCCTTATTATAAATGCGGCCTATGATTTTTCCCAGCAGCTTCATTGTGTCGGGCATCCGTTCCGGATCGGGAGTGCGCTGCCGAATGTAATCATGCAACACAAAAGCAGGATATAATAAAACCAAGCCCGCTACATCGGCGGGGCGCAGTGCTGCGATATAGGTTGAAACAAATCCGCCTTGGCTTTCTCCGAATAAAAAGATTTGTTCAGGCTTAAAACGAGAGTCGGCTTTTAAGTTATCGAGAATGACCGTCAAATCTTCGGCCTCGGTAAGTACCGACATTTCCGTCATTTTTCCATCGCTTTTGATATGGTTGCCGCCGCCGATAAAGTCAAAAATGTATGCAGCAATTCCATGCTCTGCAAAAGCCGCAGCATAGCCTTTAACGCCTCCGTGGTTTCCGCCGAATCCGTGTGAAAGAATGACTAAGGGCACAGGCGATTCGCTATCGGGAAGAAAAAGCTTTCCGTATATTTTCATGCCGTTTCTCTGAAAGCTTTGTTCTTCGACTTTAAATGCGGGCGCTGCCTTTGTTTGTGCCGCGGCGATTGTTCCAATAAATAAAATAACTGCCGATAAGAGCATGATTTTTTTCATATTTTATCCTCCGTTTTGCTAAAACTGTTCCGCTGTTCAAGTAATCTAAAAAAATTAAAAGTCATATCAGTAATTAGTATATAATAAGTATACAAGTTAGAATGGAGCTAAGTCAAGACTTGAAAACCAATAAAGTATTTCTATGATTGTCAAAATGCTCAATTTCGTATAAAATTAAAAAATAGGAGAAAACTTTGAACTTAACAAATAAAACATTTTTACAAAACTTAAAAGATGAATTTATTTCTTTTTACGGTAATTCGGAAGAAAAAATTATTTTCGCAGTCTCTCCTGCACGGATAAATATAATAGGCGAACACATAGATTATAACGGAGGCTTTGTGCTGCCTGCCGCCGTTAATTTATATTTAAGGATTGCTCTGCGCAAAAGACAGGATAAAAAAATACTTTACCGCTCGATGAAGGCGGAAAAAGTTTTTGAATTTGAGCTTGACGGAAATTTGAATTTTTATAAAGAAAATGATTTTGCAAACTATTTAAACGGAATGTTTTTGGTTTTAAAAGAGAGGGGCTTGAAGGTCGATACGGGATTTGAGCTTTTAATTACAAGCGATATTCCGCAAGGGAGCGGCATCTCTTCTTCGGCCGCCTTGGAACTTTGTTTCGGTAAAATTATTTCTCATGTCTTCGGTTTTGAGCTTGACGGCATTGAGCTTGCAAAGACAGGCCGCCGGGTCGAAAACGGATTCTTGAGCCTTAAATCCGGAATTATGGATCAGTTTGCAATAGCGATGGGTAAAAAAAATCAGGCCATTCTTTTGGACACATCCTCCTTGGACTATGAGTACATTCCCCTTGAAACCGAGCCCTACCGAATTGTAATTATGAATTCCAATAAGCCCCGTAAATTGACGGAATCAAAATATAATGAAAGAAAGGAAGAATGTGAAAAAGCTCTTGCCTTTTTACAAAAAGAAACGGACATAGATTTTTTATGCGATCTAAGCGTTTACGATTTTGAAAAATTGGAACAAGATTTGATTTCCAATTTGGGAGAAAAAATTTTCCGCAGGGTAAGGCATTGCGTTACCGAGATGGATAGGGTAAGGCGGAGTGCCGAAGCCTTAAAAAATAAGGACTTAAAACTTTTAGGCGCTTCCTTAAACCAATCCCATCTTTCGTTAAAAGACGATTACGAAGTTACCGGAAAAGAACTGGATGCTCTTTTTTTTGCAGCCATAAAAGAAAAAAGCTGTATCGGTGCCAGAATGACAGGGGCGGGCTTTTCGGGCTGTGCAATCGCCGTTGTACACAAGGACGGCTTTGAAGAATTTGCCGAAAGAGTAGGGAAGGCCTACACGGAAAACACCGGCTTTACCGCTTCATTTTTTGCCTGCCAAGCCTCGGACGGAGTGTCTGTTATTTCGGTTTAATCGTTTAATTCGGTGTCAAGGTAATAGATTAGCCCTTGGCGGCTGCCGCGTATAAAATACTTCCACCACAAAACAAGAGACGGGTTTAAATTTTCTCCTATAGTTTGGAGTGTGAGCATCTTTTCTTTTAACTTCGGTTCAAGGAAGAAGGCTTGTTTTATTGCTTTCCGAATGGAAAGGCCGTGCACATCAAAGGCTTTATCTAAAAAATCCTTAAAGAACGAAGGATAAAGAATTTCATCTTCTTCCACTAAAATGGAATTTTTTAATAACTCATCGAAAGCCTTGTTTTTAATTTCCTTTGTGCTGTCATCTTCAGGGAATTTAAAAAAGTTCGGAGGATAATTGCCTTGCACGGCTATCGAAGGATTTGTCTTTTCAAAAAAAAGATTCGTTTTGTTGTTTGCTCTTTCAAGCCGCAAAAATATTTTTTGTACGGCTTCCATGCTCGCCTTAACTGCCTCATCATAGCTTTCCGCAGAGCTTAGGACATTGCCGCATTTTTCTACATTGTTTTTAGGAAAAACGGTTTCATCTTTTTCCAAAAGGCGGGGCAAAACATCTTTTATATTTTTTGTGCTTCTTGCTTCTTCAAGCCCGTATATTTTTTTTATGATGCCGGGCACCGAAATCCAAGCTCTTTCAGCACTAAAACGAGCGGCTCTTTCAGCACTAAAGCGAGCGGCTCTTTCGGTACTAAAACGAGCGGCCTCGCTATTAGGAAGTTCATCTACGGGTTCGCCTAAGGCTATTTTGATGGCGGCCTTAGTTACATCAAAGCCCGAAGAATAGGGAACCGTCCAGCCCGACATGTAGCCCCCTGAAAGGCGGGCGGCGATTTCTCCCACACAGGCAGTCCGTTTGCCATTTTTTTGGGGATCGGCTTTTCGTAAAAAAATGTCTCCCTTGGCTGCCCCGTTTGTAAGCCCCAAGGCCTTTATCCCGAGAAAAAAAACTCTTATAAGCTCATCACATTCTTCCTTGCTCTTAATCGAGGGAATCGTGTGTCCCATCTCGACAAAGTAGGGCGGAAAAAAAATGTGCCTGTCAGCGAGGGCGTTTAAAAAAATCTCTCCGTTTATAACTAGGGCTTCAAGCGAAAACTCTTCGCCGTCGATGAACTCTTCGGCTATAGCTTTTCTGCTCCGCGAAAAGTTTACCGCATCTTCTAGGGCCGGCCTTAATTCATCTTGGGAATAGACCAAGCGGCAGCCCCGCGCTCCCATGTTGTCGGCAGGCTTTACCGTAAGAGGAAAGGGAATGTCTTTTTGTTTTAAAATTTGAAGAGCCTTATCTATTTCGTTTTTAAAAATATGGGTAAACTTAGGAGAAGGAACGCCGTGCTTTTCAAAGCATTCTCTCATTAAAACCTTATCGCTTGCACGGCGGGCGGCTTCCAAGCTGTGCCCGGGAAGAGAACAGCTTTCTGCAACGGCTGCAACCGATACGGAAAAGTCCGTAGCTGCAGTAAAGACTCCGTGTAGACCCTTTTTTTTTAAGCTTTTTGCAAGGTCTATAAGGGCGGGAATATCCTTTAAATCTATCGGACAAAACTTATCGGCTTCTTTTGCACAAACCGCATTCGGGTTTCCGTCTACGGCAATGACCTCACAGCCCAGCTCTTGTGCTGCCCTTATTGCAGGCCCCTGCATGAGTCCCGCTCCTAAAATTAAAATACGCTTTTTATTTTCTTTCATATTCCGGTTAAACTCATCTTAATCTAAAAATTTAAAAACCTGTCGGAATATCTATAAAGCAGGTTTCAAGGTTTGTATCAAGTTCAAGTTTTTTTGCAACCAACTGAACGCCTACAGTTTCCGTTTGATAATGGCCTCCGGCAATTACGTTTATTCTGTTTTCGAGGGCATTGTGATAGGTAATGTGTTCAATCTCTCCCGTTATGTATAAATCAAGTCCTAAGGCTATTGCGTCATCTATTTCCGAGGCGGCCCCGCCCGAAATGATTCCGATTGTTTTAATTTTTTTAGGCCCGAAAGGAAGGATGTTTGCAGGTTTTTCTCCTTGCGGAAAAAGTTTATTTATAATTTCGTCTAGTTCCAAGCCTTCTTCAGAGCCTTCTTTTAAAGGAAGGCTGCCGTAAAAGCCTATGTTCAGCCCCCTGTACATGCCGAACTCTTTTAAGTTTTCAAGCTCAAGGCGGCGGGCAAGACCGATGTTGTTCCCGTAAAGGGGATGGGCATCGAGGGGAAGGTGAACGGCATAGAGCACTATGTCATTATCCAAAAGAGCCTTTATTCTATGATAATGATTTCCCATAATCCGTAAGGAGCGGCTCCAAAAAAGGCCGTGGTGTACAAAAAGCATGTCGGCTTTCCGCTCGGCGGCTTCTTTTATGGATTGAAGACAGGCATCCACCGCAAAAGCAACCTTTTTTATTTCTTTTCCGCTGTTTTGTACCTGAACGCCGTTTTGCGATAAATCTTGAGCCGCAAAAGCATCTATGTTTAACAGCTCGGTAAAATAAAGATCTAGCTCTTTTAGTTTCATTATAATCCCCCCGCAAAAAACTTTTTAAAGATTATACTTTAGATTCTTTTTGAATTCAAGGCGGGTAGAAGATTGATATGGGATTTGAAGATAGAAAAAAAGGCCCCGCCGGTTTAGACGGGGGCTTTTAATTTTACAAGAACATTGCAGCTATGGTTCCGAAGATGATTAACGGAATATTAAAGTGCAAGAATGTCGGGACACAGGTGTCCCAGATGTGATCATGCTGACCGTCTACGTTAAGACCTGCTGTCGGTCCAAGTGTTGAGTCTGATGCAGGGGATCCGGCATCTCCCAAGGCTCCGGCTGTGCCGAGTAAGCAAACGATAGCGGCAGGGCTGAAACCTAACTTTACACCGAGCGGAACATAGATTGTTGCGATAATCGGAATTGTGCCGAAAGATGTTCCGATACCCATTGTGATACCGAGACCGATTAAAAGCATTATAATAGCACCGAGGAGTTTGCTTCCTCCTATCAGGTTAGCACTTGAAACTACAAGAGAATCAACACCCTTTGTTGCCTTGATAACTTCTGCAAAACCTGCGGCAACGAGCATAACAAAGGCGATAAAGCCCATTAGTTTTATACCCTCTGCCATTGTGCTGTCTACTTCGTTAACCTTTATAACGCGTGTAAGCATTAAGATTAAGATACCTACAAGACCGCCCAGAGGCATTGAACCTGTTAAAATTTGAATTACAAAGGCTGCAATAATTGCCAAGAGAGTAAACCATTCACGGGATGTAAATTTTACATTTTGTTCAAGATTCATCTCGGGATGTACATTTTTATATTCTCTGGGTTTTCTGTATGAGAAGAATACGGCAATAAATAATCCTAAGAGCATTCCGAGACCCGGAATCCACATAGCTTTCCATACATCTGTTGTTTCAAAGGGTACTCCGTTTTGTGTCATTGAATTTGCAATAATTCCATGGAAAATAAGACCGAAGCCTACAGGGAAGGTAACATAGGGCCACTTTACTGAGAAAGTAAGACCGCATGCCATAGCCCTTCTATCAAGCTTCATTGAATTCATAACAACCAAAAGGGGCGGAATTAATATCGGAATGTATGAAATATGAATGGGTATAAGGTTTTGTGAAAAACATCCTACAAAGGCAATTATCAAAACAAGTAAAATACCTTTTGCTTTAAGGCTTTTTGAAAGTTTTGCCGCAAGCAATGTTACAATATTTGTATGACTTATCGCCGCAGCTAATGTACCCAAAAGAATGTAAGATAATGCCGTTTCCGCATTGCCTCCCATACCCGAAATAAGAGTGCTTATGGTCGTAGATAGACCTAAGCCTCCAACTAATCCGCCGATAACGCCGGAAACCATAATCGCAATCAAAATATTGATTTTGAGAAGACATAGTACCGTCATTACAACAACGGCTACTATTACAGGATTAATCATATAAACCTCCGTTTTTTATGCAATTTATAAAAATTGCAGTCTAGCCCAAAAATATTAGCATGGAATATTTTATATGTCAACTTTTTTTAATTAAAAAGTTTATATTTTTATATATTTTTTTCTTGACAATCTGTATAACCTGTGAGATAATCTAATAGTACAAAATATATAGGCAGTTAAACTGCTTGTCTATTTTGAGGAAAACTTTTATGGAGGAGATTTTATGGAAAAATCTAAGTTTAAACCGAATGGTTTAGCTCTGTTGCCTTTTTTAATTTTTGTTGTCGTTTACCTTGGAATAGGTGTAACGCTGGTTGCAAAAGGCGATCCTATGGGATTTTACGGCTTTAAGGGTCCTATTGCCGTAATTGTAGGTATTATAGCCGCTTTTTTGATGCACAAAGGTTCAATCGATGAAAAATTCGACGCTCTTGTCAAAGGCTGCGGAGATGCAAACATCATTACTATGTGTATCATCTATATTTTAGCCGGAGCTTTTTCGGTCGTTTCAAAGCAGATGGGGGGTGTCGATTCTACAGTAAATTTAGGTTTAACCCTAATACCGCCGAATTTTGTTACAGCGGGACTTTTTATCATCTGCTGTTTTTTATCTATAGCAACAGGAACAAGTGTCGGTACTATTGCCGCCGTAGGTCCTATCGCCGTAGGCTTTGCAGAAAAAGCAGGTATTTCTATGCCGCTTATGATAGCTTCAATGGTTGGCGGAGCCATGTTCGGCGATAACCTTTCGATTATTTCGGATACGACAATTGCAGCGACGAGAACACAAAATGTAGATATGAGGGATAAATTCAGGGTTAATATGGCATTAGCCTTACCTGCTGCAATTTTAACTCTCATCCTCCTATTAATCTTCGGCAGACCCTCTGTTACGCCTCAAATTGAGTCCTTGGAATTTAATATCGTAAAAGTATTGCCCTATGTATTCGTATTGGTTGCAGCTATCGCAGGCCTTAATGTATTTGCGGTTCTTTTAGGAGGAATCCTTTTCTCAGGTATTATAGGAATGGCTTACGGTGCTTTTAATGCTCTAGAGTGGACAAATCATATGTATGACGGCTTTAACGGAATGTTCGAAATATTCTTGCTTTCAATGCTGACGGGAGGTCTTGCCTACATGGTAAGTCAGGCAGGCGGTATGGAATGGCTTTTACAAAAAATAAAGGGCATGGTAAAGGGGCCAAAATCGGCAGAGCTCGGTATCGGCGCCCTGACCCTTCTTACCGATGCGGCAACTGCAAATAATACTGTTGCTATTATTATCGATGGTCCTATCGCAAAAGAGATGTGTGAAGAATTTAAGGTTGACCCCCGTAGATCTGCCTCTCTTCTTGATGCCTTCTCTTGTGTAATGCAGGGATTAATTCCTTACGGTGCTCAGCTCTTGATAGCCTGCTCCTTTACAAATGGGCTTGTAAATCCTGTAGGCCTTATTC
This sequence comes from Treponema denticola, assembly GCF_024400535.1. NCBI lineage: Bacteria > Pseudomonadati > Spirochaetota > Spirochaetia > Treponematales > Treponemataceae > Treponema > Treponema denticola. The sequence goes on from NZ_CP038800.1 coordinate 874,411, forward strand.
CTCTATTGTGGTACCAGCTTTTACTGGCCGTGTTCTTAACTCTTTCGATATTCTTCCCATTTGCCAACGGATATATTAAAAAACATCCTTGGAATTTTGAAGAGTGGAAGGCTGTTAAAGCAAAATAAGTTTTTAGAGATTCCTTTAAAACATATCCCAAGGTTCGAATAAAACTTGAACCTTGGGATTTTTTATTTATCGGCAGTTTTCTTTTATTCTCCTGTTAGGGCCGCCCTAACAGGGCCGCCCTGAAGGGGCTCCCTTTAAGGCAAACACTATGATGCTTACTATGATTATTGTCCCTCCTATCGCCGTTCCTTTATTTAATGTTTCGCCTAAGGCAAAATAACTTAAAATACTTGCAAGTAATGGATTAAAAAAAAGAAAATTTGTAACATCGCTTGTTTTTTCGGCAATTTCTATTCCTTTATTAAAGAAAAAATAGCCTAATGCACTTGTAAAAATTCCTAAATATAAAAGGCTTCCTATGTACTTAAAATCGGCAGAAATGAGCTCCTTATAGCCTTCAATACAAAAAGGCGATAAGATAATCGCTGCACAAATCACACTGTAGGTTACGATTTCTATAGAGGTATAGCCCATTTTTGCAAGTTTTCGGCTTAAAATATTATATCCGCAAAAAGAAACTGCTGCCGACATAGTCCATAAAATACCTATGTCTACCGACAAAATTCCTTCCCATAAGATAATAACGAGAACTCCGCAAAAAGCCGTCAAAATAGAAATGCTGCCTGCCTTGCTTATCTTTTCACCGTAAATTATAGAAGCTGCTGATGCGGTCATTATAGGGGTTGTAGCAATTATAATGCTTCCGGTTGCAGCTGTGATGCTCCTAAGTCCAATATTAAAAAAGATAAGATATAGGGCAAACCCGAGCGCTCCCGACAAAAAGAATAATCCTATGTGTTTAAGTTTAAATGGAGCTCTAAGTTTATTAAATTTTCCTATAATTAAAAGAGCAATACTTGCTAAAGCACATCTTAAAAAACCTAAGGCTTCCGGGCTGAAATGCTTTAAACCAAACCGTGAAAACGGAAAAGAAGAAGCAAAAAAAATAATGGCAGCAACAGCAAATAAGTATGATTTTATTTTATTGGACATAATTCCTTCCTAATTTTTAATTGAACTTTTGTCTAACGCTATGATACAATAAGACAATAATGAAATCAAGTATGAGTGTTATAGTTAAATTTTATTTATAATTTTTTGATTTTTACACTTGCATTAATATAATAAATGCCTTATAATTTCTACTATATGTGTCTTTTATTTGGAGGAAGATATGAATAGAAAAGAATTGGAAAAATTGGGATTTGCTTCAAAACAGATTCATGCAGGAAGCATTAAGAACAAGTACGGTGCTTTAGCTACACCTATTTATCAAACTTCAACATTTGCGTTTGATTCGGCAGAGCAGGGAGGCCGAAGATTTGCCTTAGAGGAAGAAGGCTATATCTACACCCGCTTGGGTAACCCTACTACTACTGTTGTTGAAGAAAAACTTGCCTGTCTTGAAAACGGTGAAGCCTGTATGTCTGCAAGTTCCGGTATAGGTGCTGTTACTTCGTGTATTTGGTCGATTGTAAATGCCGGAGACCATATTGTTGCCGGAAAAACTCTTTACGGTTGTACCTTTGCATTTTTAAATCACGGTCTTACACGTTTCGGAGTTGATGTAACTTTCGTTGATACCCGTGATCCTGAAAACATTAAAAAAGCTTTAAAACCGAATACAAAAATCGTTTATTTGGAAACCCCTGCCAACCCGAACATGTATCTTTGCGACATTGCAGAAATAAGTAAGATTGCCCATGCTCATAATCCAGAATGTAAGGTTATAGTAGATAATACTTATATGACTCCCTATCTCCAAAGACCTCTTGATTTAGGTGCAGACGTTGTTCTTCATTCTGCAACAAAATACCTAAACGGCCATGGAGACGTTATTGCAGGTTTTGTTGTCGGAAAAAAAGAATTCATCGATCAGGTGCGCTTTGTAGGTGTTAAGGATATGACCGGTTCTACATTGGGCCCCTTTGAAGCCTACTTGATAGGCCGAGGTATGAAGACCCTCGATATCCGAATGGAAAAGCACTGCGCCAATGCTCAAAAAGTTGCAGAGTTCTTGGAAAAACATCCGGCAGTTGAGTCCATCGCCTTCCCCGGTCTTAAATCCTTCCCGCAATATGAGCTTGCAAAAAAACAGATGAAGCTTTGCGGAGCTATGATTGCCTTTACAGTTAAGGGCGGATTGGAAGCCGGTAAAACCCTTATAAACTCGGTTAAATTTGCAACTATTGCAGTAAGCTTAGGCGATGCCGAAACCCTTATTCAGCATCCTGCAAGTATGACCCACTCTCCATATACTCCGGAAGAAAGAGCCGCTTCGGATATTGCCGAAGGTTTGGTTCGTCTTTCTGTCGGTCTTGAAGATGCGGAAGATATTATTGCAGATTTAAAACAAGCTTTAGATAAACTTGTTAAATAAATCTTAAGAACACCTCTAAAAGCTTTTTTGGAGGTGTTCATTTGTTAAAAATTATGGAGAAAAAAGAGTATGCAAAAGAAAACTCAAACAATGACCGGTAATAATGCGGCTTCTTATGTGGCCTATGCCTTTACCGATGTAGCCGCCATTTATCCGATTACACCATCGTCGGATATGGCCGAGCTTGTTGACTCATGGGCAGCCAACGGAAGAAAAAACATTTTCGGTCAAACCGTCCTTGTTTCGGAACTGGAGTCCGAGGCGGGAGCAGCCGGCTCAATGCACGGAGCCCTTTCTGCCGGCGCCCTAGCTTCAAGTTTTACGGCCAGTCAGGGACTTTTACTTATGATACCCAACATGTACAAGATGTCCGGTGAGCTTTTACCGGGTGTTTTACATGTATCGGCGAGAGCTCTTTCGGCTCACGCCCTTTCTATTTTCGGCGATCATCAGGACGTTATGGCTTGCCGCCAAACAGGTTTCGGTATGCTCGCCTCAGGTTCGGTACAGGAAATTATCGACCTCGGCGGTATTGCCCACCTTGCAGCGATAAAGGGCCGAGTCCCCTTTCTCCACTTTTTTGACGGCTTTAGAACCAGCCATGAACTTCAAAATGTCGAGCTCATCGACTATGAAGATTTTGCAAAGATGCTTGATTGGAAGGCCTTAAACGATTGGCGTACCACGGCAATGAATCCGGAGCATCCCTTTACCAAAGGAACAGCCCAAAACCCGGATGTTTATTTTCAGGCGGCAGAAGCCTCCAATAAATTCTATACCGATGTTGTAGAAATAGTTGCCGATTATATGAAGCAAATTTCGGCCTTGACGGGAAGAACATACCGCCCCTTTGACTATCATGGAGCTCCCGATGCCGAACGCGTAATTATAGCTATGGGTTCTATAACCGAGACAGCCGAAGAAACCGTTGACTATCTTGTTTCCAAGGGAGAAAAGGTTGGCCTTATAAAGGTAAGACTTTACCGTCCTTTCTCGCCCAAATACCTTTTTGATGTAATGCCCAAGACGGTTAAAAAGATTGCCGTTCTTGATAGGACAAAGGAGAAAGGCGCCCTTTACGAACCTCTCCATTTGGACATACTAGGTGCATACATTGATGTGCCCAATAAACCTCTTATAGTGGGCGGAAGATACGGGCTTGCTTCTAAGGATACGACTCCCTCAATGGTAAAATCGGTATTCGACAATCTTAAAGCCGATGCTCCTAAAAACAATTTTACCGTAGGAATCGAAGACGATATAACAAATTTGAGCCTCCCCGTTTTAGAGGAAATTAAGACCGAACCCGCAGGAACAATTAGATGTAAATTCTGGGGCTTCGGCTCTGACGGAACCGTCGGAGCAAATAAGAGTGCTATCAAGATTATCGGCGACAGCACCGGTATGTATGCCCAAGCCTATTTTGCTTATGACAGTAAAAAATCGGGAGGCGTAACCATTTCTCACCTCCGCTTTGGAAAGCAGCCGATAAAATCCACATACCTTATAAGCGATGCTGACTTTATTTCCTGTTCAAAGCAGTCCTATGTTCATCAATATGATTTATTGAAGGGCTTAAAAAAAGGCGGAACCTTCTTGCTTAACTGCCTCTGGTCTGATGAAGAATTGGAAGCCAACCTTCCGGGGGAAATGAAGCGTTTTATTGCAAAAAATGAGATAAAATTTTATACAATCAATGCTACAGGTATTGCTCAGGAAATCGGTCTCGGCGGAAGAATCAATATGATTATGCAGTCTGCCTTCTTTAAACTTGCAGAAATTATTCCCATTGAAGAAGCCGTTGAAAGTCTAAAAAAATCCATAGTCAGAGATTACGGTAAAAAAGGTGAAGACATAGTAAATATGAACTATGCCGCAGTAGAAAAGGGGGTAAGTTCTCTTCACAAGGTTGCCGTTCCTGCCGCTTGGGCAAATGCGGAGGATTCACAGATTTGCAATTCTCATCTTCCGCCCTATGTACGCAATGTACTTATTCCTATTAACAGGCAGGAAGGCGATGCTCTAAGAGTGAGTACATTTAAAGGTGTTGAAGACGGCCGAATGCCTAACTGTACCAGCCGATACGAAAAGCGTGGTGTTGCAGTTGAAGTTCCGCATTGGATAAAGGAAAATTGTATTCAGTGTAATCAGTGTTCTTTTGTATGTCCTCATGCTACAATCCGCCCCTTCCTTCTTAATGAAAAAGAAAGGGCTGCTAAACCTGAAGGCTTTGAAACTATAAAGGCCAACGGAAAAGGCCTTGAGGGGCTTGAGTACAGGATGCAGGTTTCGGTTATGGATTGTACGGGCTGTTCAAACTGTGCAAATATTTGTCCTGCAAAGAATAAGGCCCTCGTTATGAAGCCCTTGGCCGAAGAAGAAGCTCAAAGCAAAAACTGGGATTATGCAGTTGACAATGTTTCTACAAAGCATGGTCTCATGGATCAGTTCTCAGTTAAGGGTAGCCAGTTTAAACAGCCTCTCTTGGAATTCCACGGAGCTTGTGCAGGCTGCGGTGAAACTGCCTATGCAACCCTTGTTACCCGCCTTTTCGGAGACCGCATGATGATAGCAAATGCTTCCGGTTGTTCTTCGATATGGGGCGGCTCTTATCCCACTGCCGGCTTTACCTATAACGAAAAAGGAAAGGGCCCGACTTGGGCAAGCTCCCTTTTTGAGGATAATGCAAACTACGGCTACGGAATGGCCCTAGGCACCCGTAAGTTGAGGGAACAGGCCGAAGACTATATGAAGAAATTTATTGAGCTCAATGTCGGAACAGATTTTACTCCTCTCTTTAAAGAATGGATTGAAAACAAAAAAGATGTTGAAGCCAATACCTTAACCTGCGATAAGATTAAGGCCCTCTTTGATGCTCATCAGCCGCCTAGAAATACGGCCGTAAAAAATACCGATGCCGCCGATTATCTTCCGGTTCCCGAAAGCCATACCTTCAAATATGATACGGGAAATATTGAAGCTGACAGGCTCTTGGAATATATCTACAAGCTGAAGGACTTTATCGTCAAAAAAAGTGTCTGGTCCTTCGGAGGAGACGGATGGGCCTATGACATCGGTTATGGCGGTCTTGACCACACCATGGCATCGGGCGAAGACTTTAATATCCTCGTATTCGATACGGAAGTTTATTCCAATACAGGAGGTCAGTCCTCAAAATCTACACCGACGGCAGCCGTTGCAAAATTTGCGGCAGGCGGAAAGCGAATCCGTAAAAAGGATTTGGGTGCAATGCTTATGACCTACGGCTATGTCTATGTAGCTCAAGTTGCCATAGGCTCCAATATGAGCCAATTTGTAAAGGCTGTAAAAGAAGCCGAAAGCTATGACGGACCTTCAATCGTTATCTGTTATGCTCCCTGTATCAACCACGGACTCCGCTCAGGAATGAGCAGAAGTGTCGAGCAGGAGAAAAAGGCTGTTGAAGCCGGTTACTGGCACCTATACCGCTTTGATCCCCGCTTAAAAGCCGAAGGTAAAAATCCCTTCCAGCTTGACAGCAAGGAACCGAGCGCTTCATTCCAAGACTTCATCAACTCCGAAGTCCGCTACACCTCGCTTAAAAAGACCTTCCCCGATGTTGCGGAAGTCTTATTTAAGCATGCAGAGGAGGATGCTAAGGAGAGGTATAATAGGTATAAAATGTTGAGTAATTAATTTTGAAATTAGATGACAGGCGGACATCCGATTCCGATAGGAAAAGGATGCCCGCTTTTTTAATCAATTATTTTTGATGCTTAATTCCAAGATGTTAGGGTAGGGTATAATTAAAATTTTATTTAAAATGGAGATGGGGGGAATTGAACCCCCGTCCCGAAAAGGGAAACAGAAACATCTACAGGCTTATCGGTGCGAGGCAGTTGTCGGGACCCGGTAGCAGCACCGAAAGCGTCGGATCCTTAGTGTATAAGAAGTCCTTTTTAACGTCTACACGCCGCTAAAAAGCAAGCCCCGATTGGCGTCGGAATCATGCCCCGCTCGGAGCAGTGCAAAGCAGATTCCGCGATTATGCAGCTAAGGCGTAATCGAAACTGTCGTTATTTTCGGCAGTTATAGTGTTTGCCGAATCAGGAGATCGGCACTCCGCCTGCAGCTTAAGCCTCCGTCTTTCCGGTCGAAACCGGAACATCCCCAAGCATCATCAATTTACTATATTTTTGCGTAAAAGTCAATATACTTAACAAAAACTATTACTATATTGAAATGCGCAAACTTATCGCCCTAAAAAATATCCTATGTCTCCCCAGAGGGCGAATATAAAAACTACGCCGATAAAGGCTATGCCGATAAACTGAACATAGTACAGCACCTTCGGATGAATTTGCCTTCTAAAAATAAATTCGATAAAGGCAAAAAGAATTAAGCCTCCGTCCAAAATCGGAATCGGCAGTAAATTCATTATAAAAAGAGAAATAGAAATTATGCTTACAAAGTTTAAGATATCCGAAAGCCCGATTAAAAAACCGGCCTTAAAACCTTGGGCGGCAACATCGCCCAACATGTGGGTAATGCGTACAGGGCCTGAAACGGCTTGCCTAAAGTCAACTCCCTTAAACAAAAGGCCTAAACTTTTAAATGTTAACACAAAACTCTTGTGAGTTAAAACAAAGCCGTTCACTATGCTTTTAAAAAAGCCTGTTCCGGGAATCTCTACCTTGATGTTTTTAATCTTTAGCCCAAGGTCTATTCCCTTTTCGGTTCTGATAAGGTTTACGGTTTTTGTAATCTTATTTCCGTCCCTTAAAATGCCTAATTCGGCAGTCTTTTCGCTTATACCGTCTAGGGCACGGTTTAAGTCTACAGTATTGGCAACTTCAATTCCGTTCACTTCCGTAATAAGGTCGCCTTTTTTAAGCCCTGCAAGCTCGGCAGATGAAGAAGGCTTTACACCGTCAATTTCAAGGGGAATAAAAGAATAAAAGCCTATTATGCCTGCACCGGTTTTTGGATCGAGCTTGGGTCTAAGTTTTTTTGTGAGGATTTGCCCTTCTCTTTCTATTTCCAGCGTAACTTCTTCCTTTGCTTCCGGCACAATGAGGCGCACGATGTCGGCAAATGTTTCGGTTTTTTCGCCGTTAATGCTTAAAATTACATCTCCCATCCGTAAATCAGCCTCGCGGGCGGGAGAGTCATCGGCTTCGTTATAATAGTAAACAGGAGCTATCTTATTCGAGCTTGTGTAATAGCTTGAACCGATAGCACTTACAATAGCAAGGGCTAGAACCGCACTTATATAGTTTGCAAATGGACCGGCAAAGGCAATTATAATCCGCTTAAAAGGATGCACCCCGTAAAGCTCTCCCTCTTTTTTCGGGATTGCAGGGAGCTTTTCTTCGATAGCTTGCTGAAAGGCCTTTTCTCCCTTCATGCCGCAATAACCGCCCATAGGAATTGCAGAAATTCTATATTCCGTGTCTCCTTTCTTTTTTTTAAAAAGAACAGGGCCCCAGCCTATCGAAAAACTTTCGACCACAACACCGCAGAGTTTTGCGGCAATAAAATGTCCAAGCTCATGGATAAAGACCATGATGCTCAATATAATCAAACCTATTAAAATCTTAACCATAAATTATTCCGTTTTACTTTTATTGCAAGCCGTTTACTCTGTCAAGTATCCTTGCCAAAGTGACCGCTCTTGCTCTGTTTTCATAGTCATAAACTTCTTCATAAGAAGAAGGTTTCATAGTCCAATCCGAATTTAAAACTTCTTGCACAATATCGGCTAAATCCGTAAAGCCTATTTTCCCTTTTATAAAGGCATCAACGGCTTCTTCATTTGCAACATTAAAGGCTATGGGATAGGCCCCGCCTTTTCTAGCTGCTTCAAAACCCAAAACCAGCATAGGAAAATCATCGTTTCTGGGAGGCATAAATTCCAAGTTTATAATTTGAGAAAAATCCAAGGGCCTTAAAAAGCTTTCAGGCACCTCCGGAAAACTTAAGGCATTTAAAATAGGATTTTTCATATCGGGAGGAGAAGCTTGAGCAAATATCTCTCCGTTTTTACACTGTATCATCGAATGGATTATACTTTGAGGATGAACCGTAACTTCGATTTTTTCGGGTGGAAAAGAAAATAGCTTTACAGCCTCAATCACTTCCAAAGCCTTGTTTGCAAGAGAAGCAGAATCTATCGAAATCTTTCCGCCCATCTTCCATGTCGGATGCTTTAAGGCATCTTCAAGCTTCATTGTGCTAAGCTTTTCTCTCGGCGTATTTAAAAAGGGGCCGCCTGAGGCGGTAATTATAATCTTTTCGATGTTTTCTTTTTTGTGGGCATTTATAAGCTGAAAAATTGCAGCGTGTTCCGAATCGACGGGAATTATTGTGCTTCCCGACTTTTCGGCATCTTGAAAAATTAGCTCCCCCGCCTCTACTATGGTTTCCTTGTTGGCAAGGGCCAAATCCAAGCCGCTTTTTATAACTTCTACCGAAGCCTTTAAGCCTGCCGAACCCGCTATACCGTTTATAACGATGTCGGCCTTTGATTTTTCGAGCAGCTGTCTTACAGCTTCCGCATCTATCTCGTGTTTTAAATCGGAATTCTTTTTTTTTGTAGAAACAAATTGCGCATCGGTAAATTCGGCTAGAAGAGTTTTTGCAAAATCCGAATTCGAATGGATCGAAAAACCGGCAAGAACAAACCTATCGGAAAATCTTCTTATTATTTCCAGACTGTTTTTTCCGATTGAACCTCCGGCACCAAGAACGATAACCCGCTTTTTTTTCATTAAAGGCCGCCTAATAAGAGGACACAAAGACAATAGAATACCGGAGCGGCAATGAGCAAGGAGTCAATGCTGTCAAGAATTCCGCCGCGTCCTAAAATTACCTTACCTGAATCTTTTACATCTGCTGAGCGCTTTAAAATAGATTCTATTATGTCTCCGATAATGGCAAAGAGGGCAGTAAAAAAAGCTATTATTATAAGCTCTTTTAATTTTCCATTAAGCTGTTTATTAAAAAAATAGAATGAGCCTACAGCGGCTGTGATGGAACCTATGAAGCCTCCTATAAAGCCTGCAATACTTTTTTTAGGGCTGGCCTTAATAAGGCCTCTATTGTTTTTTCCGAGTAAGATTCCGAAAAGCCATGCAAAGGAATCGCAGCCGAAGGTCATAAGATAAAATGTTATAATCAGAGCTCCTGCATTGGGAAGCCTTGAGATTGATGATAGATAAATTGAAAGTCCCCAAGGGTAAACCAGCATAAACATTCCCGTTGTAAGCCGGCCGATACTATTGGTAAAATTCCCTGAAAATGAAAAGATAATTTCCATAAACAACATGGATACTGTAACAAAGCCTAATAAAATGAGTATGTAATATTGAGGGAGCGAATATAAACCTATGAGATATGATGTTACAAGTAATATGATTCCTAAGGCTGCAAGAATTTTTTTCGGATAAGTTGGAGATTTTTGTGATAAAATATTATAAATTTCATAGTTTGCAATTAAAGCTGCAATAAATACTTCAATGTGATAAAGAAAAAAATTATAATGGGGTAAAAAATAAATAGAGATTAAAATTAAAGGCATCCCTACAAAAAATATAAGAAGCCTCTCAACAAGTTTTTGAATTTTCATTTTTATTTCTTCCTTTTATTAATTTTTTTAATTATGCATTTCCATATCGTCTGTTTCTTTTTTTATAATCTTCTATTGCTGCATATAAATCTTCTACAGTCCAGTCCGGCCATAGGGTATCCGTAAAATAAAGCTCTGCATAGGCACTTTGCCAAAGCAAAAAATTGCTTAAACGCTTTTCACCGCCTGTTCTTATAAGCAAGTCTACAGGAGGAATTTTACCTGTATCTAACTTCGAATCAAAAAGCTCTTCGCTTATTGCAGGCAGCTCATCCGGGTTTATTTTCCTTATTGCCCTTATTATCTCGTTTTGAGCTCCGTAATTTATTGCAAGCACAATTGAAGTTCCCGTATAATTTGCAGTTCTAGCCTTTACCGAGGTAATCTCATTTTGAATATCTTGAGGCAAGCCGTATAAATTGCCTATATGCTCAATGCGTATATTATTATCGGCATAAAATTTAAGCTCGGCCCTTAAGTGCTGCTTAATAAGTCCCATCAAAAAGCCTACCTCGGCCTCGGTCCGTTTCCAGTTTTCGGTAGAAAATATATAAAGCGTTATATAAGGAATTCCTAAATCGGATACGGCCTTCGTTATCCTTTTTACCGTATTAAGTCCTTCCTTATGTCCCATAGAACGGGGTAGTCCTCTTTTTTTTGCCCATCTGCCATTGCCGTCCATGACAATGGCGATATGTTTTAGCTCATCGGACATTTAGTTTTCCATTATTTCCTTTTCTTTTGCTTCAAGGACCTTGTTTATTTCGGCAATGTAAGCATCCGTGGATTTTTGGAAAGCATCCTCAGCTGTCTTTAACTGATCTTCGCTTATCTTTCCGTCCTTTTGTAATTTTTTTGCTTCATCAATTCCGTCACGTCTGATATTACGCACTGAAACTCTTGAATTTTCGGCGATGGTCTTTGCCTTTTTTGCAAGGTCTTTTCTGCGGTCTTCCGTCAACGGCGGAATTGCAATGCGTATAACCTTTCCGTCATTTGTAGGATTAACCGAAAGATCTGCTTGTAAAACAGCCTTTTCGATTTCGACCAATAAACCCTTATCCCAGGGCTGAATTACTACAAGCCTTGCTTCGGGGATAGAAATATTTGCAAGCTGGTTAAGAGGAGTGGACTCACCATAGCAATTTACTCTTATCTTATCAAAAAGAGCGGAAGATGCCCGTCCGGTTCTCAGCATATTGAATTCTTCTTTTAATGCGGCAACCGTTTTTTTCATTTTTTCTTCACAATTTTTTTTAACTTCCTCTATCATAATTTGCCTCCGATTACATTTTATTTTAACACATAAGAATTAATGCTGCAAGGACAAGCCCCGCAGCATTAAAATGTTTTTATTTACATTCCAAGCCCTAACTGAAAAATAACCAGTTTTGACAAGCTCAAAGAGCCGCCGGCTTCTTTGCCGACCTCGGCCATTTTCTTTGAAACGGAAAGTTTGTCATCTTTGACAAAGGCTTGTTCAAGGAAGCAGATTTCTGATAAGTGTTTTGAAATTTTTCCCTTAACAATTCCTTCTTTTACGTTATCCGGCTTATCCAACTCGGCAACCTGACCTCTAAAGATTTCTTCTTGCTCTTTGATATAGGCTGCATCTACGTCTTCTTTTTTAACATAGAGGGGCATAAAAGCGGCTGCATGTAAACAGCAGTCATAAGCAAATTCCTGTACCTCAGCCTTTTCAAAGATTTCAGGCTTATCCGACTTTAAAACTATAATAACACCGGTTTTTTTGTCGGAGTGAATATAGCGTGAAAGGTACTCGTCTGCACCGGCTTTTACGCTGATTAAGCGTGTAAGGTTCATGTTCTCGCGTACGCGGGTAGCCAAATCCAAGAGTTTATCATTGAGTTCCGGTGTAACTTCAGAAATGTCCTTATCAAAGGCCGTTTTTGCAATATCTTCTCCGACAGCGATAAAGTCCGCATTTTTTGCAACAAAGTCCGTTTCGCAAGTCATTTCTAGCATAACGGCTTTTTTATTATCGTTTTTGATAACGATAATACCTTCGCTGGTTACTCTGTCAGCACGCTTTTCGACAGCGGCCAAACCTTTTTCTTTTAAGTATTTTTCAGCCTCTTTAGCGTCTCCGTTGCAGTGCTGTAAGGCTTTTTTGCATTCCATCATACCTGCACCGGTTTTATCGCGTAATTCTTTTACATCAGATGCTTTAATATCCATAAAATTTCTCCTATAAAAACTTCTTGGTCTTACTTATTTGTCGTCGTATAAATCCTCATCATTTACGAGAGAATTATCTTCTTCATCCTCATCATCTCCGGAAGCTTCATCTTTAGGAGTGTAGTTTGAATAATCGGTAATTTCTTCTTCTCTGTCCTGATAGGGATCAACGCCTGAATCACCGGACTCTTCATCTTCTTGAAGGTTTTCGATGATTTTAAGACCGTGCTCGTTATCTGCTTCGATAACGGCATTGGCTATTACGCCCGTAAAAAGCGAAATAGCTCTGATAGCATCATCGTTTCCGGGAATCGGATAGTCGATGCCTTCGGGGTTGCAGTTGGTGTCTACAACAGCGATGATGGGAATACCTAAGGAGCGGGCCTCTCTGATAGCAATTTCTTCTTTTCGGGTATCGATAATAAAGAGGATTCCGGGAAGGTCCTTCATCTCCTTAATACCGCCTAAGTTTTTTTCGAGCTTTGATTTTTCTTTTTGTAAGGAAGCGATTTCTTTTTTTGTAAGGTTATCGAATGTCCCGTCAACTTCCATTTTTTCGATTTTCTTAAGACGGGCCAAGCTCTTTTTGATTGTTGAAAAGTTTGTGAGCATTCCGCCGAGCCAGCGGTTATTAATATAGAACATTCCGCATCTTTCAGCTTCTTTTTGAATTGTCTGCTGGGCTTGTTTTTTTGTTCCTACGAACAAGACCGACTTTCCTTCCGAAGTTGTTTTGCGGACAGCTTCATAGGCCTCACGGATTGCAACGATTGTTTTTTGCAAATCGATGATATGAATTCCGTTTCTTTCCGAAAAAATGTATTTTTTCATTCTCGGATCCCAGCGTTTTACTTGATGGCCGAAATGTACGCCTGATTCAAGTAAGTTTTTCATGGTTACTACTGCCATGTGTTTCTCCTTTGGAGCTAAAAAGCTCCTGCCTTCTCTATTTCTCGGAACAGACTACAGCCTATCAAGCCGAACGGCGGCTAATCCTAGAGCCGTACATCCTTCCGGATATTTACCGTAAAAAACGGCATGGAGTTATTATATAGTTTTTTGAAGATTTTGTATAGTGCTTGATACCGTTTAATTAAAAAGAGCTTTATCTAAAACTTGAAATTCAGAACTTGAAATTCGGCGGTTTTTCGTTTAAAGAATCCTAAATTCGGTTTTATTTAAGATTTCATACAATTCCCTGACCGGAAGACCGACTATGCCGGTATAGGAGCCTTCGATTTTTTCGATAAAAAAGGAAGCCTTACCTTGAATTTTATAAGCCCCTGCAGCATCCTTCCATTCACCGGTTTTTAGATAGGCGGAAATTTCTTTATCGGAGAGTTTTTTAAAGAAAACTTTAGAAACACTGTGCTTTTCATTCAGTTGACCTGTTTTACAATCGAGCAGGCAGATTGCACTCACCACAAAATGAACCGAGCCGGAATGACTTTTAAGCATCATCTCGGCTTCTTTTTCGTTTTTAGGCTTGCCGAAGATCATTTTTTTATTTGGAAAGGCAGTATTTTCGGTAAAAACAAGGGTGTCTGCAGCCAAGATAAGCTTTTGAGAGTTCTCGTTTTGATGCAAGGTCTTAAAAAGGTTTTCAGCCTTACCCCGCGCAGTTAAAATACATCTTTTTACGGGATCTGTTTCAATTATTAAAGATTCATCAAAATTTGATTGCTTAATACAAAATAAAACACCCAGCGAATCGAGAATATCTTTTCGTCTGGGTGATGCAGAAGCTAAAATCAGCTCTTTCATTATTTTAGGTAAACTTATTTTTTGTTTTGTCCGCCAACTATTGATTTTAGGACTTCCATAGCTCTGTTTCTCACAGGAGTTATGTAGTTAAAGTTATTGGCAATTCTCATTATGCTTTCAGTCATACCCCGCTTATCCTTGACACTGGGGGCCAATTTTTCATAAGCATTAAGAACTTCAAGAGCCAAGGAGCTTTGAGGATTAATAATATCGAATTTTCTGTTGATAAAGTTTATCATATCTACAACTTCGTCATTATTGTTAAAACCCAATTCTCCTAAGGATTTAACGGCTTCCATGATCACTATCGGTTCATTATCGGTGTACATAACCGTCATAAGAGATTTCTTGGCTTGTTCGTTTTTGATTTTTCCTAAAAGACGGCAAGCTTCTCTTCGAACATCGGGATAGTTATTGGCAACTCTTCCATTTTCGCGTACAACCGAGGTAAGACCTACAGTCGCAAGAGAATCAAGGGCTTCCTGCAGCTCCGGTGTTACCCTTCCTCCATCAATAGCTTCTTCAACCATCTGCAAGGCTACAAACTTGGAATCGCGTCCTTCCGTTGTAACCATCTCTCTAAGAATTACGCCCTCCATTGAATTAAGATAGGCCTCTTCAACAGTCATCATAGAATCGGAATTCTTATCCTGTGCAAAGACAAAGGCTGATCCTAAAAATAATATCATCATTATAAAAACTAAAGACTTTCGTCGCATTTCCAATTACCCCCTTAGTTTGGTACGTATACTTTTATTTTCAATCATTTTCATTGTAAAGTCAAGTAGTAAAATCGGCTTTTTTCACTTTTAGTTCTATTTTTAAATCTTATTAAGGTACTAAAAGCCATCTATTATCGATTTTTTCAAGATTATAAAATATCAGCGTCCGTTTAGGCTCTATCTTGAAAACTCTAACCTTTGTCGGAGTTAAATACTCAATATCATCAACTCTTCCGTTTTGCCTTGCAGGAACAAAGACATAGTAAAAAAAGTCTTCAATACTTTTTAATTGTTTTCCTTTTAGATTGGAAGGGAGACCCTCACTGGCTTTTTTTAAAACTTCAGGCTTTGAAAACTCTTTTTTATATTCCGTTGAAAGCCAGTATCTCCAGCGTCCATAGTCTTTTTTTGCCGTTATATCGTTTAGTTTTTTTACAACTTCTTCAATTTCGGATTTTGCTATCTCTTTGTCCTTTTTAGTAATTGATACGCCCTCAAATTGAGCTATAACCTCTTCATCAGCCGATTTGGGGGCTTCAGCTTGAGGTTTTGCCTCTTCTACAGGTTTTTCAACAACTGCGGGTTTTTGAGCTTGCTGAGGTTTTTCTTCATTTACCTGAGCTTCAGCCGCAGGGATGGGCTTTGTTTCGGGTGCGGAGGCACATGAACCTATTAAAATTAGAACAAGGCATAAGCCTAAAAAATAAAAAGGTTTTTTCATACCATCTATAATACATTTATTTTCGGCTTACGTCAACTGAAATTCAAGGAAATCAATTTTATCGGCTGTTATAATACTTTAACCTATGCTATAATATGTCAAGCGAGGAAACGGCTATGAGTACGGCAAACAGAAAATATAAAGACTCGGTATTTGTAGATCTTTTCAGTGAAGATGAAAAGGCTAAGGAAAACTTTCTATCACTGTATAATGCTCTGCATGGTACAAATCTACCTATGTCTTGTCCTGTAGAAAATATAAGGCTTGAAAATGTCATGTACATGAATATAATAAACGATGTTTCCTGTCTTGTCGACAATAAGATTATTATTCTTGCAGAACATCAATCCACTATAAACGAAAATATGCCTTTGCGTTTTTTAGAATATATAGCAAGGCTTTATGAAAAACTGCAAGCACCGACCGACAGATATTTAAGAAAGCTGTCTAAAATACCCACGCCTGAGTTCTATGTCTTTTATAACGGCAAGGAAGACTACCCTGAAACTACAGCTCTAAAATTATCTGATGCCTTTATTACAAAACCGGAATCAATTCCACTGGAATTGACAGTGCAAGTTTTAAACATAAATACTGATAAGGCAAACAAAGTCCTAACGGCGTGCAAACCGCTTGAAGAATACAGTTTATTTGTAGAAGAGGTAAGAAACCAAGCACAACTCGATCCGGAAAACGGCTTTACCAATGCGGTAAAGATATGTATAGAAAAAGGAATCTTAAAAGAATATTTAATGAGAAAATCACGGGAGGTAATAAATATGTTAGTAGCCGAATACGATTATGATACGGACATTGCAGTACAAAGAGAAGAAAGTCTAAGGATTGGCATACAGCAAGGTATACAGCAAGGCTTTTCTGATGGAGTAATAAAAACAGCTTTAGCTTTTAAGAAAATGGGTATACCGATAGCAAAAATCGCTGAGGGTACAGGGCTTTCCGTTGAAGAGATAAAGGCTCTATAAAAATCAGCTTTTGTGCAAATAGGAGCAACAGATGCCCGCATATTTGCAAAAAAAAAGTTAAAATCCCAATTCCTTGATAAAACCTCCAAAATCTGCCATACTGGAAGAAATTGTATAACTATTTATTGATAGGAGGTTTATCCGTGTTTTTCTTATGTATGCGAAATGTGTTTTCTCCGAACCGGAACAAAGCGGTGTTTACCTCTAATGTAAATTCAAACTTACAATACTAATCTTATCTCTTTTTTATTCTATGCAATTATATTTTCTCTTAATAAAAACGGCGGGCGGTTTGTTTTCTCGAGGCGTATTTACGGCAGAACAAGACCGTCCGCTTCTAGTAAAGGAGCTTTCTTATGAAAAAAGCATTGATGAAAACAAGTGTAAAAATACTTGTACTTGGATTAGCATTGACGGCAATGCTATTTGGATGTAAACAACCTTTAGGTTCTTCAAATTCTGCAGGTTCGGGAGGGGGAAACGGTTCAGATGAATCGGGAGAATACAGCATCACCTATCACTTAGACGGCGGAACAAACAATGGTGCTAATCCCGCTTCTTATACGAAAAACGATGAATTTCCGTTAAGAGCCCCATCCAAGGAAGGACAGGTCTTTGACGGCTGGTTCGGCAATTCGGAATTTAGCGGCGAAGCGGTAACAAAAATCGCAAAAGGCACAACCGGCAAAAAAGAGTTTTGGGCAAAATGGATTGCAGAAAGTGAAAGTGCAGCCTACACGGTAAAGCACTTACAGCAAAATGCTGAAAATGAGAACTACACCAGAGTAGAAACAGAGCAACTCAAAGGAGGAAAAGGCAGCAAAACCCTTGCCGTCGCCAAGGAGTATGAAGGTTTTACCGCTCAACCCTTTGAACAGAAAACTATAAACGAATACGGCTCGACGGTAGTTGAAATTAAGTACGACAGAAAGATAATTACTCTTACCCTGGACTTAGACGGCGGGGAAGGAATAGAAACCCTTACCCTTACCGGCAAATTCGGTGCTGCTGTAACAAAACCGGCAGATCCTTCAAAAGAAGGAAAACGGTTTATCGGTTGGGAGCCGGAGATACCGGCCGAATTCTCAAAAGATTCAACACATACCGCTCAATGGACAATAAACATTACGGTAAATGTTGGTGATGAGCGGATTGCGTCTTATACTGGTCCGGAATTATCGGATAAAAAGCCGGGAGTCAAATGGAGTGATATAAAACCTTTAAATGAAACTATAAACTTGAAAACGGAGTGGCAAGGCGGAGATTACGGCTTATACGAGTGGCGTTTAAATGATGATAACGGACAAAAGATTGACGATGACTATACTTTTACCAAGGATACAACCGTATATGCAGTTACAAACTACTTAAAATTTAAAACTGGAACGAAAAACGGCAAGTTATGTATTTCGGATGATCAAGGTTATACCGGAGACAAGCCCAAAGGTAAGATAATTATACCTGCCGGTATAAACCATATTGGCAAAAGAGCTTTTGAGGATTGCAGAGATTTAACAAGTATTTCGCTGCCGGAAAGTCTTACTAAGATTGGCATCGCTGCTTTTATGGATTGCGGAGGTTTAACAAGTATTTCGCTGCCGGAAAGTCTTACTGAGATTGGCAGCAGTGCTTTTTCTTATTGCAGCAGTTTAAAAAGTATTTCGCTGCCGGCTGGTCTTACTTATATTGACTGCAATGCTTTTTATGTTTGCAGCAAGCTTGATTCGGTAATATTTGCCGATAAAAAAGGCTGGACAGTGTATGATTGGCCTTACAATAACGAAATTAAAAGGATACCGGAAACTGATTTGGAAGACCCTGCAAATGCAGCAACTTTATTAAAAACTACTTATTCGGAGGACAAATACTGGAAGAAAAGCGAAGATTAAGAAAGTGTTTCGGTACTCAAGTTTCCCGCAAGGCTTGGTACCGATTTATTTTTGCCGCTAGAAATACCGGCAAACAAAATGCGGAAATAATTTAATTGAAGGACACAAAATATGAAAAAAGAATATTCAATCAAACTAAAGTTTTGCCGAAATGACAATGAACCTGATAATACACTTTTCGGTACCGACTCGGCCTATATGTCTCCTAGTGCTTACAAGGAAATTTTTGGAAAAACCCTAGCCGGAACAAACAGAGAAAATCGGTTTATAAAAATATCGCACAATAATAATTCTATTTACCGAATTTTACGAGGCGTTCCGCATAACATTCTTTCAAAAGATATTATCTATATGGACAGCGACGGAAAGAATATCCTTAACAACTACAGCGACAGCGATGATAAAAATGATAAGATTGAACTGGAAATAACTCCTGTTTCGTGGTTTTCATTCTATTGGCATACTTCAAATATAATGACCCGAATTTCTTTTAAAACCGGAGTTTATTCAATCATTCTTGGGCTTATTTCGATCGTCCTTTCCGTATGGCAAATGTTTTTTAAGTAAGAGCCGGCAACGGCAAAACCGTGATACTTACGGCTTAAATAAAACTGTACCCTTATCTTTTTATAAACCCTAAGGGGTACAGTCTTCCCCCAATTTTTTTAAAAGATACCTATAAATTAAAAAATCTCTAATGCTTTTTTTCTATATGCCGATACTGGTTCTGAGGAGTAGATTGCTATGGAAAAACATTCGGTTGCAGCAGACATAAAAAGCATTTTACATGAACAAATCGATTTAATCGATAATATCTATAAATTACAAAAGGCTATGTACCAAGGCGTTTTAGATAGAGATTGGCAGGAAAGTGAAAAAAATTTGAGTTCCTTAAATGAGGCTTCCGTAAAATTTTCGGATTTGGACAAGAGGTTATACGGACTTTTGCAGGCTGATGATGAAGATTCTCAAGAATTTGACTTTTACATGCATACAAAGCAATTTACTTCATCTGAGAAAAAAAAGATCGATTCTTTATATGAAAAACTAAAAGAAAAAGTTTTTTATTCAAAGATTGAAAATGACGTCTTCTCAAATTATGTTTCACACGCTCAAGCCTTGGTTAAGGGCGTGGTCGATATTATTTCGGAAGAAAGAAACGGAAAATGTTATACGGCGGCAGGAAAACGGGTTAATACGGAAATAACAAGCCTCGTTTTAAATGAGGTCTTATAGGGAAATAAATGGAGGTACGATAAACAGTTCGGCAGAAATTCAGCCTCACTGTTTATCTACCGAGTTTGCCTTTCAGGCAAACATCTTAATTATTATATGCGGTTTGTAAACAAACCGCTTGAAAAAACTCTTTTCGCAAATTGATATTTGCTGCAAAAAGTTTTTATGGAGGTATAGATGGCGACATTTGATGCAATAGAATTAGGAAAAAGGAGTTTGTTTGCTCACCAACAGTCGATTCAAACGGCAGGTCACAATATTTCGAATTCTTCGACAAAGGGATATACAAGGCAGAGGGTAAACCTCGATGCTTTTGAGCCTCTTTACAGACCCGATTTAACCAGAGCTGAAACGCCCGGGCAAATAGGACAGGGTGTTACCATAGCTTCGATTACCCGATTAAGGGATGAACTTTTAGATCAAAGAATTATAGGGGCTACCGATGACCTTGGTTATTGGGAAACAAGAAATTCTTATATAGCCCTTTTGGAACAGGTTCACAATGAGCCCGAAGACATTTCCGTCCGAACCCGAATGGACCAATTTTGGGAGGCTTGGCAGGAATTGTCGCTCTACCCTGAGTCGGATGCTGCCCGTCAGGTTGTCCGCACCCGAACCGAAACCTTAACGGATGCCATTCATCATCAATTCCGCGGTTTGCAGGGCATAAGGGACATGGTACACGGCGACATAGAAGCAACCGTAAAGCAGGTTAACGACTTAACAGGCCGGATAGCCAAACTAAACGAAGAAATAGTTAAAGTTAAGGCTATGGGGGACAATCCCAATGACTTGATGGACAAAAGAGACCTTTTAACCGAAAAACTTTCTTCTCTTATAGATATTTCCGTAGATAAAAGAGATGAAGACGAAACATATGTTATTCATACGGCCGGTTTGGAAATAGTACAGGGAAGAACACACCGAACATTCGATTTTAAGGCTTCAACGGAAAACGATAAATATGCAGATGTTATCTGGGAAGATTCCGGTAATTTAGCTCATTTTGAATCGGGTAAACTAGCCGCTTTGATTGAACTTAGGGATACGGATATTCGAAACGAAATCAGAAAACTGGATACAATGACAATGAACTTTGTCGATTTGGTAAACGATGTCCACAGAAATGCTATGAGTCCCAACGGAAAAACAGGCATCGATTTTTTTAAGGAACAATATTTTATAAACAATACCCTCGGTAATTTTGACAGAAACGGAGACGGAGAATATGATTCTTCCTATATCTTCAGAATAACCGGAACAAACACCCTTGATCCGCGTGAACAAATAGGACTTGAAGGAACTTTAACCCTTTCTTCGGGGGACGGTATTGTGCAGGTACCCTATTATTCGACGGATATGGTTTCAGATCTTGTAGAAAGGATTAACAGATCAGGCTCCGAAGTGGCTGCTTACCTTGACCAAAACAATAAACTTGTTTTAAAAGGTATGACAAGCCTTGATAAAGAAAATCCTGACTTTGTTATCCGGCATATCGAGGATTCGGGAAGATTTTTAGCAGGCTATTCCGGTGTGCTTTCTCAGGCCGGGCCGGAAGGTGCCTATGATTGGGGAAGAGCAAATGCGGTTGATGTATTGGCAGGAGCCCAATATGCGGTTTCTCCTATAGCCCATCCTTCAGGCTGGATGGAAATAAATCCCGTAATCAAAAGCGATATACAAAATATAGCTTCGGGCTATAAGGGCCCCGAAGGAGTCGCCTATCCGGGAGACAACAGAGCTGCTCTTGCAATAGCCGCAATCAGAAATACTCCCGTAATGGTAGGGCACTCAGCCACTTTTGACGACTTTTTTGCCGATACTGTAACCGAAATCGGTCTAAAAGGCGAGCAGGCAGAAATGACCTTAAACACACAGATAGCTATTGTAAAGGAATTACACGATATGAGAGATTCCGTATCGGGCGTAAACATAGACGAAGAACTATCGGATATTATCAAATTTCAGCACGGATACAACGCTTCTGCAAGATTTGTTTCGGTAATCAACGAAATGATAGACACAGTTATAAACAGAATGGGTGTCTAGCTTTTAAGTTTTGGAGTAAAATATGATGAAAAGAATTAGTACGAATATTCAGCACACGGACAGCAATTTTTCGATGAGGAATCAGGAGTCGAGGCTTCATAATCTAAATAATCAGATTCAGTCCCAACGAAGGATAAACCAGCTTAGAGATGACCCCGTTTCCGCAGGTCACTCGGTAAGATATAAATCCTACCTTGCCCGCCTCGAAAGGTTTGAAAAGAACACAAAAACCTTGAGAGATCAATATATGTCGGCCGAAACCTATATGAATAATTCGCTCCAAGTTGTTCAGCGTTTAAGAGAGCTTTCAGTACAGGGAGCAAACGGAACCTATACGCCGGACGACTTAAAAGATATGGCAGCCGAGGCCGATGAGCTTTTAAAAGAACTTGTTCAAAACGGAAATGCCGTAAACTCGGACGGTGTCAGAGTTTTTTCGGGAACAAAAAGTTTTACCGAGCCCTTTGAAACCGTGATGGGAGATGTGGACGGAGCAGGTTCCGCCCTTATAACTCAGGTAAGATACAACGGCACAGTCGATTCAAAGGAAGTTGAAACAGATGAGCTTTCTTTTATGAGGGCAGATCAGGCCGGAAACAGGGTATTTTGGGCCGAGCGGCAAATTCTTATCTCGGAAACCGATGCCCGAAACTTTGTCATAAAAGAAGATACAAGCATCGAGGTTGACGGAGTTGAGATTCCCTTAATTGCAGGCGACAATGTTTATGCAATTATGTCAAAGATAAACGATTCGGGAGCTGCAGTAAAAGCAAGCCTTGACCCGATAACAAGCGGCTTAAACCTTACAACTACCGATGCCCGCCAGCTTTGGCTGAGAGATGCGGAAGGAAGCACCGTTTTATCCGAATTGGGCTTGATAAAGGCCGAACAAAGACCGCCCTACAATTTGGCAAATTCGGTACGCGTTTCGGGAGGCTCTCTTTTTGATGCAGCCATTGCCGTCCGCGATGCCTTCCTTTCGGGAGATCAAGAAGCCTTGGGTGGAAAGATTTTGGGAAGCCTCGATGAGGGCATACATAATCTTACTACAAGAATGGCCGAAACAGGTTCCAAGTATGCAAGAGCCGAAGTTATCTTGGCACGAATTGATACGCAAACATTAAATGTAACGGCAGCAGAATCACGCGAAGCCGACTTGGATATTACAAAGGCGATAACCGACCTAAAGATGTTTGAACATACGCATCAAGCTTCTTTAAGCGTATTGGGAAGACTTTACAGGGATTCGCTTTTAAACTACTTAAGATAAAATAGGATGGAATTTACGATGGAAATTAAGACAAAAGCTATGGGGCTTGTTGAGATTCAGGATGAACAGATAATAGAATTGGTTGACGGATTTTACGGATTTGAAGAATTTCATAAATACGCCTTGTTGGATTCGGGAAAGGAGCCCTTCTTTTGGGTTCAATCCCTTGACGATGAAAATTTAGCCTTCATCGTTATCGATCCCTTTTTGTTCAGACCCGATTATGAGCTGGATATAGATGATGAGCTCTTAAAGCCTATTGAGGCAGAATCTCCTAAAGACCTATTGGTTTTTGCCCTTGTTACCATTCCGCCTGCGGGAAGCCCGATTACGGCAAATTTACAGGGGCCTCTTATCATAAACAAAAAGAATAAGAAGGCTTTTCAGGCTGTCTTAAATGACGGAAAATGGAATACCAAACACGACATTCTTGCAGAGCTGAATGCTGCGGGGAGGAACTGATGCTCATACTGTCCCGTAAAACAAACCAAAAAATTCTAATAGGCGATAATATAGAAATTACCATAATCGATATTCGGGGGGATCAGGTAAAGATAGGTGTAGATGCACCGTCTTCGGTCAAGGTTTTCCGTGAAGAAATCTACCAAGAAATTCAAAACGAAAACAGGGCAGCCTTAGTCCGCGATACAAAACTTAATCTACCCGAACTGCATATTAAAAAAACTAAAGTATAGAATAAATCTTCTTTAATTTTGTAGTGTATCTCATCCAGGTCTTACATTTTTCAATAGAATATGCTATACTTGACCGCATCGGAGGTTTATCATGAAAATACATTGTCCGTGCGATAAAAGTTTTGAAATAGAGCATAATTATACCGTTAATTTGGATAAAGAACCGGAAATATTAAAAAAAATAGCAGATGGGTCATATTTGACATTTAAGTGTCCTCAATGCGGGAGAAATGTTCGTTCAGAGATAAAAACTAGAATAGAATGGCCTTCAAAGAAGATCGTTTTGCTCTTTGTTCCCGAAGCTGATAGGATCGCTTGTCTTTCAAGCTGTTCAGGTTTAAAAGAAATCAACGAAAATACAAAAAAAGAAAAAAAGATAGAATATGAAAAATCTGATGAAACTCCGGTTATAGGTTATGCGGAGTTAGCAGAGCGTCTTGCAGTCATTGAAGCCGGCCTTGATCCCCATGCGATGGAAGTAGTGAAATTCTTTGTATTGGACAGCGGAAAGGATATAAAGGGCAAAAAGATAAAAATGTTTTTTCATGCTGTAACAAAAACAGGTAGCTTTGAGTTTTATGTTTATGGTTTAAAAGAAGACCAGGTTGCAGTTATGAATATTCCGGTAAAAATATATGATTCCGTTTGTGCCGACATAAAGAATAAAAAGAAATCGGAGGTCTTTAAGGCAGTCTATTTGGGAAACTATCTTTCATATCAAAATATTTTTACAGAGGGCAGGGATTAGTTAGTTTATGCTCAAAAAATACCTTTACCTATTTTTTGCTTGTCTTTGCTTTTTTATAAATGCTCAAGATAATAGTTATCTCCCTTGGAGCGATGTTGCCGAAACTAGTGAAACTTCTGCTCAAGAAAATAAAAATACCGAAAATACGGCTCCTCAAAACAGCAATGCCGAAAGCAATTCACAGGGGCAAGTTTCCAATACAGAAAATATATCTTCTCAGGCTGAAACCGGAAATGCTAATTCGGACGGGGCTAAAACTGAAACAAATACCGGCAGTATTTCTGAAACTCAGGTACAAGCAGAAGAGCCTAAGATAAACATTCTTGTTTTTGCTCAGGCTATGTCTCAAGTTCTTGCTTTAGACAAGGAGCTTTATGCAAAAAACTCAAAAGCAAGCTATATTGAAAAAGATAAACTGCGTTCAGCTAAAGTTGTGCATAAATTTTCGGGAGGTGTTACCGAGATAATGAATTCAGGAACCTTGCCCATATTTTTTGCAGCCGGTAAGGACGGATTTGTAACGCGTTACTCCTATCCTAAATTTGAGCCTGATACTTGGCAGCTTTCGAGTATGCCCATACAAAAAATAGCCGTACATCCTAAAGGAAAACTTATTGCCGTATACGAAACAAACGGATTCAGCATTCATCAAGTTTCTCTTTGGGACTGGGCAACAAAGAAGGCTGTATTTTCAAAGCGTTTATCCGATTCGGTCGTATCCCTTTCATGGTCGGCCAATGGAACCTACCTTTTTATAGGAAACAGATCTACGGACGGTATTACGGTCTTAGATACAAAAGGGATTGTACAAAATATTTACCAAGAAGCTCCGGGGATAGTATTTTTGGCCGCAACTTCTGCGAGCGAAAAAAATATAGTAACATACGGAGAATCAGGACGCTTGGTTTATACGGATATATCAAAGAAAAAAAAGATAAAAGAATTCAGAACCGAAAATAAATTGGAAAGTCCCAACCTTATAAAAAATTTTACCCGCATTATCGGATATAAGGATAATAATGTTTATGTGATTGATGCCGTAACAGGAAAAACCATATCTCAACATTCTGCCCGTTATGCTCTTTTTGCTTCTAAAATTCAAGATTCCGTACCTATCTGGATTGAAAGGACAAAGCGTAAAAATGAATGGTGTATAAGACAGGGCGATGCTTCTTCAAAAGGTTTTTATGTTCCGGAAAATTCAAAAATAACGGCAGCCCGTCATATAAAAAATCATATGATAATAGGGACTCAGGACGGCTCCATCTATATGCTGGGTTTAAATGATGATTCTTCAGTTGAGCTTGAAAGACCTCTTATATACTCTTCATCAAAAGTCGATGCTATTACCAGCGATGGATCTGTTTTGTATATATTAAAGGACGGGACAATTTATGCTCAAGATTCTCCTAAAGAAAAACCATACGCAATAGCTGAAGGCTTTAAGGCGAATAAATTTACTTTTTATAGTAACGGATTTTTGTTATGGTCCGATGCAAAGAAAGGAACCTCAGTATCTCATTATTCTCTTGATACAAAGGCTGTAAGAAAAATAATTACGCCGAAAGAAACTGTAATATCACTTTCGGTTTATAAAAACTTCTTCTTGTATGTAGAATCATTTAGCGGTGTTTCTATTGTAAATTTCGATACCGGAAAAAAAGAATTTGTGTATAATGCCCCAGGAATTCAAAGCGCTGTTCAGGTAGACGATTCTACTATTGTGATAGCAAAAAGTTCAATAGGCAGGGCTCAAAGCCCCGTATTTATAATAAATACCCTAACTGAAGAAACCGGCCCTATAGCCATAGAAGGAAATCTGGCTTTTTCGCTTGAACAGAATTCTTCAAGACCAAACAATCTTGTATGTTTTTTAGTAGGAAATCTTCCCTCAACCAAAACGGAATTATTGACCATAGGTTTAAACCGTATGAATTTAATAGACAGTACTTTTAAAGCCGTCCTTTCCTACAAAGAAGAAGATGTGGATGCCTTTTTGGAAGCTTCAGGTTCCGATATCTTAACCAATTTGGGGAAGACATCTCTTGTACATTATAGTTCATCTTCAAACCAAGCCAGAAGATTGCTCCGTTCTTATGGATTTCCAAAAGATGCTCTGATTTTAAAAAAGGTTTTTGTTAGTCTTAATTTCGGTGATACTCTTTCATGGTATGACCGTAAAACCGGAGCTCTTTTACAAACAATAAATATAGAGTAAAAAAAGAGAAAATTTTATGAAAAAGATAATTATTGTATTTTTTATCATGGTGTCAATAATTTTTGTATCTTGTTCAAAAACCGAAGAAGATAAGATTGCGGTTATTTGGACTGATAGGGCAGAATTTGTTTCTTATTGTGAGGTCTTTAATAACTCTCAAAATGATTATAAGATTATTGTAGAATATAAAAAAAATCCTGCCGATGCTCTTATAAATGCAGAAACTCCTCCCGACATTGTTATAGGTTCTTGGCTTAAGGGTAAATCCGCCCGAGTAAAATTTAAAAAAATAAATAATTTATTCGGCGAAAAAAAAATAGATAAAAACGATTTTTATCCGGCCTTATTAAATTTGGGAAGTATTTCGGGAAATCAATACCTTTTACCTATAAGTTTTAACCTGCCAATGATTATTTTTTCCTCGGCAAATAAATTTAAAACGGATAATGATTTTTCGATTTCGCCGGATGAAATTAGAAACTTTTCAATTCAATTTAACAAAATGAATAAAGGTGCCTATACCGCAATGGGCTTTTCACCTCGCTGGTCTGATGACTTTTTGTATATGAATACAAAGGGATTTAATGCTTCTTTTGAAGAGGAGAATGATTTTTTTTCATGGAACGATAAATCGCTTCAAAATGCAATAAATTATATAAGGACATGGAGTGAAGAGGTTAACTCTTCTGCCGGGGCTGAAGATGAATTTAAGTTTAAATATCTATATGATTCTCCATATGTTTTAGTAAAAAACGGAAAGTGCCTTTTTTATTATGCTTCCAGTGATGATATATTTTCTACCCCTCAAAAACACTTAGAAAATATAGATTTTAGATGGCTGTCTTTTAACGGTAAAACACCCTTAAAAGACGATATATTGTATGGCGGTATTTGCAGTAAATCAAAAAATTCTAGAGCTGCCGAAGCTTTTTTTATTTGGTTTTTTCGGGTTAAAACTCAAGAGCTGCTTCTAAACCGAGCCGATGAGATGGATTTGATGATAAATCCTTTCGGACTTGCAGGGGGCTTTTCGGCTCTACGTCAAGTAACTGAAAAATTATTGCCGCGTTATTATCCCTTACTGCTGGCTCATTTGCCCCAAACTCAAAGCTTTTATGCTCCTCATATTTTACCCAGTAATTGGCCTGTGTTAAAACGAGAAATACTAATGCCTTATTTAAAGGATGCATGTAACACGGATCTTTATCCGGGGCCTATACCTTCTCTTAATAAAAGAATAGCAGAGTGGTATAAAAATCAATAGGACTGCAACCTTATTTCTATTTATTTGTCTTATTATTTAGGTATATTTTTGTGGGGGATTTATGCAGACTATAGATGATCTTGGGAAGTATACATTTTCAGCTTTGTTAAAAAATTCGGTTACTAAGTTTTCCGATAGACCGGCTCTTTCTTATGTCTCAGGAAAGGCTATAACTTATTTAGAATTAAATGAAAATGTAAATTCAGTAAAAAAATTATTATATTCTTTGGGTATAAAGCCTCATGATAAGGTAGCAATCTTCAGCACAAGCTCGCCTCAGTGGGCAATTTCGTATTTTGCTATAGTAACACTCGGAGCCGTCGCCGTGCCTCTTTTACCTGATTTTAATGAAAGTGAAGCTTCATCTTGTTTAAAACATTCAGGAGCAAGAGCTATATTTGCAGGCGAAAAACTTTTGGCAAAGTTAAACAATACCGAGAAATTAGATATCATAATCAACATACATGACTTTGCAGTAAAAAAGGGAGAAGTAAAGACGGACAGTCCCCTGCCTGTGCATGAATGTAAGGAAGAAGACATAGCTTCAATTATTTATACATCAGGAACTACAGGCCGTTCTAAGGGCGTTGTCCTTACACATAAAAACCTTATCTTTACTGCTATTGCGGGTCAGCACTGTCAACGCATAAACCAATATGAGGCAGCCCTTTCAATATTACCCATGTCCCATGTTTATGAGTTTACAATAGGCTTTTTAATGTTTATGCTGAACGGAGCCTGTATCTACTACCTTGAAGGCCCTCCTATTCCTCGAAACCTCCTGCCGGCTCTTCAAAAAATAAGGCCTCATTTTATGTTGAGTGTTCCTATTGTAATCGAAAAAATATATAAACAAAAAATTCTACCGGCCTTTAATGCAAGTCCTCTTATAAAGAAGATTTACGGAACAAAACTCGGAAGAAAATTATTATGCCGTAAGGCCGGAAAAAAGCTAAAAAAGACCTTCGGAGGCCGTCTTAAATTTTTCGGTATCGGAGGTTCAAAAACCGATCCCGTTGTTGAGCAATTTATGGTTGATGCAAAATTTCCCTATGCAATAGGCTACGGCCTTACCGAAACTTCTCCATTGATTGCTTATTCTGCAGTGTACAAAACTACTCCCGGCGTAATAGGCGGTACCATTCCGGGTGTAGAAATAAAAATAGGGGATCAAGACCCTCAAACAGGAATAGGCGAGCTTTTAGTAAAAGGCCCCAATGTAATGCAAGGCTATTACAATGCTCCGGACTTAACAAGGGAAGCCTTTACCGAAGACGGCTGGTTTAAAACCGGCGACCTATGCGCCATGGATGAGAAGGGAAGGATTAGCTTAAAAGGGAGATCTAAAAATATGATTTTAGGGGCTGCAGGAGAAAATATCTATCCTGAGGATATAGAATTTGTTCTAAACCAGCATCCCCTTGTATCCGAAGCCCTTGTTGTCGAAGGAGAAAACACATCCTTAGTCGCCTATGTCCGCTTACAGGATGCTATAGGAGATGCCGTTTCAGGGATTTCCAATGCGATAATGCATAAGCGAGAAGAGGTGCTAAACGAGATAAGATTTTTTGTCAACTCAAAGGTCAACAAGTTCTCAAAGATAGATAAAATTGAACTTGTAGAAGAGTTCGAAAAAACTGCAAGCCAAAAAATAAAGCGCTATCTTTATTCTCTGCGGCATGGAAAACCTCAAACAGAAGAAGTAAAAAGATAATAAAAAAAGCCTCCTAAAAAGGAGGCTTTTTTGCTGCACATATTTTTATAAGACAGGCTCAGTGTTTTAAAAAACTGTTTTCCTGTAAAAATTAAACTTGAGCCGATTCCTATTTTTTCCTTTTGCCGAAGAGCCGCTTAAAAAAGGCTTTTATTGAACGCCAGATTCTTACAAAAAATCCCGGATCTTTTAAGCGGTTAAGACGCGTAAAAGCATTTAAAAGTTCTTCATCCGAAAACTGCTGTCTTTGCACATTTTCTTCAATCTCGATATCGAGAGCAAGGCTTTCATCCTCTACGGAAAGAACTCTGGCTTCGATAGTTTTCCATCCCAGTTTTTTTGCGGCTTCCAATCTTCGTTGGCCAGCGATAAGAACCTTATTTTGATCTACAATAATCGGATTTAAAAGCCCTACGCGGTTTAGGCTCTCTGCCAGCTCTTCAATTTCTATAAATTCTTTTCTGGCTCTTTGCCTTATCTTTACTTCCTCTATAGGAATCTGCATAAGCCCCCCCCATAATCAAAGGATTTATTTTCCATACTCCTTTGACAGATTTTCCAACTGCATCATAAACTCATCTTTGGTTTTTGTCCAGTCCTCGGAGCTCATTTCGAGCACATTTACCCTGTCTTTAGGCATTTCTATTTTCTTTATAATCTTGTTAGTGATAACCATTTTTGAGTCAAGTTCAACGTTAAGGCTTCCCCCGCCCATTTCTTTAGGAGAATTTATGTTTATTTTATTAATGCCGAATTCCACAGTATCGGCACTCTTCTTATTAAAACTGCCGGAAACAGATGCCTCCATTATTTCCATCCTATTACCTTCATAGCCGTCATCCGAATATACGGGAATCATTTTTGGGAAAGCAAAATTCATTGAAGCCTTAAAATTATCGGACTGCTTTGTTTTATCTATCAGTATAGAATAATTTAGAGCTCCGAGTGTCAAATCTTCACTCATCGAATCATTAGCAGTAAGCCACATATTTATCATAAAATCGGCTTTATTTTCGTTTGATTCCCCCATGCTTGTAAATGTGATAATATGGGAAGAAGAATCTACATCACTAAAAAGTTCTATACTTGCAATTAAATTATTTAAAACATAATCATAGTCTTCAATTTCGTAGCTTAATTTAAGCAATGGTTTATCTGCTACAAAAACCGTAAACTCATCTTTCGCAATTAAGCCGTTTTTTACGATTATTTCTTCGGTAATGCGGAAGCCATCAGGGATAGTCATTTTTTCAGGCGAAATATTTTCTGAAAAACTATCCATTATTTCTTTTGTAAGAATATCTTCATACATGCTCAACATTAATTTTAAGCGGTTATCGTTTTTTAAGGCATACCAAATAAGAGAAGGAACTTGTTTTAGCTGTTCATTGTTAAAAGTAATTTCATATCCCGAATCGGTCTTTTTTATATCGGCTTTTTTATAAAGGGCTTTTTCGGCATTTAAATATCTTTTTTGTGAATGCCTATCAAGCTGCATTGTCATCATGTTTTTTATTTCGTTATACGAAAAATCCATATTAAAAAATGAAAAGAAAGATTTAGGGAAAATCAAGGCTAAAAATTTACCTATACCGTTTGACGGCAGATAAAATGTAGTGTCCTTTAAAAAAGGGCTGGCAGCTTCAATATTTTTATCGCCGAATTTCATAAGAAAAATAGGAAGATCGGACATTCCGGGGGCCGGACTTTTGATACCGTAAGAATAAAAAAGGGCTTTTTCCTTTTGGTCGTTAATAAAAGTAAAATTCAAACCGATGTTGTTTTTTATAAGATTCTCAATACCGGCCGCATCCAAAGGATTTTTATCAGCTTTACTGTTCTGAATGGTATTTTTAAAATCCTTAATGTGAGCATCAAATATTACAGAACCGTTTTTTTTCAGTTCACTGCTCATAAAATATTCATCGGAAAATTTCTTAATGGACTTTTCGGCTTTTTCCATGGATAATTTTTTTAATGCTATAATATCCTTTTCGTACCTATTTCCGCAAGAAACAAGGAATCCGGCAAAAATGCCGACAATGGTAAATAAAATAAAAGATTTAAAGTTTTTCATATAGTACCTCATAAAAAGCAGTATAAAAAATTATAGACTTTTTGTCAATACTACGTAGCTATATAACCATAAAACCTAAAATAATTCTTTTGTTAGAAGAAGTTCAGGGTCGGCTGGTATTTCATTTATGCGCAGCTCCCAATGCAGATGGGGACCGGTCGAAAAACCCGTACTCCCTATTTCTGCAATTTTTGTATTTTGTTTTACAAAATCTCCTTCTTTTATATAAATCTTATTTAGATGGTAGTATATCGTATAAACGGCGGGGGCATGTTCGATTATAATGGTCCAGCCTGTTACAATTCTATTTTCTGCAAGAACTATCTTGCCGTCGCCCGGTGCTGCTATTGGAGTGCCCGTTGGGGCAGGGTAGTCTATACCCCAGTGCCGGCTTGTTGAAGTTTTTCCGTCCGTGTATTTTGAGGTTCTTTTTTCGGCAAATGTGGAGCTTATTCTTTTTGCCGGAAAAGGCATTATAAAAGGTCCCCGCCAATAAAGGCTGTCAATATTTTGTTCTTTTATAATTTCGGCAAACCGATTCCGTTGTTCCGTTTTTTTAGGACTCTTATCTTGTAAAATTTTGGTGTTTTTTGCACTTAGATTCATTACAAATTCTTCAAATTCTTTTTCCGTAACATCAAAATCTTTGTCTTCTTCAAAAAGAGCTCCGCCGATTATAAAATGAGTTCTTATCTTCCATCTTCCGCATTTCCACCAGACTGCAACGGCTGCTAAAGCCGTCCATTCTTTTTCCGACTTATCTATCGGGAAGGCATTGATGGTTTGAATTTTTTTTTCTTCGGGGCTATAGATACTGATCCAAGCTTTTTCAATTTTTCTTACTGCCTTAAATCTTATATTAAAAAAGGATCCCAGTTCTCCTTTTTCAGGACTTGAAATAATATAAAGAGCCCTTTCCGTTTTTGCAGTATGCTCTTGGTCATTATTTTCCCTTCCTCCCCATGCAAAAAGGCCTAAGAAAAAACCAAAAAATAGCGGCCAAACTAAAATTCTTTTTTTTCGCATTTTAATCCGTTCTTTTTAAATCTTTGATAATCATTTTCGGCGTAACAGAGCCGTTAAAATAATTTTTAGACACATTGAATACTATATCGACATAATCTCCAATCTTAAATTCCTTACCCAGTTTTTCTGCCGCCTTCCAATAAAGAGCCGTCCATTTATACTTTCCGCATTCTAAATTAAAACGCAGATGCAGAGGTTCGGTTTTACCTATGATTGAGGCATTTAAGATTTTTGCTTTTTTTGTTAAAAAAATAAGAGCCGGAGAGCTGCATCCGTAGGGTTCAAACTTGTCAACTAAATTTAATATTTCAGGTTTTAAATATTCATGCGGAAGCTCGGCATCAACTACAATAGTTTCCGAATCTTCGGTGTTTTCAAATTTCATAGCTTGAGAAAAGTTCTTTAGCCTTTCTAAAAATTGAGACAGTTTGTTTTGTTCTATTCCGAAGCCTGCAGCAAAATCATGACCTCCGTAATCTAAAAAAAGCTCACTATATGGTTCTAAAAAGTCCAAGAGCCTGAATCCCCGTGCAGACCGTATTGAAGCAACGGCACTGCCGTCAGGCATCAGGCAGATGGCTAGGGCCGGAAGCTTAAAGTATTCGGCTAATTTTCCTGCAAGGATTCCTGTTATCCCCCTATGAAACTCGCCGCTTACGGCTACTACCAGTTTTTCGTTATATTCTTTTAAGCTCTCCTGTGCTAAGGGAAGGGCTATTTCCCATGCTCTGCTTCCTAAAGTTTTTCTCTCTTCATTCATTTTAAATATTTCTTGAGCTTTTGCTGTTCTATCGTTTGAGTCTTTGGCAAGAAAAAGCTCGATAGCCGTTTCAGGCCGTCCCATCCTGCCCGTTGCGTTTACCAGCGGAGAAATATTCCATGCGATATCTTCGGTGCCTATAGGAGAACCTAAAATTTTTTGTATTGCCATCAAGTCTACGAGGCCGAGACGGGGTTTTTTATTTATTTCTTTTAAGCCCTGTTTTACGATGATTCGGTTTTCTCCCTTTAACTCCATGAGATCTGCCAGCGTCGAAAGGGCGACAAGCTGAATTTCTGAGGCCTCCTGCTGACCGTAAAAGTTATTTTTTTGTTGAATAAATGTAATAAAAATATTTTTAAATGTATCAAGCTCAGACGGGGCTTCGGTAGAATATTTTCCGATTGTAGAAAATTCTTTTAAACGTAAAAGGCTCATGTCGGCCATCTTGGGGAAGTGTTTTGATATTTCCGGCTGAAAATCAAAAAAATTAAATTCTATTCCATTACCGAAAATATTTTTAAGCTGTTTTTTTTGTAAGGGAGCATCCCATACGAAGATTTGCTGCCCGCTTAAAAAATTTCCGAGCCTTGTTTCAGAAAAGGACAGCATGCCGGGGATGACCGTCTCGGTAATTTTAGCGGTTTGTACCATGTTTACGAGTTTTACTGCTTCAATTGAAAAAGCATCATTTACAGGCCGCACATTTAAAAGGCATACTTGCTG
This sequence comes from Treponema denticola, assembly GCF_024400535.1. Taxonomy (NCBI): domain Bacteria; kingdom Pseudomonadati; phylum Spirochaetota; class Spirochaetia; order Treponematales; family Treponemataceae; genus Treponema; species Treponema denticola. Next base: position 908,587 of record NZ_CP038800.1, read on the forward strand.
TTTGTAGAAGGGCTGCATCCCGAATCTAATCGCCGTTATCAGCTTCCATGCGGTTGCACAACCTGACAGATGTTCATAGGGATAACCGGAATCCGGTACCTTACAGTTTATTATAACGGCCGCATCCGGCAAATTTTCCTGAGGGGTGTGATGATCTACGACTATTACATCAATACCCAAGCTGTTAGCTTTTTCAATTTCTTTGAAGTTTGAGATTCCGCAGTCTACGGTTATTATAAGGGTGCCGTCCTGTTCGGCATGTTTTTCTACAGCTTCTATAGAAAGACCGTAGCTCTCATCGCCCGTAGGTATCCGCCATGATACATCAAGCCCCAGTTTGTTTAAGGCTTCATAGAGCAATGTCGTGCTTGTAATACCGTCTACATCACGGTCTCCAAAAATTAAAACTTTTTCGCCTTCTTCTTTAGCATTTAGAATGCGGTCTACGGCATCTTCCATATTTTTAAAAAGGAAGGGGCTGTGAAGGTAGCGCATATCATCTTCCAAGTAAAAGAGGATTTCTTCTCCTTCTATAATTCCACGCCTTACCAAGATTGCAGCAGTAAGAGGGTCACATCCATATTTTTTTTTTATTGCATTTACCAGTTCAGGTCCGATTTCTTTTTTTTGCCAGTTCATTGTTTACTCCGCATTAAGACTCATTTATTAAAGATCTTCTTGTTTAATAATTTTAAAAATGAGCTTTTCTTTTTGCGGAGATGTTTCGGAATATTCTATTGATTTTTTTAAAAGAGGTATTGCAGTAGAAAGAGATTCCTTATCTTTACCATAAACCATCATTATAAGATCTCCCTTTTTTACTTTGTCCCCCTTGTGTTTTAAAATTTCAATTCCGGCATCGGGGCATACAGGGTCTGTTGTTTTACTTCTTCCTACTCCAAGGTTTACTCCGGCCATTCCGACTTCAAAAGCATCTATGCTTCCAATAAAACCGTCTTTTTCGGCCCTTAGCTCTTCAAAGAATTTGCTGCGGCGGGTTTTATATTCGGTCATAAGGGTCTTTGAGTTGCCTCCTTGAAGTTCTATGTTTTGCATAAAAAGATCCAGTGCCCTGCCTGAGCTTACGGCCTCTTTTGCAAGAGAAAGCCCTTCTTCTTCCGTCTTTGCCTTTTCGCCTAAAATAAGCATATGAGCTGCAAGCTGCAATGTGAGTTCCGTACTGTCCTCAGGGCCTTGCCCCTTTAGTATATCTATTGTTTCTTCAATTTCTAAAAAGTTTCCGGCCATTATTCCAAGGGGTTCATTCATGTTTGTTATCAAGGCTCTAGCCTTTTTTCCCATAGCCTTGGCTGTGCCTACAAGGCTTATTGCTAAGGCCTCCGCATCGCTCAAGCTTTTCATAAAGGCTCCTTTTCCGCATTTTACATCGAAGACCAGGGCTTCGGAACCTTCTGCAACTTTTTTTGACAAAATACTTGAAGTAATAAGGGGGATTGATTCTACCGTAGCCGTAACATCCCGCATCGCATAAAGAAGGCGGTCTGCCGGTACAATTTCCTTTGTTTGGCCGGTCATAGCAAAACCTGTTTTTGATATAAAGTTTTTAAATTCGGATTCGCTTAGATTTGTCCTATATCCTGTAACGGATTCAAGCTTATCAAGGGTTCCGCCGGTATGACCTAGAGCTCGTCCGCTCATCATAGGCACCTTAATTCCGTTTGCCGCTACAATGGGAGCGAGAGGAAGAGAAAGCTTATCTCCAACCCCTCCCGTTGAATGTTTGTCGACAAATGGGCCTTGAAGTCCTGAAAGATCCATTGTTTTCCCCGAGTGAAGCATGACATCTGTGAGAATAGCTGTTTCCTCAAAGCTCATTCCATTAAAATAAACGGCCATCAGCCATGCCGAAATTTGGTACTCGGGTATTTCTCCCCTTACATAAGAATTTACGATGAACTCTATTTCTTTGCGGTTTAAGGGTTCTAAGGGATGCCCCTTAATTCCGCGTTTTTTCATAATAATATCTGCAGCTCTCATGTGTTACTCCTTTCATATTGATATTATTATGAAAGAGGATAAATGTCAAGCCTAAATATTTTCAAGCATGATACGGGTTTTGCTCTTTCGTTTTGCTGTTCAGGTTTAGAGTTTTAAATTATCTTGACATGTAAATAAACCCGAGCAAGAGTAAAAAGATTCCGGCAAAAAGAAAGACGGGATAAAAAATGCCTATTGCAGCGATACTGCTGCCGATAAGCATTCCTATCGGAGAAGATATTTGAATCAGCACGGTATTAAAGGCAAAAAATCTTCCTGAGAATTCGGGCCGTACTTTTTTTTGGTAAAGGCTTGTTACATAGACATTAAAAACTCCCATACTGAAACCTGCAAGCAGGGCGGATGAGCTGATAATACCGCCGAGTAAGATTATATTAAATAAAAAGTTGTTTTCTTTTAAAAACCAAAAGTAAAAACCTAAAATCAAAAAAGAAAAGGCCGGCAAAACCAAAGCAAAAAATTTTATATTTTTACCGGAAACCTTTCGAGAAGCAAGGCTGCCCAGTATATTTCCTATTCCTAAGCCGAAAAAAACAATTGTTGAAAGAAGAGCTAAAAAAGATTTTTCATCTTTTAAAAATTTATTTAGAAAAGGAAAAGTCGACTGCCAATTAAACATAAAAACCGTCTTAAACTGATAGGTCAGTATGTTCGAAAAAATCGGTGTACAAAAAAAGTTTAAGCATGAAGCCAATAATGCAAATCTTAAAAGTTCTTTTTCGCTTAAAACATAGCGGTATCCGTCGAAGATTTTTTTTAACTTTGACTCCGCTTTTTTTTGCTCATCTTTATTTTTAAAATCGTAACGAATAAAAATCTCGGATAGGGCGGATATAAAAAAAGTTATGGCATTTATTAAAATACAGACCTCACAGCCTAAGAGCATCACAAGCCCCGCAGCAAAGATTACGGCCAGCATCGAAATTAAGCTCTTACTCATTTCCAAAACCGAATTAGCTTTTTTTAAATTTTCTTTATTTATTATTTCGGGCAAAATTGCCCTGCTCGACGGCTTAAAGATGGACAGGCAAAAACCTTGCAAAACACTTATAAGGCAAAACAAAAATACCTTTAACTTAAAATCCAAATTTAAAAGAATCAAAAATAGAATAAAAATATTTAAAACAAATTGAGCCGAGTCGCTTAAGTATAAAATCTTCTTTTTGTTAAAGCTGTCTACGATTGAACCCGAAAAAAGAGAAAAAACAATTCTTGAAAATTTGGCTGCAGAATATACAAGGGCAAAATTTATAGGATTATCTGTTTGAAGGGCGACCCAGATAGAAATAGCTACGCTTCCTATCTCATCGCCTATCAGCGAGATGCCCGCATATTTGCAAAAGAGAGGTAATAAACATGTTACTAGCCGAATATGATTATGATACAGACATCGCAGTACAGAGAGCTGAAGAAAGACAAATAGCTTTTGCCGAAGGTTCATACCAAAAAGCTCTTGAAACGGCACGGATTTTAAAACAGCTTGGGGCTTCCGTAAAAAAGATAATGCAAGCTACCGGTCTAACTCAAGAAGAAGTCGAAAATATTTGAAACGCCTGCGGCAATTTTTGAATAGTCTTTTTGCAAATAGCCGGAGCAGATTCAAAAAACCGCAACGCCCGCAAAGCGTTGAGCTTCGCTCAACTTCGCAGAGGATTATAAAAGGATGTCTTACAAAGACTCCCTTAAACCTCTTTGCGCTCTTAGCATCTTTGCGGTTAAATAAAAAGAAACCGCCAAGTCCGCAAGGAACGCCAAGGGAAAATAAAAGAATATGTCATCAAAACCTCATCAAAATTCCTTTGCCGATCTTAGCATCTCTGCGGTTAAATAAAAAAACTTGAGAAAATTTCCCAAAACATTGAAATCCGCATAAAAACGGGCTATAATGTAAATAATGATAGAAAAACGCTTGAAAAGCACCGACAGCAGCTACAAACATTCTCATCAACTTCGCAAAGGAATAATCGGAATATCTTACAGATTGAGACAGGTCAATTCAAAATGAATAGGGGAGGAACGGCACTTTTTCGGATAAAAGTTTGAATTACAAATTACACATTACCAATTACCAATTGAGTTACAAATTAAAAATTGAAAAGATTTTAGCAGGAGGAGTCTATGAAGTTTAGAACACACAACAAAAAGAAAAGAGTCGCGGCTCTCATCACAGCCGCAACTTTAACACTGGCACTGCTGTTTACCGGCTGCCCGAACAACGCGGGAGGCGGAGGCAGTTCGACCGTCAACATCACCGTAAAAGGGAATGCGAACGTCAATGTGCCGTCGAAGCCGGTTGCGGTACTGAAGGGTGCCAAGTGGGCGGAAGTGAAGTCGACGGTCAAAAGCAAGGTCAGTACTCAAACGGGTTTTTTGATTGTCTCGTGGCATTTGGGTGCTGACGAAAGTGCGCCGGAACTGAAAGACACGGACGTGTTTGTTAAAGACACCACCGTGTTCGTCAAATCGCGGGCGAACTTACCCGACTTAAGCCCCATACAGGGCTCAGGAACACAAGTCAAAATCACCTTCGGCGTAACGCCTGAGGGAGGCGGTTCCATACTGGGGCCGAACCCTATCAGCGTGAACAAAAACACGCCGTGGGCACCCCTGCTCAAAGCCTATGCCGAAGCCGCGCTCAAAGTGAACTACGGCTTTCAGTGTAACGGATGGAAAAAGGACGGCAACCCGGTAAACGATACCTACACCTTCGACGGCGACACAACCATCCTTGCCGAGCTGAAAGACATGCGCATTTACTTGACGGTTAAAGGCGACAGCAACGTTACCGTCAACAACCCGACGGGAACGATTGTCATTAAAAGCGGGGCAAAGTGGCAGAGCATTAAAGGAACCGTTGCCGCCAAAGTAAGCGTGAACAAACCAAACTACGTCATAACCAAGTGGCACCTCGGAACGGGCGCAAGCGACCCTGTGCTGACCGACGAGTACGAGTTCAAAAAAGAGGACGGACAAAACCGCACCGTCTATGCCGAAACGGTCGGATCTACCGTCAACATCACCGTAAAAGGCGATGAGCACATAGACCTGCCGGCAGAACCGGTTGCGGTACTGAAGGGTGCCAAGTGGGCGGAAGCGAAGTCGACGGTTCAAGGCAAGGTCAGTGCAAAAACGGGCTGGCTTTTGGACACGTGGCACTTGGGCGAGGACGAAAGCGCACCGGAGCTTAAAGACACGGACACGTTTATCAAAGACACTACCGTGTTCGTCAAATCGCGGGCGAACTTACCCGACTTAAGCCCCATACAGGGCTCAGGAACACAAGTCAAAATCACTTTCGGCGTAACGCCTGCGGGAGGAGGCGCCATACTGGGGCCGAACCCTATCAGCGTAAACAAAAACACGCCGTGGAACCCCCTGCTTAAAGACTATGCCGCAGCTGCGCTCAAAGTGAGCCAGGGCTACGAGCTGACGGGCTGGAAAAAGAACGGCACACTGCTTGACGACACATTCAGCTTTGATGACGATGCGAACATCTTTGCCGAGCTGGAAGACCGGCGTATTTACCTGACGGTTACCGGCGACAGCAACGTTACCGTCAACAACCCGACGGAAACGATTGTCATTAAAAGCGGGACAAAGTGGCAGAGCATTAAAGAAACCGTTGCCGCCAAAGTAACGGTGAACGACCCGACAAACTACGCCATAACCGCGTGGCACCTCGGAACGGGCGCAAGCGATCCCGTGCTGACCGACGACTACGAGTTCAAAAAAGAGGACGGACAAAACCGCACCGTCTATGCCGAAACGGGCGATAAGCGCATAACGGTTACCGTAAAATACGGCAAACCGGGCACGAAAAACCCGCTTACGGCAGGCACAATAACCGTGTTCGACGGCAAAAAGTGGAGCGAGGTAAAAGTGCAGGCTCAAAATACGCTGCCCTCATCCGCGCTTACTTCCGGGTCGAAAGTCTTAAAATGGCAGTGGGACGATGCAAACGGGCAGGAGATAAGCGCCAACTATACCTTTAAGGCAAGCGGCGGGTCGCGTACCGTGTATGCGTCTATCAGCAGGCCGAACATAACGTATGAACTAGCTTTTGGGGGTTAAAAGCTGGAGTTTTACGCTCCGGAAAACGGCACCGTTAGAAAATGCAAATCTTGGCTGTATAAAATTCCTGCAGTAACAAACGGCACTATCGGACAGAACTATTTTCATAACAACAAGGAGCATCAGGTAAGTTTGGATGCCTACTGGATGGGAGAAGAGGAAGTAACGCAGCAACTGTACGAACTGGTAATGGGTACAAACCCGAGCCACTTTAAAGGCTCGCTCTACCCGCCTGAAACAGGTGAAATACAGGAGCAGCGTCCGGTAGAATATGTCAACTGGTATGACTGCATTGCCTTTTGCAACGAGCTGACGCGCTGTTGTTCCACTTTGAAAGAAAGCGAATGCGTATATACGGTTGGGGGGCATACCTACACCGTACAGGACGCACAGCAAAAAAAAGAGCCTGCGATGAACAGGAGCAAAAAAGGCTTCCGATTGCCCACCGAAGCCGAATGGGAATGGGCAGCCCAAGGCGGCTCTGCGCGGCAGACCTATGCCGGAACAAACAATCAAAACGAGCTTGGAAAATATGCGTGGTACGGCTTGCAAAACGGCGGCAACAGCGGCAAAAAAACCCACCAAGGACGCAGGAAGGACGTTAATGCCCTTTGGTCCTTCTACGATATGAACGGCAACGTTTCCGAATGGTGCTGGGACTGGTATAAGAATGAAACGCCTACAGGCGGAACTAACCCGACCGGACCGGCGTCAGGCATCAAGCGCGTTTGTCGCGGCGGCGGCTGTTATAGCGTTACTACGTCTTATGATCAGTACGAGTGTGCATTTCGGGACTACGATGACCCTGCTGAAAGTTACCAGTTCTATTATAAGGGCTTACGCATAGTGTGCAGGGATTAGTTCAATGGGTAATGTGTAATGGATAATTCAATGGATAATGTGTAATGGTTAATTGGTAATTTCAATGGTTAATGTGTAATTGGTAATTTAATTACAAATTACACATTACCAATTACAAATTGAGTTACCAATTACAAATTGATAAAATGAAGACCGATAACGTTATTGTTGATAAGTCGAAGGCGTTTGCGTTAAAGGTAATCGCCTTGTACAAAAAGCTCTGCGATAAGAACCGCGAATTCGTTATGTCGAAGCAGCTTTTAAAAAGCGGAACGAGTATCGGAGCAAACATTAAAGAAGCCGAGCAGGGACAAAGCAAGGCGGACTTTTATGCAAAGCTCTATATCGCGCTCAAAGAGGCAAGCGAAACGGAATATTGGCTGGAGCTTTTACACGAAAGCGGGTATATCGGCGAGGAAGACTTTTGTGCAATCTACCGAGACTGCCAAGAAATCATCAAAATCCTCGTCGCTATAACGAAACACAGGAATAATGGGTAATGGGTAATGGGTAATGGATAATGGATAATGTGTAATTGGTAATTGGTAATTTAATTACAAATTACACATTACAAATTACACATTACCAATTACCAATTGATAACAAGGAGGGCTTTTATGGCAAAGAAGAAATTCGTGTGGGAAGTGTATTTGCGTCCGAATACGCTCACAAAGGACAATGACCGCGATTGTATCGCCGACGTTCATGCGCATGTTTCAACGCAGCATAACGAAGACATTGCGGACATTATCACCAAGGAACGAAGCGAGTTCCGCAAAGAAACCATCTTGAGCATCCTCGGTTTGCGCGATAAAGCGGTCAAAGACCTTATTCAGCAGGGAGCGGCCTTTATGGACGGACTCGTGCAAATCAGTCCGCGCGTATCGGGCGTGTGGGAAACGGAGAACTCCGCCTACGACGAAAAAATCCACAAGAGGACGGTTGACCTTATCCCGACCGCCGACCTGCGCACGGCGCTCGACGCAATCGGCGTAAAAGTGCTCGGCGCAAAGGAAGAAAGCGCCCGCATCACGGCGATCACCGATACGGCTACCGGCTTAAACGACGGCACGCTCACCATCGGGGACGACATCATAATAGAAGGCGACAAGCTCAAAGTGGACGAAAAGGACGCTCAACAGGGCGTGTTCTTTAAAGCCGCCGACGGCACGGAACACAAAACAACGAGGCGCCTGTCGGTCAACAAGCCCGGCCAAATCATCGCGCGCGTACCGCAAGCGCTTCCGGCAGGAAAGGTAACGGTCATCGTGCGCACAAAGTATTCGGCAGGGGCAATTCCGCTTAAAACCCTGCGCGAAATCGTCTACGGCTACCCGTGCACGGCAAAAACATAGGCGTATCAAAGGCTCTTTGTACGCCGTATCAAAGGTTCTTTGTACGCTCTATCAAAGGGTCTTTGTACGAGCGAGCAAAGGGTCTTTGATAATGGGGAGTTCAATGGATAATTGGTAATTGGTAATTGGTAATTGCCTTAATTACAAATTAAAAATTGAAAAGACTTTAGCAGGAGGAGTCTATGAAGTTTAGAACACACAACAAAAAGAAAAGAGTCGTGGCGCTCATTATAGCCGCATTTTTGGCAGTTGCTCTGCTGTTTACCGCATGCCCGAACAACGCGGGAGGCGGAGGCAGTTCGACCGTCAACATCACCGTAAAAGGGAATGCGAACGTCAATGTGCCGTCGAAGCCGGTTGCGGTACTGAAGGGTGCCAAGTGGGCGGAAGTGAAGTCGACGGTCAAAAGCAAGGTCAGTACTCAAACGGGTTTTTTGATTGTCTCGTGGCATTTGGGTGCTGACGAAAGTGCGCCGGAACTGAAAGACACGGACGTGTTTGTTAAAGACACCACCGTGTTCGTCAAATCGCGGGCGAACTTACCCGACTTAAGCCCCATACAGGGCTCAGGAACACAAGTCAAAATCACCTTTGCCGTAACGCCTGAGGGAGGCGGTTCCATACTGGGGCCGAACCCGATCAGCGTCAACAAGGGAACCCGTTGGAATTCGGTTCTTAAAGCCTATGCCGAAGCCGCGCTCAAAGTGAACTACGGCTTTCAGTGTAACGGATGGAAAAAGGACGGCAACCCGGTAAACGATACCTACACCTTCGACGGCGACACAACCATCCTTGCCGAGCTGAAAGACATGCGCATTTACTTGACGGTTAAAGGCGACAGCAACGTTACCGTCAACAACCCGACGGAAACGATTGTCATTAAAAGCGGGGTAAAGTGGCAGAGCATTAAAGGAACCGTTGCCGCCAAAGTAAGCGTGAACAAACCAAACTACGTCATAACCAAGTGGCACCGCGGAACGGGCGCAAGCGATCCCGTGCTGACCGACGAGTACGAGTTCAAAAAAGACGACGGACAAGACCGCACCGTCTATGCCGAAACGGTCGGATCTACCGTCAACATCACCGTAAAAGGCGATGAGCACATAGACCTGCCGGCAGAACCGGTTGCGGTACTGAAGGGTGCCAAGTGGGCGGAAGCGAAGTCGACGGTTCAAGGCAAGGTCAGTGCAAAGACGGGCTGGCTTTTGGACACGTGGCACTTGGGCGAGGACGAAAGCGCACCGGAGCTTGAAGACACGGACACGTTTATCAAAGACACTACCGTGTTCGTCAAATCGCGGGCGAACTTACCCGACTTAAGCCCCATACAGGGCTCAGGAACACAAGTCAAAATCACCTTCGGCGTAACGCCTGAGGGAGGCGGTTCCATACTGGGGCCGAACCCGATCAGCGTCAACAAGGGAACCCGTTGGAATTCGGTTCTTAAAGACTATGCGGCAGCTGCGCTCAAAGTGCACTACGGTTTTCAGTGTAACGGATGGAAAAAGAACGGCAATACGGTGAACGATACCTACACCTTCGACGACGACACAACCATCTTTGCCGATATGGAAGACCTGCGCATTAACATCACCGTAAGGGGCGACAGCAACGTGAGCGTACCGGACAGCACGCCGCTTGTCGTTCTGAGCGGAAGAAAGTGGCAGGACATAAAAGAGCAGGCCGCAGGCAGGATACAGGTCAGCGATCCTTCAAATATTGCCGTAACCGCATGGCATCGGGGAGAAAGCGAAAGTGCTCCTGTGTTGACCGACGAATACGAGTTTAAAAAAACCGAGGGGCAAAACCGCACCGTCTTTGCCAAAACGGGCGACCGGCGCATTACGCTTACCGTTACATACGGTTCAGGCTCGGGCACACCGGCGACCGCCGGTACTATCACCATATACGACGGTGATGAGTGGCACAACGTACAAAAGCAGGTTGCACCGCTGGTAAGCGTTCCCGAAGACCACTCCATACACTGGTATTTGGATAATGCAGGCGGGGAGCTTATAAACTTTTTCTATACGTTTAAAGCAAGCGACGGGAATGCGCGCACGGTGTATGCCAGAATATCGCCGCCCATAGAGCTTACCGTTACATACGGCAGGATTACGGGGGCAACGGTAACGCTCGGCACCGGAACCGCAAAGCACCGCGAGTTGTGGTACTTCGTACAAAACCGGCTTAAGGATAAGTATCCTCTTTTGTCTAATACGGAGGTGGAATGGCATTGGAATGATAAAAACGGAGCGCTTATAAGCGGTACCTATATGTTAGATGCCGGCAACGTGCCGTCGAACACGGTGTATGCGTTTGTCAGACCTAAAATAATTACGTATTACGGCGGACTGAGGTATCGTGCACCGATAGGCTCTAACGGTTCGTATGAAGATTACGATATGAAAAAGATAGACGCGGTAACAAACGGCACTGTCGGAGGCTTGAACGACCCCCGCATAAACGTCTACAACAATGTGCATAAGGTCAGTTTAACCGCCTATCGGATAGGCACAACGGAAGTTACGCAAGAGTTGTACGAGTTGGTAATGGCACACAATCCGAGTTACTTTCAGGGCAGCTCACATCCGACTGCATCAGGCGAGAGCCAAGAAAAGCGCCCGGTAGAAAAGGTAAGCTGGTTTGATGCGGTAGCTTTTTGCAACGAGCTTACGCGCTGTTGTTACTCTTTGGGAGAAGCGCAATGCGTGTATACCTATAACGGGCATACCTACACGGTAGAAGACGCACAGGATAAAAAAGTGCCGGTCATGGATATGAGCAAAAAAGGTTTCCGATTGCCCACCGAAGCCGAATGGGAATGGGCGGCGCAAGGCGGCAGTGCACGGCAGAAATGGGCGGGCACGAGCTTCCCAGACGAAGTTGTAACCTGTGCGTGGTACGATAAAAACAGCTACGGCCTAACGCACCACGTGGGAAGGCTGAAGAAAAACCTATTCGGTCTTTTTGACATGTCGGGCAACGTATGGGAATGGTGCTGGGATTGGTACAGCGACCCTCTGCCTGAAAACAGTACAGACCCCACCGGATCGACTTCGGGGCCTGGGCGCATCAAACGCGGCGGCAGCTACGCTCAGCACATCGTCAAGCACGACCCTGAAGGTTGCCGTTGTGCGTATCGCTACCTTCAAGAGCCCGACGAGAACAACAAGAATACCGGCTTTCGCATAGTGTGCAGGTATGAGTTTTAGGCTTTCCGCCTAAAACATCGCACGCGTGGAACCACCGCACATCCTGTGCGGTTAAGCCAAAAGCGGACAGGACGCCCGTTGGTTCCATATTTACGACGTTTTGCCGTAAGGCAAAACTCGAAGCTGAAAAAGGTACAGGATGTACCTTTTTCAGCAGTTTTTTTGTGTGCGGGTGTAAGCGCTTTCTACTCTTAAATATTTACATCGCTCCCTTTTAAAGTCCTTTAATCTGTGGTATAATAAAAAAACAGGAGGACGGTTGAAGCTCACGGCTCAAATAGTGCCGCTCGCTTCAACTCCGAGTTTCATCAGGCTGTCGCCTGATGAAACATCGTTTATTGTATACCGTTTTTCAGGCTAAAGCCTTACAAAACGGCGAAAAAAGGCAATTCGGAAGTTCAAACTTCCTCATTGCTTTTTTTAGGAGGAAACTATGCCTACAATGACCATGACAAATAAACTCTATCAAGAATTGGAACAGGCAGCCCGAATGACCGGTGCGGCAAAAGATACCGTCTTAGAAAATGCCCTCAGCCGCTACCTTGCCGAATTGAAGGAAGATGCCGAAGATGCCATGTGTGCCGAAAAAGCATGGAATGACTTTGAAAAAAGCGGGGAAAAAACATACACCATAGCCGAAATGCGGCACGAGTTAGGTCTATGAAAGTCGTCTTGACGGAAACATTTAAAAAGCAACTAAAAAAGTTGGACGCGGCAATCTCAAAGCGTGTTTTGGATTACCTTGAACAAATTGAGCTTCTTGATAATCCGCGCTCCCGCGGAAAAGCGCTTACTTCAAATCTTTCAGGGCTATGGCGGTACCGCGTCGGCGATTACCGCATTTTATGCCGCATCTGTGACGATAAATTGATTATTACCGTCATCGAAATCGCTCACCGCTCAACGGTGTATCGATGAACAGAGAATGATACCGGTCTCACCCAAGAAGAAGTGGAATCGATTAGCTAATTTATAATTCGGTTTATTCCCGGCTTCCGTGTCGGGGATAAACCTCGAGTTAACTCCTCATTATATTTATACGGATTATTTTAAAAAATGGTAAATATTAAAAAAATTGATAAAAGCCGTCTATAAATTTTCTAAAAGATGAACCTTCTTTTATATCGAGCGGGCAGATAAGAGGAATGGTTTTTAACACAATGTCTGAATCTTTAATTCTATATTCTATACGGCCGATTTGCTGTCCTGCAAAAAGAGGCGCCATTATTACATCAGGTAAAATTATAACTTGTTCTATATGCCTCTCATCGTTTTTAAATACCGTAATATAGTCTTGCGAAAAGTCCTTATCGGCGAGGAGAGGTATAAAGGCGGAAGTTTTTACATTCAGGTTTGAATCTAGGACTCTTACATTTTTTCTAATTTTGTTGTGCTCCCTTATGTCAAAACTTTTAAAATTGTCGAATGCAAAATTCATAAGCTTGATGGAATTTTGCTCCCGCTTAAAAATCCCTTCCGTAAAGTTTTTGCCGTGACCGCCGAGGATGACCGCAATAAAACGCTCGCCGTTTTTTTGAGCTGTAAGCGAAATATTAAAACCGGACTCGTAAATAAAGCCTGTTTTTAAACCGTCACATCCTTCTATTTTTTTTAGAAGGGTATTAGTTGCAGGCTTAATTTGAAGCTCATTGAAACCTGCGGAGTTTTTTTTGATAAGAATATTGTGTTTTTGGGGATAACTTATCTCATTTACCGAATGAAACTTTTTTAAGTTTTCAGGATATTGTTTTAAATACTGGAGGGAAAATAAGGCAAAGTCCCTTGCCGTGGTTTGATTTTTTTCGCTTAAGCCCGAAGAATCCTCAAAGCGGGTGGATTTTAAGCCCATCGCTTTAACGGCCTCGTTCATTTTAAGCGTAAACTTTGCAAGGCTTCCTTCTGTAAGCAGGGCAGCTGCAAGGGCTGCATCATTCCCCGAGCAAACCGCCATTCCCCTTATCAGCTCTTCTATACTTAAACTTTGATTTTCTCCCAAGCCCATCCAAGCCGCTCCTTTGGGAAGAAAAATTGCCCAAGCCTCCTTAGGTGGAAAAACAATCTTTTCCAAATCTTTAAACTCAGGCTTTTGAAGCATGGTATAAATTGTTACCAGCTTTGTAAGGGAGGCCGGAGGGATTATTTTATCGGCATTGGACTCGGCTAAAATTGTGCCGGTGTTTGCGTGAATAAGAATGTAGGACTCGGCATCGATTTTAGGTAATTCTATTTTTTTTGCCGAGGGGGCAATGTTAGAAGACGATGATTTTACGGGCAAAAAATTTTCTATGGAATTAAGGGGCGGAAAGTCTGAGTTAATCTTATGCCGGCTGTAAAAGGTTTTAAGAGCTGCCGTTTTTTCTTCTTGTAAAACCTCAAGAGGCTGTGCTTTTTTTAATTCCGAAACATGGAAAAAAATAAAACCTGCAAAAGCCAATACAGAAAAAAGCACAGCCCCAAAGAGAACAAAAATAACTTTTATAATTCCGTTTGTGCTGTGCTTCATTTTTTAAGGTCTTAAATTTTTTACTAAAAAAATTAGAACTCGGCTAATTTCGGTGCTCTGGGGAAGGGGATTACATCCCTTATGTTTCCCATACCCGTAACATAGAGGAGAAGGCGCTCAAACCCGAGTCCGAATCCCGAATGAGGAACCGTACCGTATCGGCGGAGGTCAAGGTACCACCAATAGTCTTCTTCCCTTAAACCCAATTCCTTAATTCGCCCTTGTAAAATATCAAGATTTTCTTCCCTTTCCGAGCCCCCGATTATTTCGCCCAAGCCCGGTACAAGCACGTCCATCGCCCGCACCGTTTTTCCGTCCTCGTTTAATTTCATATAGAAGGACTTAATCTCCTTGGGATAATTTGTAACAATCACGGGGCCTTTATATACTTCCTCGGTTAAAAACCTTTCATGTTCGCTCTGGAGGTCGCAGCCCCAGTAGGGTTTAAACTCAAAGCGGTCAATGTGCTTTTCAAGCTCTGCTATAGCCTCCGTGTAAGTAAGGCGCGTAAAGGGCGTGTTTACAACATTTTTGAGCATCTCGATAAGCCCTTTTTTGATTCTTGAATCAAAAAATTCCAAATCCTCCCTGCACTTTTCCAAGGCCCATTTTAAAAGATAGACGATAAAGTCTTCTGCCAGCTCCATGTTTTCTTTTATGGTAAAAAAGGACATTTCGGGCTCAACCATCCAAAATTCCGCGAGGTGGCGGCTTGTGTTCGAGTTTTCAGCTCTAAAAGTCGGGCCGAATGTGTAAATGCGCGAAAGAGCCGTCGCATAGGTTTCTCCTTCAAGCTGGCCTGAAACGGTCAGGTGAGCCTGCTTGCCGAAAAAATCTTGAGAATAATCTATTTTAAAGGAATCGGGATCCTTTTTTTCTTTTAGAGCTTTCTTTACGGTTTCTTCTATATCAAAGGTTGTAACATGGAACATTTCGCCTGCGCCCTCGCAGTCCGAGCCGGTAATAATCGGCGTATGCACATATTGAAAACCTCTTTCCTGAAAAAAGGTGTGGATTGCATAGGCCATCTGGCTCCTCATACGGGCAACAGCCCCGAAGGTATTGGTGCGTGCCCTCAAGTGAGCTACGTCCCTTAAAAATTCCATGCTATGCCGCTTTTTTTGCAAAGGATATTTTTCCTGATCAGCCTCACCGAAGATATGGATATTATTGGCCTGAAGCTCAACTCTTTGCCCTGCCGCAGGGGAGGGAACTAGATTGCCAGATACCTTTACCGAAACTCCGGTGCCGGCCTTTTTTAAGAGAGCTTCGGTATTATTATCGAGACCCTTATCCCTGTCAAATGTTGCCTGAATGGAGGCAAAACAAGAGCCGTCATTAATCTCGATAAAAACCAAATTCTTGGTTTCCCGCTTTGTGCGAACCCAGCCGTAAACATCGATTGCCTGGCCTTTAGGTTCGGAGGTTAAAATATCTTTAATTAAATGTATCATATAAATATATTATATGGTAAATTCCGATTCTGTCAAGCAAGTCTTTTAAAATGGATTGACGGCTGATAAGTTGCAAAATATCTTGACCTGATACTTAGTATGTGATAAAATCATAACAATAAAGATTAACAAATAGGAGTTACCTTTTATGAAAAAACCTTTTATCTGTATCGCTTTGTGCTCGTTTTTCTTTTTACCTTTGGCTGCCCGCGAAGAGACTCATGAAAACCATTCTTCAGAGCATAGTAATAAGAAAGTTGCCTATACTACAACTATAAATGCTATTGTTACATGGCCGCCTCAAGCCTTGGTAGGTGTAACTCAAAGTTTTAAAGTTCCGCTCATGCAGTTTGATAATCCTTTGACGAAGGATAATAATATCAACTTTAAAATAGGGGCGGAATTGAGTCCTATAAGTTTTGAGGGAAAATTCAGTATTACTTGGACTCCTATCGCCTTTTTGGAATTTTATACCGAGTCCCGTGTCGGATCAGGCTGGAAACTTACAAATGAGTTGTTAGGTACGGCCATTAATGAAAATAAAGGCGGAAAGTCAAACTCTATTCCTATAAATTTTAGTAAAGCTGTATATTCATTTACATTAGGAGGAACTTTTCAGTTTGACCTAGGAGCCGTCATACCTCATGATTGGAGCCATGTTATTTTTAAAACGGATCAGTATGCTCTTTATAAGGCTATGAGCGGAGTAAATTCCGAAACTTCATGGCTTTACCAGGCCGATTCCGGAGCAAACCGCAATGGTTGGAGATACATGAGTTCCTATGTAATAGGGTACAAGATGCCTTTATTTTTAGATTTAATTGCAATGAAAATAGATGTAGAAAAAAAACTGTTTGCTTCTCCCAAAGGGCTTGATAATAAAAAATGGGGTGAAGACCTATTCCTAACCACTTTCGGCCCTGTCATTAATTTTAATATTAAAAAAGATTATAATATAATGCTTTTGGCTCAATGGTATACTTATCCGGTTTATAAAAATGAGGTTAAAGACGATTTTTACCAAACGAAGATTATTGATACCGATAAAAAAACTCAGGTTAAATTTTATCAGGTCGGTATCGTTTTTTATATGAATATTAATAGATAGAAAAACCACAAGGAGGTATGATAAGCAGTTCGGCAGGAATTCAGCCTCACTGTTTATCTGCCGAGTTTGCCTTTCGGCAAACGTCGTATTATTATGGAAGGGGGAGGAATGAAAAATAAGGCTGAAGTAATACAAAAAATTAAGAATGCAGGGCTTGCAGCCAGGGAAGGAAGGGCTGAGCCTATTCTTGCAACCGTTTCGGGCGTTCTTTCTACAAAACCTAATTTGATAAGGTACTGTGCCGATGAGCTGGGCTTCGGTCTTATAACCACAAAGAGCTTTCAGGTGCTGCCCAATCCGGGAAATAGAGAACCCATCCTTTGCGAGCCCGAATTAGGCTGTTTCGGTAATTCCGTCGGTCTTCGTAACTGCGGAATGGAACAGGCTGTAAAAGAGCTTAAAGAGCTGCGTTCCTCATGGAAAACCGATTCTATTTTAAACGTTTCCCTCTCTGCCTCAAACCCTGAAGATTTTATCAGCCTTTTAAAGGGCTTTGAAGAATTAGCCGACTGCTTTGAGCTTAACTTTTCATGTCCCCATGCTTCGGCAGGCTTCGGTGCCTCCATAGGCTGCGACCCTGCAATTGCTTGCGGATACGTAAAGACGATAAAAAAAGCTCTCCCCGATTGCACCGTGCCGATTTTTGTAAAACTTACCCCTAATGTAGAAGATATAGGAGCCATAGCTTCCGCCGTAATTGAAGCAGGCGCAGACGGCATAACGGCTATTAACACTGTAGGCCCCAAGGTTTACATTGAGCCCCATTCGGGAAAGCCCATCTTACAAAATAAACTGGGCGGAAAGGGCGGCATGAGCGGGTCATGGGTATTCTCAAGGGCTTTGGAATGTATCGGGCAAATACGGAAGGCTGTAGGAGAAGAAATTCCTATAATCGGAATGGGCGGCGTTATGACTGGTTCTCAAGCTGCCGAACTCGTTAGGGCAGGGGCTGATATAATAGGCATAGGTTCTGCCTGCGGCATGCTTGAACAAGACGATTTAAAGCCTTTTTTTCAAAACCTTGCCTCGGATGCTCTAAACTGCATACGCGGCAAAGAAACCGATAAGACTTCTTCATTTTTACGCAAAAAAAAGGCCTTGGAATACGAAGCTAAGACCATCGTTAAAATCGAGAAAGAAAGTGAAGATATCATTATAATTACCCTAAAAGGAAAGTGTAAATTCGAAGCAGGGCAGTTTGTGTTCTTATGGATTCCCGGAGTTGGCGAAAAGCCCTTTTCCCTTGCGGAAGCCGATCCTATAAGCCTTATCATAAAAAAACGAGGCCCCTTTACCGAAGCTCTTTTTGAGCTAAAAGAAGGGGATACAATCTATATGCGTGGCCTTTACGGCAAAGGAATAAAACCTCCTAAAACCGAAAATGCCCTTTTAATTGCAGGCGGAACTGGTATTGCAGTCCTTCCTGCCCTTGCAAAATGCTTAAAAAAGCAAGGAGCCTTAATTTCTACCTATGTGGGAACTTCCGAAGAAATTAAAAAAAAGGAGCCCAACGGCATCGAAAAAATTCTAATTGAATGCGGTACCTATAAAAAAGTGGCCGACAAGGGCGTTATAGGCAGGGTACTAAACCAATTCCAAAAAGACAATATTGAAGGAAATACCGGCCTCCCGATTCAAGGAAAAGCCGAAAATATGGGTAAGCCGGACTTTTTTGCGGCCTATCTGGTCGGGCCCATGATTTTTATGCGCAGGGCCTCCGAAATCCTTTTAAAAATGGGTGTGCGTAAAAATCAGATTTTTATGTCATTAGAGATGAACACGATGTGCGGGGTAGGTATTTGCGGCGAATGTTCTTGCGGAAATATCTTGACCTGCAAAAAGGGAACATTTGTCAGTCTTGACCAAATGTAGGCGAAGGCTTGCGGGATGCCTTTAACCCGCGCAAGATTTACGGTATATAAATAGCCTTTTTAGGTTAATTATATAAAAAAATAAGATAATTCTTTATTAGGAGGAATTTTATGAAAACATTGAAAAGATTAACTATGTTAATTCTTTTGGTTTCAGTTGCTCTCGGAATGATCGCTTGCGGCGGTACCGGAGCTGACGGCGGAGCTGCTGCAAAGGGCCCCATCGCTAAGGCTGAAGCAATTATGGCAGAGGAAACTGCTGCAGGTGTACCCGATTTTAATTCACCGCCTGTAGAGGACAAGAACCTCAAGGTTTCAGGTATGCCTGAGGAAGTAGTTTGGATTACAAGTTATCCGAAAGACTTATCGTCGAAAGGTACAAAGAAGGGCGGAACATTACATCTTACTTTGGGTGAGTATCCTACAACATTTAGATATGTAGGTCCCGAGTCGAACACCAGTACAAGAGGTTTAATGTGGCCCCACGCTGTGTTCCTAAATACAAACCCTGAAACACAGGAGTACATGCCCTATGCTGCAACCCACTGGGCATTCGGTGCCGATAATCAGACTGTTTACTACAAACTTAATGAGCATATGAAGTGGTCTGACGGTGTTCCCTGTACGGCAGATGACTTTGTTTTTGCTTGGGAATCTTTCTGTTCTCCCAACCTTGAAGCTCCATGGTACAATAACTACTACAGCAAACTCGAAGTTAAAAAAATTAATGACTACTGTGTTTCCGTTAAGTATTTGGAATCGAATCAGTTACCCAAAGTATCTCTTGTAGATGCTACTAACTTTAATCCCAGACCCAAGCATTTCCATAACGGCGAAGTTAAAAAGGGTTGGTACAATGAGTATAACTGGAAGGTTGAGCCTACAACAGGTGCTTATGTTGTAAATCCCGATAAGAGTGTTCAGGGTGAAATGCTCATTGTTGAAAAAGTTAAGGACTGGTGGGGGCATGAATATCCTCACTGGAATAACCGCTGTAACATTGATACAATCGAGTACAAGGTTATCACCGGCGGACAGGATATGGTTGAAAACTATTTCTGGAACGGAGAACTTGACTTCTTTGCTATGAATATTCCTGCAACATGGAGAAGATGTGCTACAAACGAGAATGTTACCAAAGGTTATGTAGATCGCTGGGTTGTAAACTATCTCCCCTTACAGGGTATTCAGGGTGTCTTCTTTAATACCCAGTACCCCTTGTTCAGCAATAAGAAAGTTCGACAGGCTATGTATTATGCTATCGACATTCAGGGCATGATCGATCAGGCTCTCTATGGCGAATATAAGCGATATCACAACATCGGTTTAGGCCAGGTATGGGGCGGTGTAGATTTTAATGACCACACAATTAAAAAGCCTGATTTTAATCCTGAGACAGCCAGAAAAATGCTCGGAGAAGCCGGCTATACTGTTGTAGGTTCTGACGGAATCTTACAAAATGCAAAAGGTGACAGAGTTTCTTTTGAACTCTTGTATTCATGGCCTCACCATACAGAGCGCTTGTCAATCCTTAAAGAGCAGGCTAAAAAAGCCGGTGTAGAAATTGAGCTTAAGATGATGGAAAGCGGTGCTTTTAATACCGTTCTTAACAAAAAACACCAGGCCTGGTGGGGCGCTATGAGCACAGGTTATGAGCCCTCATATTGGCAGTATTTCTCAAAGGCTAATGCTGAAAAGGTAAGTACAAACAACTCTTTCGGTTGGTGGAGCGAAGAGATGGAAAAACTTCTTGCATTTGAAGAGTCAGGACCGCCCTTGGCAGAAAAGGCTGAAAACAACAAGAAGATTGAACGCCTTGTACACGAAGAAGCCTTGGTTCTCCCCCACTACTATCTCGACTTCTTGAGAAGCGGTGTTTGGAAGTGGATAAGAATGCCTTCTTGGGGTAATAGAAAGCTGGATATTGATGCCGACTTCTTAGAGTACTGGGGTTATATGTGGATTGATGAAGATATCCGCCAAGAGGTTCTTAAGGCAAAAGCTGAAGGTAAAACCTTTGAACCCCGTGTATGGACTCCTTCAACCCGCTATATCTCGGAATAATTTGTAAGTTTTATAACCTTAAGCAGTTTTTGCTGTAGGTTGATAAAAATCAATGAGGTTTGGAGGCTGGAAAGCAGAGCTAAAACCTTTAGCTTAAAGCCTCCAAATTAAATTAATAAATAATTAAAAATATAAATAACTCTTCTTGAACTTTATCCTTTTTTATGTTAAGTATATAAAAAGCTAATATAACTCTTTATTAGGAGAAATTCTATGAAAACATTGAAAAGATTAACTATGTTAATTCTTTTGGTTTCAGTTGCTCTCGGTATAATCGCTTGCGGCGGTACCGGAGCTGACGGCGGAGCTGCTGCAAAGGGGCCCGTAGCTAAGGCTGAAGCAATTATGGCAGAAGAAACTGCTGCCGGCGTACCCGACTTTACTTCACCGCCTGTAGAGGACAAGAACCTCAAGGTTTCAGGTATGCCTGAGGAAGTAGTTTGGATTACAAGTTATCCGAAAGACTTATCGTCGAAAGATACAAAGAAGGGCGGAACTTTCCATCTTTCTTTAGATGAATATCCCACAACATTTAGATATGTAGGGCCCGAATCAAACTTGAGTACAACATATTTAATGAACCCTCATGCAACCTTTTTAGAAGTAAACCCTGAAACACAGGAATTTATGCCCTATGCTGCAACCCACTGGGCATTCGGTGCCGATAATCAGACTGTTTACTACAAACTTAACGAGCATATGAAGTGGTCTGACGGCGTTCCTTGTACGGCAGATGACTTTGTCTTTGCTTGGGAGTCTCTATGTTCTCGCGATCTCGATGATCCTTGGTGTAATAACTATTACGATAAATTTAAGGTTAAAAAAATTAATGACTACTGTGTTTCAGTTAAGTACTTGGAATCGGACAAATTGCCTAAGGCTTCTCTTATTAGTAAGGCAAACTTTAGTCCCAGACCTAAGCACTTTTATAACGGCGAAGTTAAAAATGGCTGGTACAATGAGTATAACTGGAAGATTGAGCCTACAACAGGTCCTTATGTTGTAAATCCCGATAAATGCGTTCAGGGCGAAATGCTGCTTGTTGAAAAAGTTAAAAACTGGTGGGGTCATGAATACCCTAACTGGAAAAACCGCTGTAATATCGAGACAATCGAATACAAGGTTATCACAGGCGGGCAGGATATAATTGAAAAGTATTTCTGGAACGGAGAACTTGACTTCTTTGATATGAACATGCCTGCAACATGGAGAAGATGCGCTGCAAACGAAAACATAACCAAAGGTTATGTAGACCGCTGGGTTGCTAACTATTTACCATTGAAAGGTATTCAAGGTATCTTTTTTAATACCCAGTTCCCCTTGTTCAGCGATAAGAAAGTTCGGCAGGCTATGTATTATGCTATCGACATTCAGGGCATGATTGATCAGGCTCTCTATGGAGAATTTAAGAGAAGCCATAATATCGGTTTAGGCAATGTATGGGGCGGTATAGACTTTAATGACCATTCAATCCGAAAACCCGGCTTTAATCCCGATACGGCAAGAAAAATGCTCGGCGAAGCCGGTTACACTGTTGTAGGTTCTGACGGAATCTTACAGAATTCAAAGGGTGAAAGAGTATCTTTTGAACTTTTGTATTCAAGGCCGACTCTCACAGAGCGCTTGTCAATCCTTAAAGAGCAGGCTAAAAAAGCCGGTGTGGAAATTGAGCTCAAGATGATGGAAAGCGGTGCTTTTAATACTGTTCTTAACAAAAAACACCAGGCTTGGTGGGGCGGCTTGAGCACGGATTATGAGCCCTCATATTGGGAGCTGTTTTCAAAGGCTAATGCAGAAAAAGTAGATACAAACAACTTTTTCGGCTGGTGGAGCGAAGAGATGGAAAAACTTCTTGCATTTGAAGAGTCAGGACCTCCCTTGGAAGCAAAGGCTGAAAACAACAAGAAGATTGAGCGCCTTGTGCATGAAGAAGCATTGATTGTGCCTAACTACTACACCGACTTTTTGAGATGCGGTGCTTGGAAGTGGATAAGAATGCCTTCTTGGGGTAATAGAAAGCTGGATATTGATGCTGACTTCATGTATTATTGGGGTTATATGTGGATTGATGAAGATATCCGCCAAGAGGTTCTTAAGGCAAAAGCTGAAGGCAAAACATTTGAACCCCGTGTTTGGACTCCTTCAACCCGCTATATCGCGGAATAATTAATCTTAAGGTGCAGGGGATTTACCCTGCACCGAATATTGGATAGGATGTTGACATATTTTATTAAAACTTATATACTGCAGGTCCTGTCTTAAAATAGCTGTTTGACTATAGACTTTTTTTTTAGAATATGCTATTATCCGGCAGAGTATAATATATATGTGCATCTCTTACATCTGTAATTTTTTATGAGCTCAAATGGGCTGATGCCGTATATGTTGTACCATTTTGGTTTTTTTGGAGCTTATAATGAATAATTATTTCGTAAGAAGATTGCTGTTGATTATTCCAACATTTGTAGGAATAACTCTGGTAGTTTTTGCAGTAACGCGCATCGTTCCCGGAGGTCCTATTGAAAGGGCTATTATGCAGAGAATGTTGGCCCAAGAAGGTAAAGCAGGAAAAACAAGCAGACAAGACTCTCAGCCCCTTAATGCTGAGGCTTTAGCTGAACTTGCAGCCTTTTACGGTTTTGACAAACCTTGGCCTATAGCTTATCTCGAATGGATGGGAAGCCTTTTAAGGGGAGATATGGGACGTTCTACAAAATACAACGATCCGGTATTTCAGATGATTGTAAGTAAATTCCCTATATCTTTAAGATTCGGTATTATTTCGGTTATTTTGATTTATTCAATATGTATTCCATTGGGTATCAAAAAAGCCCTAAAACACCGGAGCCTTTTTGATAACGTTTCTTCGGTGTTTATATTTATAGGTTATGCTCTCCCGGGCTACATAGTCGCTATTATCTTATTACAAATTTTTGCATTTACTATTCCTTGGTTCCCATCAGGCGGCCTTTATTCACGAAATTACATGGATATGAATTTTTTCCAAAAGGTCGTAGACAATGTTTGGCACATGTTCTTACCCATGATAGCCTATGTTATAGGTTCCTTTGCCGTTACAACCATGGTTATGAAAAACAACCTCATGGAAAATATGGCTGCAGATTATATTAAAACAGCTGTTGCGAAGGGTAGAACATTTAAAGATGCTATGTGGAAACATGCCTTTAGAAACAGTATTATCCCTATTGCTGCCGGGTTGGGCGGTCTTATAACCATTTTCTTTTCAGGAGCTTTCCTCATTGAGAAGATATTCAATATAAACGGTATGGGACTTCTTTCATTTAGAGCAATTGTTGATAGGGATTATCCGGTAGTATTGGGCTCCTTGGTAATGACATCTCTTTTGAGTTTAATAGGTAATATTTTAAGCGATTTTATTCTTTCGGTGGTAGATCCCCGAATAAGGTTAGGTGAATAGTATGAGCGATGATGTAAAATCAAGAACTTTTTTAGATACTTTAAAAGAATATTGGGGAGCATTTAGAAACAGATTTAGAATGGATCCCCTTATGAAAAAGCGTTTTGAACGCTTTGGAGAAATTAAAAAGGCTAAATTTGCCCTTATTTTTATCGGAGTCTTATATCTCCTATCCCTTATTGCCGAGTTGTTTATTTCAAACAGACCCATTATGATGTGGGTTGACGGTAAGCTCTATTTTCCAACCTATAGTAAAATGCTCCTGGCCGAAGATTTCGGTTTCAGAGTTGAAAATGAACTTGAATTAAATTATAGAGAGTTTAAAAAACATGTTAAGGCCGAAAAAAGAGGCTGGGTTCTTCTTCCCTTGATTCCCTATAACCCCTATGAGGCTGATACTGCTGCCGCACCTTTATCTCTTACCTTTGACGGAACTCCCAGTATGGGTATCGCCGTTACATCTAAGGATAATCTGCCTATGGATGATCCAGCAGACTATGAGTGGATAGCGGTAGGTGTTATAAACGGAATAAAAATGGCAGAAAAGGATTATACTTGGATTAAATTTGCCGATTCAGCCTCATCGAAGCAGCCCTTATCCGACTTTCCTTCAGCTTCAAGACAGTGGGTCGGTATTTCTGTAGGCCGTTCTCATCCGAATGAATCCGTAAATGCTTCAGACTATATTTGGCATAAAGTAGGTTCAAAAGATAACAGAATAGACCTTGGAAACGGAAAGATTTTAACAATCCGTTTTGCAAAAGGCGATAAGGGACAGATGTTCCATCCTCTTTCTCCTTCTTTTAAGACACGCCATATTTTGGGTACCGACCGAATCGGACGGGATATCTTTGCCCGTCTTATTTACGGTTATAGGATTGCTATGTCCTTTGCCTTGCTTGTAGCTGCAGCAACCTACTTTATCGGAACTATTATCGGTATTGCAATGGGGTACTTCGGAGGTAAATTTGATACGATTTCTCAAAGATTTATAGAAATATGGGAGCGCATACCCTATCTTTACATGGTTATGATTTTAGCTTCAATATTTAAGCCTACATTTACCATGTTCGTTTTAATAAATATAGCTTTCAGCTGGACAGGAAAAACCTGGGGTATGAGGGCTATGACTTATAGAGAAAGAGAGAGAGACTATATTTTGGCTGCAAGGTCAATGGGTGCAAGTGCTTGGAGAATAATTACCGTACACATTCTGCCCAACGTTATAGTTCTAATCGTTACATCCTTACCATTTGTTATATCGGGAAATATCGGAGCTTTAACCTCTCTTGATTATTTGGGTTACGGTTTACAGCCTCCTACACCGAGCTGGGGAGAACTTTTAAGCGTCGGAACTGCCACTTATTTGGAAGCTCCATGGATTCTTTCTTCGGCTGTTGCAGGCTTTGTTCTTGTTTTGGTTATGATCACCTTTATAGGTGAAGGTTTGCGGGATGCCTTTGACCCGCGCAGATTTACGGTATATAAATAGCCTTTTTAGGTTAATTATATAAAAAACTAAGATATGATTCTTTATTAGGAGGAATTCTATGAAAACATTAAAAAGATTAACTATGTTAATTCTTTTGGTTTCAGTTGCTCTCGGTATAATCGCTTGCGGCGGTAGCGGAGCTGACGGCGGAGCTGCTGCAAAGGGCCCCATAGCTAAGGCTGAAGCAATTATGGCAGAAGAAACTGCTGCAGGTGTACCCGATTTTACTTCACCGCCTGTAGAGGACAAGAACCTCAAGGTTTCAGGTATGCCTGAGGAAGTAGTTTGGATTACAAGTTATCCGAAAGACTTATCATCAAAAGATACAAAGAAGGGCGGAACATTGCATCTTTCTTTAAGTGAGTATCCTACAACATTTAGATATGTAGGCCCCGAATCAAACTTAGCTACAAGATCTTTGATGAGGGTTAATGCATCCTTATTAGATGTAAATGCTGAAACACAGGAGTACATGCCTTATGCTGCAACTCACTGGGCTTTCGGTGCCGATAATCAGACTGTTTACTATAAACTTAATGAAAAAGCAAAATGGTCTGACGGTGTTCCATGTACGGCAGATGACTTTATCTTTTGTTGGGAATCTTATTGTTCTCCCAACCTCGAAGATCCTTGGTACAATAACAATTACAGAAAATATGAAGTTAAAAAAATTAATGACTACTGTATTTCAATTAAATACTTGGAATCGGACAAGCTGCCGAAAGTATCTCTTCTTAGTGAAACATCCTTTATCCCGAGGCCCAAGCACTTCCATAACGGCGAAGTTAAAAAGGGCTGGTACAACGAATATAACTGGAAGGTTGAGCCTACAACAGGACCTTATATCGTAAATGCCGATAAATGCGTTCAGGGTGAAATGCTCATTGTTGAAAAAGTTAAGGACTGGTGGGGACATGAATATCCTTACTGGAAAAACCGATGTAACATTGATACAATCGAATACAAGGTTATTACCGGCGGACAGGATATGGTTGAAAACTATTTCTGGAACGGTGAGCTCGACTACTTTTATATGAACATTCCTGCAACATGGAGAAGATGTGCTACAAACGAAAACATCACCAAAGGTTATGTAGACCGCTGGGTTATAAACTATCTTCCTTTACAGGGTGTTCAGGGTATCTTCATTAATACTCAGTTCCCATTGTTCAGCAATAAGAAAGTTCGCCAGGCTATGTACTATGCAATCGACATTCAGGGCATGATCGATCAGGCACTCTATGGCGAATATAAGCGAAACCACAACATCGGTTTAGGCCAGATTTGGGGCGGCGTAGATTTTAATGACCACACAATTAGAAAGCCTGATTTTAATCCCGATACGGCAAGAAAAATGCTAGGTGAAGCAGGTTACACTGTTGTAGGTTCTGACGGAATCTTACAGAATGCAAAAGGTGAAAGAGTTTCTTTCGAGCTTCTTTATTCTGCACCTAATCACACAGAACGCTTGTCGATTCTTAAAGAACAGGCCAAAAAAGCCGGTGTAGAAATTGAGCTTAAGATGATGGAAAGCGGTGCTTTTAATACCGTTCTTAACAAAAAACACCAGGCTTGGTGGGGCGGTATGAGCACATGGTATGAGCCCTCATATTGGCAGTATTTCTCAAAGGCCAATGCCGAAAAGGTAAGTACAAACAACTCTTTCGGCTGGTGGAGCGAAGAGATGGAAAAACTTCTTGCATTTGAAGAGTCAGGACCGCCCTTGGCAGAAAAGGCTGAAAACAACAAGAAGATTGAACGCCTTGTTCATGAAGAAGCTTTGGTTATCCCCCATTACTATCTCGATTTTGTGAGAAGCGGTGTTTGGAAGTGGATAAGAATGCCTTCTTGGGGTAACAGAAAGCTTGATTATGACGAAGACTTCATGAATTACAAGAGTTATATGTGGATTGATGAAGATATCCGCCAAGAGGTTCTTAAGGCAAAAGCTGAAGGCAAAACCTTTGAACCCCGTGTATGGACTCCTTCAACCCGCTATATCTCGGAATAATTTGTAAGTTTTATAATCCTATGACCTTTTTGTTATAGGATTATAAAAATCAATAAGGTTTGGAGGCCGGAAAGCTGGGCTAAAACCTTAGCTTAAAGCCTCCAAATCAAAATTAATCTTAAGGTGCAGGGAACAGACCTGCGCCGAATTCGGAGTTGTATTTATGAGTGGAGAAAACCTTCTCACGATTGAGTACCTTTCCGTTGCTTTTAAAAGCGGTGCAGGGGATCCTGTAGAGGTAATAGACAGAGTATCGTTAAAACTGGAACGCGGAAAGACTCTATCCCTTGTAGGGGAGTCAGGCTGCGGAAAAAGTGTAACCGCTTCTTCGGTTATGCGTATTTTGCCTCAGCCATACGGAATTGTTACCAATGGAAAAATTCCTTTTGAGGGTCAAAACATTTTGGATCTGCCCATCGATGAGATGTATAAAAAACGCGGTGCAGAGATTGCGATGATCTTCCAAGAACCTATGACGGCTTTAAACCCTGTGCACATTGTTCAAAAGCAAATTGGAGAAGTCTTTGAACTTCACCGTCCCGAAATACCGAAGGACGAACGGCAGACACACGTTTTGAAGGTTTTAAAAGATGTAGAAATGCCGTCTGCCGAACAGCGTTTAAAAAACTATCCTTTCCAGCTTTCAGGCGGAATGAGACAGCGCGTTATGATTGCTATGGCTCTTGCCGGCCATCCTAAACTGCTTATTGCAGATGAACCTACGACGGCCTTGGATGTTACCGTTCAAGCCCAAATTTTGGCCCTAATAAAGGCCTTACAAGAAAAAAATAATATGAGCGTTCTGTATATCACGCATGATATGGGTGTTGTTGCAGAAGTCAGTGATGATGTTGCGGTTATGTATGCGGGACAGATTGTGGAAACCGCCGATGTTAATACTATTTTTAAAAACCCGCGCCATCCTTACACACGAGGATTAATAGCGTCCATGCCCAAGATGAACTCTGAGCCTAAGACGCATTTACCATATATTAGGGGTGCAGTACCTTCTCCAAGGGCCTATCCTGCTACCTGCCGTTTTGCAGAAAGGTGTTCTTATGCAACCGATTATTGCCGTTCAAATACACCTAAGCTTGAGGAATTTGAGCCGGGGCATTTTATCAGATGCTTTAGGGCAAAGGAGTTAGACTAATGGCTGAAAGACAACCTATTTTTGAAGCAGTTGATTTAGTTCAAGAATTTTCACAAGGCAAGTACACCAAGAACGTTGTTCATGCTCTTAACGGCGTAAATATTAAGGTATATCCGGGCGAAACCCTCGGTCTTGTAGGCGAAACAGGCTGCGGCAAGAGCACTCTTTGCCGAGCTATGATGCGTCTTTATAAGCCGACTTCCGGGAAAGTACTTTATAAAGGCAAGAGCATTGAGAGATTGCCTGAGAGAAAGTTAAAAGATGTGCGTAGAAATGTTCAGATGATTTTCCAAGATCCTGCCGATTCTATGAATTCCAGAATGAATGTAGGGTACATTATTGAAGAACCCCTTCTTATCCAGACAAAAATGGCTCCGCACGAAAGAAAAGAAAAGGTTATGGGGCTTTTAAAATATGTAGGCCTTCCTGAAGATGCTTATTACCGATATCCCCACGAATTTTCAGGGGGCCAGCGTCAGCGAATAGCAATTGCACGCGCTCTTGTTTTAGATCCTGAAGTAGTTGTATGCGATGAGCCTGTAAGTGCTCTTGATGTTTCAGTTCAATCTCAGGTATTAAACCTCCTATTGGATATGCAAAAAGAAAGGAATTTAACCCTTTTGTTTATTTCACACGGCTTAAATGTCGTTAAGCACATGTCTGATAGAGTTGCGGTTATGTACTTGGGCTCTATTATGGAGATGGCTCCTTCGGAGGATATCTATAAAGATCCATTGCATCCCTATACTCAGGCCCTGATAGCGGCTATTCCCGATACGGATCCTGATAACAGACGCAGAAGGATTCCTTTTACAGGTGAAATACCTTCGCCGATTCATCTTCCTAAGGGTTGTCCCTTCCATTTAAACTGTACAAAGAAAATTGATAAGTGTGCGGTCGAAAAACCTGTGCTTAGAGAAGTTGAAGAAGGGCACATGTGTGCCTGCCATTTGGTATAAGTATTATAAGAGGTGCCGTTTTTGCGGCACCTTTAATTTTTGGTAATAAAAATTGAAAATTAAGTTTTTTTTTATTTGTGCTTTATGCACTCTTTTTTTTGTTTCATGCGGTTCTAAAGCAATATCTTATCTTGATCAGCCGGCTTCCGATGCTTACGATAACATTTTAAAGGAAGAGATGGAAAATCTTCCGGATTTTTCCGCTCCTGCCGTCATAGTTAAAGATTTCCGCATTGACGGAACTCCTTCCGATTTGAAATGGTATACATCCTATCCTAAAGACCTTTCTTCTAAGGCTTTAAAAAAAGGCGGTATTTTTTACGGTTTTTTAGGCGATATACCGAATACCTTCCGTTATATGGGGCCGGGTGCCGATGAGCTTTGTGAAAAGCTTTTTAATACTCAAATGCCGCTTTTATGGACCTCATTTGAAACCTTTGAATTTATGCCCTGTTCCGCCGTATTCTGGGCTGTCGATATTTCTTCTAAAACGGTGTATTATAAGCTCAACGAAAATATTTTTTGGTCGGACGGCGAGCCTTGTACGGCTGACGATTGGATCTTTGCTGACGAATTTTGTAAATCTAAAAAAATTGTTGATCCGGCAAAAAACAGAAAACATAATAATCTTGAAGTAAAAAAAATAAATGACTTTTGTTTATCCGTACATGTTTTAGATAATCAAATTTATACTGAACAGGAACTTTTAGATATAAGTAATTTTAAGCCCATAGCAAAACACTTTTATAAGGGGCAAATTCCTGATGACTGGGTTGCAAAGTATAACCGTACGGTTGAGCCTACTACAGGACCTTATATTCTTAAAAAGTATGACTATAATAACGGGCTCCATTTTGCTAAAGTTGAAAATTGGTGGGCTCAAACCTATCCTCATTTTAAGGCTATTGCTAATTTTGATGAGATTTTTTATAGGATAATAACCGGCGATAAAAGACCTGCTTTTACAAAATTTGCCCGAGGTCTATTCGATGTAATTCATATAGACGATCCGGGAGAATGGGCCAAGGCCGAGGCCTCTGCAGATGTACAAAACGGTTTTATAAACCTTTGGCGGGGCCGTCATGTTCCGGTACAAGGGCCGGCAGGTTTATTTTTTAATACACAGGCTCCTCCCCTCGATAATCTATTTGTAAGAAAGGGGCTTTATTATGCGGTTGATATCGATGGGATGATCAGCAGGGTCTATGCCGATAAAAGAGTCAGGCTTCACACAATCGGTTCAGGTCAAACATGGGGCAGTGCTGAATTTAATAATCCGGAGATAAAAAAACCGTCTTTTGATCCTAAAAAAGCCCGTGAGTTTTTTTCAAAGGCCGGGTATGATAGGGTAAATTCTTCAGGTATTTTGGTCAATTCCGAAGGGAAAGAATTGAGTTTTGTTATTCTATATGACGATCCCTCATTGTATGAAGCTTTCGGGCTTTTATATGCTCAGGCCCTGCTTGCAGGCCTTAAACTTGAGTTTAGACAAATGGGAGGTAAACTCTTTGATAAGCTTGAAAGCAGAGACTTCCAAGCTTGGTGGGGCAGTCTTAATTCTTACCGCCTCCCCGATAATTACACCCTTTTTCATTCTTCATTTGCCAAATCGAAAAGTTTTAATAATTTTTTCGGTTATTCAAATCCAGAAATGGATATTCTTTTAGAAAAATATGAAAAAGGCTCTTTATCCTATGTAGAAAAAGCTGATGTAAACCGGCAGATTGAAAAAATTGTAGATGAGGATGCCCTTATGATTCCTTCATTTTACAAGGATACAATAGATGTTATGGCTTGGAAGTGGATTTGCTTCCCCGCATGGCTTAATATGAAGTATCAAAAATACCTTGATGACCCCATGTTCGGTTATATGTGGTTTGACGGCGATATTGAAAAAGAGTGTCTAAAAGCAAAGGATGAAAATAAAATTCTTCAAATGAGAGCTTATTTTTTAAGTGAAAGATACAAGTAGATTTTAAGGCAAAAAAAATCGAGTCTGCCGGAAAGCAGACTCGAAATGTAAATAAAAAGGAGTAAATTAAGAAAAAACTAAACTTTTTTTGTAACGTAATCGCTTTTTAAGCATCGAGAACACATTTTAATGGTTAGAGTCCTGCCGCAGATTTCTGTCTTTACATTTACCAAATTGGGCTTCCAAACTCTTTTTGTGTGAATTTTGGACTTACTTACAGAGTTACCTGACATTGAGCCTTTTCCGCAAATTTCACATACTCTTGACATATCGCACCTACCTTTAAAAAATCAGCTGACCTTGGAAAGGTCAGCCGTCATTAAAATAGCTCCCCCGCGCGGGTTCGAACCACGGACCCAGTGGTTAACAGCCACTTGCTCTGCCTACTGAGCTACAGGGGAATGCTTCCAATTAGGAAGTTTTAGGATATTACACTATTTTTTATAAAATGTCAATAGAAAATTCGTATTTTCTCAATAATTTATGTTAATAATAATTATAACAAAAGTAAATAATAATTTTATTGAAAAACCATCCAAAAAAGGTTCTTGGGTTACTTTTTTGGCCGGTTTTCGGCTAAAGTGGCACGTAGGACAACCCAAGAGACGTTCTGCGTGCCCTTTTATTTATGGAGTTTTTGTGGTAGTAGTAACATTTTCCAGCCTTAAAGGCGGTACCGGCAAGTCATCGGCGGCGATTATAGTATCAATGGCGTTGAAATCGGCAGGAAAAAGAGTCCTTGGAATCGACATGGACATCAACAACTCATTTTCATTCTATTTTTTAGAAGATGGTAATGAAAGTGAAAGAAAAAACATCGCCTATGCATTGCAAGGCGATAATCTTTTAGATTTTATAATTCATACGAACAAGGGAGTTGATATTATTCCCTCCAGTCTTAGGCTTGTAGACTTGAGAGCGATGTCTACAAGTATTCTAAAAAGGCTTATTCCAAGCCTTGAAAATGCTTATGACATAGTAATTATAGATACGGCTCCTACATACGATAACATAGTCCTGAATGCTGTGAATGCTTCCGATTATGTTATAACACCGATAAATTACTCTCAGTTTGACTTTAACTCTTCAATTTTTTTAGGGCAAAAGCTCAGAATGGAAACTGAGCATTTTGATAAATGGTTCTTGTTTTTTAACGGCCATGAAAGTCGTTATGATGGAAATCCTGAAAGTTTACAAAACCAGTATAAAGAACTTTTTAAACAAAATGAAACTTTCGGAACAAAAGTATTAGATATTACATTCCCATTCACTAGAAACATAAGAAAATTCGCCGATGCAGGCGAAATAATTCAAAATAAAGGGCAGACGCTAAAACTTCATAAATCCGTATGCGATTTATGTTCCGTCATTATGGATGAAGAAATTCGTCCTGAAAAATTTTAGGGATAAATTATGACACTATATGAAAAACTATACAAAAGAATCAATGACATACAAGACATTGCACATTTTGATCATTTAAGCATTGGCAGTAGTAATGCATCAATAGAAGTTACAAAACTTTGCAATGATTTAAAAAAAATTATTGAAGATGAATTTGAAGATAAACCATGGTTATCTGATAAAAAGGTAATGAAAAATACCGAGATAAAGAAAAGATTATTATTTGATGGTTATCACATCTTGGAAACTACTATTTGTATTAGTAGGTATCTAGCAAAAGAAAATGTAACCGAACCAAATAAATCCAATATTAAAAATCTATATCTAATGCTTGAATATATACATAATCTACCTAAAATATTACATAACATATCTGATGAAAACTATGTATGGGAACATTGGATAGATTATTTTTTGGGCACATTTAAAGATATAAAAAGTAATATGTTATCTGATTCTAAAAACATAAATCCATTGTATAGAATTTTTATCAAGTTAGAAGAAATAATTAGTAGTTTTTCTGAAAATATAAAAAAATATAATTTAGCCTTAAGTGAGGCTAATTAAAGGAGAAAGAAAATGGAAAAGTTAAAAACCTTTTTTTTAATGGCATTTCTTATTTTTTTTGTAAGTATAATGATTATCTCAACGGTATCATTTTTTAAATTTGAAGAAGATCCTATATATCAACAAAGTATATCATTATCATATCCTATAGTTTTAAAAAAAGTAGATAGAGATAAAGAAAAAATAACATACAAGCTTAACTTTAAAATAGAAAATTCTTTTATCTTTAACAACAAGGATATTTATATCACAAAGGAAGAATATGACTTATTAAAAAAAAGTAATGAGATTCCTTTTATAGTTAACACAAAAACAAAATCAATCAAACTTGATGAAGAAAAGTTTGCTGAACTTATTAAATCCTTAAAAGATAAGGAGGACGCAAAATGATAAACATCAATCAAGAGTCTGTAAAAGAATTACTTTTAAAACTTGAAACTTGTGATACTGATTTTAGAGTAATTTTTTCAGGTAAAAAATCCGGTAAAGTAAACGGATTGTATAAGCAGGATATTAATGAGATTATTATACATAATAAAAATTTTCAAAACGATAATCAACTTATCTATACAGCTATACATGAGTATTCTCATCATCTTATGTGGTGCAAATATCACAAAACAGGAAAAATACCAAAACATAATAATGAGTTTTGGAGCATTATGTATAACTTTATTGATTTGGCAGAAGAAAAAGGTTTGTATAAAAAATATCCTGATGAATCCATAAAAAAGGAAATACAAAATCTTGTATCAGAAGCAAAAAAGATCAATAAAGAAATTGCATCTCTTTATAAAAAGCTTGGAGAAAAAATAAAAGAAATTCGCAAGGCAACAGACAAGTACGAAATACGTATTGAAGATATTCTTATTCGTGAATGTCAATTAAACAAAAAAACTGCTGAAATGGCAGAAAAAGCTTATGTTTATAATATAGAGGCCTCTCTAGGTCAAGATTTACAACAGGCCGTTATATTAGAAAGAGATAACGAAAAACAAACTTCAATCATAGAAGATATTAAAAACGGAAAAACTATTTATCAGGCAAAACAAAATATAAAACCTAATAACCCAAAGCTTGTAAGAAAACAATTATATATAAACCAATCTTCAACTGCTGCAGAAAAGGTAGACAAGGAAAAAGAAGCTATGACTCGCGGCATCTGTCTTGCCCTAGGTCAAATAAATGAAGGAGCTACAGTAAAAGAAGTTCTTGAAATGGCAGAAATTGACAGAAGAGAAGCAATAGAATGTAAGGTACCTGAGATAGATATAGAGAGACTTGAAGATGTTTTTAATGAAATAAAATCGTCTGAAAGTGAGAATAATAAAGTCATAAAAGAAAATCAATCAAAAGAGTTCAATTCACTTAAACCGATTTCTAAACAGGCAAAAAAACTGCTTGAAAAAATTATCGCAAATCAAAAATTGTACCCGGTTGTGGTGAAGATAAGCAAAGCTAAAAACACAATGACTATTCGGTACGATAGTAGTACACCTGCAAGCTTCCCTGAGTTTGTTCTCCTTGTAAAAGAATTTTCATATGGTAAAGAATATTATCCTATTCAAGAAATTTATTTTGACTATAAAGGAACTATTAAAAAATTTTCGCTGCTATCGGATGGATATAGTTTTATCACGAACAGCAAAGCACAAAAACAAAGTACTGTACACTGCCGATTGATGATTGAACATATCAATAGAAAAAAAATTAACCTCAAGTGAGGCTAATTAAAGGAGAAGTAAAATGGGAATATTAGAAGAACTTGGGTTTGATTTTGATTTAAAATATCTTGTAAATATTGAACATTGTACGGAGGTAAATAATGATATTAGCTAATTTAACAAATGATTTTATAGATTTATTTTTATTAGGCGTTTTATTATTAATTTTGCTAATCAAGTTAATAACATGTAGGAAGTCAGAAGAAAATGGTAAAATATATTATATAACCTCAAAAAAAATATATTGTCGCTTGCTCTATTTTGGAGACTCTTATCACCTTTATTATTCATATAAAATTATTCTTAAACAAGCAAATAGTTCTTTTCTAAATAGATTAACCATTCCTGTAACAGGAAAAGAATTTTCTTTATTAAAAGAAGGCGATTTGGTTTTTTGTACGTGCAACACAGAAACAATGCCTACAGAAATTTATGAAGAAAAGTTTAATGGATTTATTGAAATGAAAGGAGCAAAAAAGGAGGGCTTTCAATGAAAAATTATACTTCAATAAAACATAATCATAGGCATAAGATGATTGAAAGAGATTTCATTGAATCTGCAATAGTAAATATACCGGAGCTTTCGTATAAATATCAAATTTATATATTAAAAAATGGGTATACGGTAAAGAAACATTATAGAAAAACTTTATCGGCGGCATATAAAGTTCAAAATAAAAATATAGGAGAATAAGAAAATGGCAAAATTAACGGCACTAGGCAATGTGGGGAAAACCTCTATAGCCAATTCAGGAGCGAGTGAACTATCTGTTATGGTTCCAATAGAAAATATAAATTTAAAAGACGAATTTAAAAATCTGTTTCCGTTAAATGAAAACATGGTAGATATAATTACAGAAAATATATTATCAGGTGCTTATGATAAAAGCCAACCTATTCATGTATGGAAAGAAGGTATGATTTTAGTCGATGGTCATCATAGACTTGCTGCTGCAAAAAAGGCAGGATTAAAAGAAATACCCGTATTCTATCATTATTTTAAAGATTTGGAAGAAGCCCTAGCCTATGCTATTAAACTTCAAACCGATAGAAGAAATCTCTCAGATGCAGAACTTTTAAAAATATTACAAACTCTTGATCAATTAAAACAGGTTGGAAGAATAGCTTTAGATTCCGATAAAAAATCTTCCGGAAAATCAGCCGAAATCACAGCCAAAAAAATCGGAGTTTCAAGATCTAAAGTTGAAAAAGCTAGGACGGTGCAAAATAAAGCCTCTGAAGAAATAAAAAAGGCTGTTGAAGAAGGTGAGATGTCAATCAATGCGGCCTATAACATTGTTCAAAATGAATCGAAAGAAATTGAAGTCTCTATAATATTGGAACCTTATACCTGTGAACTTGAAATGGATGAAAAACAGGTCAAGCGAATCGAAAGCTTTTTAAAAAAAGAAAATATAAAATATTCTTTAGTAAAGAAACTTTAAAATATATTAACGGAGGAAAATATGATTTTAATTATTTTATTTATTTGTGTCATTTTCGTGATTTTACTTATTGTTTTTGATGAGGATATATTTGTTCTTTTCACTGGTTTCTCTATAGCGATTTTTTTTATAATTTTGGTAATTGCAACAATCGCAGGATATAATTATAAAGGAGGATTTTCAACAAGAAATAAAATAATACTCATGCAGGAAAAAATGGTAAGAGAAAAAAAAGAAGAAGTTTTGAAAGAAAGTGATATTTTGCAAAAAAAAGTTGAATGTGTTGACCATTTAGGAATAGCATCATCATCTTATCTTTCTGAAATGATACAAGAAATTAAAGAAGTAGAAAAAGAAATATTAAACAAAAAACTACAATTGCAAGAAGATATAATGCGGCATAATGCATTATGTAATGTTCTAATTTTTGGTTTATTCGTGATAGATGAAAAAAACTTTGGTATTGAATACTGATTGAAAGGAGAAAATAGATAATGTATACGGAAAAAAATATTTTTGGAAAAGTTGATTGTATAGATAAGGCTATTGTGCTTTTAAGTGAAATAGCGAAAGATATAAAAAAAAGTTTTAATAATGATGATATAAAGCTTGCATATTATAAGTTAGAAAAAATTTTATCTGATTTAGGCATTGATGATAGATGGAATATTAACTTTTCTATTGAAGATGATAACAGTTTTTTTGTCTCATTATATTTTCTTTTAGATAGAAAAGAAAGAGGAAATCGGTATAAATATAATGCCTATATTTCCTTTGATAATACCGGACTTACCTGTTCAGGAGTACAAGGTTATATAAATAATTGTTATAACGAAATTGTAAAAACCGTAAGCAATGATGATCTCATTGAAAATTATCACGACTATATAGAGCTTTTAAATATTTTTCACATAACAATCTTAACTTTAAGAAAATTTGATTTTACGATTTTAAATTCAATTTTACCGAAAAAAATCATAAAAAAGTATATTAAACTCGCAAAAACCATAAGGAGAGCTAATGATATTAGCGGAAATATTTATAGTTGCTGTATGGAAATATGCGTAGAAGATTTTATGACTTACAATTATAAAAACATGAAAAACAATCAAACACCGATTAACAGCAGTAATACTGTTAAAATATAAATGGCAAGGAGAAGCCTTATGAACATTTTTACGATAGCGATAATAGCAATCGCAACAATTACGGTAATTGCAATTATTCTTACAGGGTATTTAAAAGCTGCCCCTGATGAAGCAATTATTATTTCAGGACTTAAAAAACGGAAGCGTTTTTTAATCGGACGGGCAGGAATAAAAATCCCATTCTTTGAAAGAGCGGATTATTTATTTTTAGGACTTATACCCATTGATGTAAAAACTTCATCATCGGTGCCTACAGCTGATTATATCAACATCATGGTAGATGCAATTGTTAATATTAAAATATCTACTGATGAAACAAAGCTTGAGCAGGCTACAAAAAACTTTCTAAATCTCAATCCGACAAATATAGGAGCTATTGCCCGTGAAGTTTTGGAAGGAAATATGAGGGAAATAGTCGGTAAAATGTCGTTGAAAGAAATGGTAAATGACAGACAAAAATTTGCGGAACTTGTAAAAAACAATGCAGAGCCCGATCTTGCTGCAATGGGACTTGATATTATTTCCTTTAATGTTCAAAACTTTAACGATGATGAATCAGTCATTGCAAATTTGGGTATTGATAATATCGAACAAATACGAAAATCTGCTCAAATAGCGCGTGCTGAAGCTGAAAGAGATATAGCCAAGGCTCAAGCAAATGCAAATAGTCAAGCAAATGAAGCCAAAGTAAAGGCTGCACAAGAAATAGCAGAACGTGAAAATCAACTTGTCATAAAACAAGCTGAGTTAAAAAAGCAAAGTGATACAAAAAAAGCTGAGGCAGATGCTGCCGGAGAAATTCAAAAACAAGAGCAGAGAAAAACAATTGAAGAAAATACGGTTAAGGCTGAAATTGCAAAACAACAACAGCTTATTATTTTAAAAGAAAAAGAAGTTGAAGTCGTAGAGCAGGCTCTTAACGCTGAAATAAAGAAAAGAGCAGAAGCAGAAAAATTTGAAGCACAACAAAAAGCAGATGCAGAACTTTACACCCGTCAAAAAGCTGCAGAAGCGGCCGTGTACGAAGAAAAACAAAAGGCCGAAGCATTGAAAGCTCAAGCTGAGGCCGCAAAATACTCGGCACAACAAGAAGCAGAAGGTATAAAGGCAAGAGGTGAAGCTGAGGCTGAAGCCATTAAACTTAAAGCTTTAGCAGAGGCCGAAGGAATTAAGGCTAAGGTATTAAGTGAAGCAGAAGGTATCGACAAAAAAGCTGAAGCCATGAAAAAGATGGGGGAAGCTGCAATTTTGGAAATGTACTTCAATGCATTACCCGAAGTCGCAAAAAATCTTGCAGAACCTCTTTCAAAGGTAGAAAAGATTGTTATGTACGGAGATGGAAACAATACCAAAATGATGAAAGACATTATTGGTACCGCTAATCAAGTTTTGGATGGAGCAAGTGAAGCAGTAGGCTTTGATGTGAAGTCAATTGTAGGCGGTTTTCTAGGTGGGAAAATGGCCAATAAGGATACATAAAATAAATTAAGAATAAGTGCAGGATAGTATAAAAGCTATCCTGCAAAAAATGGATGATGATGATGAATACTAAGAAACATCAAGGCGGTAAGCATGACAATTGATAAAGTATGGTGCAAAGAATGTTACGCTAAATTATGTAAAGCGTTTGATAAAGAATACGGGAAAGGTAATTGGAGTTTTGCCAACCTGGAAATCGGTGTAACTTTAGATTCGGAGCAGTGCAAATATATTTTTTTTCCACCCGCTTTAATGATTGAATTTCTTCTAAAAAAGAAAAATGGGCAATATTCAAAGTTTAAAAAACGAAAAGGTTCTTATTTCCCTGACTTTTGCCCATTTTGTGGAAAAAAAATAAAACCTGAAGATGTGGAGGAGTAAATGATGAAATTTGACAAATCAAGAGTTTACACGGCGGTTAATGCCGATGAATTGCAGATTGGGAGTAAGTGTATTTTTGCAGACACTGTAAAAGGCTTGCGGAGAAAAGTAGAAGAAGACACTTATCGTGTTGAAACATTTTACAGATTACATAACAATAGTGGCGATGACTTGTTCGTAGGTAATGATTGTGCATATTGTTACGCCTATCTCATCGAACCGCCCGATGAGCCGAAGTACAAGCCTTTTTCAAATATGGAAAATATAAAAAAAGCGTCCGTAAAATGTAAAGGTTTTATCAAAACAAAACAAGGTGCTCAAGAAGGTATAATAATAGGCATATCTTTTGATAATAGAGTTATCATAAAAAAAAGATATGGACTTGAGTATTTAACATTTGAACAACTTTTTGAAAGTTATACTTTTGACGACGGCAGCCCTTGCGGGGAATTGGTGGAGGAGTAAATGACTGATATTGATTTTACTATTATAGAGCAAGAAGACAACGATAGCATTTTTCCTAAATTAATAATAAAAGTAAAGCCTGTTCTTTATACACATTATGATCCTATATCTGATACCTTTGATTCGATTAAATGTTTTTGTCCCATTTGTAATATTGCAAACAGAGGAAAAGAACTATCTCTTTATCACAGCAGAATAGCTCAATGCCCTCAGTGCGGTATTAATTTAGATTGGGAAGAATATGAAGAAAAATGTAAGGGGTTGGGTATATGACCTATGCGGTGGATTGGAGAAAGGATTAAAAGGATAGAGGGAGATACAAATGTATAAAGATAAAGACGATTTTGAATACGAAGACTTTCACGATATTGAATGCAATAACGAAAAAGATGTTATATGCCCGTGTTGCGGTGATGTGAAAGATGTAGAGGAAGTTAGACTAGTTGTTGATAAATCGATAGTAGAATTGAAATGTTGGAAGTGTGGTTGTATTTTTGAGGCCACATCTGAAATGAGATTTTCCACTGTGTGCAAAAAATATAGGACTGATGAAAAGGGAAAATAAAAGTGAAAGATTATGATTTTGACTACATTACAGAAAGAATTATCACCATTCTAAAGATTTTACTGTTAGTTATATTTTGTGGAATTGGGTTACTCTTGTTAATTGTCGGCATTACCGTTGCATTGAGATAGAAGGAGGTAATATATGCCGTTAAATAAAAATGTAAAAGCACTTTTAGAAACGCTCATAACTGAAAATGAATATTTATCATATTCGATCAGAAGATGCATAACAAAATGTTTAAATGATGATACTAAAGAAGCAAATGCCGATTTTATTACGCAGATGAAAACAAAACTTATGAAGCAACCCGTAAAACTTCCATCAAACATTGAAGATAAGGTAATCTGTTATCCTTCTGATACCTTTATCTGTGAACGATATTATGTGCATCAAAATTGGATTGATTCTGTTTTACAATCAATTATAAAAATGAAAGCCGTCTCGGAGATAATGGATTCTATGCGTATTCATTATCATAATTCAACGATTCTTTACGGAGAAAGCGGTACCGGTAAGACAGAATTTGCTCGCTATGTAGCATATAGACTTAATCTACCGTTATTTTATCTTAATTTTTCAAATCTAGTTGATTCTGCATTAGGTAAAACCGCTAAGAATATTGCAAGCGTATTTTCTTACGCAAAGAAAGATGAATGCATTCTTATGCTTGACGAAATAGATTGTATAGCAGGAAGCCGCAACGGTGCTGACGGAGCAGAAAAAGAGTTATCACGGGTTACGATAACATTGATGCAGGAACTTGATATGTTACCGAATAATGTTATTTTGATTGCCGCGACTAATAGGTTAAATGATATTGATGATGCTGTTCTCAATCGTTTTTCTATTAAGCAAAAAATAGAGAGATTGTCATTAAAAAACAATATAGAATTTGCCCGCTTCTATGTCAAAGCGATACATGCAGAAAACTATATAAATGATATTGATATTACAGAATGTATTAACGAACAGAATTTATCACAAAGACAGGTCGTAACAAAAATAATTCAGCTTTTGGGAGATAAACTATATCAAAGTTTAGAGGATAAACAAAATGCCGTTAAATAAATCGACCGGAAATATGTACGATTTTATAACTCACACTTGGAACACAATAAAGGGTAAATGCCCACACGGGTGTTCTTACTGTTATATGAAACGGTGGGGTAAACAGCCACCACTCCATTTTGACGAAAAAGAATTAAAAACAGATTTAGGAAAGAATAATTTTATTTTTGTCGGTTCTTCTTGCGATATGTTTGCTAAAAGTATCCCCTTTGATTGGGTGTATGAAACATTGGAACATTGCAAAAAGCACACTGAAAACGAATATCTGTTACAAACTAAAAATACTGATAATCTTGCTCTTGCAATGTTTTTTCAAATGCTGAATGAATATTTTTCTTTATGTACGACTTTAGAAACAAATAGAATATACAGGGCAATAATGAATAACAGCCCTGCCATAATTGATAGAGTTTTAAACTTTGCAAAAATACCAGTAGAGCGTAAATATATTACCATTGAGCCTATTATGGATTTTGACTTACCGGAATTTATCACAATGATAAAACATTGCAACCCTGTACAAGTCAACATCGGAGCAGACTCAAACCCAAAGCGTAACAGACTGCCTGAGCCTCCGAAAGAAAAAATCCTAGAGCTTATTGCAGAACTTGAAACTTTCACAAAAGTAGTACAAAAGAAGAATCTAAAAAGATTATTGAAATAGAGAAGGATACAAAATGAAACTAACTAAAACAGAAAGAGAAAAAATTAAAAATATATTTGGAGGTAAATGTGCTTATTGTGGAAAAGAACTAGGGGATAAGTTTCATATTGACCATATAAAACCTATATTCAGAGGCTGGGATGAAAAGCCTGATAGAGCGGGAGAAGATGTGAAAGATAATCTTGTACCAGTTTGTGCCCGATGTAATTTGCGAAAAGGAAGTTCTAGTTTAGAACATTTTAGAGGTTATGCAACGTTAATAAATTATTTAAATACCAAGAAAGTTGAGGAAATTTTAAAAAAACTCCAAGAAAAGGTATGATACATGGGTGACGGTAAAATTTATGTTATTCAAAATAAAATAATGTATCAGGATATTGAACTTCTTTTATTAGGTAATAATTCTAATTGCAAGATAAAAGAATTTAATAAAAACAATTTTATAGTAGTATTTACATTTTATTGTTTAAACAAACAATATTATGGAACTATAAAAAATGACTTTAAAATATATATCAGAAAAAGTCCTTTAAGAATAAAAAAATTGATTGATTGCAATGATGTATTTTTTAAAGAGATAATAAAATTATAAGGAGATAAGAAAATGAAACAAACATTTCCAGTAGTCTTTAATGAAAAAACATTAAAAGAGTTAAAAAACAAAATGTTCGTAGGAGTGGGAGGAGAATCTACAGAATATATTGTAGGCGAAACGATATTAAATCCTGAAAGCCTTACTGAACAAGCAACATGGTATAGGGCCGCAAGAGTAAGTCTTATCGATGATTTTGAAAGTCTATGTGATTTCCTTATAAAAGGAGAAACAGATCAGGCAGTAAATCTTGCATACTCAATTAAAGAGTATTTAATTGAAGCAGATTCTAGTTGTCGCGAAACAGTTAAACGATTTAAAGCAAGACTTAAAGAAATGACAGAATAAAAATTAAGGAGAGAAAAAATGAAAACATTAAATTCGGTAATCATTGAAGGAAACATGGTTAGGGAGCCTGTTTTTAAAATCACACCAAATGGAACAGCTACATGTAATTTTTCCATAGCTGCAAATAGGAGTTACAAAAAAGGTGATGAGTTTATGCAAGAAACATCTTATTTTGATGTAGAAACATGGGCAAACCTTGCAAAGCTATGTGATGAAAACGGAGCTAAGGGTAGATGTGTGCGTGTTGTAGGCCGCCTTAAACAAGACAGATGGACTGACTCTGCCGGTAAAAACTGCAGCAAGGTAAAAATAATTGCAGAACATGTAGAGTTTAAACCTATTCCTGAAAAGGATAATAAAGGAATAAACTATGATTAACAATCTTTTAATAGGCGATTGTAGAAATATACTTCCCTCTCTTCCTGATAAGCTCGTTCAATGCGTAGTTACAAGCCCTCCTTATTTTCGCTTACGGGATTATGGAATAGAAGGACAAATAGGATTAGAAGACTCAGTAGAGGATTATGTTAAGTCCTTAGTCAATGTATTCCGTGAAGTAAAGCGGATATTAAAAGATGATGGCGCCTTATGGCTTAATCTTGGAGATAGTTATGCAGGAAGCGGCAAGAACAGGAACGCAAAAGGCATAGACTATGGACTTAAAGAAGAATATAAAGATGCACACCATAAAGGCAGAAGACGAGGAATAATTAAAAAAACGCCTCTTTCCGGGAAACTCAAGCATAAAGATTTAATAGGTGTTCCTTGGAGAGTTGCATTTGCTCTGCAGGATGACGGCTGGTATTTAAGACAGGATATTATTTGGAATAAACCTAATGTCATGCCGGAAGCAGTAAAAGACAGATGTACTAAAAGCCATGAGTATATTTTTCTTTTATCAAAAAATTAAAAATACTATTTTGATAATGAAGCCATTAAAGAACCGGTAGTAAGCATAAAGGGAAACAATAGTGG
This sequence comes from Treponema denticola, assembly GCF_024400535.1. Classification (NCBI taxonomy): domain Bacteria; kingdom Pseudomonadati; phylum Spirochaetota; class Spirochaetia; order Treponematales; family Treponemataceae; genus Treponema; species Treponema denticola. The sequence continues at coordinate 952,962 of NZ_CP038800.1, forward strand.
TAAACGCAACAAACGAGACGTGTGGACAATTCCGACATATCCATATACAGAAGCTCATTTTGCGGTTTTCCCTCCGGCTTTGATACAACCTTGTATTTTAGCAGGAAGCCGTGAAGGAGATATAATCCTTGATCCATTTTTTGGTTCAGGCACTGTAGCCGAAGTAGCGGCTTTATTTAACCGGAACTGGATAGGAATAGACATAAATGAAGAATATACCCCTCTGTATAAAAAGAGACTGGGTCTCTTTGCTTCATAAAGGAAAGGCAGCATAAATGAAACAACAAGCTATTTTTAATCTATTAAAAAACACATTCGGACAAAACAATCTCCTTACCGTACCGACTCTTCTTGTTAAAAAGCTAAAAGGAGACCATTGTGCCGCTCTTTTTTTAGGTCAACTCATCTATTGGACAGGGAAAGGAGTCAATCCTGATGGATGGATTTATAAAACCTATCAGGAATGGGAAGAAGAGCTTTTTATAAAAAAAGATAAGGCTATGGCCATTAAAAAAAAGCTTGAAGAACTCAATTTGATTACCACTATGGTAAAAAAAATAGGAAACACTCCGGTATTGCATTATAAAGTCAATCAGGAAACCTTAATAGAGTTCTTGCTTGGGACTTGCGAAAAAGAAGGAGATGACAAACCGGAAGATAAAGAGCATGATACACCTTCTGATAATGAAGAAGAGCCTAAATCCAATGAAGAACCGTCTGATGATAACTCTGATAATCAGGATCAAAGAGAGAAAGAAAACAAGGGCGAAAGTAGGAATTTCAGAAAGTCGGAAATTCCGAAAGTGGGGAAAACCCACTTTCCAAAGTGGGAAATTCCCACTTTCCAAGAAAGTGGTCAAAACCCACTTTCTATTAGTAACATAAACCACATCATAAATTACATACATAAACCACTCTCTCTATCAGAGCCTCTATCAGAGAATCTATCAGAAAAACTTGAATTTACAACTCAAGAGTTAAACTCAGAAAAAAATGAGAGAGAGAAAGAGTTTTTACTTACTGCAAAAAAAATTCATGAAGTCTTTTTGTCTTGCAATATCAAACCGAATACAAAGTTTAAAGACTTTTTAGAATCTGATTTTATTACAGGTATTACAATGCTTTATGATCAAAAACTTTATGTAAGTTTAGAAGCCTTATTAAGTTCTTGTGAAAATTACGCAAAAGTTCTTGCTTTAAAGCGTGAAGAAAGTACTTGGTGGAAGGCTGTCTTGCCTTTTGACAGGTTCTGCCAAAATAAAATAATATCAAAGTTTTTACCTGAAAATTTTAATCTTGAAGATTTTATTCTCGAAAAAGAAAGATCTAAAAAAGCTAAAGATTATAATAACGGCTGGGTAAAAAATTTTGAAACAATACCGTTTTAGGAGGGGTGAATGACGAAAAAAATAATGACAGGAGAAATATTTTCTAAAAAAATTATGAGTAAGATGCTTGAAAAAAGAATTATTTATTGTCCTAGTCATGGAAATGTAGAAGTTGATGTTTTTAAAGGAGAAGCTGAGGATAAAGCCGTTTGTCCTTATTGTGAAAGGATAAATGAAGCCCGTCAGACAGCTGCTATCGAAAAGATGAGAAAGTTAGAAGCAATGGGACTATACGAAGAACATTATGAAGCTTCCCTTGATAACTTTTTTCCTCCTACTCATAAAGCAAAAACTCATCTTGAAGCCATTAAAGGATTTGCAAAAAAACCGGGAAGAAAATGCTTGGTATTTTACGGCAACAGCGGCACGGGAAAATCGAAGCTTTTAAGTGCATTGGTAAAAGAATTAGGCGGTAAGTATACAACTTACGAATGGCTTAATTTAAGAATAAAGTCAAGTTATTCTCCAAAAGCTAAATATTCCGAAGAAGAAATATTTAAAGAACTCTGTGCTATTCCTTTTTTAGCCATTGATGAAATAGAAAAAGGGCCTGATAAAGACAGAATAGAGCATCTATCTTTTATTATACGAGAAAGATATGAAAGGCATAAACCCTTAGCATTGGCAGGGAATTTTACATGGAACTGGCTTAAGGAGACATTTGACGGATCAATAATAAACAGGTGGCAATGTGCCGGTCAAAGTTTTGAATTTGACTGGGATAGCTATAGACCAAATTTAAGAGGTGAATAAATGAAAAATGAAGATGAGAAATCAATGAAAAAAGATAGTTCAGATAAAACTATCTCAAGAAAGACTGTTGGAGTCTGTAAAGCCATAAAAGGCTTTAGACGGTTATTACGAGGACATATAACATACTTACTAAAATAAGGAGGAAAAAAATGAAAATGAAGTATGACATGATGAATATTATAAAATCTACAGATAAGTTTTTTAAAAAACTTTCAAATCTCTTATTGATTTTTTTAATTAGAATCATTGAAGCAGCATTAGGATGCTTATTGGCGTTTATTTTATTATCACATCTTATAAAAGGAGTGTAAGAAAAATGGATATAAAAATGAATATAAAACCCGAAACAGCAAGACAGATAGCCTGCGATTTAAACAATAAGGAAATCAATTTTTTACCTGAAACGGAATCATTTTTAAGGAATATTCTAAACATAGTAAACAAAAAATGTCTTTCTGTTAGGGATGAACTGGAAGAATTCGACGAAATTAATCTTATTAATACAAACAACGGAGAAAAATAATGAATACAATATCAAGATTTTTGCATTTGCAAAACACACAGCTTACGGATGAACATAACCTTATATTGACTGATGATGTAGTCTTAAAAGACGGAAGTATTTTACAGTTTGATAATAAAGGTTATTTACACGGAACAATTGAATGTGATGATGGACAGTTAGAATATTGGGTACACGGGCGTCTTCATGGAAATCCTGCCGTAGTAAGCGGCGATCTTAATATTCGTGAATATTGGCAAAATGGAGTATTTATTTCTTGCGAAAAGTTAAAATAAATACCTTGTAATTTATATCGCTTTAATGATAAAATAACAATATAAGGAGATAAAGAGAATGGAATTAAAAGATTTTAATATTGAAATGTTAAAAAATCCTATTATAAAGGATGAGTTCACAGAAGACGGTAAATTAATATATGGAGTAAGGATAATAGAAAACCATGTAATTCGATTCTATGACGGTAAGATTACAAATTTTATACTTGAAGATGAAAGTCCAGACCCCGCAGTAGAAGGGCCTGGCTTTATAGAGTACAGAACCGATGGAGTTATTACAAGAGACGATGAAAATCGTCCTGCAAGAGTAAGTAACGGATTTAAACATCGAGAGTTCTGGAAAGACGGAGTTCTAATCCGAAGTGAAGATGTTGTATAAATATTTTTAAAAAATTATCCACAAATGCACAAATCCACATGAAAGGGAGGAGCCTAAAACTCCGAACTGATTGTGGAGCTTGTGTAGCTTGTGGTTAATTTTAAAATGTAAAAAATTATCTTTCAACATAGAAGAAATTCTTTTTTATTTCTTTAGAAGTATAAGTTTTTTTAAAGTTTTTAGATTGTTCAAAACTGACATCTGCACTAGAAGGAAAATCAAAGAAATGAGGATAATGAGAATTTGTGTTTTCAGCTGAGACACTCCATGCGACAGGTCTTTGATTCTTTAAAAGAACAACATCCATAAAAATATCTTTTCTAGCAATCTTATCAATAGGTATAGTTGTCTTTTCATTTACTACCACGGGAATAAATCCTTTAATGGCAAAATTTTTTGCAGTTTGTGTAAGAGAATTTCTTAAATCCAAAAATGATTTTTCTGAATTGGCTGCTTCAAGAATTTTTTTATTTTCAATAAATTTTACTGCAACAAAATTATTATTATGATTTACGCAAAAAAAAGGAGTAAAAGATTTAAAATTCCAATTTTCTTTGGCATCTAATTTTTTTGCAATATCATGTAATATTGTAATTTCATTTGGAGAAGTAAAAGTATAATTATAGTAAGATTTTATATTATTTTTAAATAGAGGATCTTTATCAATAAGTCTTGTATTCCAATTTTCAATATTTTCCCATCCTTTATTTGGTGTATAAAAATTAAATTTTCCATGATCTAAAATAATATGGCCTAAAAACTTATTTTTATCTCCAAGCTGGTTTATTTTTAACTCGATTTTTAAAGTAAGAAAAACATCTTCTGAACTTTCTTCGACATTGCCGGAAGGATGATTATGAGCCAAAATAAGCTTTAGATCATTTTTTTTAACATGTTCACAAATTAAATCTAAAAAAGGTTCTTCTGATGGGAACCTTTTAAAATGTTTATTTGGTTGGAGAGCAGCGTTGCAGCTCTCTAGATTATGAGAACAGATTCCTATATGTTCGATTATTTTATAATCTTTGTCTAAAAACAAATATCTAAATGTCTCTTCTTTTTTGTTACGATAAATAGATAGAATGTCTCCTAATTTCTCTATAGACTCTGAATTAAAACAATTATCAGCATTTGATAGTTTTAAACCTATAATTTCATCAACCGAAGGAGGCGGTTCTCTTATTTTTGCCGAAAAAACATGTTGGAAACGAGGCTTTTTATCTTCCATATCCATACTCCAGTTTATGCGTATTAGTTTTAGCCTTAATGGTTTCGTGTTTTTCATGGCTACGGTCATAAGAAACATCTTTACTCATTATTAAGTTAGCTGTCTCCTGACCTTTAAATACAGAACGCATTAAGGCATCCGGTTTCAATTTATTATCGGCTATAGCTTTAAGACTGGAGTCAATTTCTTCACGCATTTTCATCTTGGCCACTATTTCATTTTCCGGCTTAATATATTTATCGCCTATTAGTTCAAATCCGCCATGTTTTTGAGCCAGATTGTGAATCATAACGGCTTCAAACGAAGAAAGTAGATTTTTATTTTCTTCTCTATTTTGCTGTAAAAGATTAGTCATTTTTTTTCGGTTATCAGGATTTTTACAATTATCCTTATAAAATTCTTTAGCATCTTTTTGAATTTCATTTTTAATTTTATTTGTTTCTTTTTCTTGGCTATATTCTTTAGCGACTTTTTTTAATATTTTTTGACTTCGCTCATCAAATTGCTCAAGATTATACATGAATTGATACTTTGTTTTTGCTCCGGATTCAGCAACTTTCATTTCATGCAAAATAGGTTGAATACTTGAATATTTACCATCAGCACATACAAGTAACGGTCTTATATTTTTTGTTGTATCAAGACTTAAGTTCAGTTCGAGAGCATCCTTTCCGAATATATAAGTATTTCCTCCTGCTCCTGTAGATGCCGAATGCAATTCGGCGGCAACTTTATTTATATCTTTCATAATGCTTCGATTAAGCATATTTTCAGGAATATCTTTTTTTGTATGGTCAAAAAAAGGAAGAATATCCTTACTTGAACATTCCTGTAAAAGAGAGTTAAATTGAGTAATATAATAATCTTCAGGAGAACCGTATTTATAAGGTTCCCATACAGTTTTAATTGATCCGTCCATTAAACTAGGCATAACTTACTCCTTATAAAGTAATAAAAAGGATGGACTCATATTAGAATATGAAATCCATCCTTAAAAATAAACCTTACCTTTCAACTGCAATAGCGCGCTCGATAGGTTTTACCGATTTTTGCACTTCTTTTCCCTTATCAATGCCCTTATTAGGGTTTGTTTTTAAGAAGTCTTTACCGTTTTCAGTTTTGAGCCATTGCTGTCCTTTTTCGGTTTTAAGCCATTCTTTACCTTTATCTGTTTCGATAAAGATTTCTTTTGCGGCTCTGTCGCCCATTTTGAAAATCTGCATAGGAGATTTTTCAAGTTCTTTTGCAAAGTTTTCTTTAAACTCAGCTGCAACTTCGGGAGAGGCGGTAAAAACTCTGTTTTCATTAACGCATTTGAGGTAATTAGTGATATAATCTTGTGCCTCAGATGAGATTTGAACATGCTTTTCTTTTTTGGACTCAGCCTTTACCGGCTGATAGGGAAGAACATCAGGATTGGAAGTTTGACTTTCAGCAAAATAACGGGTTACCGTGTTACTATTTTTCTCCTTATCATAGAAAGAAAGGTAAAAACCTTTTTCTCCGGCCCGAATAGAAGTTTTTGCATTTTGAGCTTGCCTAAAGGTTAGAATATTGTCATTATCTACACCTCTTTCATGTAGATACATTTTTGCAATGAGCTGATTCGCTCCTTTAAGCTCATAGCCTGCAGCAGTTTTCACAGCCTTTACATTACAAAAACCGTTTTCGTTGGGTAAAAAAGGAAGTTTATCGGCAGCCAATAACTGCTTAAACTTATCGGTTGTAATCCTTTCTACAGGGGTACGATCCGATTTTCCCAATACTTGTGTAGAATTGCCTTCTACTTTTTCATTTAAATCACTCATAATTTTCTCCTTGTATGTTGATTTATTTTTATCGATAAAAAGGGATTTTTTATCGATTGAAGACTCTTTATTTTGTAAGGTTAAATATTGTTGATATTTATTTAATATATCTTGTTTTAACTCTTCTTTTATAAATTGACTTGCTTGTTTATTTTGTTTAACAGCCTCAAGGCAAATTTCCGGGGTTGGATCTTTTATATATTTTAAAATTAAGCCATTTTGTTTAGCAACGGCTATATATATTTCCGGAGCCTCATTTGTGATATATTCCATTGCTACTTTATTTTGTTTAACAGCTTCCACACAAATTTCAGGAGTTTGATATTCCTTTTTAACAAATTTTAAAGCCCACCCATTTTGTTTAACAGCTTCCATACATAGTTCAGGTGTTTGATTTTTTACGTGTTGTAAGGCAGCTCCATTTTCTTTAACGGCAGCCATGCAAATTTCAGGAGTTTGTTCTTTTACTAATTGTAAAGCCCAGCCTTTTTGTTTAACTGCCGTCATACATATTTCAGGGGTTTGGTTTCTCACTAAGTCTAAAGTCCAGCCATCTTTTCTAACAGCAGCCATACACATTTCAGAGGTTTGATTTTTAACATATTGTAAAGCATAACTATTTTGCTCAATAGCGGCCATACATATTTCGGTAGTTTGTTTTTCGACATATTGTAAAGCCCGCCAATCTTTTCTAACAGCAGCCATACACATTTCAGGAGGTTGATTTTTAAGATTTTTTAAATCTTGCCAAGTATATAAATCATCCATAATTTTCTCCTTAAAAGTGATATATTTTGATAAAAGGAATTTTTATCAATCACTATAATTAGTATATATTCTTTAACTCTTTTTGTCAATATTGTATATAAGATATTGACAAATTTATTGTAAATTGTTATACTTAATTTATTACCACAAAAAATAACTACATGAATTTTCTGCAAGAAAGCGCTAAAAAAACTCTTTCTTGCAGATTTTTTTTACCTTTCTATTGAATTTTCTATTTTTTTATGAATGGGAGCCTTTGTATTAAAACATACCGCTTCTTTTTTATTGTTTGGAGATGACTTTACACCAAAAAAATCAGACTTTTTTTCAGCAACCATAAATTCAAAAGGAGCTTGTTTATAGGTTTTAAGCGGTACAGTTTCTCTTTTGAGAATACCGGCTTTAGAACGGTCTATATTGGTAATTTTGTTAACAGTATTGACTTGATTATTTTTTAGTTTATATTCCTCTTTTAACTTTTCCATCGGGCATAAATCGTTAAGAATTTTATTGCAATTATCCTTTATTATTTCATCAATAGGCAGTAATTGTTTTTGACTTTTTTCGGTTTCAGCAATGAATTTTTTGATAAAGTCGTCTTTTTCATTTTTTATAACATCAATTTTTACATCCAATTCTTGTTTGTCTTTATTTAGCTTTGCAATTACTGTATATTGTTCAGTTTCAGACGTAATTCCAAAAGATTTACACTTTTTATCGAGAGAAGCTAATCTATTTTTAAAAAAGGTTATTTTTTTCTTATCATTTCTCACTTCATAATAAGCGGCCTCTTTTTTATATTCCTTTCTTTTTTCAATAATCTCATCTATAGATTTTATTTTCATATTGATAATTGATATATCCCTTTTAAAATTACTTACTCTTTGTTCAATTAGAAAATCAGCCTTTTTTATAGGATCCTTAATTAGGTCAAACTTTAATTCTTCAGGATGAATATGCTCAACATTGAGTTTATCTCCTTTGTAACTCCATAAATCCTTTATTCTGGAAGATTTTTCATCATGTTTTTGAAGCATAAGAGAATCAATAGAATCATACATTACAGGATATACTATATGAACATGTCCTTGCTCGTTACCCTGCCTCCAGATACGGCCTTCAACCTGAATACTTTCAGTGGGATTCCAACCTAACATAGTATTATAAAGAGCAAAGGAATTTCCGTTTAAGTCAATGCCTTCGCTTATAGTTTCACTGCCGATTATTATTTTAAGTTTTTTATTCTTATCGTTAAAATCTTCCGTGATTTTATCTTTTTGAGCATTGGTTGTAGAAGAACTTACCAAAGCGATAGCATCCTTTGGTATTCCATGAGAAACAAGATAGTTTTTTACATGAGAAAATTCCGGGACACCTCTCGGCATATACATAACCTGTCCGCCTTGAGGTTCTTTCTTATAAGAAGCAATTATAGAATCGCAGACAAATGTAAGTTTAGGAGAGCTTTCAACAATTTTTGAAGGAGGAGGAAGCTCAAAATCATATACCGGATTAACCAAGGCCGGAGATAAAAGAGCCATACGCATGTTATTCATTGCAACAAGAACAGCTCCGGGATCATCTTTAGAAGCGTTTTGGATTCTTTTCGTTTCAGTCTCTATAATTTTCTTTTGAATATCGTTCATTCCAAGTTCTATGACATGAGGCTTTTTTTCAGGCCGTATAACCCCTGCTTCTTCGGCATCTACTTTATCTATATATTCGGTTAAAAGGTTTTGTAAACTCTTTAAATTCTTAAAGTTTTTCATAACCTGTTTAGGTTGAATATCTCCTTTAGGTTTTACGGCCCATTCGGTTTTAGTTTCTGCAAATTCGGTTAAAAAAGCACTTAAATTATAAATATGCATATCTTTTAATTTTTGACGGGCAACATATGAAAGCATTGAATAGACTTCCGTGGGTGAATTAGTAAATGGCGTTGCTGTAAGAAGACATACATTTCTTCCATCATTTTCTTTTTGAATAAGCTGAGTGATTGCAAATAACTTTTGAGCTCTTCTAGAAGGAACTCCGCTTCCTATTCCTTCAAATTCATTTGCTGTCTGTTTTTCATCTTCTTTAACGGATCTAGGAACTGTAAATAAATTCTTAAATCGATGAGCTTCATCTACAGTTATAGAATCAAAACCTGTTTTTTCCCAAAATATATAATCTTCATCCTTTGCCTGTGTTGCTCCTCCCAATATTTCATATACCTTTTCTTTGTCTTGAGCATCGGTTCGAGCGTTTCCGGTTAAGTTTAATCTTGCATCAAGTAAATCTGCTGCTATTTCATTATCAATAGTTTTCTGCATAAAAGTAATCTTTTGCAAGGCTTCAAGTGTACAAACAGAAATACTTTTTTCGGGGATATTAAGGCCATGATCATCGGCGGCAAAAGGGTTTAGAACATCTTTACTGAAATTCCCTAATTCATTAACCTTTATATTAGGAAACAACTCTTTTATATCTTTTACCCATTTTGAATAAACCGACTTAGGAACACATATTAAAGGTCTTTTTGCTCTTTCTGACTGTATTTGATTTACATTAAACACTATACCGCAAGCGGTTTTTCCGACTCCGACATCATATGCTAAAAGACCGTTGCCCTTATTGGATAAAAAAGAAACTCCTTTTATTTGCTGATTGTAAAGAGTAAATTCTTCACCATTTTTAAACCGATTCATACCTTCAACGAATAGAGGAAATTTAGTATAATCCGGATTAACATACCCGTTAAACCTTCTATTCCACATATCGCAAAGTTCATCTTTTAAATGTTGCGGTACACCTTCTTGAATATATCTATTAAAAAGGAGTTCTGCCGTATCACGGCGTGTGTTTCTCTTTTTTTGAGCTTCTATTTGAGCCGCTTTTTTTTCTTCTATCCCATCCGCAGCCCTAGCCCTTACAGGTTCCTTGTTAATAAAATTTATAATATCATACCAGCCAATGTTTTCAGGCATATCATTTTGATTTAATGGAGAATATTCATAATCGATATAATAAGTAGTTGTATAATTTTTAAGATTATTTGCTTGGGCTTGAGCCTGCTCTTTCTCTCCGATCGCCCATTTAATAAAACCTTCCTGTAAATTTACATCAGTACCATCAGGATTTCTTTCAACTATAAACTCTTGAGCAATCGACGAGTGAACAGGAATGTTTATTTTTTCGTAAGGTATTTTTTGAGGAATTGCATTTTGAAGAAGTTTTTTTCGTTTTAAATAAACTTGAAAATCTATCTTATGGGCTTCCTTTTCAAGTTCATCGAGTTTCTCATAAACATTACCTTTTGTATAGTTTACTATATGCATCCACGAAGATGAGTCTATCTTTACATAATTGGGATTTTTACTGATAAAATCAATATCTTCTTTAGTCATTGCCGATTCATTTATTTTTCCTTCATAATCGGTAAGTTTCCATATAGGAAATTCTCTTTTATCTATTTCATTTCCATATTTTAAACTAAATTCACCGGCAGATAGTAAGGAAGATTGCGCTACATTATTTTTAACTTCTTTAACTTCATTATTCTCTGCTTTTTTTATTGGATTTTCAGTTTTTTCTGTAGGTTTAGAAACAGTAATATTTTTTATTGCGGTAAAAGAAATATTCTTTTGAGGTACAATAAGATTAAGAGTTTCTTGTGTAGAATATTCGTTAAAAGGAATTATTCTTTTTTCCGGTTTTCCGAATCGGCCCGATACTTCTTTTTCTTCTCCTAAAATATGATCAGGGTTTAAGGAAAAGAAGGTATCGCTGCAAAAATCCTTTATATTTCCCTGTCCCTTTTTGATGATTACAATATCGGTACCTATATCCGTAGTATTAAAAACTCCTGCAGGAAGCCTCCAAGCGTCTATCAATTCACCTTTTGAGGCAATAAGACGTTTCCCTTCATTTTCTCCGTTACTTAAAAAAGAAGATGGAAGAACAAAGGCTAAAATACCGTTTTCTTTTAAGGTATCAAGTCCTCTTTCGATAAAATACTGCTCATATCTTGAGTGCTTTTTTCCTTCGCCTTTTCCCTTATAAATACCTGTATAGTCTCCGTAAGGAGGATTTCCTATAACAACATCGTATTTTTTACCTTCATAGTTTTCTTTATGGATAACTCCGTCTTTAAAAAAGAGCTCCTGAAAGGCTTGATTTTTAACTTCTGCATTAGGATGCAATATAGAAGCAATGCGTGATGAGGTTTTATCAAGCTCGATTAAGGTACATTCATTTTTATCTCTTCCATGAATAAATCGACCGGTGCCTCCGGAAGGCTCCAATACTGTTTTTGCATTTGGAGCATAACTATCTATAAGGTCCCATACCTTATTTACAACAGAGTTGGGCGTGTAAAACTCATAAAGCACTCCTGATGTGCTTCTGTTTTCTTCTCCTGTTCCTCCTCCACCTTCATATTGTAAAAGAAGCTTTTTATCTTCCTGTGTAAACTCATGATCCTCTTTAGAATTAAGAAGATTAAGGCATTTTTCACGAATTGATTTTACTTCTTTTAAAGATTTTTTCTCATCATCTATAAGTCCATTTCTAGGTTGATTAGGGATGACTTGATATTCTGCTGCGTTATTTCTCTGCCCATTTTGCGGTTCATGGCTATTGCCCACTTTACTGCGTTCTGTTTGCCCATAATGCAAACTTTCGGGAATTTCGTCTCTTGAAGATTCATCGATACTTCTTCCAATAGCTTCTGTTCTTCCCTGCTTAAGTCCTCTATCATCCAAGCCGGTATTTCTTCCCTCGTCTTTATTCCATTCTCCTCCGTTTCCCGTATTACGGTTCCGTTCTCTGTCCGGTATTCTGTGATCAGTGTTTCCTGCATATTCTTTTCCTCCATTTAATTTTCTTCGCTTAAAGTCCATATAGGCTTGAGCATTATCACTTTTATCAAAAATTTTCTTTTCAAGTATCGTTCCGTCATCGTCTTTTGTTAATACAGTATACTGTAACCGCTTATCTTTCCGATCGGTAATCATTTCAACATTGCCTGATTTTGATCCGTCACGAATCATCAGAATAAAAGCCCTCTCTCCTCTTTCATTGGTATACTGTTTCTGAGGATAAAAGCCGTAATTCTTAAACCGCTTTAAAAAATTATCTGTTGCTTTCTCTCCAAGATGCTCCGCATTAAATACGACATCATTGACACCCTCAAGTAATGCGCCAAAATCGGTTTTTGATACCCCTCTGTTGTAATATTTTATAGTAAGATTTTCTGAGTTTTTATAATAACCCTCAATATATGGTTTAAAATCGCTGCCGTTCGGATAAAAAGTATTCCATGATCCTGCAAAAGCCTGATACCAATCGACTTCCTGTACCGGCGGATGTCTATCTTTCTGAATAAGCGGCATTTCATGCTTTTCGGCTACAGGGAATTTTTCTTCTACCTTTTGCTTCTCCTTATTTTGTTCAGTTTCATTATAGACCTTTTCTTTATTCTTTGCAGTAGGCTTATTATAATCTTCTTTATTGAGTATAATTTTTTCATTTTCCCTGTACCATTTGTCAAAGATACGAATTGCATCGTTTAAACCGTTTTCGGTGTTAAGCCTCTGCCAACAGAAATTACGAGGCGACCACCTCCAGCCGTGTGATTTTAAATCGTTCCTTATCTCTACATCAGGAGCTTTAGGAAAAAATAATTGTACCCGCTCCATTTCGGTATTGTTTAAAATTTTTATTTTATCGGTTTGTACGATAATACCGGTGTTTTGCTTATTCTCCGTATTTATAGACACCTTATTTTCATTTTGAGCTTGAATAGGTTTTTCTTGTACCCTTTGTTCTTCCTTTTTTTCAGGATCATTTAAGAAATCAAATTCAAATTGTCCGCCTGAATAATAAGCTTGTTTTTGATATAAAATATTAAAATCGGGAATTTTTTCCTTGACAGCTTTATGATATTCTGCTATATTATTGTATAGAAGCTGAGATTTATGGTTGCGTGGGTATTGTACCTGCGGGATTGTAAGTTCTCGGCTTTTTTCGTTTAAGTATAAAATTCTATTTTCTTTGAAAGCATCTTGCACAAACTTATTAAAATTATTTCTACCGTAGATACTTTTCGCAAGATTTATATCTATTTCAATATCATTGAAATATCCTTTTTTATTCGGTGAAAAAGGAACAATAATTTGCTTTCCTTCTTTATCTTTTAATTCAATAACAGCTATTATATCTTCTTTATGTTGTTTGTTCTGCGACTGCATAATGAGCAAAGGCTTTTTAATAGCTTCAGGTATTTGTTTGATCATATCAGAAGGAATACCGTGATAGTTTATATTTGGATCATTACCTCTTTCCATCATAGCCGTTTTTAAATGAAATGCAGTAGCCATCACAGGCAGCCGCTCAAAACCCAATTCTTGATAAATAGGTGGAGTCATTCCAAGGTATACATGGGAAGAAGAAAATTTTGATGTTTCATCTTTAAAATTTGCAATCTTATCAATGGTTTTATCAAATTCCTCTTGATTAAATTGGAATCGGCCGTGTGTGAACATTTGATCATATACTTTAATGATTTCAGGATTAAGCTCTATTATGCGGTCAAGGCCGTTATAGACTCTCTGCATATAAAGGCTTCCTTTTTCAAAAACCTTTTCAAGTTCTTCATTTTCGGTTAAACGAAGCCTTATGTATTCTTCAAACCCTACGGCAAAGGCTTCTTCTTGAACTTGAGTCCACTGTCCATTTTCAACTTTAAAGGCTTTCTCTGCCGTCTCCTTTAATTCTCCCGATAGTTGCCGTCTAAAACTATGAGCTATTTCATGGGTAAAAGTAGAAAAATCGGCTGTTTTACCTGTTTTAATGATAGAAGCAGTATCTTCGCCTATAAACTTGATATATCCTTTATACTCGTCATTTAAAGAATTATCTTTTTCGGAAAATCCTTGAGGATGATAAGTTCTCATATATTCAGATAAAGACAATTCAAGTGATAAAGCCCTCTCCCTTATTAAAAGTAAGGCAGTCTCAGCACCCTCGTTGTCAAGATTAAAGTTTTGTTTGATTTCGTCCAGTAGATTTGAATAAAAGTCAAGATTTTCCCTATCATATTTTTCCATAATGGCCACCTCATCTTTGTAATGTTGTTGCAAAAAAGGGGAATTATTTTTGCACAACTATATTTTATCTTAATTTAGTTGTATTGTCAATATTGACATTAAAATATATTAAATGATAAAATATAAGTCATGAAAGTTTTTATTCCGGTTAAACAAAGAGACGGATTTTCAGTTTTTGCAGAAGGGGCTTTACTTGATATGGAAACAACAAGCCGAGGCGATTTATATTTACATTTTTCTGACAGTTCTATTTTAGTCTTATATTACACCTATCCAAATCATCGAAGACTTTATATATTACATTCCAAAGGAGCCGGAGAGAAAGTCCAGCTTCCTTGTACCGATAAACCGGCAACTATACTTTTTAGAGGTATGGGAAAAGCTCTTGATGTTACAAAAAATGCCTTTCATTATCTAAAAAAAACTACACAAGAAGCTTATTTATATTTTCCAAAAGAATTTTATTACGAAATGGGAATTTTAGCCGATTCAAAAAAGTTAAATCGGTTTAAATTAAAATTATTGATGAAAAAATACGGATTATTTAAGGAGTAAAATATGCTGAGTATTACAAAAGAAATATTGGAATATATAGAAATAAAAGCAGTATACATAAGTATAGTACCAGACAAAAAAGTAGTTTGTTTACCTGTACAATTTTATGATGATTGCTGGAGAATATATATAGGGCTTGATAATAATTTTACAAGTAAATCGGCATATCTTGAAATATTGAAAACAGATGACGAATTTATAAAAGTACCATGCAAAATAAAAAAACTTGATCAAAACTATAAGCAATATATAATTTTTTTTATAAAACCTTTACCTTTAAGTATCTCATATAAAATTAATGTTTTAAAGGACAAATACGGCTCTGCAGAAAAACGGCAAGGTCTACGGCTAAAAGTAGGCAGGGAAAATTATAGACTTTTTGGATTGGATAATATAAAACAAAGGGTTGTTATATCGGGATTTGAATATGATTGTATAATTGAAGATGTATCAATGCACGGTATAAGAATAAGCTTTTATTATCCGAGATTTCAAACCGGAGCAGTTGAAAGTTTAACTCTTATATCGTCAGTTTTAGGAATAAAACTTATGTTTATCAATCCTGTACTTTGTCTTTTTTTAATTACGGAGCCTATAAGAGTTGATTCTGCCGATAAAGAAACCGGAAAACTTACAATCGGCTGCAAAATAAAAGAGCCCGTAAACATAGGGTTTATAAACAGAGTATCGGAATTTGAAAAGAAAATGGAGAGAGGTTATGTTTTTCAACAGGAACGACAATGAAGACAACAGAATAATCATATCTTTTGGGGATTTCGGACTAAGCCGCTCACATCGAAAAGCCTGCAGTATTATAGGCACGGCTTTCAAGATTATAAAAATTGTACTATTATTTCTAGCCTGTTTATTTTTATATCATCGATTACCTTATTTTATATCAAGTATTACCTACGCTTTAAAGAATTTTTTTAGTTTTTAATCTATTTTTTTTAATGTGATTAATAATTATACCACAGAAGCATAAAAAAGCCGATAAAAACTATTGACAAAAATACTCTACTGTGGTATATTATATCTATGATTGACGGATATTATACGACAGAAGAAGTTTGTAAAAGGAAAAATCCGCCTGAAAACAGGCGTAATGTTACGAATTGGGCTGAAAAGAACGGAGTAAAATATATTGGAGATGGAAGAAGAAAAATCTACCTTTATACAGAATCCGATATTGAAAAATTCTTTAATCGCCGTGGCAAAGGAAGGCCTAGAAAAGATGGCAAATGAGTATTACATAGAAAAGCTTATAAAAATAGTACCGTCGGAAGGTTTAGAAAACATCTCTTATGCACAGCAAATGATGATTGATAGAATAAAGGCGAGAACCTTACGTTCTTTCTGTATAGAGCATAATATTCCGAATAGCGATGTTTACCGAATGGCAACCGGAGAAAGAGCCCCCGGATATTATATAATCCTTGCACTTTGTGAGGTAATTCACCCTATATTATGGTTTACAAGCATCGATGAGGCAAAACCTAAGACAAAGAAAATAAAGACAATAACGATTGAAAAGGTAGAACTAAAAAACACCCTCGGCTTTAAGAAGCTTGAAAAATTGAGTAAAGATGAGTTTTTAGAATTAAAAATTGACAAACAAGCCATATATAAGCTAAAAACGGGCAAGACAAGGATTTTAACCTTTAAAAGGATGATGGAATTTTCACCAAAAATCAATCCGGCTGACTGGTTTATTTTTGAGGACTAAGGTATAATGTGGTATCAGTGGAGTAATTATGGGTTTTCACATAGTTTTTACAATTGAAGATGGGCTGGATAGTATATATCTGGATAAACCAGAGGATATTTTTGATATTACAGATAAACGAATTACAAAAGATAGTTTAATCTATGAAGCTGCAGTAGGATGGAAACCCAAATTTATTAAAGATCATGAAAAGTTTAAAGATTATTTTTCTTATATGCCAAAAATGGGTAAATTAGGGGAGATGAAATTTGAAAACTTTATGCAAAATACAGGATATCCTGTTGATAGACTTCGACAGGATAAAGAACAACATGATAAGTATGTAGCTTTAAATCAAGGTGAAAATATAAAAAGTCCTGATTATATAATTCAAGGACTGGATATATATGCTGAGGTAAAAGCACAATCTATAAATAATTCATTCGGAAAATTATATTGCTGTATAAACAATTATGAATTAGAAAAGCTATCAAACTGGCAAAAATTGCATAATAAAAAAGTATATCTTTTTGTATTTGAGATCAAAGACAGAGAAGAGGTACAGGATACCCCGTATATCATATCAATTGATGAAGTCATAAGATTCGTTGAGCTAAACAAAATAAAATTAGGGCACTATTATTGTTATCAAATTCCGATAGAATATTGTGTTAATTCTATTGAAGAAATAAAAACTAAGGAGAAAATAAAGAATGAAAAAGGTAATTTTTTACTATATGACTGTACTTTTGATAAGTACTGTATTTGTGTGCTGTGATAGAAATTCAGCATCAAAAGCAAAGTATATAGCTCTTGAGCCCGATATAACAAACTTAAAAGTCGGTGAAACTATAAAGGTTACGGTTAAAATGACGGATGGAAAAGGTAAATCCGTTTCAGTTGATAACTCTAAATTTGAGTGGTATATAGTTACAGGTGAAGATGTTATTAGTATTGTCCCTAATGGAAATACTGTAAAAATTACTGCAAAAAAAGTTGTTTTCGGCAATGCTATAATTAGAGTAGGACATCCTAAAAGTAATTTTACTAAATCGGTTTTGGTAGTAGTCGGAAACAGTAAAAAAGCAATTGGAATTGAACCTGATGGTATCAGCCAAATGAATCAGTTGTATTTAAGCAAGGCAAATGAATTTTTTACTGCCAGTCATCTTCTATTGCTAAATCCAGTGATCTTACAATAAAGCATAGGAGAAAAAACTGATAGAATTTTCACCAAAAATCGATCCGGCTGACTGGTTTATTTTTGAGGATTAAAGTATAATATTAACTATAAATATAATAATCTACGGAGAAAGAAAAATGAAAAAATTTAAATCATTTATGGTTTTAATAGCACTGGCAGCTATTACAGGTGGAATTACAAGCTGTGCTTTGTTTAGTGGTATGACAAAAAAAGAAAGTCTAAGCTATAAAAATGACAGACCTATTTTTGTTGGGGTATACCAAGGATTGAATACTGATAAAACCGTTACTGTTTTTACTGGATTTGATGTATTAAAAGACGAGTATTCCGGATATTACCATTTTAAAGCAAAAAATCTTGCAACATTTGGTCTTACAAGTTCACTTTGTCGATGTACTATAAAAGTTAAAACCGAAAAGGGACAAGATGGTGAAACTACTGTTCTTGTCAAAGCAAGTGAATCAAAATTACAAAATCCTCAAACTAAAGCTTTTGAAGATTATAGTCTTGATCTTGTAAATATTGAGAATGCAGTTGCAGGTGCAATAGTTGAGGTAATGAATGAGTCTGACAATGAGTTTGAACAAAAGTTAGATAAAACTATTTCTAATCTAGATTTTATCTATTCAGTATGTCACGGTATGAATTCCATTGCATTTAAAAAATGGATGGATGATATGAAAATAACAGAAAGAACTTTAAGTTTTACCATGCCTTTATACGAGTTATCTGAAAGTAAAGAAGAAGGTTATAAGTATGAAATTGTAGGTATTTTTACACCTGAAGAAGAGAAAAGAAACAGTTGGGTTACAGAGGATATGCTGATATTCTTTAAAACTAATAATGATAATTATATAAAATATCGTAAAGGTGAAAATATTACTTTAAAAGGAAAGATAAAAAGTATAGAGCAAAATAAATTAGGTAAAGGCTATACTATCAATATGATTGAGTGATTGATTAAGGAAACTTCCTGAGTAGTATTAAAAATTAGTAATTAAAACAAAGCCCGAGTTTTCTCGGGCTTTGTTTTTTTTTATTCTTGATTCTTTGTACAATTACGTTCTTCGTAAAAAATAGGTATTTTTTTTACATTTTGTTTCCCAAGCCGGAGGAAGGTTATATTTAAAAAACCGGCCATTTCAGTTTTTTTAATATCCTTTACGAAGGTACTCATTCTTTTAAAATTATGAAAATTAACTTCAGGAAAATCAAACTCTTCCATTAAATTCCAATTATTATTGAGATTCATCCAAAACTTCTCCCATGAAGGGGGTTTATACCATAAAGAATTAGCTTTAAATTCAGATTCACTAACATAATATGGAGTACAAGGTGAGGTAGAAAATTGAATTCTCTTAGATAACCACGAATACGAGGGGCGCTCGTGTAAAGTACCAGTAATCAATATAAGATGTGGAAAAATTCCTTTTATTCTGACGTAAGCATTATCGGTATCCTCATAATATTTCCAATCTATACCTTTACATTCAAGAGTCTTATTTTTCTCAGGGTGATCTGGATCGGTATTGTGATAAAGTTTAACATCCTTATCAATTTTATAAACATATTCAATCACATCTTCGTTATGACTAATATTAAATTCAGTTGAATCTTCAGTTTCAGATATCGAAAATCCTTTATTGATTAAGTTATTATCAGCTTCAATCTTAACTATTTTTATATCCGCTTTTGATTTACTACCCTTTACAGAAAAAGTTGCTTTTTCGCCATCTCCGATAATAAATATTACTTTTTTTTCATCAAACCGACTGAAATTTCCGTCTTTATTTATGAATTTAAAATCAAGACCAATATCTCTGTATAAAAAGCTTAGGTTACATGTACTACTACCAATTGTATGATTATTGTCTCTAGGATTTACAGCCGTAAGCTTTAGCTCTCCATAACCTTCTTTTTTAGGAGTGAGAAGAATCTGCTTGTTGTACTTATCTATAGTCCAATCAACAAAATCTGAGGAATTATTTAACAGTCCTACTTCGATTTCCGCATCGTCAGGAATTACCTTATAATTTAAAACTATAGGATCATCAGGCTCCGCTTTTATAATCGACTTATCTATTGAGAATTTATAATTCCAAGAACATTTTACTGCAAGGGTTGTTCTGTTTCCATATTGAGTTACACCTGTAAGTCTTCCAAAACCTTCTACCTTTCCTGTAATTGTAACAGTTTTTGAATGTTCATCAATAGAGTAATCAAAGTAAGCATCCGAATCGGTTGTCCAAGTGATACCGGCATCTTCAGGAGCTACGGAATATTTTATAGTTTTAGTTTGACCGGGCTCTACAAATACTTCTTGACTTGCAAGAGTAATATGTCTTGAAGCTTCAACCACTATTTCACATTCGGCAAGTTTTCCATTAGGCAGGCGTGCATGAAGAACCGTTTTACCTACATTCCGTGCAAAAACTGCAACAGTTTCCCCTTTTCCTAAAACATCAGCTATAACATTTTCATTTTGTTTTTCTATAGACCATTCTATAGTTTTATAATCTTCGGGCTTTGCATTAGTTAATTTTGCCTTAACTTCAGTTCTGCCTCCCGTTTCAAGACGTATATATGTCTTGTTTAAAGAAATATCTACATCATCGGTTCCGGGAACGATTATTTTAATAATCAAGTCGGTATTACACTTATCGTGAGATATAGTAACAGTACATTCCCCGGCTTTTAAAGCTTGAAGCATACATTGAGGGCCTGTAGAGATTCCTGTTGTGGAAGCCCCGACCAGCTTAATAACTGAAGGATCACTTGACTTCCATCTTAAATTCTGCTGATCTGCAGTACCTATACCTTCTCCCGTAATATTGGCGGCAATGGTAGTCGTAGTTCCTTTTTCTATACTATAAACGGTTTTACTTGTAGTAATATAAACTAAATTTTCTTCAGCTTTTTCGATATTGATAAGCATTTCTGCCGTTGCTTGAACTATATTTGTTTTTGTAGCAACAAGTTTTGCCTTTACCTTGGTGTTTCCTGGAGCTAGGCCTGTAAGCTGAGCAGTACTATTGGTTCCTTCAATCATGCAGACATTTTTATTTAAAGATTCATACTCAACATGACATGGAACTGAAGTAATCGGCACTCTCATTGAAACATAACCGGTTTTTCCCTGAGTAAGCTTATAATACTCCATCCCAAATTCAAATTGGGTATATTCTGAAACCTTTACAATAATTTGCTGTTCAAAGGCTGCCTTCGGATGCGTTACATGGATTTTAGTTTGCCCCTGACCTATCGGTTTAATACTTGCAACATTAGCAGAGTAATTAAGCTCAATAACATCGTAAGTATCGGCATAAAAGTTAAAAGCATACTTATCTTCAATATCACCATTGACCAAAGAAGCTGTAATAGCCATTTCGCTCTGATTCGGTTTCATCGAAATAATTTTTTCAGGGACACTGATATAACACTTATTCGGTTTTACCTCATCACAGATTAAAAGAACATAGCAAGGATATTCAGCTTTTGGATGAGTAATTATAAGGCGTGTAGTACCTGCTTTCAAAGCTCTCATTTTGCATGTTGCGCCTTGGCCGAACATTTGTACCATATTTGAATCTTCTATCTGCCAACTGAAATTTTGCTGATCAAAGTCGGAACCGCCTTCAAGAGTTGCTGTAAATGTAGTCCATGGAGACGGTCCTTGCTCAGCTTTTAAATTTAACACATTAGTAGTTGTATCAATAAATGGATTTAAAGCCGCTTGAGATGAATCGACACAAATTACAATAAGTTTAAGAGGATATGTGCATTTAGTGTTTGATACTACAATTCTTGCAGTCCCTGTTTCATTTCCGTGAATAATTGCATTCGCTCCAACTCCTTGGGCTGTTGCAATTTCAGGATTTTTTGATTCCCATGAATAACCATCAATTATAATATCGGGAGAGTTCATAACGGAAACAGAAATATTTTTGGATTGGCCTTTTATAACAGTAATAACATTATTTGCCGTAGTTAAATAAGAAAAGCCTTCCAATTCCTCTTTACTGTTTCCGACAACAACCAAAACCGATTTAGTAAAATTAGTTTTCGGATGAGAGACGGTAATTAATGCTTGACCTGCTTTTATAGGTTTAACAAGACAAGAATTATCACTTTGCGATATGGAAGCAATATTCGGCTTATCGATTTCAAATTTAAACTTTTCATTTGTAAAATCCGAATAGTTTACTAACCTTGCCGTAATTTTTTTTGCAGGCTCATCCTTAACAGCCAAAATCGTATCTATATCTGTTGAAATATAGATAGTTTTATTGTTGTTATTAAAAATATATTCTTTTCCAACTCTTACATGAATGGTAAGTTTATTTTGACAGTCGGGGTGAGAAACGAATACTTTAGTTTCTCCTTCCTTTAAAGCGGTAAAAACGGCAGAAGCACCTTGTGCATTAATAGAAACAATACCTGTTTTTTCCGGAGTCCAAGAAATTCCTGATAATTTCTCGGAAGATAGCCCCACGGCAGTTACTTCAACATTAGCCGATTCATTTTTTTCTTTTAATGATACGACATTTTGAAATGTTGTCAAATAAGCCTCATCCGGTTCAGCTTCAAGATTTGCATTTTTAGGTAAAACAGTGATATCAAAAGTAAGATTAGGAATATCGGGTAAATTTGATTTTAAAACTATTTTAGCTTCACCTGATTTTAGGCCTTTAATTTTTGTATAAGTATAAAAAGTTTGACCTGAAGCCTCGTCAACATAAGGTTCACAAGTTAAAAGATTAGGAGTTAAAGAAGTCCATGTTAAGTTTTTAATCTCTTCATTAGTAAAACCTGTTTGTTCTGCTTGAATAATCAATGTATCGTCTACTTTCATCTTATAAGAATATTTATAAGCATAAAGAGTTTTCATCTTATCAAGCTCTTCTTGAGTGTCGGCGGTTAATACTACAATCTTCTTATCGGCATCAGAGCGAGGATGAGATGCCTTGATATGTGAAATATGAGAGCCATGGCCTGTAGCCTTAATAACAGCCTTTTCTCCATTACCGATAAGATTAATATGAGAACTTTCCGTTCTCCATGTTATATTAGTGTTATCGGCTTCGGTTTTATTTTTACCGTGAAGACTTATAGTAACTTCTTGTTCTGTTCCATTTAAAATCTTTACAATAGGAGTTCCTGTAAAATAAAAAGGTTCTTCCAATACGGCATAAGAGGGCAACACCTTTACTAATGCTTCTGTAGGATAAATAATTTTAGGATGGGTAATTTCTATAACGGCCGTACCTTCTGAAAGAGGAGTAATATAACCTGTACCGTCTTCATAAGAGGAGACGGCAGAGCGAGTAAAGACCTTTCCATGAGTTGTTTCAAATTTAATTACATCCATGTTTGCAACTTTAGGAGTATGCTTTATCGTCCACTTAAAATTATTCTGATCCCCGGCCTCTCCTCCTACAAGAAGAATGTTTAAAGGTATCGCTTCCGCACCGACCTTAGTTCTTATATAATTTTGAGAAGTAGTGATATAATGTGATGAATCTACGGCATCAGATGTTTGATTTTTTACATTTATCATAATATCACGAGGATAAGCAGCCATAGGATGAGAGACGGTTATTTTAACCATTCCGTTTTTCTTTCCTGAAAGTAATATTTCGTTTCCGTAATGATTATAAGTTATAACTTCATTATCCGGTATATTCCATTGAAATTCATTTACATCATAGTTTTCAGAAGTTCCCTCAAGTTGTAGAGATAAAGTTTTACTTTCATCTCCCGATATTTCAACATAAGTGTCTGACGGTTTTATATAAACATTTTTTACAAGTTCAACAACTCTTACCAAAATTTCCAAAGGATAGGGAGCGGCATGATGAGAAATTTTAATTATTGCCGTTCCTGCACTCAATGGGCTGATTACACATTTTTCCCTATTAAAATCTATCGAGCAAACTTCACCTTCATTTTGCACAAGTTCCCATTTAAATAAAGAAGGGTTGAAATTATCCGGAGGGTTTTCCATCACAACCGAAATTTCTTTATCTCCTTTATTTTTTTGTAATGTAATGACATTGTCAGTAGTGCTTATATATGTAGCTTTTTGTGTATCGGCTAAATTATAAACTAAAATTGAATAAGGATAAGATGCTTTAGGATGAGTAATTGTAATTTTGGAATTTCCTTCCCCTTTAGCATTGATAAGACAAAATTGCCCATTAGGAGCAATCTCTACAACTTCATTTTTTTCATTTTTCCATATAAATTTTTGACTATCTTCTGCAGAACCTCCATAAAGAGAAACTGCAACACGCTCCTGCGTACCCGGCCTTAGCTGAATTATGTTGTTTACAGAATAGATATAAGGCTCTTTCTCATAATTTTCATCATAACCTGAAACATTAATTATGCAGTTTGTTCTGATTTTACCGTTTATTGCAGATAAAGTCGTTTTGCCTTTTTTTAATCCTTCTACAATAACTCCTCGGGAGTCTGTGATCAAATTGATTATATCCGAATTATATTCATATACAATCGTTGCCTCGCTTCTTTTACTTTCAGGCTTGGCAGTTAAAAGAATATTGTCCATTCCCCCGATTTTAAGGTCTATTGAAGCCTTACTCCAAGCCAGCATTTCAAGCTGTACGGATTCATTTTTTTGCTCATCTTTTTTTCCTAAAAGGCTTTGAATGGCCATTTTACAGCTTGAAATATTTACAATAAAAAATATTGCAAACACGATAAAAAGTTTTGAATTAAATTTTTTCATTTTAGACCTCCTTAATGTCTAATGTATTTTTGTGTAACTTCCGGTATTTCGACAGGCGGAAGAAATAGGTTTGTATTGGTTAAAATATTTATGCCAATACCCGAATTTTTAATAATTGTAGGCTGGATATCCAAAGCTCTATCAATTATTTTATTGGTTATTTTTTTATAAGGATCTTGTAATCTTTCCATTATGTTTTTTGCATAAGGATCGGTTTGCAGTTCTTTCGCCGCAGCATTTAAATCCGTATCTGCAATTGAAATAGCCGACACCAAAAGCATTCCCTTTAAAAATGCCCATGGATGATTATTGACTCGTCCTTTATATCCTGCAAAACCTTGATTATCGACTCCTCCCATGTTCCCAAGTTGAACGGCAAAACCATCAGGGCGAATCATGTATGTCCAAGCAACTTGAATTCTATTTTGTGCATAAGAAATCGAAGAGTTATAATCTGCAAAAAGCAAGGTTCCTTGCGGAATAAGCAAAAAGCGGCCGTCAAGAGATGAGTAAATATTTTGCATAACACGAGCTATAATATTACCGGGTAAGTCTGTGTTTATTCCCGTAATTAAAACTGCCGGAATAATAGTGCCTTGCCATATCGATAATGAGTTTAAGAATTCCCCTTGTGAAGTAGAGCCTATATTTTTTCTATAGAAATTTTCTTTTCCTGCATTATCATTATCGTTACCGTATCCTTCTAAAAAGCCTCCCTGCATACCTTGAGAGGCGAGCATTTGTTTTATAAAATCCTCTTTGGAAGGTAAATTAAACTGTGAATATGGATTATTGGAGCCTTGTTCCTGATTACCGTATGATTGATTTATTTGCCCTAATCCCTGATTTTGCCTTCCTGTTGGAGTTAAACCTTTAATACCTTGAATTTGTTTTTGGATAGGATTATTCCTTGTATCAGGCCGTGAATAACCTTGACTGCTACCGCCTCCTTGATTTGGAGAAACAGGGGCTTTACCTACCTCATTTATGTCAGGCATTTTTGAGTTAGCACTGGCAATCAAAGCATCTTCATTACTTTCAAAAAATTTTGAAGGAGCATTTACATCAGGCGCCGTATCGTTTGAAACGGCAGAATTATACGATGAGGAAGCCATAGCTTCAAAATCCGGCATATAAGCCTCACCTGCCGATTTTATTTTCTCATCATCTTTTTTACTTTCTTTTTTACCAGTACTTAAAAAAGTAATCAGCATAAGAGCAAGAAATAAAGAAACGACAATGGTTAAAATAAGTTGTCTATTTAATTTTAAAGCACCTTTTTTCTTTTGTTTTATAACATCATCAGGATTTTTCTTGCTTTCTTCATATTTAGCTTCTTCTGAAGGTATTTGTTGAGCTTCACTCTGCTTCTCATTATCTCCGCTTTCTAAAATATCATCATTTGACACGGTATGCTGATCCTCACCGTTTAATACAGAATCAGGACTCACCGAAGGTTCATTATCAATAGGAGAATAATCATTTTCCTCAATGTTTTCATTTTGACTTTGACTCATTAGATCCAAGTCAAAAATATTATTTTCATCACTCATAACTTACCTCATTTTGTTGCTTCAAGCTTCGATTTCTTTTTCTCAATAATCACTTTTGATTTATTTAATTTCAAAGTAACTTTAGTAATTAAAGAATCAACGATAAGAATATTTTTTCTTACTCTGTAGTTGATGATATTATTCTTTTGATCAAAAAGAGCCGGGAGCTCCGTATTTAAAACCTTTTCATCAAGCTCTATATAGGTTTTCCTTCCATCATCATAGACACGGGTAGGAAGCCATATAGGTTTTTTAAAGGGCGAGTATTTCATCTTATAATCGAAAGAAAGAAATTCGGGGGATATTCCTTCAAGTACGGTTTTTATTTTTGAGTCAGGATGAGCCATTTCGCTTTTAATTGTATAAGGCATTTGAATCGGATAATTCCATTTTACCATAGCCATATAATCATCTTTAAAGCTCTTTAAAAGAATATGATATATTCTTCTATTTGTTATGATAATCATAGTCGTAGTAAGTTTGGAATATGAAGGCTTTACAAAAAAATGCTGCACATCAAGACCTTTATATTTAGAAACTCCCGCTCCAACCTGCCATACTTCCGGTTCAGATACAAAAGGAGTTTCCAAGATTTCTTCTCCGGGCTCAAGTTCGATGTCGGTTATACGGTATGGAGCACAGTATATTTCGTACACAAAATTCTCATCAAAATCATAAAACATTTTTCCTGATGAATACCTTTCAGGTGTTTTTAAAGCCGATCTCATAGCTTCTTTTACGGCTTCTTGGCCGTCAAGCTTTTTTCGAGCCAATTCGTTTGTCTTATCTTCGATAGGACGGTAAACAGGCTTTTCAACATAGACTATAGTTTTTTCTATATCTACCTGTTTTTGAAGAGCTTCTACCATTAAAGCCTCATCTTCTTTTTCAATCTTTTTTTCTTCTTCCTGTAAGGAAACAGAACCGTCTAAAGCTTCCGTTTTAAGCTCATTAAAAGGCTCCATATCCTTGGTTGTAGTACAACCTGCAAAACTCATAGCAATTAATAAAATTGCAATTACCTTAAAAATCTTTTTCATTTTATTTATCTCCTTGTGTTAAAGTATTTACTTTTGTAAAATCAAAATCGCTTATATAAATCCCCAATGGATTTTCTATCTTTTTATCTTCAGGCGGCTCAAGTAATGCTATAGAGATAATCCCTCTGTATCGAGTTCTATCCGTAACTACTCCAGTCATGGTTATTTTTGACTGAATATAGTCTACCTGATAACTTTGTGGAGATAACTGCAAAATGGATTCAAGCAAAATACTTTGCTTTATGTCTCCGAACTTATCAAAAGGATTATCATTTTTTAAAATATTGCTTAATTTTAAGCCTGCATCTCCTGAAAGCATATTGTAACAATCACGAATATTTTGCCTCATAACTTGGGCATCGCTTGTAATGGTATTCATATTTGTTACAAACCTTTTAATCTGATATTGAATTGCAATATCGGGAACTTTCATATTCGAGTATGACATCTTTGAAACATTTCCTACATACTTAGCTTCACCATACTCTGAAACCGTAATTACCATAGGGATAGTTTTAGGTAATTTAATTGCATAAAGCAATAAAAGAAGTGAAAGGAAAAGAAAAGACAAAGAGGCTAAAGCTATAATCCTCCAAGTTTTGTTTTCCTTGTTTTGTAAACCGATAATTCTATCATACTCCTTAAATTGAGGATTGAGTTCTTTTGGCGGTTCTTCTTTATAATATGTCATCATATATTTTTTTATCTCCTATTTTTTTAAAAAAATTTATTTTGCTTACTCTTTAGGCGCCGGAAGTTCCGGTTTTGGAGGCGGTAATCCGGGGTTCGGAGGCGGTAATCCGGGCCTTTCAAAACCGGGGAACGGATCTACATTTTTATTATCAGGAACTATACCCCTTCCTATAGCTTCTCCAGCCTTACCCATACTTGATATGTATTCATTTAATGTCTGACTTGTTCCGTCTGCATTTTTTGCCTTTATAAATGAAGTATGGGGAACTTTTCCTTCATGACCGTCAAAGCGGTTATTAAAGGTCGACCATCTATTTTGACTACCGTTTCTGTTATCTTTGGTAGCCGAAGCATGGGAAAGGTTATGTAAAATATTTTTACCTGCATTTTTCATGTGTCCGCCTATGGCGGCTCCAACAGCTTTTCTTCCATAGGCGCCTTGTTCTTGTAAAGAATAGCCTTTTTCTGAAGCTTCCATCCGTGCAGCTGCTCCTGCACTTTTAGCTTCTTTTATCATACCTGCACCGGTACCTATCATGTTTGCGCCTTTTCCTATAGCTCCTCCTACAGCACCGGCAGTTTTTTGTACTCCTTGTTTTATGCGTCCCGGGGCTGAAGCCGCAAAAGCTGCACCTCCTGCAACAGTTGCCCCTGCCGCAACTAATTCACCCATAGATAGTTGAGGTTGACCTGTTAAAATTGTCATTGCAATTTGAGGCCCGTTTTGTGTAACTACAAATGAAAGTATTATGGTAAACATAATATAAGCAAAGACGCCTAAATCTACGGCAGAATCTTCTCCCATCTGTCCTGCAGCGAGATAAATATATTGATAAAGAGCAAACCACATGCAGATTGTTAAAATTAATAGTTTTATTGCCAAGCCCCAGAACACGGGTAATATTTTTTTTGCAATAGCTTTTGTTTCATTTGCCAGAATAAAAGGGATAAAAGCAATACAAATACTTGTTACGATTGCATATTCAAAAATAGCCATACAATACTGCATTAAAACAAAAATTGCGGCAAAAACTATTGCAATACAGCATATAAAGGTTAAGATAATATTCCCAAAGTCATCAAAGCTCATTGCTTGAAATGCAACAATAAGGGAAGGCTTCCAATTAAACCACTTTTTATTTTCTTCATCCTGAGCTTGACCTACTTTAACAGTTAAGTAATTGGCTTCTCTTTGCCAAAGTAATTTTGCAAGCAAAATAGAAACCTTAAAAAAAGATGCAGGGCTTATAAAATTTGTTCCGCCTCCTTTTGTATCGTGAATCATCACATCAAGAAAATATGTGTCTATTAGATTCCCGTTTTTGTCCTTAATTTTTGTAGGAGATAAAACGGCTTTTAAAGCATTTATATTTGCTTGAGCTGCAGCAATATTTTGCTCGGTTGTCCTATATAAATTTACGTTATTCATATATTCTTCAGGCCCGTTTTTATCTACAATACCGTCAGTAAAGGGGGAATTTTTCTTTTCGGATCTTCCTGATCCCAAACCTTTTTGCGTGATATTAAGTTTTCTTTGGGCTATGTAGCTTTGAGCTTGTTCAGGGCTCATATTTTCTATCGTTTTTGCAACTTTTAAATCATGTTCACATTGTTCCATTAATGCGACTAAGTTTTGTTGGACTACAGCTTTACCGCCTCCGGCCTCAGAACCCCATATAGTTGCAGTTTTTGCAATAGTCCCTACTGCAATATTATAAAGACCTACGGCTCCCAAAAAAAGCATAAAATTTAAAATAGTTGAAATAGCCATTTTTCTAACTGCAATAGCTCCAAACCACAGCTTAATACAATTGATTACTATACCGGCCAAAGCAACAATAACGGCAAGTTTATTTGCTACATTAAAAAAGTAAAAAAATACTCCTGAAAAATAATCCATTCCATCAAGTAATGCATTATCTATCCATGTATAACTTGTAAATCCGCCCATACTGTTACCTTCTATTTATGCTTATTCTTTCTCAAAGAATTACCGCCTAGAAACATTGAAGAAACACCGACTCGCGACTCTTTTGCACTTTGAATCATAAAGCGTTGAGCTTCTTCCGCTTCTTTTTGTTTTTCCTGTTTTTGAATATTCCAAGCGATCATCTCGCCTACTTCCAAAAGGTTAGTTCTTAAGAGGTTTATATTTTCATTTATCATTTTTTCATGCATTAAAACAGCTTGAGTTACTTGCTGAGGAGTTGCATCTTTTCCTAAAGCGGCCGTAAAAATGGGACCGTACATCATCTCTTGAGCCTTTACCCATTTTTCAGAACCTATTTCAGAGTTTGCGGCGATGACTCGTCCTATTTGACTTTTAACCTGTGCTTCCGCCTGTTTTACCATCATATAATTAGCAGGGCGTAATCCGTATCTGTTAAAAATAGCCATATATTCATCATCGGTTAAACCTTCTTCAAAAGCTTTCCTTATTTTTTCTATTTTTTCTTCTTTAGCCCAGTTATATGTAGCCTCAGCAAAACCTGCAATTGTTTTTCCCTTTTCACCGGCTCCTACTAAGTCAGCTATTGAAAAACTTTGTCCTCCGATGGAAATATTTTGGGCAGTTAAGCTCCCTTGAAGATCTCTAATATTTGATAACTGTCTATCAATGGATCGGGTAAAATCCGAAATTTCATTTCTAAAATCAAAATCTCCATCCCATTTTATTTCATCAAATTGCCAGCCCTGTACAGCTTTAGCGGCCTGTTGCAACCTTTCATATTGTAGTTTAAGCTGCTCAACATTAGTTTTTATTTGATCGTAAATTGCGTACAGACTATCTATTGCTGTAAGCCAATTTTTCGGATCAAATGTAAGTTGAAAAGGTGAAGGTATAGAATGTATATTTACACCTAAAATCGACAAAAATTAAAAAATCGCAATAATTTTTTTCATAAAAAACTCCTTATTTATTTTATAAATGTTTATTTATAAACTTTTCATAGTTTATGTTATTATGTTCTAAAATCTCTTTTACAAGAGGTTTACCGCAATTTTTACCGTACTTTTGCTCAAGCAAATCTAAAAATTCATGATCAGAAGCAAGAATAGATAGCTGTGTTTTATCCAAGTCCAGTTGAAACATTCTTGCCCCTAAAGGACTTTTATAAAAATAATCATGCTTCATTCTCGCATGTCTTATTGCAGCAATTTCAGGATCGCTTAATCCGAAGTATCTATATCCGTCTTTTTGTCCTGCCGTTAAAGCCGTCTCATCGGCTAAATATATTTTAGTTAGACATTGCTGGATAAGAATTTCCGCTATTTCGGTTTTTCTTGCACTTGCAATATTTTGAGTGGCAAAAAGACACCATACGTTTTTCTTTCTTAAGCGCATTAGCCAATTACCGATTTGATTAACAAAGATTGGATTTTTTAAGAACACATGAAACTCATCCATAACTAAAAGAGTAATTTCATCTTTTTTACCTTCCCATACTTTTTCAACATACTTAAATAAAAACATAAGGGCTGGCGTTATTGCCTGATCGTTTAATTTCATTAAAGAACCCATTTCAATCATAGTCCATTTTGAGAGAGGCATTGAAGTTGAATCTGCATCAAAAATATTTCCGTATTGGCCGCCTAAAACATAAGGACTTATTCCGACTCTTATATCGTTGACTTGAGTTTCAGGATTAACGTAATTTACGTATTGATTAAAACTTGTTAAAGTCCTTTCATGAACACTTAAAGACTTCATAAGTTTTAAAGCTTCATTTATTGAAAGTTTCATTTCAGGAGTTACTGTGATATTTTGCACTGTCAAAAGACATTCAATAAATTCTGCGGCCCATAATATATCAATATTTGTTTCCAAATCGGCTAAAGGTTGGAATGCAATATTGTTCTCTCCTCCCGGCTCAACATAAATACCTCCTGCAGCCATTGTAAGACCTCGTGCCGACTTATCTACATCGAATATTATTACATTACTTTTAAGATACTTTAACATTTGAATTTCAACTAGATTCATTAAAGTTGATTTTCCGGCTCCTGTAGGACCTAAAATGATAGCGTGTCCTACATCATTTACATTTAAATTTAGGAAAAAAGGTGTTCCATATCTTGTAGAACATGTTAGAAGAGGAACATTGACTCCTGTAACTTCTTTTGTGTGGTTATTATTTATCATTCCTTCCCATATTGAGGATAGTGGAATAATATGAGATACATTGCCGGTAGATACAAAAAAAGTTCTTGTATTTGCTGCCAAGTTTCCCGGCTGCATTGAAAGATAAGCTTTTAACGAATTTTGAGTTTCTATTTTAGAAGCAAAACCGCAAGAAGATATGATACTTTCAAGATAGCGGGCTTTATCCATTGCAGCGTCAACATCTTGATCCCAGACCATTAAAGAAGAAGCATAAAAGCCAAATCCGAAAATATCTGTAAGAGATTCTTCTTGAGCGTTTTGGGCATCTTGTTGGAATGCTGCAGCTCCTTGATTTTCAAGATTAGATTGAACCTGCATTGTTTCTTCCATCACAAGCTGCTTCGCACTTTTTCTTGATCCATAAAACCGTTTTACGGTTTTTTCGATATATTTTTGTGCATCAGCCTTATCTAAAGAAATAAATCTTGTTGACCATCTATATTCTATTTCTGCAGCATTAAGACTATCAAAAATAGCAGGATATGTTTCCATAGGAAAGTCTTTGACTGTTATTATAGGTATATAATTTTTTCCTAGTTTTAAAGGAATGGAATTTTCTATATCTTCATCTGTTATCATTTTGTCAATAAAAATAAAATGATTTGGGAAATTCATTCCATACCATTTTAAAGAAACAGATGTATGAAGATATGATACGGTTTCTGCCGAGTTTAAAGATTTTACTTTTAATGAAGATGATAAACTTCCTATAATTTTTGTTGTAACAGTAATAAAGTTATCTATTTCTTTCCTTATAGCACCTGTATTTATATTCTCATCTTCTCCTTCTCTTTTAAAGAAAAAAGATGATGACTTCTGTTTTAATTCTGAAGGAAGTTCTTTGGTGAAAGTCATATAATAAGATGAAGCAAAGTGTTCTCCATAATTTTTAAAATTAGCTTCACGGCATTTATCTACTATATAAGCTGCTTCATTATCGAAAATTGCTCCCGGATATTCTTTTGTTTTATATCGCTGTACTTCAAATTGAACTGCCCAACCCGTACCCAAACTTTTAAGTGCATTATTAAAATTCCAAGATACTGAGTTAATGGACTCTGCAGAAGAAGAACCTAAATCAGGACAAGAGAAGATAAAGGAGCGCATAATGGCTCCTGTTTTTAATAAAACTACTCCCTCCGCAACCATACAGCTCCAAGGACAATAACCTGATAAAAGATTTTTTGTATTTTTATAAGGCGCTAAATCAAGACCTTCGACATATTTTTCAGATTTAAAAAAATCTTTAATTTTCTTTAACATAATATTCCTCATGAATATTTTATAACAATAAAATCTTATTGTCAAGATTGCTATTAAGACTATCTTTTAAATGTTTTGACATTTTAAATTGAATGCTTTTTTTTGTCGCTATGAGCTTTTTATTCTTTTTACTCGTAAAATCATATTGATTTTTATTATAATTAAAGTTTTGCATATAAAAAGTACCGAATTTATTTATTTTGACTGCATTACCTTGTATATTATTTTTAACAATATATTCAAAAAACGAGGCTAAAACTTCACTTATTTGTTTACATGATAGGCCTGTTGTCTCTGAAATATTTGTGATTACATCAGTTTTATTTTTACTAGCCATGATACATATCCTGTTCTAAAATATTGTCCAATAACTGTTCCAAAAGATAAGGATCGCTTTTACATAAAATACGCAAAACAAAATATATACCTACAGAAATAAAAATAAACCATAATCCTACAATCTGCATACATAGTATAGTTACTACAAGAAGCATTATTGCAGCATTAGTGCCTATTCCCATCAACATGTCCGGTTGTAATAAACTTCTATGAACCGGTATTTTAAAATCCGTAATACTGGTTAAATTATCATTCATTAAAAACTCCTTTAAAAAGTTAAAATGGGAGGTGCTCCACAAAAAGTAAAGCACCTATTTTTTTCAAAATTAAAAAATTCTCGCCTCCGTTTCCTGATAAGGCTCATCTTCCAGATTCTTTTCATCTTCATCCAATCCTTCAGATAACTCCTTATTTAAGAATTTATACACCAAAATACTTGAGGCATAATTCTTATCCGAAAAATTAGGAAAACCGGCAAGGTTAATAAAACGGTCAAGAAGCCTTATTGTTTTTTCTTTTCCGTCTTTAATCTGAGTAATTTCAGTTCCTATTTTCTGGAAACGCTGTTTTATTTCATTTCCCTGCCTATATTGGTCTACAACCACGCAAAGGTCGTAGACTATCTTCTTATTATTATTGTTCATAGTTTTTTCTCCTTATCCCAAAAATAGTTTCAGTTGATTTGTTAAAAGACTGATGGTAAACTCTGCACCCGTGAAAAAATATTTTACAATATCCGCGGCGCTCAATAGCACAATCGTGCCAATGAGCCAAGGGATGAACTTTTTTATCAGCCCCGGCTCGTTGCGCCCTGCAACAATCATACCTATACAGATTCCGACCAAAGCAATTATACAGATTGCCTTAAGCCATGTGGCTGTAAGAAGATTGACGAGGGTTTGAGCCCACTCGTCTAGCTTACCTATACTGCCCTGTTTTTGTGCAAAGGCAGAAACACATACAAAAAAGATCATACATAAAATCAAAACGATTTTTTTCTTTTGCATAAAATGCTCCTTAAAAAGATTTTTTGGCCGGTTTTCAAAGCTTTTAAAAATTTTTAAGGTTTTAACAATTTTGTGTACTCATCTATTCCTGAGGAACTTGTATCCAAAACTTCATTTACCTTTGGACCTGATTCTCCCTTAATTAAATGAACACAAAGTTGAATCGATAATGACAACTGAGGGAGCTCCCCAAGAATAACTTCTCTCAGTAGACCGTTTAATCGGGTAAAGACTTCTATAGCACTTCCTGCATGTATAGTAGTTGCATTTCCCGTATGCCCCGTAGCCCATATTTTGATAAGCTCATTAGCTACATCTCCGTATCTAAGTTCCCCGAATATAATCCTTTCCATTGACCATCTCATAGCCAATCGAACTATCTCAATTACTTCACTGGATTTTCCGCAAGCATAGGTTACGTCTTTAGCATAAGGACACGATAGCTCGGGAGTATCTTCGATTATTAAAAATCTTTCCTCCGGAGTGTATTCTGCCATTTTTTTTAAAACGGCATTTAAAAATGTTGTTTTTCCTGAACCCGTTGCACCTCCTATAATTATATTTTGTCGGTTTTTTATAGACCGACATATTTTTTCATATTGTTCTTCACTCATCCTCCCACTTTCAACATAACTTTCAAGAGAATATATTTGTTCCGGTAACCGCCTTATTGTAAATTCGGGACGTTGAACCCATGGAGGTAAAATAGCCGTAAAACGGGCATTGTATAGAGGGATTACTCCTTCAAGTTTAGGTAATTCCTTCTGATTTATTTCAATACCTGACATTGCAGCTATAGCAAAAATAATTCTCATTCGCTGTTCTACCGAAATATTAACATCTACATATTTTGACCCCTTTCCTAAAGCTGATACTTTTACTTCTCCTGAACTTAAAACAAAAATATTTGTTACATCTTTTTGCTCTATATAAGGAATGAGAGGTTTTAAATCGTTTAAGAGATTTTTTTGATACCTTTCCTCTCTTTGCTTTTCTGTATCCATTAGTTTTTATCCTTTAAAGTATTTTCTTGCTCTATAAAATCGGATAGAAGCATTTGCAAAAAAGAAGGAGAATCTTTCATATTTTTTTTATATGCTTCAAACATGGCATTACGTCTTCGTACAGCATTTTTAGTTATGACAGCTTGCTCTTCTTTTGAATGAATAGAAATATCGGGAATACCTGCAAAAATAGTTGCAAGAGCAAAGTGAAAATAATTAAAAAAAGCTTCAATCTTTTTATCTATATATCCTATTCTTCTTTTGCTATCATTTAATGAAGCATAAACCAACTCCTTATCATTTATTCCTTGTGTTAAGTAAAGAAAAAGGGCATCATTTATAACTTCCGACTTTGTTTTATTTTCCGATTTTAAAGCTTCTTCAAGTAAAGAATTTAGCTCCTCTGAAGTTCTAAAGGACACTTTTACAGATTTTATGCCATCATATTGCTTAGAAGACTTGTGCATCTGTTACTTCCTCCAGTTTGTTTTTAATATCTATTTCATTTTGAAATTCAAGACTTATTTCTTCTTCGGTTTCCATTTCTTGTAATCGTTGCAATAGGACAGTAAAATCAGGATCAGGCGGATCCGAAAAATGAACTTCATCCTCATCAGGCTGTGGCTCCAAATAATTTAAAAACTCAGCTTTTTCTTTTTTTTCTTCTAAAATTCTTTTTTCTTCCTGTTTTTGAATTCTTTGTTTTTTTAGGTTATCAATATAATTGTTCTCTTTTTCTATTAGATCTATTGTTTTATTAGAAGGAAGAGTTTGACATTCAAGTAATAGTTCTTCTCGTTTTATGGGAACGGGAAGACTTACCCTACCTTTAAAACGCTCATCATCGTAATAAACGACTTTAGAGCCTATATAAGGCGGCATGCCGTGATTCATAATTAAGCACTGATTTAATGGAAGTTTCATAAGCTCATCAGGATTTATTAAATCCCTTGCTATTTCTTGACTTGATAGATTTAAGTTATCTAAGCTGATACTAAATTTTCTTCCGCTTGTGGATACGTTATCGTGTATCACGGATTCTTTTCCTATAGCTTCAGAAAACATTTTTGCATCCTCAATTTTTGCAGGTTGAAATATAATAAGATTTTTACAATGATCAAGGAAGGGATGATTTTGACCATATATATCTATAATTTGATTTAAAGCTTGACATACTATTAAGAATGTAACTCCATATCCCGCCAATATTCCCATAACTTTTGCGATAAATGGGAAGTGTCCTAATATAGGGAATTCGTCAAGGAAAAATACCAAGTGATTCTTTAATTTTATTTCTCCGAATTGAGTTTCACCTTCTGAGAATTTTCTAAGCATGAAGTTTATTAAAAGTCTAAAAACCGGAGAAACTCGGTCAATATGAGCAAAAGGAACTGTTAGATATAAAGAAATAGGATATTTTGAATCTATAAAATCTTTAATTTTAAAATCCGATGAACTTGTAGCATTTGCAATTAAAGGATCTTCAAAGAGTTGCAGCTTTGAAAAAACTGTCGAAAGAACACTTGCTCTTTCTTTAGGGTTAGTAGTCAACCTTGAAGCCATCGCAGTAATTCTTTCATTCATATCTTCATCGCCGTGATCGGTACTGATCATTTCTTTAATCAAAGCAAGACCTTCACCACCTTCATCATCTTGCTCTGATGAAGTAGCTGCAATACTCATTACCCTTAACACTCTAGTAAGATTTTTTTCTTTATATTGAGGAGAAAATTTAATATGAAGAATAACGGCTGTAGTGATGTCTTTTGCAGTGTTATTAAAAAATTCCGATGCTTGATCTGCCTTGGCTTCGGATGTATAAAGAATATCGGCTATCTGATTTGCATCGGCATAAGCAAAATCCCCCTCTCTGATTTCATCCATAGGATTAATCTTTATTGTATCTCTTGAAAGAGGAGAAAATTTTAATACATGTGAAAACTTCTTTCTAAAACCAGCCGTAATACTCCAGTTTTCGCCCTTTGGATCAAAAATAATTGCGGAACCGGGATAACTTAATAAAGACGGAACAATTACTGATACACCTTTACCTGAACGAGTCGGTGCTATAAGAAGGGTATTTGTTTTACCGGAATGACACACAAAATCACTTGAATGTAGCGTATTTAATTTGATAGAACCATCTTGAGTAATTTCCGCCCTTACATCAGCTTCTGCAAGCTGCCCTAAAATCATTCCTTTGGACTGTAAAAGACCGAATTTTTTTAAGTCTTTTTTGTTTGCCCATCTTGCAGTACCATACAATTTTTGAAGTCTTTGTAAGTAATTACGTAAAAGACTAAAAAATAGCAATGAAGACAAGGCTAATATAACACCAATAAGACCGGGTTTTAATGAAGCATAAAAGTAAGGTCCAAATCCGGGTTTAAATGCATATTTTAGAAATGATAGAATATATAAACCGGGATGATAGATACGGTAATTATTAAAGCTTTTTAAAATTAAAATAGGATATCCTACAATACGTGGATCAAAATTCATAAGCCGTGCAAAAAGTTGTGCCGATAGCCAAAAACCTATAAATAAAGAAAAGATAGGAAAAAGCCAATTGAAAAGGTCTAAAATATAATGTTGGGATATGCGGTTAGGTTTGCCTCGTAAAAATTCATTCTTTTTCCAAAACTTCTCCTTTTAGATTTATCGTTGCTTTCTAGATAGAACCATCTTGAGCAATTTCGGCCTCTACATCAGCATCTACAAGCTGGCCCGCAAACATCATTTTGATCTGTAAAAGACCGAACTTTTCTAAATCCTTTTTGTTTGCCCATCTTGCAGTTCCATACAATTTTTGAAGTCTTTGTAAGTAATTACGTAAAAGACTAAAAAATAATAATGAAGACAAGGCTAATATAACACCAATAAGACCGGGTTTTAATGAAGCATAAAAGTAATGGCCAAATCCGGGCTTAAATGCATATTTTAGAAATGATAGAATATATAAATCGGGATGATAGATACGGTAATTATTAAAGCTTTTTAAAATTAAAATAGGGTATCCTACAATACGGGGATCAAAATTCATAAGACGTGCAAAAAGTTGCGCCGATAGCCAAAAACCTATAAATAAAGAAAAGATAGGAAAAAGCCAATTGAAAAGGTCTAAAATATAATGTTGAGATATGCGGTTAGGTTTGCCTCGTAAAAATTCATTCTTTTTCCAAAACTTCTCCTTTTAGATTTATCGTTGCTTTCTAAAAAGAGTATACTCAAGTTTAATCTTATTGTCAATATTGTATATAATATATTTTAATTATTCTCGTACTTTCAGCTCTATATTTTTTAAAGATATATTTGATGTTTTATCTTTGTTATCAACAATATCTACTTTTTTATTTAATAAATTTATATCTATTTTTTTATACATTGGTAAATATAGTATTTCATTATCGGTTTCAATAACCGCTGCATTATTCCAAACGTTTTCGTCATTCATATTATAAATTTTAAGAACCGTACCATTTTGAATATTTTTATCGGTCTCCTTATATAATTTAAATTTTTTATTTTTAAAAGAGTAAATATTTTTTGCTTCCAAAAATGTATTAAACCTACCTGCAGCTTCAAGGCTTTCAAACCAATCTTCTTGAAGTAAATAATTTTTTTTATCCTTCTTTGCAAGTCCTAAAGAGATTAAATAATCAAGTCTTTTTCTTACATTTTCATCAAAAGTTTTTATTTTTTTTGTAAAAATAACATCAGTATAATTTTTATTTACTTGGCCATTGATAACCTTATCTAATCTCGTAATTCTGTTTTTTGTATATTCTTTATTTCGGTAATTTATTATCTCTTCTTCTGTTCGATCTCCAACCATTTTGGTACACAAATTTTGGGCCATCTCTCTTAAAGTACCTTTAATTAAAGCTTTATCAATCTTATTTATGTATCTACCATTTTTATCTTTACCGTTGATCAATAAATGCACATGCTTATGAGCTGTATCATTATGTTGAACTGCAACCCAATATAAGTCGCTATCCATAACGCTATTCATTTGTTTAACCAAAGTTTCGGTTAAAACCTTTAAATCCACATCTTGATTATCGGGAGAAATTATAAATTTAAAGTGTTTATCCGTCATATTTTTTTCATAGTCTTCAATGTCATCTCCAAAAAAAATAGGTTTTTCTTTTACATCTTCTTTGTTTTTTTGAGGCATATACGTTTTTAAAAATTCTCTGTGATTTGTTTTTTTTGTGCCATGCCTAAATTTTATTACACAAAGTTGTTTGTATGGATTTGTTCCCTCTGATTTTCTCTTGCTTGAAAAGCCTCCTCTTAAATAATTAGCCTCACTTGAGGCTAATTTATTTTTTCTGTAAGCCGTCTTTTTTAAAGCTCTAAGAAGGAGCTTCATATCATTTTTTGATTTTTTTACAAATTTGATTTTAAAAGGATCTTCATCTTTTTTATTGTGTTTATCATTAAAAATATTATTTTTATAAGAAATCATTTTAATATTCCTCAACTCTTAAATAAAATGTATTTGTCTTACATAAAACATTGCAACATCTTGGATACTTTCAGTTTTCTTGTCATACAATTATTTACTATGTCCGACAAAAAACATACCAAGATATTGGTATGTTTCGCTATAATGTCCGACTTTTCTTTATCTTGCCTTTCGGACATAGGTATATAATAACATTATATAGTCTTATTGTCAATTATTGACATTATAATTATTTATTGTTAGAATAATTTTATGAATTCTTTAATACTTTGTGAAAAACCATCGGTCGCAAAATCTTTTGCTTCAGCTTTATCGGTTCCGTGGAATAACGGCTTTTATGCAAACCATGAGTATATAATTACTAATTGTGTAGGGCATCTATTTGAACTTTTTATGCCCGAAGATTATAATGAGAATTTAAAAAAATGGACGCTTGAAACTCTTCCTATAATCCCCGATTCTTTTAAATATAAAAAAAATAACAACACCAAAGATCAGGCAAATCTTGTTTTAAAACTTTTAAAAGAAAATAAAACGGCTAAAATTATAATAGCAACTGATGCCGGTCGTGAAGGAGAACTTATAGCCCGTATTACTCTTTTACAGGCAGGATTTACCTCTATCGACAATATATATCGATTTTGGGAGTCTGCGGCATTAACTCCTGAAGTTATTACTCTCGGCTTAAAAAATGCAAAGCCTCTTAAAGATTATAATGTTTTAGGTAATCAAGGCTATGCAAGGCAACAAGCTGACTGGCTTATAGGTATCAATTTTTCAAGACTTATATCTGTTCTTTCAAATACTCTTCTTCCGGTAGGCCGGGTTCAGACTGCCGTTTTAAATGAGATTTATAAACGAGAACTTGAAATTAAAAATTTCATTCCTAAAGAGTTTTTTGAATATGTAGCAGAATTAGCCTCAAGTGAGGCTAATTTAAAAGCAAAAAAATATGTTATAGAAAATGAAAAGCTTTCTACTCATTTTTTTAAAAACGATATTGATTTATCAGGTTGTATCGGTAAAAAAGCACAAATTAAAAATATCGAAAGCAATCAAAAAAAGGAAAATCCGGAAAAACTTTTTAATCTTACGGCACTTCAAAAAGAAGCTTTTAAATGTTTTGGTATATCCCCCGACAAAACTTTAAACATTGCTCAAAAACTTTATGAAGAATATAAATGTTTATCATATCCTAGAACGCCAAGCCGTGTATTAAGCGAATCAAATGTTGATTTTGCAAAAGAAATTTACGAAAAACTAAAACAGGTAAGACTTGACTATACTAAAAATATTGATCTATCTTTATTTGAAAAATCTAACACACATGTATTCGATGATACAAAACTTGAAGACCATCACGCTTTAGTCCCCCTTACCGATATACCTCATTCAGCATCAGAAATAGAAAAAGGAGTCTTTGAGATTATTGTTAAACAGTTTTTTGCCGTTTTTTCAAAACCTTATATTTATGAAAGTAAGACGGTATACTTTAATATCGCAGGACATGATTTTATAGCACGAGGAAAAAAGATTATTCAGAAAGGTTGGAAAGAATTAGCCTCAAGTGAGGCTAATTTAGAAGAAGATGAAAACTCTTTTGAAAATGTAAATTTTGAAAATCTTATATGTAAAGATGTACAAAAAGTAAAAAAACTTACAAAACCTAAAGCTCCTTATAAATTTGACTCGTTACTTGCTTTTATGGAAAATCCTAAAAATGAAAGTGAAAATAAAAAACTTATAGGTCTTGGAACGGAAGCAACTAGGGGTGAAATAATTAAAAGTCTTATCGATAGGGATTATATCAAAGAAGTTAAAAAAAATCTTACAGTGCAATCAAAAGGTATTTTTTTGATAGAGCAGATAAATAAAAATACCGATCTTTTGCCTCTTATAGATATATCGCAGACTACTCAATGGGAAGAAAAGATGATGGATAATCCGGGTGTTTTCTTAAAGTCAATTAAAGATTTTGTATTTAATGTGTGTAAAAATAAAAAAAATATTGACTCCTTTAAAAAAGAAATGATAGGAAAATGTCCTTCTTGCGGTAAAGATATTTTAGAAGGTAAAAAAAATTATTATTGCTCAGGATATAAAGAGGGCTGTAAATTCATGCTTTGGAAAGATATTACAGGTGCAAAACTTTCAGTAAAAGATGTTAAAGCTTTACTTGTAGGAAAAAACACGGATATTAAAACTTGTAAAAATAAGGACGGTAAGTCTTTCAAATGTAGTTTCGCTTTAGATACAGAAAATAAAATTAAATTTATATTTGAGAAAAAGAGGGGTATATGATGAATTTATTATTCGGTATTTTAAATTTTTTTTTAGTTTTACTAATTGGCTTGTTTACAGCTTCTGCTGTTTTTCTTTCATTTGAAAAAAATAAGAAAAATAGTTAA
Organism: Treponema denticola; assembly: GCF_024400535.1. Classification (NCBI taxonomy): domain Bacteria; kingdom Pseudomonadati; phylum Spirochaetota; class Spirochaetia; order Treponematales; family Treponemataceae; genus Treponema; species Treponema denticola. The sequence continues at coordinate 995,333 of NZ_CP038800.1, forward strand.
AATTAGCCTCACTTGAGGCTAATTTATTTTAAATTATATAAATAAATATCTGTCTTTTCCCGATAAACTTTTTATGAAGAGAAATGAAAAATCTATTTTTGCAAAAGATTTAAATAATCGTCTTACAATTATCGGACAGTTCTTAACAAGGGAAATTACAGCAGAATATGCAGCCAAAAGACTCCAATTATCTGAATCGTACATTTATAATTTGGCACATAAGGCAAGAAAAGAAGGCGTAAATTCTTTGCTTACATTGAAAAAGAGGGGTAAACCGCCTAAAAAATTTAGTGATGAATTTAAAATTCAAATTGTGAAAATGTTTACAGAATACGAAGTTTTGTGTGAAAAAAGAAGAATTAAACCCTGTTCTTTTGTTATGTTTAGAAAAGCTATTAAAGAAGCATACGAAATATCAATATCATATAGCTCCGCTTATAATATTTTAAAACAAAACGGAAAGAAAACGCCTTATGCTCATCGTTCTAAAGAAAAGAAAAAAATGCATGAATATAGAGAAAGACGAAAACATGAAGGTGATCTGTGGCTTACCGATGGAAGCCCCTTTAACTGGCTAGGCGGTGATGAAGAACTGACCATTCATATTTTGCAAGATGACGCAACAGGAAAACTATTAGGACTTTTTATGACTAAAAATGAGTGTTTTTTTGGTTACTCGGAAGTCTTTAAACAGGGAATAAAAAGATATGGTTTACCTGAAGAACTTGCTTCTGATAGAGCAAGCGTATTTTTTAACAGCAAAAGACAAAAGGATAATTTAAGCATTGAAGATCAGCTATCAGGTATCACTGAAAAAAAGACTCAAATGGGAGAAATTTTAGAAAATCAATTAGGAATTAAAATGCTCCCTTGCTTTTCGCCTGAATCAAAAGGCCGGGTAGAAAGGGCTGGCGGAACTCTTCAAAGAAGGCTGCCTTTTCTTTTTATGCAAAACGGTATTAATGATATAGACAGCGCCAATAAGTTTTTGGAAAAATATGTTGATGAGTATAATAAAGAATTCGCAGTTGAACCTAAAGAAGAAAAAAAATCTTACATTCCCATATCAAAAAAAGACAATTTAACAGAGCTTTTCTCTATCAAACACCATAGAAAAACCGATGCTGCCGGCGTTTTTTCTTCTCATAATTATAAATTTAAAGTTTTAGGTAAATATACAGATGTAAGATTACGCTATGTAGAAATTTACTTAAATGCTGAATGGGGTATGAAAGTAAAAATTAACGATAAATTCTATGATGTTGAACTTGAACAACTCGATAAAAATAAAAAAGCATTAGGTAAAGATAGATTATCTATCCCTATAGTTTGGAAGGATTTATTTAATAAGTATCTTTTCCTAGATGCAAAAGAAGAAAGCGTTTATCACTTAGTAGGTTAAAATTTTAATTTTCAAAGACATTACAATCTCTTTTTAGCCTATTTTTTAAAGGCTTAGGGTGAACCATATCCTTTTACCCTAAAAATATCACAAAATGCTCTATCTTTAGGGTGTTTTAAGATTTTTTTTCCTTTTTATGTGTGTAAATCCTGATATTTTTATAAAAAGTATGGACAAAACATCAAAATAATGCTAAAATTAAAAAAAATTAATTATTTTTTACAGAAAGTATTGACATAGAAAATTCGTATTTTTTATGATTTTATCAAATTTTGTTTTAAGCACTGCTATTTGCTCTGCTTAAAGTAAACATCCGCTTCCGTTACGACAAGGTCTACAGGTTGGTCAAATTCTCCCATTGGGATTGAGTCTAAAATTTGCCCCGAAAAACAAAGACCCGCAAGGTAGACTTCTTCCTTTTTTATGCTTTTAAAAAGCTTTTCAAAGAACCGATCATAAAAACCTCCTCCTCGGCCCATTCTTTCTCCGTTTTTTGAAAATGCCCTTCCGGGGACTAAAATTAAAAGAGGAAACTCTAAGGTACATATGTCTTTATCTTTTTCTTCTTGCGGAAATAGGGTTAAAGCATTTTTTGCAGGCTCCATTATTCCATATACTCCGAGTTCCAGAGGTTCTATTTTTCCGTTTTTAAATTCAATTTTCTTAAAGAGGAGATCCTTTCCTTGTACAAGGGGAAGGGCTATAGTCTTTTTATCTTCCTCTGCTTGCCTTAAAAGCCCTAAAGTAGGAAATTCCCCGCTTATCGGGTTATAAGCAAAAATTGTTTTAGAAGCAACGTAAGCAGGGATTTTGTTTAAAAACAGCTTACAATAATCTTTTGAATTTTGTAATTCTTCTTCTTGTTTTATTTTGCTTATAGTTTTAGCATCTTTAAAGTAATCTTTTATAAGTCTGCGGATTTCCGCTTTTTTTTCGTTAAGCATTTATTTTTTCCTTTAGGTTATTTTCATAGCTTTTTTTGCAAGCCGATATTCGAAAAATGCCGGATTTTCAATCGAAAGCAGCTCAAGATAACATTTATCGGCAAGGCTATGTTTTTTTGTTATTGAATAGAATTCTCCAAGATAAAAAAACATTCTTCCCTTTTTTACAAGATCTTTTTCTGCCGATACTTTATTTAATAGCTCGCTGTCTCCTGCAAAATCTATAAAGAGACGGCATAAAAAGTATTCGTTTTCTTTTTCTGTCCGGTTTATGGTTTTTATATAGTTTTGCATAAATTTTTTTGCATCCTGATTTTTGTTTTGTTTATATAGGCTTATTGTATATAAAAGGGCATATTGATAAGAAGCCGGAGCCTTATTTAAGGCTTTTAAAAACGCCGTGCCTGCATTTACCCAGTCTCCTTTTTCCCAGAACAAGATTCCGGCTCCTTCCAGAGCAAAGTAATAGGGCGGATAAAGATTGCACACGGTTATATAGTCCTTTAGGGCTTCTTCTTTATAACCTAACTCGTCATTTAATCCGGCTCGGTAAATATAGGCTATGTAGGAGTCCGGGGTAAGCTCTATTATCTTAGAGTAAGCTTTTCTTGCTTCTTCTTTTCGGCCTATTGTAGAATTGTATGAGCCTATATCCATCCAATGGCTCGTATTGGCCGGTTCAATTTCTGCTGCCCTTTTTACATCTTTTAAAGCCTCATACATCCTGTTTGTTTCGGATTTTACCCGTGCAAGCTCTGCGAGGGCAATGCTGTTATCCGGTTCAAGCTCCAATGCTGCCGTTAAATTCGATTCAGCCTGATCAAGTTTATTTTCAAGGTAATTTATACGGCCTAGACCTATAAGAGCCTCAGTACATTTCGGATCTGCTTTGTAGGCCTCTATAAATTTTCTTCTTGCATCGTTATATTTTTTAACCGAGTAAAAATCCATTCCCTGTGCTGTTAAAGCTCTCGAATCTTTAGGATTTATGGCCAATATTTTTTTTAAATATTGATCTCTCTTTTTAAGATTGTTTTCAGCTTGGGCAAGCATAACTTGAGCATAAAGGATGTCGGTATTATTAGGGTAAGTTTTGCTTAGTTCTTCGGCAAAACTCTCCGCTTCTTTTGCTTTTCCCATCGAAGTAAGGATGGACAGCTTTAAATATTGTATTTTAAAATCATCGGTTATCTCCGAATCCGATTCATCTATCAGTTTTATAATACCCTCAAAATCTTGATTGTTTAAGAGTTTTGTAATCTTATCGGTAAATTCTTCCCGTGGGCTTTTTTTTGTTTGTTCAATTGCAGGTTCTTTAACAGCCTCTTCAGTTGTTTTACACGAAAAAAATAGCATAAATACAATAAAAAAGCCAAAATAGATTAGAATTTGTTTGGTTATTTTCATAATAACTCCTTGTAAGTATTGCAATTATTCTTTAGTTTATATAAACTATAACATTATGAAACGCAAATCAAGTAGGGTAATTGCACTAAGTTTATTATATATATTAATTATTTTCGGCATTTTTGTTATTCAGTTTACCATAGGAAAGACTTTTTATTATACAATAGGAGCTATGTCCGTTTCGGGACGGGATGAGGTTGATGAAAAAGGGAATGTTATGCCTCTTTTACCGCTTCATATAGTTTCGAACGGACTCGATTTTTATATTACTGACCAAAGTCCGATTATTGCAAAGACAAATGATAATAAAGAGCTTGCATTAAAGGTTTTAGAATATAAAAAGACAGATGATTCTTTTAGTATAGTATGCTCAAATAATGTTTTAATAGATTTTACTTCGTATACTTCAGAAACTGCGGATACTGTAAAAATTGCTGCCTCTTTTCCTTTTGAGATAGATACCGTATATTTTCCTTGGAAGTTGACTCAGTCAGCCCGTCTTGAGCGTCAAGATGAACAGATATTTTTAAGATACGGAAAAGACCGTTTTATTTTTAGAGGCGGTTACGGGTTCGGTAATACCGATGATTCATCGGAATTGCCCCATCTAATCCTTTCCAGTTCGCAGCGGACCGCTTTTTATGAGACCTATGTTCAATCACAAAGTTTGGAATTTGACATGATTCCCCGTATTCCCATTGCAAGTGATGAATACTATAACCAAGTAAAACAATCTTTTAGAGAAAAAGCTTTAAGTTATTTTTCAAATAATATTGCAGCAAAAAATTATAACGAAGATACATTAACCGCATATATTGCAGAAAAAGCTTTTAGGGGCGAGTATTCTCAAGCTTTGACAACAGCTCCGGCCTCTCTTTTGCCGAAAGATAAAAGGACCTATAAGTCCTGTTCTTTTTATGATAACCTTGTTCAAAATGAAAAGAGTCTTGCCTCAGCCGATAAAAAGACCTTGACAGATATTGAGAACGGTATAGCAAAAGGAGTTTTATCTCCATTTCATAAAGAAGGCCTTATTCCTTTTTTAGTAAATAGCTCAAGGACAAATTTGATTCCGGCCTTGGAAAAAACAGCCTTAAACACTGCTCAAGAAGCATTAAACGCCTTTGATGCTGCCGGAATATTGGCTGCCGCAATGGATTATGCTCTTTATTTTCCAAATAGACAAAATATCTTTATGGAACAGTCTGAAAAGTGCGAAGCCGTTTTAAAGAATTCTTTATTTTCGATAGATGAAGGTTTATATCTTTCAGATGATGCAAAAACTATCAACACAGAAAAATCTTTGGATTCGGCCGCTGTTTTAATTCGCTACGGGACCGAATACCCTGAAAAAAGAACATGGAAGGCTGTAGGTCAAGCTCTATATTCATCCATCCTTTCCCTTGGAGGCGAGTCAGCGAGTCTTCCGGCTTCGTTTGACATTCAAGGAGATAAGGCAAAAAAATTGGGCCTCATGGCAAATGATGTCATGATCCTTCATGCCGAAAAATTATATTCTTCGGCAATAAAAGATAATTTTACCTATCCCCATGCCGAGTCCTTGGCTCTAAAAGCAGAAGCCGGTATTTGGGCTTGGACATCTGCAAAGGATGTTAATATTCTTAAAAATGATGCAAAAATATTAAGTTTTAGGTTTTCTTTTAAAGCCGGAGAAACCCATTATGTGATTTTGAGGGGTATAAGGCCCTTTTACCGAATTCAAATTCATGGCATAGATTTTAGAACCGATCCGCGCTTTGAAATTTACGATTCTTCAGGTTATGTATATGATGAGAGGAGCCGAACCCTCCTGCTTAAATTACGTCATAAAAAAGACGATGAAGAAATTGTACTGTTTTTAGGGCGTCCGCCTGCACCGGCACCTGTGCCCGTGCCTGTTTCCGTGCCTAATACGGAAAACGATACTGCTGCAAATTCCGAAGCAAATGCAGTAACTGAAGAAAATTCCGATTCCGCAGACGAATAATGATTAAAAAATCATAGGCTTTTTAAATTTTTTTTATAAATATCGGTAAAAAACTATCCTTTTTTATAAAAATGTGGTATACTATATTATGTTGTTGTTTGAGAATTTTAAGGAGATAAGGTGAATAAAAGAGATTTTCCGCGTGTTCATTTCTATGATCAAGATTTTGTAGACATTTATGATAGAACATGGGCCTTAGTACATGAATTTTGGCATTCAACTGGTGACGGTAAACAGAGTACGGAGGGATTTTTTATTTATCCTGAAGATGACGGTAATTTTTTAAATCAATATGAAACGATATTTTCATCTTTCTTTTTTGTTTATTCAAACAAAAATTATACGCCTAACTCTGCTTTGGACTTTTTTTACGAACGCCAGGAAGCAAACGGAGCTATACGAAACCGTTATAATTTTGATACAAAGGAACCCGTCATAAAAAGAGACAATCCTGAAGGTCTTGGAATGCCTCTATTTGCTTGGGCTGAATATAATATTTATCATAAAACAGGAAATAAGAAGAGAGTAAAGGATATTATGCCTGTTTTGACCAAGTACATGGACTGGATTGATAAGATGTTTAAAACCGATAACGGTTTATATAAAACACCGCTCGAAGCAGTTAATATGCCCAATACCCCTCGAAAAGAAGCTGCATTTTTAACCGATTTTAATTCGGCTCTGGCTATAAATGCTCTTTATATGTCAGCTTTGGGAGATATACTGAATGACAAAGAAATAGACTTCCAATACAAGAGAATGTATTTTACGATAAAGACCAGAATCAATTCTATGATGTGGAATGAAGAGGAGGGGTTTTATTATGACCTTGATGCTTCAGGAAACCAGATAAAGAAAAAGACTCTCGCCGGTTTTTGGCCCATGCTTGCCGAAATTCCTAACGAAGATAAGGCCGCTCTTTTGGTTGAACATTTATCAAACCCTAACACTTTCGGTGTTGATCATCCTTTTCCAAGCCTTGCCGCTAATGAGCCCGAATATGATGAGGCCGGAAACGGTGCCTGCGGCAGCGTTTTTCCTATTTTAAATTTTGTTGTTATAAAGGGACTTGAAAAATATAACCGTTGGGAATTAGCCCGTGAATGTGCTATAAGACATTTATACTACGTGCTTGAAACCCTTTCTCCCGCAGGAAACTCAAAAAAACAAGGCTTCTTATGGGAAGCTTATTCTCCGGTAAAGGAAGGGCCTGCACATTGGAAGGGAAAACCTGCTTTCCCTAGAAAACAGTACCTTTTAAGGGTCGGCCTTTCTACAATAAGTCTTATGATAGAAAATGTTATAGGTCTTTCGATAAGTCTCCCGCGTAAGACTGTCAACTGGACTGTTCCCAATCTTGAAGTCATGGGTATTGAAAACTTAAGCCTTAAAAGAAACCTAATCACTATTCTTTCGTCCAAGAGCCAGAGGGGATGGGAGATTCACATGGAAAGCGAAAAGCTCTATTATTTTACCATAAATATCCTAAACGAAAAGAAGAAGACCTTGCCGATTCCGTCGGGTAAGTGTTCAATGCTGATAGACAAACTTTAAAAAAGCCGGTTTAGTTAATTCCCTTAACTTTTTGAGTTTCTACAAGCTGCTTTAAAGCCTTAATATAGGCAGCCTTTCTCATGCTGACATTATAGGCTTCTTTTTCATCCCATACCAGCTTGAAGGCTTCAATCATCTTATCTTCAAGGCGCTTGTTGACTTCTTCTTCCGTCCAATAAAAGCTTTGCAGGTTTTGCACCCATTCAAAGTATGAAACGATTACGCCTCCTGAATTTGCAAGAACATCGGGCACAGTTATAATGTTATTTTTTTCGAGGATTTTATCGGCTTCAGGGGTAACGGGGCCGTTTGCAGCCTCGATGATTATGGAAGCCTTAATATTTGATGCATTTTTTTCGGTAATTTGATTTTCGAGGGCCGCCGGAATTAAAATATCGGCTTTAAGCTCCAATAGTTCTTCATTGGAGAGCCTTGTAAAATCTCCGGCAAAAGAATTGAGTTTTTTTCCTTCTTTTTTGTGTTTGAGTATTTGAGGAATATTTAAGCCTTTTTCATTGTATATTGCGCTGCTTGTATCGCTTATTGCAATTATCTTGGCTTCCTCTTTATAAAAAAGATCTGCAGTAACGCCGCCGACATTTCCAAGACCTTGAATAACTACACTTTGGTCTTTTAAGTTTTTATTAAGTTTCTTTAAAATTTCCCTTGTTGCAAAAAGAACTCCCCGGCCTGTGGCTTCTACTCGTCCTTTAGACCCGCCGAGAGGAAGCGGTTTTCCCGTAACAACTGCGGGGCTGAATTCTCCGGCATATTCACTGTAGCTGTCCGCTATCCAGGACATAACCTTTGCATTTGTTCCGACGTCCGGGGCAGGTATATCTATCTTAGGGCCTATAAAAGATGCAATCCGCCTTGTGTATCCTCTTGTCAGCTTTTCAAGTTCCGTTTCTGAAAGTTTTGAAGGGTCTACACAGATGCCTCCTTTTCCTCCCCCGTAGGGAATGTCGGCAACGGCACACTTAAAGGTCATCCATGCAGCAAGGGAGCGTACCTCATCGATGTTTACATCTTGGTGAAATCTTATACCTCCCTTTGCCGGGCCTCTTAATGTAGAATGCTGGACCCTGTATCCGCTAAAAACCTTGATTTTTCCGTTATCCATTTTTACGGGTATTGAAACATGCATCTCTCTTTCAGGGCTTAAAAGGGATATGTAATCGTCTTCTGCCAGATTAGCCGTATTTGCAGCTTCCGTTATAGTGCTTAAAAGTTTTTCGTATGTATTCGCCATAAAATCCTTCTTAAAAATAGTTTATGATGATTATACATTAAAAGCCGTATTTTTGAAAGTTATCAGGGAGAAAATTCGAATTTTGATTTAAATAAAGAAAAACGATTCCGGTCCGCAAAGGGATTTAGGTTTCCTCAAAATGTACACCCAAGGGTATCAATCGGATGTACTCAAGGCTAAACGAAGAAAACTTGACAAAATCTTCAAACAGCCCAAGGAGCAATAGAGGAAATAAATATGATTAACACGATAAATTTTGCTGCAACTCATGAGTCCAAGCAGAGTGCGGCACGGGCAAAACTTGCATTTTACCCTCATAGTCATTGGCAGGTCTTACGGCTCGGAGGTCATCATTGATTTTCGCCTTCCCGGAATAAACCAGTGGCATTTTGAAAACCAACTCTCTCACTTACGTCAGCCGGACTGCTCAGGACTTTCACCTGATTCCCTTTTCACTCCTTAGCTAAAAGGAGCACCAAGACCGAAACCGTTATTTAAACACAATTCTATACTTTTATAAAAAATAAGTCAAGATGTCAAAATCGGTACACCAATCCAATCGAGATTCAACACTCTGACAATTGAAAAATCTACTGTTCTATGATATACTTGATTTGTAAGGGGGATTGAGAGTTAATTGGTAGTGGATAATTTGTAATTTCATTACCAATTAAAAAGAGGTGTGATATGAGTACTTCAAACAGAAAATACAAGGATTCGGTTTTTGTTGATTTGTTCAGTGAAGATGAAAAGGCGAAAGAGAATTTTTTGTCTCTTTATAATGCATTACACGGCACCAAACTTACGGCTACAGCACAGCTGAAAAATGTAAGGCTTGATCAGGTACTTTATATGACATTCTATAATGATGTGTCATATCTTATTGATAACAAAATCATAGTGCTGGTAGAGCATCAATCCACTATAAACCCAAATATGCCTTTACGTTGCCTTGAATACATAAGCCGCCTTTATGAAACTCTATTTGAATCAAAAGAAAAATACAGCCGTAAACTCTTAAACATTCCGACGCCCGAATTTTATGTATTTTATAATGGGGATGAAACCTATCCTTCCGATAAAACATTAAAACTATCAGATGCTTTTATAGAAAAGGCGGTAAAACCTAATCTTGAGTTGACCGTTAAGATAATAAACATAAATCAGCAAAATCGCCATCCCTTGCTTAAAAACTGCAAAACGATGTATGAGTACACAATATTTGTAGAAACGGTACGAAGATGGAAAAAAACAGATCCTCAAAACGGTTTTCAAAAAGCGATTGAAGAATGTATAGCAAATGATATATTGCGTGATTATTTAAAACGCAAGACTAAGGAGGTATTGAATATGTTACTAGCCGAATATGATTATGAAACAGATATAGCTGTGCAGCGTGCTGAAGAACGGGAAATAGCCTTTGCTGAGGGAATATCTCAGGGCGTTTACCAAAATAAACTGGAAACTGCTAAAAATTTAGCTGAAATGGGGTTTGCCGTAGAAGCAATCACAAAAGCTACAGGTTTAAGCTGTGAAGAAATCGAAAAACTATAAATTAATAATAAAATCTGCATAGTGGTATTAAGGAGGCGTGTATGTCTGAAAAAATGTATTGTGATCCTGCTGAGATTTTGGAAGTTACGGTGCAAAAGGGTATTGCAAAGGCTTCGACCCCGGTGTGGAAGCTGCTTTGCCTAGGATTTTTGGCAGGGGTTTTTATTGCCTTTGCTTCGGAAGGCTCCAATATGGCTGCTTTCGGACTTTTTGCCAAGCCTGAAACTTACGGCCTTGGAAAATTCGTTGCAGGGCTTATCTTTCCTGTAGGGCTTATCTTGGTGCTCCTTGCCGGAGCCGAGCTTTTTACGGGAAATAATTTAATCATTGCAGCTGCTTTAGAAAAAAAGGTGAGCCTTACTGCAATGCTTAAAAACTGGCTTGCCGTTTATATCGGGAACCTTATAGGTTCTGTTTTTATTGCTTTTTTAATCGTAAAAAGCGGACAGCTTTCAAGCGGTGCAAGTCTTTTGGGCGGGATTACAATAAAAATTGCTTACGGCAAGGTTTCGCTTTCTTTTGTGCAGGCTGTTTTTTTAGGAATTATGTGTAATTGGCTGGTCTGCCTTGCGGTCTGGCTCTGCTATGGCGCTAAGGATATGACCGGAAAAATGCTTGCCGCCTTTTTCCCGATTTGGCTTTTTATAACTTCCGGTTTTGAGCACAGTGTTGCAAACATGTACTATATCCCTGCGGGGATTTTCTCGAAAAGCGTTCCGGCCTATGCTGCCGCTTCAGGCCTTTCCGCCGAGGCTCTTTCAAATATAAATTGGGGTGCATTTTTTATAAAGAATTTAATGCCCGTTACTCTCGGAAACATAATAGGCGGAGCCTTTTTTGTCGGAATGTTTTATTGGATTTGTTATAAGAAAAAATAACTTTTTTTCGGAAGCTGCCGCTTCCCGCAAAAAATTTTTATAAGGAGAATTTAAATTATGAATGTTGAAAATTGCGATGTGGGCTTTATAGGCCTTGGAGTTATGGGAAAGAGCATGGCTGAAAGATTAAGAGCGGCCGGTGCTAAGATGCATGTTTTTACGCGTACAAAAAAATCCGCCGAAGAGATTCTTTCAAAGGGGGCTGTTTGGTATGATGATCCGGCAAGCCTTGCTCCCAATTGTAAAATCATCTTTACGATTGTCGGTTATCCGCAAGATGTTGAAGAAACATATTTCGGAGAAAAGGGTTTATTAAAAACCGCAAAGCCCGGAACGATTTTTGCTGATATGACGACATCAAGTCCGATTTTGGCAAAAAAGATTTATGATGAGGCAAAGAAAAAAGAATGTTTTTCTGTAGACGCTCCCGTTTCAGGCGGAGATATAGGAGCTAAAAACGGCACCCTTTCGATTATGGCAGGCGGAGATGAAAAAGCCTTTAAAGAGTTGGAACCTTTTTTTGCCTGCATGGGAAAAACTTGGGCTCTTCAAGGAGGTGCAGGGGCAGGGCAGCATACTAAGATGGCAAACCAAATAGCCGTAGCCGCAAACCTTTTCGGTACGGTCGAAGCTGTCTGTTATGCCGAGGCTGCAGGCCTTGACCCTCAAAAAATGCTTTCGGCGATCGGGGGCGGTGCTGCAGGAAGCTGGCAGATTTTAAACAACGGGCCTAAGATGCTTCAAAAAGATTTTGCTCCGGGCTTCTATATTAAACACTTTTTAAAGGATTTAAACATAACCTTAAATGTTGCAAAGGAACTCAAACTGCATATTCCCGTTTTGGAGCTTGCACAAAATTTCTTTAACAAGATGAATGAAGAAGGCTATGCCGAAAAAGGAACGCAGGCCATCTATGAATATTATAAGACTCTCTAAAAACTTCAGTTTTTAGAGAGTTTCCTTAAATCTAATTTGCGAGTTTTCCATAAGTCTTTATATTATGATGACTTATGGAAAACTCGTCGGCTGCCTGTAAAAATCTAACAAAGTTTTTACGGGCAGCCATAAGACTATCTAAAGGGAAATTTTATGCACAAAGATGAAAAAAAAATAGCAGAGGTTCAAAAAAAATATGGGCCGCTTTTGGCTAAAACGGCTTTTGAGTTGGGAGCCTTAAAGCTTTCTCCCAATGATCCATTTACTTGGGCATCAGGCTACCGTATGCCCATTTATAACGATAACCGCCGTTTTTTAGCCCTGCCTGAGATGCGCCGTACTATAGCCGAAGCCTTCGCAGAGCTTTTAAAAGCAGTTGACTTTGATCCCGAATGGCTTGCAGGAACTGCAACGGCAGGAATTCCTCATTCCGTAAGTTTAGGAGACCTCTTGAAAAAAAGCGTTTCCTATGTACGCTCGGGCGGAAAAGATCACGGCCTAAAAAACCAGATTGAGGGTTTAGGTGCCAATGCGGATTATAAAGGGGCCGGCGTACTTGTTGTTGAAGATTTAATTTCGACGGGGGGAAGCTCCATCAAGGCTGTTGAGGCCGTGCGTAATGCAAACGGAAAGGTCCCATTTTGTTTTGCTATCTTTTCTTACGGATTTGCAGAAGCCGAAAAAGCCTTTGCCGAATTAAAACCTCCCTGTATTCCGGTTACTATTTTAAACTATGATATTATGCTGGATGAGGCTGTAAAGCAAAACTATATAAGCGAAGAAAATAAAAAGAGTCTGGGAGAATGGAGGCTCGATCCCTTCGGTTGGGGCGAAAAACACGGTTTTCCCAAGGTCTAAAAAATAAAAAAAAGCGGTTCTAAAAAGAACCGCTTTTCCGTCAAACTGTTTACAGCTTACCTTAACAAGGTCATGACACTCTGAGTTGCCTGATTTGCCTGTGCAAGCATTGCTGTACCGGACTGTGTGAGAATCTGGTTTTTGGTATAATCTACCATCTCTTTAGCCATATCTACGTCACGGATTCGTGATTCGGAGGCTTGGAGGTTTTCTGCTGCGATATTGATACCTACAACAGTGAGTTCGAGTCTGTTCTGGTATGCACCAAGGTCGGCTCTTTGCTTGTTGATCTTCTTGATGGCTTCATCAAGGGTACCGATAGCGCGGTTAGCTGTTTCGGGTGTATCGATTGTCATAATCGATTCATCTCCGACATTGCGAACGCCGAGAGCCTTAGCTGTCATTGTTCCAATGTAAGCTCGAGTTCTCTGATCCATGTTGGCACCGATGTGGAACCACATAGAAGCAGTTACGGTATTTTCTCCGGTTTCTTGAGCGAATCTTCCGGTAAGCATATTCATACCGTTAAACTGTGCGTGGCTTGCAATTCGGTCTACTTCAGCGATGAGCTGAGATACTTCAACCTGAATGTACAATCTGTCTTCTGCCGAGTAAATACCGTTGGAAGACTGAACGCTGAGTTCGCGGATTCTCTGGATAACATCTGTAGTTTCCTGAAGGAAAGCTTCTGCAACTTGAATAAAAGAAATGCCGTTTTGTGCGTTGGCACTTGCTTGGTTCAAACCGCGGATCTGGCTTCTCATTTTTTCTGATACGGCCAAACCGGATGCATCATCGCCCGCTCGGTTAATGCGTAAACCTGAAGAAAGTTTTTCTATGTTTTTTTGGTTCATCAAATTGGTGTGACCCAATGTTCTCTGTGAAAACATAGCGCTCATGTTGTGATTAATGATCATATTCCTACTCCTTTGGTGATTTTCGGCAATTTTAAAATTCCCGCGGCATCCCTGCCGATATGTCATTTCCGGATCCTCTGTCATTCCGCAGAAGACGGAAGCACATTAAAATTTAAGCTGTGCTTAATTCATTTATCGGAGAACTAAAAAAAGACTTAAGAAAAAAGATTAAATATTTGTGTTTTAACTTAATGTTTGCTTCGATTTGATATTAGGCCATGCTTGAAACAATTAAAAAAATTCTATATAATCGGCGGATTAAGGAGATAATTCCATTTAAGGAGAGAATTCTATGCCGAAAAAGATTGTTATTGCCTTAGGCGGCAATGCATTGGGAAATAATTTGGAAGAACAAAGAAAGGCCGTTAAAATTACGGCGAAGGCCATTGCCGATTTAGCCGAAGAGGGGCATCAAGTAATCGTTTCTCATGGAAACGGGCCTCAGGTTGGAATGATTCATTTGGCGATGTCCGAATACCATAAAATCGATCCTAAAACTTCGGAACCCGAACTTGCCGTTTCCGTTGCTATGAGTCAAGGTTATATAGGAAACGATTTGGAAGCCGCTTTAAGGGAAGAGCTTTTAAACCGCGGTATCAATAAGCCCGTTGCTACCTTGATAACTCAGGTACTTGTAGATCCTTCGGATCCGGCCTTTTCAAAACCTACAAAACCCATAGGCAGTTTTATGACCAAGGAAGAAGCCGATATTTTAACCGCTAAGGGTGAAAATGTTGTAGAAGATGCAGGCCGAGGTTACAGACGGGTCGTGGCTTCTCCAAAGCCGGTAGATATTGCGGAAATCGAAAGTATCAGGGCTCTTTGCGATGCGGGCCAAATAGTTATAACCTGCGGAGGCGGCGGTATTCCTGTCGTAAAAAAAGGAAACGCTCTTTGCGGCGTTCCGGCCGTTATCGATAAGGACTTTGCAAGTGCAAAGCTGGCTCAGCTTTTAAATGCAGACTGTCTTATCATCTTGACCGCTGTAGAAAAAGTCGCTATCAACTTTAACAAGCCCGACCAAAAATGGCTTTCAGAAATTTCGGTTGCAGAAGCAAAAAAATATATTGAAGAAGGACACTTTGCTCCCGGTTCTATGCTTCCGAAAGTGCAGGCTGCCATCCAGTTTGCCGAATCCAACAAAAAAGGCTATGCCCTTATTACCCTTTTGGAAAAAGCAAAGGATGCTATCGACGGTAAATCGGGAACAATAATCAAATAGTGGTTACAAATTTAAAACATAAATATTTTGGGCCTTTTTCTTTTTATAAAAATGCCGTAAAATTAGCTGTACCTGTAATGGTACAGCTTTTTATTCAATCTCTTGTTTCTCTTATAGACAACTTTATGGTTGCCGATCTAGGCGACCTAAAAATGAGCGGGGTAAATGTTGCCAATCAAATTATCTTTGTATACATAACCGGCCTCAATATTCTTTGCAGTGCTGGCGGAATGTTTATGTCGCAGTATAACGGCACAAAGGATGAAGAAGGAATGCAGCAGGCCTACCGCTTTAAGCAGATGTCAGGCCTTATCTTCGCCCTTGCTCTTCTTGGTATCTGTCTTACAATCCCCGACCTTGTTTTAGGCCTCCTGGTGAATGGTAATACTGCAAAAAAAGAAATAGTAGAGCAGGCCGTAATTTACAGTAATGTTATTCTATTATCGTTTATTCCCACAGCCTTTTCGATAGGAATAGCTTCCTCTTTCCGTGAAACGGGAAATGTAAAGGTTCCCATGTATATATCCCTTGTTTCAACCCTTATAAATACTATCGGAAACTACATGCTCATATACGGAAATCTGGGAGCCCCAAGGCTTGAGGTAGCAGGAGCTGCCTATGCTACGGTAATTGCCCGCTGTGCCGAGCTTATAATTTTTGTTCTTTATGCAAAAAAAGTTAAGCCTCTTTTCTATGTAAAAATAAAAGACATGCTTAAAATAAAGCTTCACCTTTTTTATGAGATTTTAAAAAAGTCTGCCCTCATCTTTGTTGCCGATATGTCTTGGGTTTTGAGCGAGATAGTGGCAACGGCAGTTTATAACAGCAGGGGAGGCCCTGAAGTTGTAGCCGGTATGTCTGCGGGCTGGACAATTGCCAACCTATTCTTTTTGGTTTTTCCGGCAATAGGTACTTCGGTAGGAGTTATAATAGGCGGTACACTTGGAAGGAATAAGCTTGAGGAGGCAAGGGAACAGGCCCGTTGGATTAAAAGAGGTGCTTTTGTACTCGGTCTTGGAACAGCCCTTTTGGAGCTTTTTTCGATTATGCTGGTTCCGATTGTGTTCCGTAGTTTAAGTCCTGCTTCTCATGAGGTTACAAGGCTTCTTATAATCTTTATCGCTCTTTATATGCCTGTATGGACGGTTCAGAACACCCAATATGCAATAGCCCGATCCGGAGGGGATGCGGTTATGGGAGTCTGGGTAGATACTACGGTAAATATGTTCTTATTTATGCCCTGTATGCTTTTGTTATATTATTTTACGGATTGGTCTTCACCTATTATGTATGCAATTGCTAAACTTACCAGTATAATGAAAGCCGTCCTTGCCGAAGTCCAGCTAAAAAAAGAACGCTGGGTCAAAAATTTGACTAGGATTGAAAAATAAGTTCTCTATTTTATAGAAGGAGGGAAGTAGTTATATGGAAATATTGATTAGACCGACCGAAAAAAAGGATCTTCCGTTGGTTAAAGCCTTATGGGCTGATGGTGATGTTATGAAATTTGTAGGATTTCCGGATGGTTTGGTTCAAACCGATGAAGAATTGGCCCGTTGGTATGATAGGTTGCTAAAGAGAAGTCCTCTATCTATGCATTATTCGGTTTTTGAGGGGGAAGTTTATTGCGGCGAAACTTGGTATTCCATCGATACGGTTCATGATAATCTTACAAGTCTTGATATTAAGCTGTTTGCCAAGGCGCGGGGGAGAGGAATTGCCTCTAAGGCCTTGAGTTTTACTATAGAACAGGCAAGACTTAAAGGTGCTAAAAAGGTTTGGGTTACTCCTGTTCCTCAAAATGAAAAAGCAATCAAACTTTATAAAAGATTAGGTTTTTCCGCCTCTAAGGTACCTGAGCATATTTTAAAAGAATATGGAGAGGACGGTTATATTTATATGGAAAAAGGGCTTTGATAAAAAAAAGAGCTTGGGTTCAAGTTTGAAACCGCAAGCTCTTTTCCATTAATAGCTCTTTGAATCGCGTGAGCGTCTTGTTTTTTTCATAAGTTTTCGGCGGAGGGCCTTATTCTTTCTGTTTAAAACAGTGGAAGGCTTTTCGTAGAATTCCTTCTTTTTCCATTCGCGGATAATACCTTCTTTTTCGACTTGACGCTTAAATCTTTTTAGAGCTTTTTCAAGATGCTCCGAATCGTCAATTGTTACATATGCCATTTTTCTTTTCACCCCCTCCGGCTTTAGGATTAAAAGCCGATTATATAGAAAATATAAGAATATGTCAATAGGACGATTTTTTTGCCGCATTCCTTTCTACATTTCCGTCAAGGCCGGCTGTAATAAGGCTCCGTTTCTATTGAATCGAATGTATTTATAGGTTATACTTGGAAAAGAAAAAACGAGGTAAAAAAAATTAAAAACCGAAGATTTAAATTATTGACATTTTTTTTCTGCACTCCGCTTTTTGTTGTCTTGTTGTTTTTTTCTTGTAAGAGCCGCCGAATTGCAGAACCATTGGAGCCTCCTAAGCCTAAGGTTTTAATCGAAAAAGAACCGGAAGATCCTTTTTTGGGCCTTTATGTTATGGACCTTCCTTCATCCCGAAGCGGAATTACAAGCTACTCGGTAGAATTTAAAGCCGATCAAACTGCAAGGGTTTTAGTTTTTAAAGAAGGAAGAACGGAACCTGAAATCTCGCATGGTAAGTGGCTTATAGCGAAGGACGGGATTATTATTTTGTATTTTAGACAAAACATTCCTAGCGAATTTTTTATAAAAAATAAAGACGGCTCTCTTTCATTTTTAAACGCCCAAAGAAAACCTTATTCGGGTGAATTGGCTGAACTTCTCATTTTGCGCAAAATCGAAAAGAAATAAATCGTGATAACCAGTTATCACGATAACCAGTTATAAGGAAATATTTTGATGATTATATTTTTAATCGGAATGAGCCGAGCCGGAAAAACCGAAACGGGCAGGGCTCTTTCAAAAAAACTTAAAGCTCCTTTTGTAGATACGGATTCCTATATGGAGGAAGTTTACGGGAAAACGATAAGAGAACTTTATAAGGCGCATGGAGAAAAAAAATTCCGTCTAAAAGAATTTGAATGCCTTAACAAAATAATCGAAAAAATAATCGAAAAATTTTCGTCTTGTTCCAATGACAAAAACGCCATTTATTGTGAGTGCGAAAATGCTGTTCACTGTGATGATGTAAATGCCGTTAGCTGTGGGTACAAAAACGCCGTTGTCAGCACCGGAGGAGGCTATGCGGAAAACGAAGCCATTATCAAAAAGCTAAAAGATTTTCCCCGAATTATTTTAATCGATACCGCTCCAGACGAAATTTTTTATAGAATAAAAACGGTTGCGTATAAAAAAGGTTTTTATCCGGCATTTTTAGGAGAAAATATTAAAAATGAAAAAGATGCAGAAGACCGTTTTTTTTCGATATATAAAAGGCGTATAAAAATTTACAAGGCTTTGGCTTCCTTTTCCATAAATCCGAAAGGCCTCTCCCCCGACGAAACGGCAGATAAAATTATTTCATCTTTGTAAATAAAATTTAAGGCTTGATAAAATCTTGTTCTTATGTTATCATTATCTTATGAAAAGCATAGATAAGGAGTTGAACTCCATTACTGAATTATTCCCGTCCGATTTTACGGATGATGAAAAGGCTCTCGCGAAAACGCATTTTTTAAAAAAACTGTCCGTTTTAACACACAGTTTTTACGGCGGAAAGCTCCAGACTGTCCCCAAATGCGGTTTGTACGGTTTTAACTGGTTTAACGTTTGGTATACACCCGGCGTTTCTGCTATTTCTACCACAATTCGCGATGATAATGAAACATCCTTTGCTCTTTCCAACAAAGGGAACTTGGTTGCTGTTGTAAGCGACTCTACACGGGTTTTAGGCGACGGCGACTGCACCCCTCCCGGAGGATTGGGAGTTATGGAAGGCAAATGTATGCTAATGAAGTATTTAGGCGGCGTTGACTCATATCCTCTGTGTATCGATTCTATTGTAAGAGTTGACGAAGAAGGAAAACGGGGCGTAAAAGCCGGAAAGCATGACCCCGACAAGATCATCGATTTTGTCAGAATGCTCGAACCTTCGGTAGGAGCCGTAAACCTTGAAGATATTCAACAGCCCGACTGCTTTAAGGTTTTGGATACATTGAGAGAGGTCTGCGAAATTCCCGTCTGGCATGATGATGCTCAAGGCACTGCCTGTATAACCCTTGCAGGTCTTTTAAACGCAATAAAACTTGCCGGTAAAAAGATGGAAGACTGCAAGATTGTTCTTTTGGGTGCAGGTGCTTCAAACACGACAATAGCCCGTCTTATCTTGGCTGACGGCGGAAAACCCGAAAATATGATTATCTGCGACTCAAGAGGAGCATTACATTCAGGCCGAAAAGACATAGAAGAAGATAAGCGCTATTACCGAAAGTGGGAGCTCTGTTTACAGACCAACCCCAAAAAGATTGAAACCTTTGATGAAGCAATGAAGGGTGCCGATGTTTTAATCGCTCTTTCTACTCCCGGGCCCAATACTGTAACAAAGGAACAGGTTGCCTCGATGAATAAAAAGGCTATAGTCTTTACCTGTGCAAACCCCATTCCCGAAATCTGGCCCCACGAAGCTAAGGCTGCAGGTGCCTTTATCGTCGGAACAGGACGAGGAGACTTCCCGAACCAAATCAACAACTCCGTTTGTTTCCCCGGTATCCTAAAGGGTGCTCTTTTGGTAAGAGCTAAAAAGATTTCCGACGGAATGGCTATCCGCTGTTCTCACTCGATTGCAGACTATTCCGAAAAGAAAGGCATCAATCCCGACAATATCGTAGTTACAATGCAGGATGAAGATGTCTTTGCAGTTGAAGCTGCCGACGTTGCAATGCAGGCAATTAAGGAAGGCTTGGCCCGCGTAACCATGACATGGGACGAAGCCTACAAAAGAGCAAAAAAAGATATTGAAGAAAGCCGCTCCTTGACCAAAATGTTAATGGAAAAGAACTTCATCAAAGAACCCCCGCAGGAGTTCTATGAAAAAGCCTTAGAATACGCCATTGAGCAAATTAAAAAGAACAGAAAGTAAATCTTTCTAAAAACCACTTGGATTTTTAGAAGCACTTTGTACAAGACCGGCCGCTCTTAAAAAGAATCGGCCGGTTTTTTTATTCGTGCGGAGGGTTTAATACCCCGACGCTCGCGTCGGGGTTGTTGATTACCAATCTTTCCACGAGATATAAGCACCATGCTCATCAGTTGCCGGAAGTGAAAGGTTTCCTGCATACACTACATTTGAGTTTTTTATTTCAGAGCCGCTGATGGAGCAAAATTTTTTTATGGAAGAAAAGAATTTTTCGTTCATTGTGGCAGAGGACTTTATTTCGTATATTTTAAGAAGCGGTTTCCCTTTTGAGAGTGTTTCTATTATCAAGTCGATTTCAAGGCCGTTGGAATTACGCCAATAAAAAGCTTCTGGTTCTCTTCCCATAAAAAATTCGTTTTTATAATAAGTGCTTATTATGAGGTTTTCAAAAATTCCGCCTCTTAAATAGTGGGTACCGACCTGTTCAGGATTTTCTATTCCCAACAAGGAACAAACCAAGCCCGTATCATAAAAATAAAGCTTAGGAGATTTAATGAGCCTTTTTCCGTAATTTTTTGAGTAGGGCTTTAAGAAAAAGATAAGCCCGCTTGTTTCAAGCACGGAAAGCCAAGAACGAGCCGTGATGACCGAGAGCCCTGCCTCATTTGAGAGCTCGGTAAGATTCAGTATTTGTCCGGTTCTCCCTGCACACAAGCGGATAAATTTATGAAAAGAAGATAAATCGTTTATGTTTTTTAAATCCCGTACATCCCGCTCAATGTAGGTTTTGATATAAGAGCGGTAAAAATCTTGGGGCAGAGGTTTTTGGTCATAAATACGCGGATAAAAACCGGTAAATAAACATTCGTCGATATTTTCTATTAAAAGATTACTCTCTTTTAACTCCCGTATCGAAAAGGTTGAAAGGTTTAAAACGGCGCATCTTCCTGCCAGAGTTTGAGATATTGACTGCATAAGTAAAAAATTTTGAGAACCTGAGAGGATATATATGCCTGTTTTGCCGATAGAATCCGTATGGGTTTGAATATATGAAAACAAATCGGGAACACGCTGCACCTCATCGAAAATAGCTTTTTCGGGGTAGAGGCTTAAAAAATATCGAGGGTCGGTTTGGGCTAACTGCCTTATATCCAAATCCTCAAGAGAAACATATTTCCAGTCGGGAAAGAGGTATTTTAAAAGAGTCGATTTTCCGCATTGACGGCAGCCCGTTAATGCAACTATCGGAAAAGAAGAGACTAATTGCTTTAATTTTTTTATAATATGCCTTTTAACAAGCTTTTTTTTCATACCTCCCTCTCCATTTTCAAGCCTTTTTTTCAATTTATTCTATAAAAACTATGTAAATCGTATAGTTAATTATATTATTTACATGATTTTTTGTCAAGAGTTTTAAGGCAATCATCGCAAACTAAAATCAAGTAAAACCTCAAAAAACTGAAGTTTTTGGAGGTTCCAATTATTAAAAAATCTTTGCGCAGCTCAAGCATTAACTTGAGCTCTTTGCGTTCCTTTCGGTTAAAAAAACTTGTCCGGTTTAAAATTCTAAAGTGTTGACAAAAGATCGGGGGGGGGTATACTATAGTCAAACTTAAGAGGAGAATCTTTAAATGCAAAGTTTAAAAAAAATAATTTCTATGTATAAGTTAAAAAAGCATATTTATTCTTGTGCTCTTATATCGTTTATTTTTTCACTTGTGTCGCTGATCTCTCTTATTTATCCGAAACTCTACGGAGCCTTCGTTTCTAATCTTGAAAATAATATTAACCCTTCAAGGGTGCTTGTTATATACATAGGTGTAATTTGTTTTTCACTTATTTTTGAATATCTTGTCGGCTGGGTTTTCGGTAAGGTGCATATGCGTTTTGATTCTGCATTGCGTTACGGCCTTTATTCTTCGCTTTCACAGCATTCCGAAAAAACGATTAAAACTCATGGGCAAGGTTACTACGAAAATATTATGGATGCTTCGGTCGGCTCAATTCTTTCTCTCTTTGTGCCTTCCGTAATGAATAAGCTGATGGGCATTGTGCGCTACATTTTTATTCTTGTAATCCTTTTTACATATTCTTATATCTTCGGCCTTTTAGGCCTTGCGGCTCTGGCGCTTTATAC
The DNA here is from genome assembly GCF_024400535.1 of Treponema denticola. Classification (NCBI taxonomy): domain Bacteria; kingdom Pseudomonadati; phylum Spirochaetota; class Spirochaetia; order Treponematales; family Treponemataceae; genus Treponema; species Treponema denticola. Next base: position 1,017,440 of record NZ_CP038800.1, read on the forward strand.
ATGTGCCTATTTTATTAACCGTAAATTTTATTCGCCTATGTTTTTAAAAACAATGAAGGCTTATGCAGGTCTTCATTCCAAAATGATAGAAGCACTTTCAATGACAACTCTTTTTCCGGGTTTTCCCTTATTTAAACTTGAAAAAAATGAAAGAATAAAAAACACAATAAAAGATGTAAATAACAGTGTACGCAAAACCGATTTATTTTCGGATACCGTCTACCGCCTTGTTCCTGTTTATGTATTGCCGTTATTGTCTGTAGCCCTTATGGCTGTTTCGGCAAAGATGTATTTTGATGGTATTTTACCTTTAAGCGTTTTAATAACCATAATTGCATATTTTTCACAGTTAACCTCGGTTTTAGGAGACCTTGATTCGGTAAGTCAGGCTTATTTTGGAGCTTGCGAAAGTGCCGATGAAATTTTAAGCCTAATGGAAGAAGAGGATATAAAAGAAAAACTTAATATAGAAGATGAGTCTCAGAACTTTTTCTTTGATATTTCCGGTTTAAGTTTACAGATAGATAAGGAGCGGAGTCTTTTTATAGAGCGTTTAAGTTTCGGCTTAAACAAAAAATATGCCTTACTCGGTGTTTCAGGTTCCGGTAAGTCGAGCCTTTTAAATATTCTTTTGGGACGGGACAAGCTGACCGGAAATGTTTTTGTGTTTAACAAAAATACAAATCCATATGATTATGAATTGTCCGATAAAATTCTTTATATCTCACAAGATTCCTATATCCTAAATGCGGATTTAATTCAAAATATCGAGCTGGGCTGCCATAACGCAAACCTTGCCGAAAAAATAATTGAAGCCTTACAGCTTGGCTCTTTAAGAGGAAGAGACTTAGGTATAGACGGAAAACATATTTCAGGCGGAGAAAAAAGACTTATAAATATTGCCCGTATATTTTTCCATGCAGAGAAATATGATTACCTAATCTTTGACGAAATTTTTACCTCGATAGATGTGCTCACCAAAAGAAGAATATTTCCGCTTTTAAAAGATTTAATCAAAAACAAAAGCTGCATAATAGTTTCACATGATATAGAAGAAATAGAATTCTTTTGTGATCATGTAGTTTCAATTGAAGCCGACGGCAAAATATTTTCGGGCACCTATGAGGAAGCAAAGATAAATAAAAGCTTTTTAAGCAAGATATTAGCTGAAAATTAAAAGACTGTCCGCCTCTTCTTGACATTCCGCCTCATCTATAATATCCTGTAAGCCTTAATTAAAACTTGCTTTAAAGGAGCTTTATCATGAAAAAAAATAAACTTGCCGAGCTTAAAACTTCAATTTCAAATGCAGCCGAAAAGGTGATGGATGAAGTTATCACTATCTGCAATATACCCAGCCCCACGGGCTACACTTGCGAGGCCGCCGATTATGTTCTAAAAAGGCTTTCAGGTTTAGGCTTTAAGCCTTGGCTTACGAACAAGGGTGCTGTTGTCTGTGAGCTTGATAAAAATGCCGAACCTAATACCGGCAAAAAAGGAGATAAGGCTCTTTTGCTTTCAGCCCATATCGATACCCTCGGCCTCTTTGTTAGGCACATTAAATCTTCAGGCCGGCTGCGTACATCCCTTGACGGGGGCTTTCCATACAATTATGTAGAGCAGTCCAACGTAACGGTTATCACAAGAGAGGGGAAAAAATATGAGGGCACTATGAGGCTCACGGAACCCGCCGTTCACGCTTCGCGCGAAATAAACGAGCTGAAAAGAGATGATTCAAATATGGAGCTCGTGCTCGATGAGATTGTAAAATCCCGTGAAGATGTCGAAAAGCTCGGCATCATGGCAGGAGATGTTGTGGCCATTGAATCCCTTGCCCGAAAGGCCGGGAACGGCTTTTTAAAGAGCCGGCACTTGGACGACAAAGCGAGCTGCGGAATGTTCATCTATCTTGCAGAACAGGTTGCAAAGGGAGAATTGAAATTAAAACGCAAGACCTACATTATGTTTACCAATTATGAAGAAATAGGCCATGGAGCTTCTGCAGGACACCCCGAAGGCATAAGCGATATGCTTGCAGTCGATATGGGCGTTGTGGGAAGCGATCTTGATACCGATGAATATGCGGTTTCAATATGTGCAAAGGATTCTTCCGGGCCCTATAACTATGAGTTTACAAGCGAGCTTATCAAAATAGCCAAGGAGATGGAACTGAACTTTGCAGTCGATGTTTACCCCTTTTACGGCTCGGATGCTTCGGCTGCCCTAAGTGCAGGCTATGACTACCGCCATGCCCTTATCGGAACCGGAGTCGCCGCCTCCCACGGCTATGAAAGAATTCATAAACAGGGGCTTGAAAACACTCTTCTTTTATTGACAGCTTATATCTCGGAATAGCTCGATATTAAAATGAAAGAAAAAAAAAGATACAAAAAAACGGATATAGAATTCTCTCAGCCTAAAAAAATTCCATTGATTGTCAGGTTTGTGCTTTGGATAAAGCATATTCCTGCAAGCGATATTTTTAGAATACTGGCAGGTTTTGCATTTATTTTTCTTGTATTGGTTGTAATTATCTTTGTTTCGGAAGCAAACAGTAATTCAAGGATTAACAATTTTTTCGATGCCTTTTGGTATTCTCTTGTAACTATCACAACCGTCGGTTACGGAGACATTACTCCCTCAACAATTTTGGGCCGCTTGGCCGGTATCATTCTCCTTCTTTTTGGAGTTGTAGCTTTTGCAGGAGTGAGCGGAAAAGTTGCATCGTTCTTTTTTGATAGACAGGTAAAAAAGGATAGGGGGCTTATTAGATTGGAAAAGATAAAAAATCATTTTTTGATATGCGGCTGGAAGCCTAACTTTGACAGGATTCTTTTAGGGATTATTTCTTCAAACCCCGATATTCCCATAGACCATATTGTTCTTATAAACAATGCAAGCCCCGAAAATATGGATATAATCAAAACCGACAGACGCTTTAAGGGGCTTATCTATCTATTCGGGGATTATACCGATGAGGCGACATTGCTCCGTGCAAATGTAAGATATGCAGAGCGGGCTCTCATTCTTTCAGACTATTCGCAAAATGCTTCCCCCATGGAAGTAGATTCGCGCACGGTACTTGCAGTTCTCACAATAGGAAGTCTTAACTCCCATATATATACGGCTGCCGAGCTCATCGACTCAAAATTCCGGCAGCACCTTTCCCTTGCTCACTGTGATGAAATTATTTTAAGCACCGATTATGAAAGAAGCATTTTAGTTTCGGCTTCAAGCGGTACGGGGCTTAGCCATGTTTTAAGAGAACTAATCACGGAAAAATCAGGCGAGGGGCTTATCATAAACGATATTCCTTTTGAGTTTATAGGCAAAACCTACCGAGAATACCGCCGAAGCCTTTCTGGCGGCCGCGTTTTAATAGGCCTTTTGGAAAATACGGGGAACTTTTACAGCCGCCGAAAAGAAGCTCTGCACGAGGCTCAAAAAAATCCCAATATTCAGCAGATAGTAAATAACTTAAAAAAGATAAAGCGGCTTAAAAGCAACGAGCCTATTTTGACTCCGCCCGATGAGTATATAATAAAGCCTAATTCCAGAGGTATCTTTGTTTCGGGAAGAAAGCGTACCGACTTTACCCTTGACGGAACGGCTCTTGACGACTCCCAAATTTTAAATGAAGGAGGCGCTGATGACAGATAAAGAAATCATGGAAAAAAAAGATGAAATTCTATCTCTTATATCAAGATTGGAAATATTTTCAGACCTTGCAGGATTGGATTCCGCTAAAGGTTCGGATATCAAAGATAATCAAAATAAGATATTTTTAGAAAAGATTTTTTCCTTTTTAAGCGTAAAAAATTTTACTGGCGGCGAAATTATACTCGATAAAAACGATACGGTAAAAAGCCTTTTTATTTTAGCCAAAGGAGAGGTGCAAATGCTCCGCACAACCCTTGAAGGTTCTCCCTTTGCCTTAAGCAATTTAAAGGCTGAAGAAAATGTTTGCTTTGGAAAGGCCGCCTTGCTCGGCGAAGATTTTCACGGTTCTTCCGTAAAAGCCTTAAACGAGTGCACCGTTTTAGAGCTAAGGTCTCAAGATTTTTTGAGCCTATGCAATGAAATGCCTGCCCAAGGAGCCAAGGTTATTTACCGTATTGCCCGCCGCCTTGCAAAGGCCCTCCAAGAATCTACCAAGGATTCCCTTACCCTCTATCAAGCCCTGCTCGATGAGATAGGGATGCCTTAAATTAGAGAGCCTCGATTTCCGTTTCGGGAAGACCTGTTATTTCTTTAATCAAAGCTATATCAAAGTTTTTTTGCTTCATAAGTTTGGCCGTTTCTTTCTTAGTTTTATAAGCTCCTCTATCCATGGCGTCCATTTCAAAAGTAGACATTAATCTATATTCTTGCCTTGCTTGTTCGTTTTGTTTTATTGCTTGTATCATTTCTTCTATCCTCCTTGTAAATTCACTTTTTGCTTTACCTGTTTTAAGGTACTCTAAAAATTCTTTTAATTCTTTGTCTTCAGTGTCCTTAAAGGCCTCTGCGTTTATTATAATCTTTTTCGTACCGTCTTGTAAAGATATATTTTTATCTTCAAGACAGATCTTTTCAAAGGTATAAATAGGCCTATTTTTACCTATGGCATCAAAAGTACAGATAAAAATTATAAAACAATCATTTAAATTATTATAGGAATTTCCCTTATCTAAGAATGAAATATCTATGGCAGCTTGGTAAAACCTCATTCGTTTCGGGATATTGCGTTCATTGCTTACCTGCATTTCAATATCATAAAATTTACCGTTTTCTGTTTGTACAAGAACATCAAATCTTACTGACTTTGCCTGTTCATAGTTTTTAATATTATGTTGTACTGAGATATAAGTAATTTTACCTATTGTGCCGGCCAGTATCATTTCAATAAGTCTTTTGCATAAATCCGGATTTTGCATAACTTTACAAAACATAAAATCGTCTGTAAATGTTAAATCTTCAAATCTTTTGATCATTTGTGTTCTCCTAATTTTTTCACATTTCCCCTATAAAAACCTTTTGTAGCAAATATCAATTTGCGAAAAAAGTGTTTTCCGTGCTTTTGCAACGAAGTGAAAAAGCACATATAATAATGCGATGTTTGCCGAAAGGCAAACTCGGCTGATAAACAGTGAGGCTGAATTCCTGCCGAACTGTTTATCATACCCTCCACATTATATTTATAGGGATTATTTAAAAAAAAAGAGTAAATTTATAAAAATTCTTTGCGGCCTTTGCGCTCCCTGCGGTTAAATTCCTCCCCTATAAAAAATTCCTCCCTTTTCAAAGCTCTAAAAAAGGTGTATAATCAAAGATATGGCTAATGATATGCAAAATAAGGAAAGGGAGCTTTTAGCTGCCGTCGATTACATTTTAAACAGGGCAGGGGAGAGGGAAATAGAAGTTATTGCTGCTGCCTTGAAGAGGAAAAAAAATGAGGCTTCGGCGGCAAGTCCGCTTGCAGCTATAAATCCTGAAAACATGGCAAAACAAATGTCCGAATCCATCAACAAGTCGATTCAGGCAAGTCTCGAAGGTGTGCGCCATACCTTCCGCGATTTTGCAGCCGATATGCTTTTAAAAGAAGCTCCCGATCTTTCCGAAGATCAGATGAAGGCTCTTATCGATTCGTGGATTCCCGAACAAGGCTCCTATGACGGCTCAATAAAAAGCCTTACAAAAAACGGAAAAGTTGACGGCATTCCTGCCGATGTATTATATGGAATGATTTTGCAATTTGTATCTTACAGCATTGGCGAAATGAGTGCAAAAGAAAACGATGAGCTAAAAACTACGATGGGAAATTGGACAGAAAAATACTGGAGCCGTTTTCCTATGAGAATAAAACAGGAGATAAAAAGTTTTATCAAGGGAGAAATCACATCGGGTGAATTCAGAAAGAATATAACTGTTTTGATTTCTTAAAATAGGAAATATTAAGATGAATAAAATAAACAATATCGAATTTTATGAAGGAATAGACGATATATTCGGTAAGGCTGGTGAACTGCAAAAACAAATTGCAATAAAAAAAATTACCGAAATGGAAGAGTCCTTAGAAAAACTTGAAGAAGAGTTATCGGATATCATTGAGGCTCATTCAAAAATACTTACGGCGAATTGAGGATACCTATATGAAAAAAAACTTAACACGATTTTACTTATTGCTCTATCTTATTTTTTTTAATCTTTCGGGTATTTATTCCGAGCTTTATTTTGAATCTGCCGATATAAATGCGGAAAGCGATATCTTATTTGATATAAAAACGGATTTTGTTGAAAAATATTCTTATAAAACCCTTTTTAAGTACTCTAATGAAAAAAATAAAATTGAACAACTTACTTTTTTTCCCGAGAAATTACAGCTTTTCGGAAATAATAGATTCTTACAAATCTCTAACCGTTTCGGTATAGTGAATTTAGATCTTAATTCAGGGATGATTGATTCTAACATGGACTTTGAGCCTCTTTCTGCAGCTAATTCGGCAAAGATAGGAGCCTTAAACAATGTACAGTCAAGCCCTGACGGAAGATGGTTCACCATGATAGAGCCGTCTTCTCTTGTATACGGCCGGCTTATATTGGTTGATAGACAGACCGGACGCAAATATGTTTTGAGCGAAAAAACCGTCCGCAACGCTTTTCCTGTTTCTTGGTCACCTGACTCAAAAATTATTTTATATGAAGATAACTCAATAATTTATTTTGCACGGCCTGAATGGTTTTCGGCAGCTTCTTTTCCTGATACGGCATTTAGAAAATTGGCTTCAGGAATGGTAAAGACTCTAAAATGGATCTCCCCTTCAGAATTTATATTTTTATCTGGAAATGCTTTTTACAAGGTGTCCTCTACCGAACTTTTTACAAAAGCGTTTTATGGCCCTCTTTTTTCTGTAGGTAAGCTTATAGCAAAAATACCTTCAGACTTTTCACCTGCCGTTGATTCTATTTTTATATCGCCGGACGGAAAAACTGCCGTATTTTTTAAAGGTAAAAGGAATGTATATTATATAAAACTGGATGGAGATGACTATATAAGTGCTCATTCTTCCGATACCATTCCTTATTTATTGCTTCCCGGAAATATAGCTGAGATTTCCGTTTATTGGAAAAATAATCTTCCGATTGTTTTTGCGGAGGGGATTGTGAACGGTTCGAGAATTTTAAGTGCTTGGCAGCTTTTAAATTCTCCGGATCGGTTTGAACGCCTGCCTGTAAAAGAAAACTCTTTTCTGCTGGCTGCCTCGCCGAATTTTGAGATTGCAGCTTTTGAGGAAGCTGACGGGATTGTTTTTTATGATACCTCACTCACAGACGAAAAGGACTTGTGGAAAAAGCTCACCGTTTTTTCCGACGAAAAAATAATCTCAGCTGTTTGGAAAAATAATTCTACCGTTTTTTTGGGCGGTGAAAACTATATTTACGAGTATGAAATTGATAAAAACTTTTTACCCGGAATAAAGAAAAAGCTTTTTGTTTCTTCAATAAAAGATTATAGCTGGTCCGATTCCGGCAAAGAAATTTTGATACAGCCTAAGGACTCGGAAGTTCTGCAATATACTGAAAACTTGAAGTGGGTGCTTTCTGCAAAAAAAATAATGCAAAAGAAAAACACAAATACCTCGGACAGAATTTATATCGACTCTAGTTCAGGTTATTTTAATAATATGATTTATATACGCAAGCTTAAAGATTTTATGACCCGTCCTCTTTTAGAAGATGCTGTTTTTTTTAAAGATTATTCTCAAAAAAGAATCCCTTCCGAATACGGAAACTCTCTATCCGTTTTTTCTCATGGAAACCGGAGCGGAAAAAAACAGGTTGCTCTGGTATTTGATGCTATGGATAATATGGATGGTATAGCCGATGTCCTTTATATCTTAGAAAGAAATAATATAAAATCTACTTTTTTTATAAATGGAGAAGCAATGCGTCAAAATCCAAATGCCGTAAAGGAAATTGTAAAAAGCGGTCATCAGTGCGGTTCTCTTTTTTTTACAACTTGGAATTTAAATGACTCAGGGTACATAATTGATGAAGATTTTATAGTTCAGGGCCTGGCGAGAAATGAGGATGATTTTTATTCCCTTACAAATTCTGAATTATCTCTTATATGGCATACGCCTAATTATATATCATCCTCTATGTTTGTAAATGCCGGAAAAAAAGCCGGTTATACTTTTATTTCACCGGACATGCGTTTGGCGGATTGGATTAATTCGGATGAAAAGTCTTCGGTTCCTTCTCTTTATAAGTCTTCTGCAGAGCTTATTGAAGATATCTGTGATACCGTCTTTGTAGGTTCTATAATTCCTATTCGAATAGGTAAGACCTCTTCGCCGAGAAATGATTATTTATATCATAATTTGCAGCTTTTAATAGATGTTTTAACCGAAATGGGCTATTCTATTACGGATATTAAGACTATGATGGACTCATAAACTTTTTGACTTCTTATAAAAGAAACAATCCCCAAAATCTTATAGACTTTGGGGATTATTTTTTAGCTTATCAAAATTGTATTATTTAAAATTTTTTATATGCTTGTGAAGGATCGAAAAGACCTGACCTCTTTTCTCCCTTGATGCTTGGTATTGTTAAAATAATATCCGGCTCTACCCAGTTAGGATTCGCGGGATCGGGAAGTTTTTCTTTGTTGGCTTCATACAGTTTTCGCCACATAAATGGATTTCCGTAAATTTCTTTTTTACCTGCGATATTCCATAAACAGTCCTTTTCCCCTCTCCATGTGCGTATTCTATATTCAGCGGGAAGTTCGGCAAGCCCTGTGTTGTCTTTTCCCTTAACTACACCAAGGGCATCTAAGACCCGTTGAGCACAGACAATTGCAACATCATAGTTTTCGTTATCGAATGCAATACTTCCTGCATTTAAGGCTTCTTCTGCCGTTTTATAGGCTTCAGGGTATTTTTCTTCAGCACCGTTTGTCTTTGCCCAGTTAAATCTGGTACGGGCCTTATTCATTTCCTGTTCTGCTTCGACTTTTGCAAGCATCCTTTGAATAAAGTCTGCCGACTGCTGTGCATAACTTTCTGCAAGTTTGGCATATTCTATGGCTGCATCATAATCGCCTTCATCATAAGATTTTGCTGCAAGCTCCGTATAGGCTCGGCTCTTTCTTTGATATTCATTGTCATCATAGGACACGGAAAAAATAGGCATTAAAAGCGATAAGAATATTAAAATTATGATTACTTTTTTCATTATAGTCCTCCTTGTCTTTTTGCGGACTTACCGCCGTTTCCCTCGTTACTTGTGTTTATGTTTTCAACGGGGGGTGAGGTTTCGGGTGTAGATACATTTTGTAAATCAAGCTCTCCATCGGTAAATCCCTCTCCGGCTTCTATTAAGGGGGCCTCTTTATCGGCTTCTAAGGCTAGGTTCGAGCTTTCCTGCTGTCTTTTTGCTGCTTCAGCCATTGCTTTTTCAGCTTCAGCTCTTTTTGCAGAAACTTCTTCATATAGTTTTGCAAAAAGATCTGCCGATTCGGTGTAAATTTTATATGCTTCTTTATAATTGGCTCTATCTGCAGCCGTTTTTCCTTTGTTAAATATTTTTACAGCCTTATTATATTCCTCTTTTCGGCTTCTTGCGGCCTTTATGGAGTCGCAATCTTCTTTATATTCTTTTGCTGAAGCACCGGCTGCATTTGTAAATTCAAGATAACCCCTGTTTACAACTTTTTTATAAAATTTTAAAGCATCTTCAGAAGCTTCTTTTGCCAGTTTATGATCCAAATTGTAGTGTTCGACAGCATTGAGTGAAAATTTTTCGGCTTCAACATAATCGTCCGGTGAAAACCTTGCAAAACTATTGTCTTCTATTTCTTTTCTTAGGCTTGAGGCCTCCATTAAGTTGGAAAGAGTATCATATCTTACAATAGCTTCATTATATTTCTCGATTGCGCCTTTTAGATTTCCGTATGAGGCATCAGCTTCAGCCTTTTGCCTAAGGTCTTCTGAAAATTTAAAAAAATCGGCATAAGACTTGTCGGCTCCAAGCGATACGGCTCTTCGTTTTGCCTTATTAACCTTTCCGTTTTCACTCCTTAATAACTTAAGTTCTGCAAGGAGAGGATCTTCTTTAGGTTTAATAAGTTCAGCCTTAGGCTCTTCCTGCTTTACAGTATCTGCTTTTACTTCTTCAGTTTTTGCAGGTTCCGGTTTGGTGATGATATCTTCCGTTTTTTGCTTTGATGCGCATGAAAAAAACAAAAGCGTCATAAGGGCAAACAACACAATAAGTAATTTGTAATTTTTGTTCATTATTACCTCCTGATTTAAGTAATGATACTCTTTTTTAACCCTTTTTTCAAGTATTTATTTTTTTTATTTAATTTTAAAATTTTACTATTTATTACAAAAAATAAGTATAAGAATTATAGAGGGGTGTGAATATGAGAAATATTATTTTACAAACAGATCAAGAAGATTGCAGTGTCGCATGTATTGCGAATATATGCAGGCACTATGGGAAGCCTATCGATATCTGCAAGATAAGAGAATTGGTTGAAACCGGTAATAAAGCAAGTTCGGGTTTAGGCATAATTAATGCTGCCGAATCTTTAGGTTTTTCATGCCGAGGCGCCGTGTCGGAATCAAAAAAGGTTCCTAAAAATATACCGATGCCCTTTATTGCTCATGTTATGAGGGGGAAAGAGAATTATTATCTTGTGGTTTATAAGGCAGATTCAACTTATGTCTATCTGACAGACCCTGCTATGGGTTACCAAAAAGTTAGAGCGGAAATTTTTAAAAGAAATTGGACAGGAGTCTTTTTTATACTTGTACCTGATACGGACCTTTCTAAAAAAGAGGTTTCATCAAATATTCTTTCGCGTTTTTTACCTATTTTAAAACGGTATAAAAAAGCTGCGGCTCAAATCTTTTTGGCGAGCTTGGTTTTGTCTTTTTTAGGTATAATAAGTGCCTTTTATTTTAGATTTTTAATTGATGAAGTTCTAAGTGCTAATTTAAAAGATGCCCTTACTAGTTTTTCGATAGGTTTTTTTGCAGTAATAGTTTTTCGCGGAATGTTGGGTTTGGCTCGAAATCAATTATTGATGAGTATGAGTTATAAAATAGATACGGTTTTATTGTACCGTTATTTTGAACATGTGCTTCACTTGCCCATGCGCTTTTTTACAGGAAAAAAGACCGGAGAAATTCTTGCAAGGATGAATGATACGGTTACTATAAGACAGCTTATTTCTGCAACTGCTTTGACCGTGCTTTTAGATTCATTAATGCTGATTTTTGGTGCAGTTTTTCTAATTTCTCTAGGCTCTAATTTATTGGCTGCGGCTCTTATTCCGGTTATAATAAGTGCCGGATTAGTATGGCTTTATACAAAGCCTTATCAAATAAGAATAAAAAATAGGACTATGGCAGAAGCGGACAAGCATTCCTGTATTGTTGAAAGCTTAAATGGAATTTCTACTATAAAAGCCCTAGCTGCGGAATCGAAAGCTCTTGAACGGGCTGAATTCAAAATAGTAAAGGCTATTCAAAAGGGAATCAGCTTATCTTCTTTTTCGAACTATCAAAATAGTCTTCAAAATTTTATAGGAAGATGCGGAACCTTGGCCATATATTGGTTAGGCAGCTTAAATATCTTAAACGGATCAATGTCTTTGGGGCAACTGATTTCCTTTGTAATTCTTTCAGGTTATTTTTTAGATCCTTTAGCCCGTCTATTGACTCTTCAGCCTCAGCTGCAAGAAGCATATGTTGCTGCTGAAAGGCTTTCGGAAATTTTTGATGAAAAAACTGAAGATGATTTAGATAAGGGAAAAATAGAATTGGATGGTCTTGCCGGCAAAATTGATATAAAAAATTTATCCTTCAGTTATGATTCCAATAAAAAAAATTTAAATAATATAAATCTGACTATAAATGCCGGCGAAAGAGTCGCTTTTGTAGGTGCTTCAGGTTCCGGGAAAACGTCCATTGCCAAACTTTTAATGAAATTTTATTTGCCGCAAGAAGGAGATATTTTTATAGATAACATCAATCTTAAAGATTTAAAAACCGGCTCTTACCGCAAACATATAGGCTATGTTCCTCAGGACATCCTCTTGTTTTCTGGTACGATAGCAGAAAACATAAATTGGAGTTCAGGGAACAGCGATTATAGGCGGATGATTGCAGCTGCTGAAGTTTCGAGAGCTTCTTCATTTATAGATGCTCTTCCAGACAGATACAATTCTCTTGTAGGGGAACAAGGTGCAACCCTTTCAGGAGGAGAAAGACAGCGTATTGCAATTGCCCGCATCCTTTTGCACAATCCATCCATGCTAATTTTAGATGAAGCTACTTCCGCCTTGGATGGAATTCTGGAAGCGGAAGTTTTAAATACCCTTAAAGAAATCACTGTAGGCCGAACATTGATAATAATAGCTCACAGATTAAGCTCCATCAAGGACTGCGATAAAATCTTCGTGTTCGATAAGGGCGAAATAGCCGAGGTAGGAACACACGCAGACTTGCTTGAAAAAGACGGGGTTTATTCACGGCTCTGGGAAACACAAAACAATGTGGAGGAGGTTGTTGCATGAAATCTATCTTGTATCTTGAGGATTTAACTTATACAGGCGAGGTGCTGCAAGAACAAAATGCAGGAATTTTCAGTTCCGTAATTTCAATTATCTGCCTTCTTGCTCTTTGTACCGTCTTTTGGCTCATTTTAGGAAAAAAAGAAGAGGTTGTAAGGGCTTCAGGTATGGTGCGTCCTATAGAAAATGTTTCCTTTGTAAAAACTTTTACGGCAGGAAAGATACAAAACATTCACTTTACATCAGGCCAATATGTCGAAAAAGGGACTATTCTTTTAAGCATTGACAACACAGTTGCTCAAAAGGAAAAGCAAAACCTTGAAAGCCTGATTTTTAAAACCGAACAGAAAATTAAGGATGCAGATGCATGCATTAAAAGTGCAGAAAAGGACTTAATGCTTGTGCCGTTTAAAAGTGAAATAGCTTATAAACGGATGGAAAATTATTTTTCTGTAAAAACTAATTTGGAAAAAACGCTTGAGCTAAACCTCAGGGTTTTTGAAGAAGAAAAGTCTCTTCCATATTTTAGTTTGTCAAATCAAAAACTTGAACTGCTTAATTTAAATCTTGAAAAAAGCAGAAGGGACTTGGATCAGTATAAAAATTCTTTTTTTCATTCTCTTCTCAGTGAAAAAGAGGCTTTAGAGTTTCAAAAAGAAAATTTAAAGACATCCCTTTTTAAAGTAGAAGAAAGTTTAAAACTTTTTAATCTCTATGCTCCGATTTCAGGAGAAATAGAAGAAATTTCATCCCTTAACTGCGGGGATAATGTTTTTAGCGGTCAAGAAATATTAAAAATTGTGCCTTCCTCAAGTGAAAATATTAGGGTTGTGCTAAGACTACCTTCTTCAAAGGCCGGGCTTATAAGAGAAGACATGAAGGTCCGTTTAAAATTTCCCGCTTTTCCGCACCATGAATTCGGCAGCCTTGACGGGCAAGTGGAAACAATTCTTCCCGATGTTTTTTTAGGAGCAAAAAGTTCCGAATATGCAGTATTTGTAAAATTGGATGGAAATAGCTTGCCTGATAAAAAGGGTATAGCTCATTTTCTAAAAGTCGGATTGGACGCCGAGGCATCAATAATCACCGAAACAGGTTCTATCCTGTCATTTATATTAAAAAGATTGGAGGTAAAATGAAAAAACTTGTATTAAATATAATTTTTGGCTTTATTTTATTTTCAGCCCATACTGAAGTAAAAAAGGAGGTTGGAATAAACGAATTTTTTGAGAGGGTAAATCCCCTGATCGAAAAAAATCATCAGTATAAAAAAATGGAATTAGGTTTTAAATTAAATGAGATGGGGACTTTTTCGGAGTTTACAAAGTGGCTGCCTTTCCCTTATCTTGATTTAAATAGTGCTGTTTCAGGTGTTAAGCTGGATCAACATTATAAGCGCCTTGATCTTGCTTCTTCCTTATGGATTGGTCAAAGGATTCCATTGGGTATAGACCTTAAGCTTGCCGGTAAACAGTCATGCGGAATATTTTTTGATAATAAGCCTGAATATTCTTACAGCTTTAGTTCTTCTGCAGATTTAAATATTCCCCTTTGGTTTATGGCTCCTTCTATTCTGTCTGATTTTATAAAACAGGATTTCGGACTTTATAAAATGAAAAAGCAGCTTTCCGTGCTAGAAAAAGATAAAGCAAAGAAGACCTTGATTATTAAAATACTTTCTGCTATAGGTTCCGAAAAAATTTTAAAGAAAAAGATAGAACTCTTGGAGAATGTTCAAAAATGGAACATTGAAGAAACTGCAAAAAACGAAATTTTATTTTCTCAAGGAAAGCTGTCTGTCTTGGACTTTTCCGAAAAAAATTAAAAGATCCGGCAAGAAGAAATTTTGCTTTTTCAAACAAAACAAATCTACGAAGTTCTTATGGGCGAAATAGAAGCTATGGGATTGAGTTTTAGAGATTTGAGCGAAGATATTAATTCTTGGCTGACTTTTTTTGAAAATTTTGCTTTTTATCTTCAAAAAGAAGCTCCAGCCGAGGATGAGCTGAGTCTTTTACAGCATGAAATTTCGTGGATGCAGTCGGTTCAAAATTTTAATACAAGGATTCCAAGGCTTTTTTTATCGGTCGGTGCTGATGTTGTTCCGTCTAAAGAAAATTATCCCTCTTTTCCGGCTGCTTTTACCGGGTATTGGAAGGATGATCCTAGGCTAAAGTGGTCGGTATCTATGAATTTAAGAATAAACCTCTCTCCCTTGCATGATGATTTTAGACTGAATAAGAATTTTAAAATTTTAAAAGAGATTAACTCTTTGGATGAAAAATTTTTAAGGCACAGTATTGAAGAAGGAAAAAATAATGGGTTAAAAAATATAGAAAAATCCCTATTTCTATCCGAAATGTCAAAATCTGTCCTTGAAATTCAAAAAAACTACTTTACCCTTGCTGAAGAGCTTTATAAACAAGGTAAGAGCAGTATTCACGATTTATATGCTGCAAAAAATCTCTTAGAAGAAACCGAAATAAATTATTACGCTGAAAGATTATCGTATATTTTGAAGGTTTTGAATTTTTATAACTTTTAGAGGCTCCGGCCTCTTTTAAATTTACTTTTTAAAATCTCAGGCATTTCTTTATTAAGGAATGTCTGATTTTATTTCTAATTTAGTTAAAATTCTATAATCAAGCTATTGACAAAAAGAAGTCTATTTGGTAAAATGCTCGAACCTATTTTATGGGTATTTTGCTCCTGTAGCTCAGTCGGCAGAGCACAACCATGGTAAGGTTGGGGTCAGCAGTTCAATTCTGCTCGGGAGCTTTTCAGAAAAGACCTATAATTTTGCGGAGGGTAAGATAATGGCTAAAAAGACAGCTGTAGAGCTCATAGCTCTTCAATGCAGCGAATGCAAAAGAAAGAATTATACTACATCTAAGAACAGAAAAAATATTCAGGGTAAACTTGAACTTATGAAGTATTGTTCTTTTGATAGAAAGCATACATTGCATAAGGAAACAAAGATAAAGTAGCCGAATGAATCCGCTGCCGTTTAGGTAACGGATTTATATTTAATTAGGTCAGTAGCTCCAATGGTAGAGCGTCGGTCTCCAAAACCGAATGTTGAGGGTTCGAGTCCTTCCTGGCCTGTAATTTTAAAAACGAGGTTTTTATGGCTAAGATTGGAACTTTTTGGAAAGAATGTATAGGAGAGCTTAGAAAGGTTGTATGGCCGACAACTGCGGAAGTATGGTCTTCTGTAAAAGTTGTTTTGGTTTCTACTCTTATAGTGGCTGTTTTTCTCGGCGGTCTTGATGCTTTCTTTATAGCTTGTGTAGGTTGGATTTTTTAAGTAATGGCTAAGGCTTGGTATATTCTTCATACCTATTCGGGTTATGAGAATAAAATTGAAAGAACAATACGTACTCTCATCGAAAAAGGAATTATTTCTGCAGATTTTGTTACAGATATAAAGATACCTGAAGAGCTTGTAATCGAAAATAAGGGCGGAAAAAAACGCAATGTTAAACGCAAGTTTCTTCCCGGTTATATGCTTATTGAAATGAATTTGCCTGATGTGGGTTGGAAAAGTGTTTGTTCTGAAATCAGAAAGATTCAGGGTGTTACGGGCTTTTTGGGAACAGCGGGAAATGAAAAACCTCAGCCTATTTCTCCAGATGAAGCTAAAGAAATACTGCAAAAAACCGGCGAAATTAAGGGCGATAAGAATATCCGCGTTATTCAGAATTTCAGTGAAGGACAGCATGTTAAAATTATCGAAGGTGCTTTTGCCTCATTTACCGGCGTCATCGATGAAGTTATGGCAGATAAAAACAAGTTAAGAGTTATGGTAGCAATTTTCGGCCGGACAACCCCGGTTGAAGTCGAAATGTCTCAAGCGGAAATCATTTAAGGTTTAAATAAGTGCGGTCTTTTGCCCGCACTTTAATTGTATATTACGGGAGGAGGGTAGACCTCCGTTTGTACCGGAAGGAGAGAAGATGGCAAAGAAAAAGGTTGTGACACAGATTAAACTTCAGTGTCCGGCAGGAAAAGCAACTCCTGCACCGCCTATAGGCCCGGCTCTAGGCCCGCACGGTGTAAGTGCACCCCAGTTTGTACAGCAATTTAATGACCGTACAAAGTCCATGGAGCCCGGTTTGGTTATCCCCGTTGTTATCACGGTATATGCAGATAAGAGTTTTACTTTTATCCTCAAAACACCGCCCGCATCGGTTTTAATCAAAAAAGCCTGTAAGATTGAAAAAGGTTCTGCCACGTCGGTTACTGCAAAAGTTGGAAAACTTTCAAAGGCCGCATTGGAAGAAATCGCAAAAACAAAGATGCCCGATATCAATGCAAACGACATTGAAGCTGCAAAGAAAATCATTGCAGGAACTGCACGAAGCATGGGTGTAGAGGTGGAGCGCTAGTATGAAACACGGAAAAAATTACAAAAATGCACTTGCAAAGTATGATTCTACAGCATCCTACGAGCTTCCCAAGGCTGTTGATATTGTCAAAGAGCTTAAATACGCCAAATTCGATGAAACAGTTGAAGTTCATGTAAGTTTGACCCTTGGTAAGGGACAGAGCGTTAGAGATACCCTTGTTCTTCCCCACCAGTTTAGGGGCGAAAAAAAAGTTTTGGTTTTTTGTACGGACGATAGAGTAAAAGAAGCTCTTGACGCAGGAGCTGCTTATGCCGGTTCTACGGAATACATTGAAAAGGTAAAGGGCGGTTGGCTCGATTTTGATATCGCGGTTGCTACCCCCGACATGATGAAGGATGTAGGACGCTTGGGTATGGTACTCGGCCGACGAGGTTTGATGCCTAACCCCAAGACGGGAACGGTTACTACGGATATTGCAAGCGCTATAAATGAGCTTAAGAAGGGCCGTGTAGAATTCCGTGCCGACAAGGGCGGAGTTGTACACCTTCCCATAGGAAAAATCTCTATGGATTCTTCTAAGATAGTTGAAAATATACAGGCTCTTATCAACGAAACGATGAGAAAAAAGCCTGCTGATGCAAAAGGCGACTATATCAGATCCGTATCGATTAGTTCGACAATGGGCCCCGGCGTTTGGGTTGATTATAAGGTAGGAGAGTAAAATGGCATTAAGAACAAAAAATCCGAATCGCCAAAAAACCGAAGCGATTGAAAGCATCAAAAATGATGTAAAAGCCTCCTCCGCTTTTATTTTTACCGAGTACAGAGGTTTAAAAGTTGAGCAGATTACCGAGCTCCGTAAAAAGCTCAGGGAAAATGCTTGCACATACAAGGTTGTACGCAATAATTTTGCACGTATTGCTTTTGAAGATGCCGATATTAAGGATGTAGATTCTTGGTTAACCGGACCTACAGCCTTGGCTATGATTGCAGAAGATGCAAACCTTGCTGCTAAGACCTTGTTTGAATATGCAAAAGATGCACCCGCTCTTATAATTAAGGGTGCAGTGGTTGACGGTGAAATTTATGATGCCAAGCAAATTGAGGCATTTTCAAAGCTTCCCGGCAAAAAAGATCTTATTGCAATGTTTATGTCTACAGTCAATGCTACAACTTCTAAGTTTGTACGCACCTTACAAGCGATTGTGGATAAGGGCGGCCCAGAGGGCGGTGCCCAAGGCGCAGCTCCCGCAGAAGCAAAAGCTGAAGCTCCTGCTTCAGAGGAAAAAGCGGCTGAACAGCCAGCAGAGTCTGCTCCCGAAGCAGCTCCTGAGGCTTAAAACAAGCTTTCGGATATTTCCGAAAGTAGTTAAGCAGTCAGGCTTCAAAAGCTGACCCCCTGTCTGCTTAAGGTGCATTGAGCACAAAAATCTAACTTTAAGGAGAAGATAATATGGCAGCATTAACAAATGAACAAATTATTGAAGCAATCGGCGAAAAAACGATTCTCGAACTTTCTGAGCTTATCAAAGCTATGGAAGAAAAATTCGGCGTAACAGCCGCTGCTCCCGTTGCAGTAGTTGCAGGCGGAGCTGCAGCCGGCGGAGCCGCTGAAGAAGAGAAAACAGAATTCACTGTTACTCTTAAAGGTCTTTCCGACCCCGGTAAAAAGATCGGCGTTATCAAGGAAGTTCGAAACGTTATTCCCGGTCTCGGCTTGAAGGAAGCTAAAGAGCTCGTTGAAGGAGCTCCGAAAGTTCTTAAAGAGGATGTTTCTAAAGAAGAAGCAGCCAAAATTAAGGAAGCTATTACGGCAGCCGGCGGTGAAGTTGAAATTGCTTAATAAGCAAAATACCGGCTTTATGCCGGACATTGTTATGCTTCTTCCAAAGAGAAGCATAACATTATAAACAATAAGTTTTCTCTAAGACTTCCTGTTGGAATTTCAGGAAGTCTTTTTGTGATTAAATATAAAATTGGGGGTAAGGGATGTTTGCAAGAGGCCAAAAGATAGATCGAAGGTATTACGGTAAGGATGTTCCGAATTTTATGGAGCTTCCTAACCTTATAGATATTCAGATTCAATCTTACAATAAATTTTTAAATAAAGAAAAAAAGACAGATACGGCCGAGATTGAGGGTTTAGAGTCGGTTTTTAATACAACATTTCCGATTGAAAGTATAAATGAAGACATGGCTTTGCAATATCTTTCCTATTCTCTTGATTATGACAGTATTAAATTTTCTGAAATTGAATGCAAACAAAAGGGCTTGACATATTCTGTTCCCTTAAAAGCCGAAATAGACTTATTTTTTAAAGAAACTAAGGAAATACGCCGCAAAAACATTTACATGGGCGATATTCCTCTAATGACGGAAAGAGGAACCTTTATTATCAACGGAGCTGAACGGGTTGTAGTTTCTCAGATTCACCGTTCTCCAGGTGTAATCTTTTCGCATGAAAAGGGCGTTTACTCAAGCCGTATTATTCCCTACCGAGGAACATGGCTTGAATTTGAAATAGATCAGAAAAAAGAGCTTATCTACGCAAAGCTCGACAGTAAAAAGCGAATTTTAGGTACGATATTTTTACGTGCTCTCGGATATGACACAAGAGAAAAAATTATCGACCTTTTCTATAAGACCAAGACGGCAAAAATATCTTCGGACAGGGCTGAGTATGAGGAGTTAATCGGTCAGGTACTGGCTAGGGATGTCTTTGTTAAGGGTGAAGACGGCGAAAAACGTAAGATGCATCAAGCCGGTGAAAAAATTCATCCTCACAACATAGATGATTTAATTCAAAATGACGTTAAAAAGATAACGATAATCGACTTTAAAGGAAAAGACTCTTTAGATTCTCAGATCATCATCAACTGCTTTGAAAGGGAAGAAATCAAGTATACTCCCGATCCGGCCGTAAACGATGAGCCTACAGTTGAAGATGCCTTAAATGCAGTTTACAGCGTTATCCGCCCCGGAGATCCTATAACCTATGAAAATGCAAAAGAAGATCTGCACAATATGTTCTTTACGGCCCGCCGATACGACATAGGCAAGGTCGACCGATATAAATTAAACAAAAAATTTGACTATCCGGATGATGTGCAAGGTACAACCTTAATTGAAGAAGACATATTTAAAACGATGAAACTTTTGATCAAGGTTTACATAGGTGAAGAAGCCATTGACGATATTGACCACTTAGGAAACAGGAGAATTAGGTCAGTCGGCGAAATTATGACCGATGTTCTAAAAAAAGCCTTCTCCAGAATGGAGAGAATTGCCCGCGACAGGATGAGCTCTAAGGAAATGGATACCATCAAACCTCAGGACTTAATTTCCATTAAGCCCATCGTTGCAGCTATCAAAGAATTCTTCGGAGCAAGCCAGTTATCCCAGTTCATGGATCAGGTAAACCCCTTGGCAGAGCTTACTCATAAGCGCCGTCTTAATGCCTTAGGCCCCGGCGGTCTTTCACGCGATAGGGCAGGCTTTGAGGTACGAGAAGTTCACTATACCCACTACGGAAGAATGTGTCCTATCGAGACC
Organism: Treponema denticola; assembly: GCF_024400535.1. NCBI lineage: Bacteria > Pseudomonadati > Spirochaetota > Spirochaetia > Treponematales > Treponemataceae > Treponema > Treponema denticola. Next base: position 1,037,912 of record NZ_CP038800.1, read on the forward strand.
CCTGAAGGTCCGAACATCGGTCTTATCGTTTCTATGGCAAACTATGCCCGTGTAAACGAATACGGCTTTTTGGAAGCTCCCTATGTAAAGGTTGTAAACGGGGTTGCTACACGCGAAATCGAATACTTGTCCGCAATGGATGAAGACAAGTACTTTATAGGTCAGGTTTCTTCCGCTATCGGAAAGGACGGAAAGATTAATACGGATCAAGTTTCGTGCCGAAGGCTTGGAGACTATACTTCAAGAAGCCCGAAAGATATCCAGTATATGGATGTTTCGCCAAAACAGATTATATCCGTTTCGGCTTCTCTAATTCCCTTCCTTGAACATGACGACGCTAACCGTGCCCTCATGGGTTCTAACATGCAGCGTCAGGCCGTACCTCTTGTTTTCCCCGAACCTCCGCGAGTCGGAACCGGTATGGAAAAAAAGTGCGCCTATGATTCGGGTGTTTTGATTAAGGCAAAAAGATCGGGAAAGGTTGAGTTTGTTTCTTCCGATACGATTATCATAGCCCCCGGAAAGGGAAAAAATAAAGAAGATAAGGACGAATACACTCTCTTAAAATATCAAAGGACGAACCAAGAAACCTGTTACCATCAGCGCCCCATCGTCAATGTAGGCGATACGGTTAAGGAAGGACAGCCCATAGCTGACGGTCCTGCAACCTATAACGGAGAATTGGCCCTAGGCCGAAATATCCTCGTAGGATTCGTTCCTTGGAACGGTTATAACTACGAAGACGCTATCTTAATTTCACGCAGGGTCGTAAAAGAAGATATGTTCACTTCTATCCATATAAAAGAGCTTTCAACCGATGTTCGGGAAACAAAGCTGGGTGCCGAAAAGATGACCTGCGATATTCCGAATAAGTCCGAAAAGAGCTTGGATGACCTCGACAGCGAAGGTATTATCCGCATAGGCTCTAAGGTAAAGCCCGGCGATATCCTTGTCGGAAAGGTTACTCCTAAGAGCGAAAGCGATACAACCCCCGAATTTAAGCTCCTTAATTCTATCTTCGGTGAAAAGGCTAAGGAAGTTCGGGATACCTCCCTGCGTGTTCCCCATGGAACCGAGGGAACGGTTATCGATGTTCAGCGCTTAAAGAGGGATCAGGGAGATGACTTGAGCCCCGGTGTAGATGAAGTTGTAAAGGTCTTGATCGCAACAAAACGAAAACTCCGCGAGGGAGATAAAATGGCAGGCCGCCACGGAAACAAGGGTCTTGTAGCCAGAATTCTCCCCGAAGAAGATATGCCCTACATGGAAGACGGAACGCCTCTTGATATTTGTCTAAACCCGCTCGGTGTTCCTTCTCGAATGAACATCGGCCAGATTTTGGAATCGGAGCTGGGCCTTGCAGGATTAAAGTTGAATGAGTGGTACGAGTCTCCGGTTTTTGAGTCTCCCAGTATGGAACAGATTGAAGCAAAACTTAAAGAAGCCGGCTATCCTACCAGCTCTAAGGTAAAACTCCGAGACGGCTTAACCGGCCGCCTCTTTGAAAACGAGGTATTTGTCGGGGTTATCTACTTCTTAAAGCTGGCTCACTTGGTAGACGACAAAATGCATGCCCGATCAACAGGCCCCTATTCTCTTGTTACCCAGCAGCCCTTGGGCGGTAAGGCTCAATTCGGCGGTCAGCGCTTGGGAGAAATGGAAGTTTGGGCACTTGAAGCTTACGGTGCAGCTAACACCTTGCAGGAACTTATTACAATCAAGTCCGACGATATGCACGGACGATCTAAAATATATGAATCCATCGTTAAGGGCGAGCCTTCAAGCTCTGCCGGTATTCCCGAATCCTTTAACGTATTGGTACAGGAATTAAGAGGTTTAGCTCTCGACTTTACAATCTATGATGCAAAGGGTCAGCAGATTCCTTTAACCGAAAGAGATGAAGAGCTAATTAAACGCGAAAAAACAAGTACTAACTTTTAACGGAAGTAAGGAGAGGGAAAGATTATGAGAGATATACAGGATTTTGACAGCTTGATGATAAGGCTTGCTTCACCCGACACTATAAGGGCTTGGTCCTATGGGGAAGTCAAAAAGCCTGAAACAATCAATTACCGAACCTTGCGTCCGGAGAGGGACGGTTTATTTTGCGAAAGAATATTCGGAACCACAAAGGAATGGGAATGTTTTTGCGGAAAGTTTAAATCAATCCGTTATAAGGGCGTTATCTGCGACCGCTGCGGTGTTGAGGTTACTCACTTTAAGGTCCGCCGTGAACGCATGGGACATATAGAACTTGCAGCTCCCGTTTCTCATATTTGGTATTACCGCTCGGTACCTAGCCGAATGGGACTTTTGCTTAACCTACAGGTTGCAGCCCTCAGGTCTGTTTTGTACTATGAAAAATACATCGTTATAGATGCAAACGATACCGACTTGGAACCCATGCAGCTTTTAACCGAAGATGAGTACAGGGATGCCCACGAACGCTATGGAGCCGCCTTTACTGCCGGCATGGGAGCAGGGGCTATTAAAACCCTTCTTCAAAACATAAATTTAGATGAGCTTGCTGCCCAGCTTCGTGCTAAGATGATTGAAAAAGGTGCAAAAAGCGATCAACGCCTTTTGCGTAGAATCGAAATAGTCGAAAATTTTAGAGCATCGGGCAACAAACCCGAATGGATGATTCTTGATGTTATTCCGGTTATTCCTCCGGATTTACGCCCCATGGTTCAGCTTGACGGAGGCCGCTTTGCAACCTCCGACCTCAATGACTTGTATCGAAGGGTTATTCACAGAAACAGCCGTTTGAGTAAGCTCATGGAATTAAAGGCCCCAGATATTATTATCAGAAACGAAAAGAGAATGCTCCAAGAAGCGGTTGATGCCTTATTCGATAACTCAAAGCGCAAAAAGGCTATTAAGGGAGCTTCAAACAGACCTCTAAAATCTATTTCGGATCTTTTAAAGGGAAAGCAGGGAAGGTTCCGCCAAAACCTATTAGGTAAGCGTGTCGACTATTCAGGCCGATCCGTTATCGTTGTAGGCCCTGAGCTTAAACTTTGGCAGTGCGGTCTGCCCACTAAGATGGCCTTGGAGCTGTTTAAGCCCTTTATAATGAAAAAACTTGTTCAAAAGGAAGTTGTTTCCAATATTAAAAAGGCAAAACTCCTTGTAGAACAGGAAGCTGCTGAAGTTTTTGCAGTTCTTGACGAGGTTGTAAGCGAGCATCCGGTTCTTTTAAACCGTGCTCCGACCCTTCACAGGCTTGGCATTCAGGCCTTTGAACCCGTTTTGGTAGAAGGAAAGGCTATCCGCCTCCATCCTCTTGTATGTAAGGCCTTTAATGCCGACTTTGACGGCGACCAGATGGCTATCCACGTTCCGCTTACTCAGGCGGCTCAAATGGAGTGCTGGACACTGATGCTTTCAGCCCGAAACCTTCTTGACCCTGCAAACGGAAAAACAATAGTTTTCCCGACACAGGATATGGTTCTGGGCCTTTACTATCTTACAAAGGAAAGAGCTCTGCCTGAGGGTAAAAAAGAGCGCCTTTATTCTTCCGTTGCAGAAGTTTTGATGGCCGCAGAATGTCATGCTGTCGGCTGGCAGGAACCCGTTTTAATCGACTATGAAACGGAACCCGGCAAGATTGAAACCGTAAGGACTACACCGGGAAGGATTTTATTTAATGAAGAAATGCCCGAAGGCGTTCCCTTTACAAATGATGCTTTAAACGATAAAAAAATACGAAAACTTATAGAAGAGGTCTTTAAGGATAAGGGGCCATGGCTGGCTGTTCAGCTTTTGGACAAGCTCAAGGCTGTCGGTTATAAGTATGCCACATATTTCGGGGCGACTTTGAGTATGGAAGACATGATTATTCCTCCTGAGAAGGCCGGAATGCTCGAAAAAGCCAACAAAGAGGTTTTGGAAATCTATAACCAGTATAAGGGCGGCCACATTACCCAAGAAGAGCGCTATAACCGTGTGGTTGACGTTTGGCAGAAGACAAACTCCAATCTTAAAGAGATTCTTATGAACCGTCTGCAAGAAGATAAGGGCGGATTTAACACCATCCACATGATGGCTACATCGGGTGCCCGCGGTAATAAGGATCAGATAAATCAGCTTGCCGGAATGCGAGGACTTATGTCCAAGCCTACGGGAGACATCATCGAACTTCCGATTAGATCGAACTTTAAAGAAGGCTTAAATGTTATGGAATTCTTTATTTCGACTAACGGTGCCCGAAAAGGTTTGACCGATACGGCTCTTAAAACATCTGACGCAGGTTACCTGACCCGCCGTCTGGTTGATATTGCCCAAAACGTAGTTGTAAACGAAGAAGACTGCGGTACCATTAACGGTATCGAATATGCCGCAATTAAACGCGGAGACGAAATCCGCGAATCCTTGAGCGAGCGTATTGCCGGAAAATACACTCTGGAAAGGGTTATTCACCCCATTACGGGAGAGCTTCTTATCGATGTAAACGAATATATTACCGATGAAACAGCTAAGAAGATAGAAGAAGCCGGTGTTGAAACCGTTAAGCTCCGCACCGTTTTAACCTGCGAATCCAAGCACGGTGTTTGCGTAAAATGTTACGGACGGGATCTTGCCCGAAACAGGATTGTCCGAATAGGGGAGGCTGTAGGTATTATCGCAGCCCAGTCCATCGGTCAGCCCGGTACTCAGCTTACGATGCGTACATTCCATGAAGGCGGTACGGCTTCTAAAAATGTTGAAGAGAACAGAATCGTATTTAACGATTATTCTATCATCGTTCGCGGTATAAAGGGGTCTTATGTAACCCTTAAAAACGGCCACTTCCTCTTTACAAGAAAGGGCGAGTTTACCTTCAGCAGGGTATTGAACGAATATGCTCTTAAAAAAGGTGAAACAGCTCTTGTAAGTACAGGCACAAGGGTAGTAAAGGGTAATCCTCTTTATACATTAAAGAACGGAAAGGAAGTGCTTTCAGAAAATATAGCCATTGCCGAGGTCAGAGATAATATTATCTATTTGACAGGTCAAGAGCAGACAATAGAGATAAGAAACGGTTCAGAGGTTATAGTAAAAGAAAATGATGTTATAAAGGCCGGAGAAACGGTCGGTACCTTCGACCCCTTCGCCGATCCTATTTTAGCTGAATATGACGGCTTTGTCCGCTTTGAAGATATTCTTCCCGGTACAACCCTAAAAGAAGAAGCAGATGAAGAGACAGGCGTTGTCGAAAAGCGAATAAGCGACGCTCACTTTGATAAAATGCAGCCCCGTATCTTTATCTCAGATGAATCGGGTAACCCCGTAGGTGAGGACTCTTACTTCCTCCCCGGAGGTGCTCAGCTTTTGGTTGAAGAAGGTCAGGAAATTAAGGCCGGTGCAATCCTTGCAAAGATAGCAAAAGAGTCGGTAAAGACAAAGGATATTACAGGAGGTCTTCCTAGAGTTTCGGAACTCCTTGAAGCCCGCAGACCAAAGTCCCCAGCCGTTCTTGCCGCTATAGCAGGTGTTGTTACCATAAAGAAAGGCTTACTCAAAGGCAAGAGAACTATTGTGGTTAAAGACGAATACGGTCATGATGTAAAGCACTTGGTCCCTATCGGAAAGAGAATGCTTGTCCGTGACGGAGATACTGTAAAAGCTGGAGAGCCCTTGTGTGACGGCAGCTTTGATCCGCATGATATTTTAAATATCCTCGGTGAAAATGCTCTTCAAAACTACTTGATGAAGGAAATCAAGGAAGTTTACGATGCTCAGGGTGTTACCATCAACGATAAACATGTGGGTATAATCGTCCGTCAGATGCTCCGAAAGGTAAAGATTGTTTCGGTTGGAGATACCAAGTTTATCTTTGACCAGCAGATAGATAAATACCGCTTCCATGAGGAAAATAAGAGGGTTAAGGAAGAAGGAGGTCAGCCTGCAGTTGCCCGTCCTATGTTCCAAGGAATTACAAAGGCAGCCTTAAACATCGACTCCTTTATTTCTGCCGCTTCTTTCCAAGAAACCACGAAGGTTCTTACAAATGCCGCTATTGCAGGCTCTTCGGATGAGCTTCGCGGTCTAAAAGAGAACGTAATTATCGGCCACCTTATTCCTGCCGGAACAGGGATGAAGCAGTACCGAGATATTAAACTTTTCGATAAAAACAAGAGCGACTTGGATATTCAGATGAACGAAATCCTTGAACGCCGAAGACTTGAAGCGGAAGCTGCTCAAGCCCTTGAAGAAAAAGAACTTATCGAAGAAGAAAGCTTTTTGGATGATCTCTAGGATTAGGGGAGGAAGGACACCCCGACAGAACAGGTTTGCCTTGAAGCTGCGCTGGCTGTACCTTTCCTCCCCTAAAACCCCTCCTTCCTTTTCCGTCTGCCAAAGGGCTTGCTGCCCTTTGGAATCCCGCAAATTATCATAGGATTTAGGTTACTCTTTGGTTGAGATTGAAACAAAAGGATTAAAGTAAATTCAAAGATTGGGAAGTAATTTTTTTTTCAGCATTGACATATTTGAGGTTTTAAAGTATTATTATAAAAGAAACTTATCTTAAGGAGTTTTTATGAATAAAGTCAAAGTAATCGGTGTTGTAAAAGCTTACGCAATAACAGCCCTTTTTATTATTTGTATCGGCTGCCGATCTTTTTCCGGTTCGGACGAAGTCATTAAAGGAAACGGAAAGATGGAAACTAAATCATTCCCTGAAAGCGGTTTTAATACTGTTTGCATCAAGGGCGGTTGGACTGCCGATATACGGTATAGCGAAACCTTTTCCATTCAAATTGAAACGGATGAAAATATTTTCCCCTATTTGGATATATCTCTTACAGGTACCACTCTTAACATCGGTTTTAAGTCTGGATACAGATACAGCATATCACCGACTCAGTGTAAAGTTTCTATCACAATGCCTGCTTTAATAAAGTTGCAGACGTTCGGTTCACTTACAGCTGTCATTTCATCATTCAATATGCCTGAAGATTCAATGTCGATAGATATCTCAGGCAGCGGTAATATTACCGCACGCGATATTACGGTAAACACTCTAAAAGTGGACGTATCCGGCTCAGGCGATTTTTCCGCAACAGGGAAAGCTCAAAATATAAACGCTGTTATTTCCGGTTCCGGAGACATAAAAACAACCGATTTTGAGACCGAAAAGGCGGATATTTCAGTTTCAGGCTCCGGTTCTGCAAAAGTATGGGTTATACGGCATTTAAAAGCCGATATAGGCGGCTCCGGTTCCATCCGTTATAAGGGTAATCCTGTTGTTGAGACTAAAAGTTCAGGCAGCGGCCGCATATCTTCTCTTTAAAAAGTTATGAAGGCTTATTTTTGACAATGCAGATGGCATTGTCAAAAAACGCTGTCGAGTTTGCCTTTCGACAAACATCGCTTTATTGTATGCCGTTTCTCACTGACGTTACGAAACGGCGAATTGAACAGCTTCCAAAATTGATATTTTGTTCAGCTGTTCAATTTTAAGGAAGGATTTTATATAGGATGAAAAAAGAAAACCAAGAACATCTCCCTGTTATGGGGGTAGGGCCGGTGTGTATTGCAATTATGATTGCGTTCACCGCTGCAGGGATTGCGCTTGTCAAATTCAATATGCTTACAAGCGGCTATGTTGGCGGCGGGGTCATTACGGTTCTTTTTGTAATTGCCGGAATCTTGTGTATTGCAGGCGGTATTATCTTGTGGTACGCTGCGGTATTCAGTGCCAAGATCGACATCACGATAAAATCGAACCGGCTTGAAACCGGCGGCGTGTATGCCATCGTGCGTAATCCCATTTATTCCGCTTTTTTGTTTATCTGTATCGGTGCTCTGCTATTCTGCCGGAATTGGTATGTATTGATTTTGCCGCCGCTCTTTTGGGTATACCTTACCGTGTTTATGAAGCTCACGGAAGAAAGATGGCTTTCAGAACGCTTCGGCGAGGAATATAAAGCTTATAGTAAACGGGTCAACCGCTTTATTCCGTGGAGAAAGAATACATAATCAATTGGTAATGGATAATTTGTAATTGGTAATTAAAGTAGCCTACGTACGGTATGCGGTAATTACACATTAAACATTACAAATTATCAATTGATATAAGGGAGGTTTATTTATGAGAAGAGTAGACAGGGCAGTAACGGATAATCGGCAAATACAATCAATTATCGAAAAAGCAAAGGTTGTACATATCGGTATGATCGATAATGACAGGCCGTATGTAGAGCCGATGCAGTACGGTTTTATATTTAACGAAGGCAAATTGACTTTATATGTGCATTGTGCAAAAAAAGGGCGGAAGCTGGATATTATCAACAAGAACCCGCATGTTTTTATCGAGCTTGAAACGGAAGCTGTGATTATTTCCGGAGGAGAAATTCCGTGTGCGTACGGATCGGAATATGCAAGCGTTATGGGAGACGGCACAGCTGTTTTTGTTGAAGATGTAAAAGAAAAAATTTTAGGCTTGCAGCTGCTGATGAAAACACAGACAGGCAGAGATTTTGAAATAACCGAACAGATGACAAAACAGGTTACTGTTTTACGTATTGATGTTCCATGTGTAACAGCAAAAAGCAGAGCTAAGGTTTAATAGGAGGATACTATGTGTAAAGAATGCTATGTAAGTGAAAACAGAATTACCCCATTACTGAATCCCGTAGATTGCTTGGAAAATCATACGCAATATATCTGCGGAACCTGCGGCCGATGTATTTGTATTGAACATGATCCGCAACGGGGTTTGCAAAGATGGAATTTCCCGTTTAAATCATTGGAAATTGCAAAACTCTATTTGCGGACTGCGGATTATACCGAAAAGAAGGCCTGCGGTATCTACGAAATAGAAAACAGCAAGGGTAAAAAATCATATAAAATTTTCCCGTCCTATGACGATCTGCTTTTATTTTTGGAAAAGAATAAAGACAAACAATGCAAACAAACCGAACCTCTTTTTACTGTTGGGAAATATAAAGAATATCCGCATACACAGATACGTATGTTGACTCCTGCCGAAGTAAAAAAATACATGAGTGAGCGTGAAAACTGAAGAAATCGGAATGAAGCATAAAAAATGCATCAACAATATTTTTTCATAAAGAGGCTTTAATGCAGATAATCTACGAAACTAACGGCTTAGGTTTTCTTGGTTGGATAAAAGATTTACCCGGCGCTTATATTCGGGGGAAGACACCGGAAGAGGCTAGGGGTAAAGTCAATAAAGAAATAGCTTTATATACTGAATGGCTTAATTTTGAAAGAGCTGTCGATATTCAAATAAATGAAGAAATAAAAGAATCCGGTTTACACATTGAGGATGCCGATTCGGATATTATATTTGATTCGGAGCTAATCGATTTTGATAAGCAAGACGATTTTCTTTTTTGGTGTAATAAAGTTTTACTTTCCGGAACAAAAACTGAAGAAATATATAAAAAAATGAAGAATAAATCGCTAGTTGACATTACGATGAAGCGGAAAACTTTTTACGGTGATGTATATTGTACAATTAATGATCAATATCGTCACATTGTTAATGTTCAAAATTACTATTTAAATCAAATCGGTACTGAAATGAATATAGCCGATGAGTTCCGGCTCAATCGTATGAAATTTATAGAAAAACTAAAGGAAAAATATCTAAAAGAGGGCAATAAGCTGTATCGTAATGAGAGTGAGGATTGGACGGTTAAAAAAGTAATTCGTAGAACGATTTGGCATGACCGCATTCATATCAGGGCGATAGAAAGAATGGAAAAACGCTTAAGCGGATGACTTGAGGTAATAGCTCCATTATTACCTCGAATATCATAAAATATAAGGAGGGAAAAATTATGGATTTAAGTTTTAGGTTATCAAAAGATGCCGAGTACATCGCATTAATGAATAAAGATGTACAAGAGCTTCATTATAGATTGTATCCTGAGTATTTTAAACCTTTTTCATATGATGAAACATTAAACTTTTTTAAAAAGCAATTACAAGAAAAAAATTGGTTTTGCTATATTGTCTCTTGTGACGGAAAAGATGCCGGTTATGCTTTATTTTATATTCGGGATTATCAAGAAAATCCTTTTAGAAAAGCCTATAGAGGAATACATATCGATCAAATCGGCATAGCTCCTGAATATAGGCGAAAGGGAATCGGCAAGGCCCTTATAAAAGAAATTGAAAAAATTGCCGTTAAAGAAAAAGCCTCACAAATTGAGCTGAGCCATTGGGAACTGAACGAAGATGCAAAGTGTTTCTATAAGAGTCTTGGTTTTGATACATATATCAGATTTGTTGTTAAAAAGATGTAAAGAAATAAATTAAGCAAGCTTAACTGTTAATATGGAATAAGAATGCTAAACTGTAATATTTATATATTGTTGTTTTTTAGAAGCATTTCTTTATCTTGCATTTTCCGATGAAAAGGTATACAATTAGCCTTTAAATAGGCACGGCAAGAGGTGATTTCAAGATGAAATATACTCTAGTGCTAAGGAGTTATAAAAATGGCAAGAGGAAAGCGTTTTTCATTGTGCAGCAAGTTTATGGTTATATTCGGTCTGCTTATTTTGATAGTCAGTTTTATATTAAGTTTTTTATCGATACGTATTGCACGCAAAGCAGTAGTCGAAAAAGTTGATACTCATCTTATCGATAAGGCATCCGCTACGGCAGAAATCATAGACGGGCGTATTTCGATTTTTTTTCAAATTCTTGAGGATATCGCTAGGGAACCGGTTTTAAAGGATCCGGCAGTGCCGTATCAGGATAAGGTAGATTATTTACAAAAAGCGGTTTCTTCTAATGAAAAAATAGAACAGCTTAATCTATATGGGCTTTCCGGTGTGCGCACGGCGAGCGATGGAAAGATTGTAGATGTGCATGATCGCGAGTGGTTTAAAGCGGCTTCTTCAGGTAATAAATTTATTTCGGAACCGCTTCTTTCCAGATCTCTGAATAAATTTACAATTATATTTGCATTACCATTATATGACAACAATCGTAATATGCTCGGTGTATTAAATTGTGTTGTTGATGCGAAGCATCTTTCAAATATTATTTCCGATATAGTTGTCGGTAAAACCGGTTATTGCTTTATTATCGGTTTAACTGGAACTATGATTGCAATAAAAGATTTTGATCAAGTAACAAATATGACAAATATATTGAAAATGTCGGAAACAGATAAAAAACTTGCATCCCTTGCAGCGTTTGAAAAGACTGCACTCGAACATGACAAGCCGTCGGTCGGCTTTTATGAATACGAAGGCATAAGCAAAATCGCTTCCCATGCAAAAATTAAAACTTCCGGATGGACGGTTATTATTACCGCTCCGGTAAATGAATTTATGGAAACTGTCAATTCTTTGCGCCTTTCGTTGATAGTTATCTCTCTGATTATTTTAGGCGGAGCCCTTGTCCTCATTTATTTGGCTGCCCGCTACATGGTAAGACCTGTTCAAAAAGTTGTCAATGCATTACGGAATATTGCACAGGGTGAAGGAGACCTAACTGTCCGGCTTCCTATCCATGGCAATGATGAAGTTACCGATTTATCGGAGTACTTTAATCAAACTATTTCAAAAATAGGTTCAGCAGTTAAGCAAGTAAGTCTAAGCAGCATAGATATGGAAAATATAGGCAATGAGCTTGCATCTAATATGACAGAAACAGCTAGTGCCGTACACCAAATAAGTGCAAACATAGAAGGCGTAAAACAGCAGACCCTTACCCAAGCTGCAAGCGTTACAGAAACGGCCGCTACCATTGAAGAGATTATCCGTACAATAAAGCAGCTTAATGGAAGTATCGAAAATCAGGCAGCGAGTGTTGCAGAATCTTCGTCCGCTATTGAGCAGATGGTGGGCAACATAGCTTCAATCACGCAGACTCTAGGTAAAACCGATGATGTTATAAAAACTCTTGCAGATGCTACTGCCGACGGTCAAGAGACAATAGCCAATTCAAATTCCGTTACCCAAAAAATAGCTGAAGAGTCGGGCAGCCTTTTGGAAGCCTCAAGTGTTATTCAACACATAGCATCGCAGACAAACTTGCTTGCTATGAACGCCGCAATAGAAGCTGCCCATGCAGGAGAGGCCGGTAAAGGATTTGCGGTTGTTGCCGATGAAATCCGTAAGCTAGCAGAAGAGTCCAGTACTCAAGGAAAAACCATTACTTCTACCCTAAAGGTATTGTCAGGCGAGATAGAAACTCTTTCAGCTTCTTCAAGAACAGTAGAAGAAAAATTCAAGTCTATTTTTGATCTTTCTGAGCATGTAAAAACTATGAGTCAAAACCTGATGAATGCTATGCGTGAACAGGAGAACGGCAGCAAAGAGGTATTGACTGCGATTCGTGACATAAACATGGTAACCAATCAAGTAAATGACGGTTCTAACGAGATGCTCATAGGCGGTGAGAATGTAGCTAGAGAAATGCAAAAGCTTGATGATCTTACGCGCATGATTACCGACAGTATGAACGAGATGGCGGCAGGCGCCGTTCATATAAACAATGCCGTGCAGGAAGTAAATGATATAAGCCAAAAGAATAAGGCTAGTATTAAAAACCTTGCTGAAGAGGTTGGGAAGTTTAAGGTCTAATCAGGTTTAGTTTTGTATATAAGAAATTTATCGAGCCTAAACCGCTTGAAAAAAAACTTTAGTTTGAATATAATCCAGAAATAATTTACTCTTGGAGCATTTAGAATGGAAACTAAATCTTTATTTAAGAAAGAAATTGGGGCAGAAAACTTTATATTTTTAGCTTTGTTTTCTGCTTTCTTTTTCGGCGTCGGCTCGGTTATGGGCGGCGTAAATATGATTAAGACCATGATGGAAACAGGCTTTGATTTACTTATCAATATCTGTTTGTATCTAATGGCTGTAGCGGTATTGGCCGGAGCTATTTCGGGTCTTTTTTCGGAATTCGGAACCATTGCTTTGATTAACAAAATCTTGTCCAAACTGATGAAACCCTTGTACGATTTACCGGGAGCTTCCTCCCTCGGTATCTTAAACTGTTTTTTATCGGATAATCCCGCAATTTTAACCCTTGCCGATGACGATAATTTTAGACGCTATTTTAAACAGTACCAGCTTCCTGCCCTTACAAACTTAGGTACAGCCTTCGGTATGGGCTTGATTACCACAACGGCTATGATGGGCTTAAATGTAAAATCGGCAGTTCCGGCTGCTTTAATCGGAAATGTCGGAGCCATAGCCGGAAGTATAGTTTCGGTCCGCTTGATGATTTACTTTTCAAAAAAACGATACGGAACTGAAGCCTTTGTTTCCACAAAAAGGGTTGAGCCCATCCCCGGAAAAATGCGCCCCGTTATAGAAGGCGGACCGGGAGGACGGTTTATTCAGGCCATGCTTTACGGCGGAAAATCCGGAGTCAGCATGGGCTTGGCTATTATTCCGGGTGTAGTAATTATATGCACAATAGTCATAATGCTTACAAACGGCCCAAGTGCCGACGGTACATATACGGGAGGAGCCCGAGAAGGAATCGCCGTTCTTCCATGGATAGGTCAAAAGCTAAGTTTTATATTGAATCCTATGTATGGCTTCAGCAGCCCTGAAGCTATCTCCGTTCCGATTACGGCACTAGGTTCTACAGGAGCAGCCCTCGGCATTGTAAAAGAAATGTCTTTCGCCGGAAAAATAAATGCAAACGATATAGCAGTCTTTACAGCTATCTGTATGTGCTGGAGCGGTTATATTTCTACCCATATCGCAATGATGGATGCTCTCGACACAAAGGAGATGACGGGCAAGGCTATTTTAAGTCACACAATAGGCGGTCTCTTTGCAGGCTTTGTTGCCCACCTTATAGCCTTTGTGCTCTAAACTGATGGCAAGCATAATGATTCAAGGGACTACCTCCTCTGCGGGCAAGTCCCTTTTTTGTACAGGCCTTTGCAGAATCTTTAAAAAGAAGGGCTTAAAAGTTATTCCTTTTAAATCTCAAAACATGTCCTCGATTTTTTTTACCACAGCTGACGGGAAAAAAATAAGCAGTGCCCAAGCCCTTCAAGCGAGGGCTGCCGGTATTGAACCCCGTCCCGAAATGAATCCGATTCTCCTCATACCCAAAACGGATGTAGGCTCTAAGGTTATAATCTTAGGGGAAGAACAAAAGGAGATGAAGGCAAGGGAATATTTTGAATATAAAAAGACCTGTAAACCTATGATTTTGGAAACTTTTCAAAAACTTGAAAAGGAAAACGATATTGTTGTCATAGAGGGGGCAGGAAGTCCTGCCGAAATAAACCTAAACCAAAACGACATTGTCAACATGGGCATGGCCGAGATGGCCGATGCTCCCGTTCTATTGATTGCCGACATCGACAGGGGCGGCGTCTTTGCCCAGCTCTACGGAACCGTAATGCTCCTCCCCGGAAAAGACAGGAAAAGAATTAAGGGCATGATTATAAATAAATTCCGCGGAGATAAGAGCCTCTTAGATCCCGGCATCAAGATGATTGAAGACCTTGTAAAGATTCCCGTGATAGCAACTATTCCCTACATGCACTTAGAACTCGCCGATGAGGACAGCCTCATAGACGACGATAAAAAATGCAATACCCAAGCCCAAAGCGATGCCGAGCTCGAAAAAGAACTGGATAAACTCGCTGCCCTCATCGAAGAGAACAGCGATATGGATTTTATCTGTAAAACCGTAGGTATTAAAAGATAGCTTTCAATTTATTTTTCCTTTTTTCATAATGCAGGAATAATAGTATAACTATAATTGAATTAAATTCCCCTTACAAAACTGCGTTAAGTGTGGTATAATGTATGTCAAGGAGGGAGTATGACAAAACGTTTTGAAGACCTGACCATAGCCGACGATTTTATGTTCTGCAAGGTCATGCAGGACGAAGCAATCTGCAAAGAATTCCTTGAAATGGTCTTAGCCGGCAAAATCGGGAAAATTGCCTGCCTGTCACCGCAAAACACCGTAGCGGCCGGCGTTGAAGCAAAGTCGGTGCGTCTCGATCTGCTCATAAAAGACGAAACGGGCAAATTCTACGACATTGAAATGCAGGTAAGCAATGAGCACAATATCCCAAAACGTATGCGCTACTATCAGGCGGCAATCGACATCGCATTCTTGGACAAAGGTGCTCACTACAAAGCCTTAAACGACTGCTACATTATCTTTGTGTGTCTCTTCGACGCGGTCGGAAAAGGCAAGCCCCTCTACACGTTTGAAAACATCTGTCTTGAGGACAAGGAAACGCCCTTACAAGACGGCACAAAAAAGATTATAATAAATGCGGAAGCCTTTAATAAAGCCGAAGACGCAGAACTAAAAGGCTTTTTAGAATACCTCAAGACAGGAACGGCAAACACTGAATACACAGGGAGGATAGAAACGATGATACAAGCAGTAAAACAAAATGAACAAGCACGGCAAGAATACCGCTTTATGTCGGGATTCGAGATGGATGCCCGGGAAGAAGGCAGAAGCGAAGGCTTTTCCGACGGCTCGCATCAAAAAGCCCTTGAAACGGCAAGACTGATGCGTGCACATAATTATCCGCTTGCCGAAATTTGCACAATATCGGGTCTTTCCCGCGAAGAAATTGAAAAACTGTAATTCGGTTTATTCCCCGCACGTCCTGTGCGGAATTGTTAATGGAGAATTGATTCAGGCGCAACATAATGGGGCGCACTCCCCCAGCATAATGGTAGGCAGTCTACCACGGTAATGGGGTACAGTGCCCCAGCATAGTGCGGGTACATCCCGCAGCGTAATGCGGGACAGTCCCGCAGGATAATGCAGCACACCTCTGCACTATAATGCAGGACACAGCTGCGCTATAATGCAGGAGAGCCCAAACACTGTTAAAATTTCTTTGCGCTCTTTGAATCTTTGCGGTTAAATAAAAGAAAATACACCGCCAAGGCCGCAAGGGACGCAAAGGGTAAATTTAAGGATCATATTAAAACACCATTGAAAAATTCTTTGCGTCCTTTGTATCTTTGCGGTTAAATTATAGAATTTTTAATGGAACACTGCCTCGTTTCTATGGGCTAGGGGGCAGTAGTTGTTAATTTCCCATCATTATCCACATACCAGTTTTGAGCCCCCTTCTTTGTAACTTTAAATTTATTTGCATTTTCAGCAGTAGAACCGGTTAAAACTGTGGTTGTGTTAAGATAATTACCATCTGGCACGGTAATTCTTGCAGCTTGGTTTTGACCGGCAGTTAAGGTACCTGTAATTTTAATTGTCTTATTATTGAACAGATAAACATCATTTCTACCGTGTGTATGCTCATCTCCGTCGGTTGAAGGTGTTATTTTGGCAACTTCGGATATATTAAATGTTCCGTTTTCAAAATAACAGCCGCCTCCTTGTCCGGCTGTATTTTTTTTAATTTCTCCGCCTGACATATTTAATGTTCCCCCTGCTAAATATATCCCGCCTCCTCTTAATGTCGAAGAATTTTCATCTATTATAGCTGAAACTATTTTTGTATTTCCTTTAGTATAAATTCCTCCTCCATAATTTTTTGCCTCATTTTTATATATTTTAACCCCGCTAAGTTCAAGAGTGCCACTGCTACCTACAAATATCCCGCCTCCATGAGCAGTGGTCGAGCTGCCTGTGTCTTTAAGTGCTTTACAATTTTGGATCAATGAGCCGTTTTCAATCTTTAAAGAGCCTCCTAGAACGACAATACCGCCTCCATTTGATTTAGCAGTACAATTGTCTATAGTTATTCCTGATAAGGTAACACCTCCACTTAGAATCTCTATGCCTCCGCCTGAATCTGTTGAATAACCGTTTTTTAGTTCAAGGTTCTCTAATCTAACTACAGCATCGTTTTTAATCTTAAATATTTTATGTTTTTTACTAATGCCGCTGAATGTAAAGGTATCAAGATTAAGCTCCATAATATTTCGTGAGGAAGGATTATTTCCCTTAATAGTCATATTCTTCGTTATTTCTATTGTGCCGTAATTTTCTTCATCAGTACCGTATGCGGCCGTAAGATTACTATTAACAAGAATAGTATTATACTTGCCTTCTTTAACGGCTTTTTTTAATTCTTTCCAAGATGTAACAGTTATAGTCTTGTTTGCAAGCTCCAATTTTCCGGCAGCATTGATTTTCCACTTTTTACCATCAGTATCATCGGTAACCTTGAATTTGGATACTTGATCTGCAAGTATAACGCCGGGAGCGGCTGTTAAGACAGTGATTGTAGGATTACCTACCGAAGGATAGTTTTCAGGGCTTATTCTGGCGACAGAGGTTTCAGTTAGTGAACCTGTAACAGTGATTACCTTATCTGCAGGAAGATAAATATCGTTTTTTCCTAGTTTGTTTTCATCGGGGTCCGCAGAAGGAACTATTTTTGCATCGCCGGATATTTTGAAAGTTCCGTTATTGTAGACTGCCCCTTCAAGTTTTGCTTCATTCTCTTTTATTTCCCCGCCTTCCATTATGAGTTTACCTGAATTATATATACCGCCGCCATTGCCTGTAATAATGCTTCCGTTAGAGTTTTTTGCCTTATTTCCCTGTATAATACAAGAGTTTTTTACAGTAAGAGTTCCGTGTTCCGAAATATAAACACCTCCTCCTCCGTCAGCACCGACACTTGATTCATTATTTAATATTTTTGCACTACCCTGTAAAACAAGACTTCCTTTATAAAGATATATACCCCCTCCTTTACCGTTACTTTGACAAATATTACCGCTTATTTCGGCAGAGTCTTCAATTATGTTTTCACCTAAATTGGTATGAATGTAAATTCCGGCTCCTTTTTCTGCTGTATTGGATAAAATCTTTGATGAACCCTTTATCCATAATCTTCCATCAGAAGAGCTGCTTATATAAATTGCACCGCCTTCTCCTAAACTTGCATTATTTTTACATTCAGTTATAGTTACATTTTCAAGTTCTAATGATGCTCCTGTTACATGTACTCCTGCCCCGGGAGAGTCTTTTCCTTTTTTAAGAGTTATATCTTTTAACTTAAGACTTGCTCCGTTATAAACCTTAAATATCCTATGCTTTTCATCTGCATTTAGTACAGCCGAAGTACTTTCACCCTTGATTGTAAGGTTTTTAGTTATTGAAATTTCTGAAGTGGTAGTATCTGCTATAAGAGTATTTTTTACGGTTATAGTATCGCCGGAATTTGCTGCATTTACGGCATCTTGAAGTCCTTGCCAGCTCGTAATTTCAGTAATTTCTTTTTTTAGTACAAGAGCATTTAGTGAGGAAACCCTTTGAAGCGACCAAGTTTGCCCGGGTTTCTGAGTTAAACTAAATTTAGATATATCCTCATCAGTTAAGGTATAGCTTTCGCCTTTTACTACCTGTCTACCGGGAGTATATGTATTGTTTGCAGGCGTTATTCTGGCGACATAGGTTTCAGTTAGTGCACCTGTAACAGTGATTACCTTTTCTGCAGGAAGATAAACATCGTTTTTGGTTGGGTCAATAGTGATTTTTGCAGAACCGGATATTTTGAGAATTCCGCCGTTATAGATAGCTCCGCCTAAACCGTTCGAAGAAATGGTTCTATTGTTTCTTATTACAGAATTACCCTTAATATCAATATTACCGGTTGAAGATATAGCTCCTCCTGCCATACCGGCTTCAGAATCGGCTATATCCGTATTGTCAAGAGTTAAAACCGAGCCATTTCCGGCTTTTATAGCCCCGCCTGTAGCCTCATGAGGACTTCCTTCAACTTTTCCGTTTTGAAGTGTAAGGCCTGTCAAGTTCAAAGATTTTCCGATTTTTATCGTGAAGATCCGATGAAGGGTACCGGGTTTATTAGAACCGTCCTTATTAGCATCGATGATGTCGCCGGCTTTTCCGTTTAAGCCTTGGATATTTATGTCTTCTTTTACCTCAATTTCTCCCGAGTTATTTGCTGCACTCGTTGAAATTATATGCCCTTTTATATAAATAGTATCCCCGAAAGAAGCAAGGTTTACAGCCTTTTTAAGAATATGCCATGAACTATCACCGGTGCGTACTTCCTTTTTTATTCTATAGTAATAAGTCTTTTCATCACTGTCGGTATAATTCGGCCCGCTTGCCTTTAATTTAACCTCGTATATTTCATCCACTCCCGGAATCGGGTCCAGTAATATCTTTGTAATACCTCCGCTTTGTTGGCTGCTGCCTTTAGGTCCTGTAAAACCTGAGGGAGCTGGAGTAGAGTCTGACAGTTTTACCTCGGCCTCTATAGTTACACCGGAAGAAGGATAAGCAGTATTATGAGCTTTTAGTACAACAGTGTTTCCCAAACATGAAGATATGTGAATCGGATTCGTAGATGTACCGGTGCTCAATGCAGTTTCATTATCCGTATAGACTCCGGAGCTTGTTAATGTATTCATTCCGGAATCGTAAGAAATTTGCGGAACAGGAAGTTTTGCCGAATCTGTTTTACCTTTAGTTTCAGGGGAGTAAAGAGATTTTGAGTCCTTTAGTTTAAGTATGTACCTTGAACCTTGTCCGGTTTTTACCCTTGTTTTGATACAAAGCATCCATTTTCGCTCATCCGCACCGGGAATAGCCTTAAAAAGGCTTAAGTCTACTCCTGATACATCATGGGATTGAAGAGGTGCAATTGTTTCAGTTGGAGAAAGGATTTGTCCCATGGACTCACTCACATCGAAGCCGTCTTTTGTTAATTTTACCGGGATAGAGGCTTTTTGACTTTCTTCTTCAGTTAAGTAAATCTCAGATATGTCCCCATGAAGTAAATTTTCAGTATCAATTAAATGGTCAAGCCCTTCAAATTTAAAGATTAAAACATAATACCAATCAGTCCCCTGTTGTATTTTTCCTGTAGTAAACCACTGAGGCTGAGGGGGAGGCGTATTGGCTCTTAGCTTATAAGAGTAGTTTTGATCGAATTTTCTTTTATCGTTTTTATTATATAGGTTTATTTTAGGATTTAGATCCGCTTTTCCCTGTTCGTTTTTAAGTAAAAATTCTTTTGTATAAGTTAGCTCGAGTTTATCGAAAGCTTTTTGAGCTAAAGAATAATCTTCCCCGAATTCAGGCCTTCCTCCGCTTTTACCCTTTACGTTTTCATCAAAGATGATAATATCAGCCGGAGCGTCCGGATCATTGGGCATTAAAAATTCAAATTTTTGAGAGTTATGCAGATTAAAATAAATGTGGGTATCTTTACCCGATGGCAAGGAGGAAAAGCCGTCCCCGTCAACCGGAACTCCGGAGGGAATTTCAATTCCGATTATCTTTGCACTATCTGTCCAATATGAAAAGGTTTCTTCAACGCTGTCAACAAGCTGCTTGCATGATGTTAAACTGACTAAAAACAATAAGGGCAAAAATTTGCGTAAAATTTTTTTCATAATTTATATTTCTCCTATAGGTTAAAATTCCCAGCCTAGAGAAAGGGAAGGCTGAATTATATATTTAGGAAAATCTTTTCTAAATAGAATTATGTGATCTAAATTTATTTCAAGGTATAATTTTTTATAAAGATAAACTTGAAAAGCTGTTCCTCCGTTTACGGATGGACACCAAAACCAATATGCCGGACTTTGTATACCGGATTCAGCGTACTTAAATTGTGCTTGTATTAAAAATGCTGCGCCTCCTCCCAAATGCAGATCAAAATTAAGTCTATGCTTGATTATTGGAAACATGTATACCAAGTTAAATTGAGGCAGCACAAAACCGGCTTTTAATGTATAAATTTCATCTTTAGGATTTTTTAAAAATAAGCTTGAAGCTGAAAGATTAAAACCTATGTGACCGTAAATTTTTTTTATAGGTACAATGCTAAACCGTAAAGAGCCTCCGGCAGGATAAATATTTGATTTAAAATATTGATATAATATTTTATTTTGTATAAAGGCGCTAAAAGTATAGCCTAAAGATAAAAATATGTCGAGAGGTTTTTGGAATGCAAAATTTATATTTTGGGAGCTATCGTGTAAACCGCTCGGATCTGTTGCTGTAAAAGTATAAGTTCCGGGAGTGAGCTTTGAAAAATCCAGTTTAAGTTTTATTTTTTTTCCGTCGTTATCCGTTTCGATTACGGTACATGGGACTGAATATCCTTTATCTTTGTTCAAAGTAAATATTGTTTCCGAAAAAAGATTATTACCTAAGACGATGACCGAGTCCGAATTCGTCTCATCGAAGTATATTTTATTGACGGATAATGATAAAACTTCAGGCTGATAGGCGACTCGTACATCAAAATTTCTATATTTACTTGCGAATTCCGTCTGATTAAGAAGATTAATTACAGCTACCTTATAGCGGTATTTTCCCGGCTTTAAAGAAACATTGATTGAATTCTTTTTTAAAATTTTTTTATCGATTTGTGCCCAGTTGCCTGATTTATCTTGCTTTTCGAGTATAAATTCAAAGCCTAATATGTCGTCTATTGCTTCCCATGATAAATGCTGATATAAAGATGCTCCCTGATTGCCTTCTTCTATAAAATAACTTTTTTTGCCCTTATCTTCACTATTTATATTTTCTTGTGCATATAAAAATAAAACTGCATAAAATAATATAATTACGATAAAATATTTTTTATTTTCCATACATAATACCTGTTTCATCTGTTTCAAGTTTTTGAGCTTGGGGTAAATCTATTTTAAATTTTAAAGTAGATTTATTTCCGTCTTGAATTATGCCATCCTTAAATTTTCGTTGTGCTTTTACTTCAATATAAAACATATCTCTTGATAATAAATTCAATTTATCAAAATCAAATATAATATTTCCTGAATTGGTTTGAGTTATAGTGTCTCTGTAAACGGTTTTTGAGGAATTGTATATGCGCACGATATAATAAGCTGCATCAGGTACTCTTTTCCAAATAAATTTAATGCTTCTATTATTTTTAAAGAAAGAGACATCTAAATTTTGATTTTTCGCAGGCGAAATAATATCGGGCGCCGGCAATTTAGGAATGGGTAATACGGTAAATGATGATCCGTTTTTGCTTGAAATATCGAACCCTTTTGAGGTTTTTGCTTTTATCCTCCAGCTATATTTGCCGGCACCTAGAGGCGGCAGTTGAATCTCTTTATCAGGATTTTTTATTGAAAGTATAGTTTGTTTTTGCCCTGCTTTAATAAGAGTCAGCTCCGATTCTTCGGGATCTTCAACAGAATCCCACTTTAAAACAGTAGTTTGTAAAACCGCATCTATTCCTTTGATATTTGAATTATTTTTAGGATATATAAGTTCAATCGGTTTTAAATGCATTAAAGCCGTTTCATGATCAGCCGTATAACCGTATCTGCGGCCTGATTTTTCAGTCAAGGCAGCAAACCCTTGAACACTGATTATGTATGTTCCGTCTAAAATCGATTTCATGTCTAATTCGATTTCAGTATCTGTAACATATAAATTTTCATATATAGGTTTTTGATTTAATCCTTTAGGTGTAATTCTGACTTGATAAAAATCCGCCTCAGGAACCTTTTTCCATCTGAATTTATTTTTTTCTGAGGGTAGAATAATTATCTTATCTTGTAAGCCTACAAACTCAGGTTTAGGAAGAGGGGGTACTATATTTAGTTTTTTAATTTCGGTTTTTAATTCTTCTTTTCCCGTATTGATTAAGACCCTCCAGAACCACTCTCCTCTGTCTAAGGCTATACCTCCTATGCCTGAATTAAGAGCCTTTGTATTTAGATTGATATTTTTAAAATCAGGAGATGAAGAAACTTGAAAATATTGTTCGCCTGCCGAATTGGTTTTCCATGTAAAGTGTGTATCAATGCAGTATGTATCTGTAATAATATAATCATCAGGCGGAAAAACCGATCGGACAAATAGATCATCACCCCCAATTTTAATTTTTTGAGGTTTGCTGAATGCCAAGGTTTCATCATTTTTATCTAACGCACTTATATCCCAATAATAGTCCGAAGAGGCTAGTTCCTTTTCCAAATCTTTGATTTCAAAGTAGTTTGAGATTAATATCTTTTGTAAGACGACATTATCCATGTTTTCATCCGAAGATACGCGAAGACTGTATTTTTTTGCTTCGGGTATGCTGCTCCATGAAAAAGAGGCTTTTTTATCTTCGCCCATTTTGATGATAGATTGGGATACTTTTAGCTCAATAATATCTCGGCTTTTTCTCTTTTCCATATCAAAGCTGCCTATATTGGAGCTTTGCAAAAAGTCAGGTTTATCGATAAAGTAATCGGGTATAACCCTCCAATACCATTTTCCTTCTTCAAGGCCGGAAATGTTTATTGAGCTTGTATTTACTGTCCGGTTGATTTTAGGATTTTTTAGTTCGGCGTTGTCCGCTATTTCTATACGATAGGATGCCGCTGCAGGATTCCCCTTCCATGAAAACCTTATAGGTGTATCATCGTTATATAAAAACTTCTCGTCTAAAGCCGGCTCTATAAGTAGGGGAGGCGGAGCTTCAATGACTATTAGTTTTCCGGTTACGGCTGAAGAGTCTTTTGGTCCCATTGAAGAGGCATAAAGCCTCCAATATACGGTGCCGGCTGAAATCTTTTTTCTTAGTTCATTGATGCCTTGTATCGGAATTTTTTCCGTTAAGGTATTAAAATTTTGTCCCTGAGACATCTCAAAAATAATTTCTTCCGATTCAGGGAAAGAGCTATGCCACTTAAATCCTACTTCAATAGGTTCTCCTTCTTTATTAAAATTAAAAATTTTATTTAAAAGAGAAGGGCTTATCATTGTAATTGAAGCCTCAGCCTGATCCGCAAATATTTCTCCTGACGACAAAACAGCTTCTTTTGTTTCGCCGGAGGCATTTTCCGTTTTTACATCTTCAGACTTGTAAACAGAAGCTTCACCTTTTTCTACTGCCAGCTTTATAGAGGCTTCTTCAGATTTTGAACTGTGAAGAATGGATTCTTTTTCAATAGAAACGGCAGTCTGTCCTGACTTTAAAACCATTTTAGTATCTGCTGTTTTAACGGAAACATTACCGCTGTTTATCTCCAAAGAAACAGCTTCTTCTGTTTTGGGTTTAAAGATCTGAATCATTGTGTTTTCACCCACATTTATTATGCTTTTATCCGTAAAATAAATTACAGCTTCCGAATCCGCTGCCGTCCGTATTGTATCTCCATTATAAACATTAGCATATTGAGAAGGCCGATCCCAAACTGCTCTGTCAATAAATTTTCTTTGAACTCTATTATATTTATAGCTTACAATAGCTATAGAAGGATTATCTCTTGAAATAGTTTTATTTAAATTTTTTAAAAAGAAAAATAGGGACGTTCCTGCTATGGAAAATGCAAACAGAACAACCAGTATGTCTGCAATCCTATTATCTAATTTAGGATTGGATCTTGTATTTTTTTTCGTCTTCATTTACATCCACCTTTGAAAAATCAGGAGTAGGGATTCCCAGTACCTTTCTGATTTGGCTTAAATTTTTAGGGCCTTTTATTCCTGCTCCGGGAATATCTTTTTCGTTAGGCATATTTATTAAGGCGAAAACACGTAGGGGTTTTGATTTACCCTTAACTGTAACCGGCGGCATCTCTTCAACAACTACATATTCTTTTACCAAATTGTAAGTATATTCGGTAATAAGAATATCGGTTCCCATGGGTTTATTTAAAGCCTCAACACGGGAGGCAATGTTTACCGCATCTCCTATGACCGTGTATTCCATTCTTTCATGTGAGCCGATTTGTCCTGCAACTACTGCTCCGGAATTTATTCCGCATCCTATTCTTATGATAGGCTTTTTTTCTCCGCCTCTGCCGCGGTTAAAAAATATCAGAGCGGCTCTCATCTTAAGGGCTGCGCGCAAACAGTTTAATGCATCTTCTTTAGAATTACCTGTAGATGCCGGTGCTCCCCAAACAGCCATAATTGCATCCCCTATAAATTTATCTACGGTTCCA
The DNA here is from genome assembly GCF_024400535.1 of Treponema denticola. Lineage (NCBI taxonomy): Bacteria > Pseudomonadati > Spirochaetota > Spirochaetia > Treponematales > Treponemataceae > Treponema > Treponema denticola. Next base: position 1,062,769 of record NZ_CP038800.1, read on the forward strand.
TTTGTCTTATTTACACAATCGACCATTAAGGTCATGTACTCATTTAAGAATTCTACAACCTCTGACGGTTTCATCTTTTCGGAAATAGCCGTAAATGAGCGTATATCGGAAAAGAAAATAGTTGTTTCCTTTGTCTCTCCTCCTAGAACCAATTCGCCCCGCATTGCAAGCTCCGCTATTTCTTTGTTTATAAAGCGGCCGAAAGAATCTTTAAGCCGTTCTCTTTCTGCGAGACCTTTACCCATTTCGACAAAACTCGTAGTTAAAAGTCCCAACTCATCCTTTGTTTTTGCTTGTAAATCTATTTCATAGTTTCCCTGTTTTATTTCGGTTGCAGCAATGGCTAATTTTTTTACAGGAGTACTTATAGATTTTGAAAAAAACCAGACAAAGATGACCGATAAGGATAAAACAATTATAGTTAAATAAATGTTCCTTTTTGTGGTATTTTCTACAGGTTCCAAAAGTATATCTGCCGGTGCACTTGTAAGAACTGCAAGATCTCCCAATGAGAGCCTGTTATAGGAACCGAAGTATGCTTTTCCGTCTTCATCTTTTACAAGAACCTGTCTGTTGATATCCCCATTTTCTCTCATTTGGGAAAATAAGGAAAAGTTGCTTACATTTACCCCGTTTTTTACAAGATTAAAATCGGGATGAATGAGAATATCTCCTCTATTGTTTACAAGATAGGTAGTTTGTATAGTGCCTGTACCGAAAGTTTCGGAAAGTTTTTCTGCCGAAAAAAAGACTATCAAGCCTTGATTTAAACCTTTTTCGGTATAGGGGTAAAATAAAACCAGCATGGGCATATCAAATAAGGGAGCGGCGTTTAATATTTGGATTATTCCATTTTCCGTTTGGATCATGAAATCTTTTGACTCTGATAAGAATGTTTCAATCAAAGCCGGATCAATACCGTTTACCGTAAAAAAGTTTGAACTTAAAAGTTTAGTTTCAATTCCTCCTTGCTTTTTGGAGTCGGTAAGCAATATGGCAGCAGTATACGGATTGCGTTCAAAATAAAGGGCAGAGGCTTGATTTTGAAACGAGCTTGAACTTTCATTATTGTTCAGCAGATCCAAAAGTAAAAAGGCATTAGATCTTATTTCAGTTAAGTCTTTTTCTGCTGAAAAAGCCGCCTGTTTATTTACAGTACGGTTATTTTCTTCAGAAGTAAGCTCTACATCTTGTCTTCCAAACCATGTAACAAGGGCTGTAATACCTCCCAATGATAAAATTATCAAAATAGATATAATGGTAACCAGTTTTACTCCTATCGAAAATCTTACCTTAGTTTGTCTGCTCATCTATAAAATAACCCCTCAATCAAAACCGTGAATTTTCTTGCATCATCCGGTAATATTATCATAATTTAAAGGTTCTTTCAAGACTACAAATTTTTGTTTTTAATCCCCCCCCTTGTCTTTCTCCTCTAAAAGTGCTATAAAATAAGGACTCAAGTCAGGTTATACGATTATGGAAAGCTTAAAAAAAGCACCTCACATAACTTTATATATTCTTTTCTTTTTTTTGTTCTATCTTTCGAGCGTTAAGCACATAGAAATTTTGATAGTCTGGGTTTTTATAGTTATTTCCGTGATTTTGATTTTTTCGCCTGAAAGGATTAAAAACCTCAAATCGGTTCTGGGCGTTTTGCCCTTTGTGATAATGATTTTGCTTCCCTTCGTAATAAGGGGCCTTTACAATGTTCCGATAGAACAAAGATATTTTTCTGCAAAGCTCATCCTGCGGCTAATGTGTGCGATGATGACGATTTCCTTTATTTCTTCAAAATATTCTTACCTTTACTTGGTCGAAGGCGTTATGAAGCTCGGCCTTCCCAATTTTTTAAATCAAATTATTTCTCTTACCTTTAGATACTTTTTTATGGTAAGAACGGATCTGGACAAGACTGCAAAGGCTATGAGTGCCCGCTGTTTTGACAATGCCCGCACCTTTTCAAAGGTTTCAACCTACGGCGAAATGATAGGCGGCTTTTTTTTGAAGGCGGCGGATCACGGCGACAAGGTTTATAATGCGATGAGAGCACGGGGTTTTACCTCCGAAACCAAATTTAAACCCGAAAAAATTGCCTCGCCCTTTTACATAGGCCTTCTTGTCTTCTTTGCTTTGCTTTTTATAGGCCTCACAATAATAGAAAGATTTATGGAGATTCCATGGCTGTTTTAATAGAAAATTTATCCTACACTTATCCCGATGGAAGGAATGCAATCAAGAATATAAATGCTCATTTTGAAAAAGGAAAGAAGACGGCCGTAGTCGGTCTAAACGGTTCCGGAAAGTCGACCCTCCTTTATCATCTTAACGGAACAATTTTGCCTCAAACGGGAAGGGTGAATATTTTGGGTGAAGAGGTTTCTAAAAAGACCTTAAATTCCGTAAGAAAAAAATCGGGCTTCCTCTTCGATTATCCCGACCATCAGCTTTTTTTGACAAGCGTTTACGAGGACATCGGCTTCGGGCTAAAGAATTTGGGTATGGGCAGGGGAGAAATAGAAGCTGCCGTTGACCGTATCTTAAAAAAACTGAATATCGAGCACCTAAAGGATTATTCGCCCTATCAGCTTAGTTTGGGGCAAAAGAAGATTTGTGCCATAGCCGGTGTCCTTGTTATGGAGCCTGAAATCATCGTATGCGATGAGCCTTTTTCGGGCCTTGATAGCAAGGTAAAGGCTGCCTTTAAAGCTATCTTGGACGATTTTTCCAAAGAAGGAAAGACGATTATTTTTTCGACCCATGATCAGGATTTTTGTTATGAGTGGGCCGATAATGTTTATGTGATGAACGAGGGAGAGTTGATTGCAGGAGGAGATGCCGTAAGCATTTTTAATAATGCGGAAGTGCTGCAAAGGGCAGGTATAGTTATGCCTAAACTTGCAAGGCTTTTCGGTCATAAAAATCCCGCACCTCGTTCTGTTGAAGATGCCCTAAATTTATTATAAATAAAAGAAGTCTTGATAAACAGTTCGGCAGAAATTCCGCCTCACTGTTTATCTTTGATTTAGGAGGAATTTATGCATATATCCGATGGAGGATTATCGACGGCGGTTTGTGCCGTAGGTTATGCGGCAAGCGCTGTAGGAATTGCCTTTGCCGTCAAAGGAACAAAAGAAGAGGATATCCCGAAAATAAGTCTTATGGCGGGAACTTTTTTTGCTATTTCGTTGATTATGATTCCGATACCGCCGAGCTCGGTTCATCCGCTCATGTGCGGACTGATAGGAATTATTGTCGGGCGTAAGGCGCCCCTTGCATTTTTTCCCGCCCTGCTGCTGCAAGCTCTTTTATTTCAGCACGGCGGGATTACAACCCTCGGAGCTAACACCCTGATGCTTTCTATTTCTTCAATATTATCGGCAATTATTTTTTATAATTGGAAAAGCGATAATGTGCTTTTAAAGGGAATGGTTGTCGGAGCCTTGTCTGTTATCTTTGTAGTTTTGGTTTTATCGGTTCTTCTTATGACGGGTGGAAGTTTTGCAAAAGAAACATTTATAGCTATCTTTGTTTCTCACTCCGTAGTTATGGCGGTCGAGGCTGTAATTACCGGCTTTGCTGTCAAGCTTATGATGAAGGCGAGACCCGATTGGTTTAAACGGAATTTATAGGAAAATCAATTATTTTTTAGAAGGTAAAATTATGAAAAAATATGCTTTAACATTATTGTTTTTATTTGTTGTAAGCTTTGCAGCTTTTTCTCATGCAATGTTTTTGGACCTCGTAGAACCGGGAGTTTTTCAGGTTGAGTACGATGGCGGAGGCTTTACCCCCGGAACAAAGGTAATTCTTTATTCCGATGGAGGCTTTGATGTAATTCAAGAAGGTGTTGTAGACGATAAGGGCTTTTACCGCTTTGATCCTTCTCTTAAAGTAATGTCGGCCGAAGCTTCGGATGGGGCAGGCCATGTCGCCTATTGGGAAGCAAGCGAAGAAGAAAGCTCAAATGAAGGCGGCTCTACCGAATCCGCTTCCGGCGATTCTTCCGCAAAATCTAAAAAAATCGGAAAAACAAAGAGGCCCAGTAAGCTCCCCGCAATTTTAACCGTTTTAAATACCTGTGCCATTATTTTTCTCTTTTTTGAATTTAGAACATTTAAAAAAAAGGTCTTAGATAAAAAAGCTTAAAACAAGTGTCTAAAATATTGCTGCTCAATATTTACTGCCGTTTCTGATTTTATTCGTGCGGAGGATTTAATACCCCGACGCTCGCGTCGGGGGTGTTGATTACGAAACGGCAGAATTTATAATGTATATTGATAAATTTATATTGATAATTGACAACCGATGATTTATATTGTAGAATGAGCCATGTGCAAAATCTATGTAAAACTTGTGGATAAATGCGGATAACTAAAAATGAAATTTTACGATATAACAGATAAAAATATTCAGATATCCTTTAAGGAGGCTGTATTAAGGGGTTTTAATTCAGAGACGGGGGGCGTCTTCATGCCTGCGGAATTAGGAAAGATAAGTTCTGCTATGATTTACAAAAACCCGCCTTCTTCTTTTAGGGATATCAGCTTTGAAATTATCAAAAATTTTTGTGCAGATGAAATTCCTGATGCCGACTTAATGTCTATAATTGCTCAATTTTATCCGCATAGACTTCCTATAAACCCAATTTCGCCTACAACCTATGTGTTAGAGCTCTTTCACGGGCCTACTTATAATTATAAAGATATAGGTTCCGGTTTTTTGGCCTATCTTTTAGAGTATTTTAATCGGGATCAAGATGAAGCTCTTAATCTTATTGTCGCTGCTTCAGGTGAACGGGCCTGTTCGATTGGGGCTGCGGTTTCCAGAGTAAGCGGTGTTAATGCAATCATTTTGTATCCTAAAGACTCCTTAACGGAAATACAGGAAAATCTTCTTTCTTCAATGCCGAAAAATATTTTCACGCTTTCTGTGGACGGCTCGTTTGAAGATTGTGAAAATCTTGTGGATAAAGCTATCAGAGATGAGGATTTACTCAAAAAGTTAAAACTCGTTTCAGGCGGAGCCTTAAACATAGCCCCTATTTTACCTCAGATTGCCTTTTTTGTGTATGCAGCGCTTACGGTTTTATACCGCAGCGGTTATGATAATAAAATTGACGATCCCGCAATTATAGCCTCAGTTCCTTCAGGAAGCTTTTCAGGCCTAACTGCGGGGCTCATAGCTAAGAAGATGGGTACCCCTATAAGCGGTTTTATTTCTGCCGAAAATGAAAACCATGCTATTTCAGATTGGCTCACTCTCGGCAATTTTCAAATAAGAGAAGCTGTAAAAACAAGTACTCCGGCCTTGGACATTCCAAGTATGATCAACTTTAAGAGGATGCTCCAGATATATAGTTTTGAAGATCTTAAAAAATACATAATCCCTTATTGGCTTGATAGTACGGGTACTATATCATCTGTTCGGGCCTGTAATGATAGGACCGGTTATATAATAGATCCTTATGGAGGGATGGCATGGACTGCTTGGCAGGATATTTATCAGGGCGCTTTAAATGCTTTAAAGAGGAAAGGACTGCAGGTTGATGAATATCCCGGCATTCCCTTAAAATATGCTGATATCGATACTTGGGCATCTTCAATTCATAGAAGCAAGATGGTAGGCATTATTCTTCAGACATCTCATCCTGCAAAATTTCCTGAAATTATGAAACCTGCAATAGGAAGACTGCCTTCTTTGCCGGATAAACTTGAAAGTTTACAATACCGCTCAGGAAAAACCGTAAATATTTCTGCTTCCTATTCCGAGTTCAAAGACTGGGCCTTATCACATTAAAAAAGCAGATTAAACATAAAAGTTTAATCTGCTCTTTATTTTATCTTATCTTAGATATGCTCAAAGCGTGCCGTAAAGAAGCGGAGCTGTTTAGGTTCGTAAACGAACTTTAATCCTTTTATAACTTCCTTGTGTTTGTATAACTTAATAACTGCATCTGCTACAATGTCCATGTGTTTATAGGTATAAACACGGCGAGGGATAGTTAAGCGGACTGTTTCAAGTTTTGGTACGTGGTTTTCCCTTGTCTTAGGATCTCGTCCTGCAGAAACGATACCTCGTTCCATACTTCTAACTCCCGATTCGATATAAAGCTCTGCTGCGAGGGCCTGTGCAGGGAATTCGGTTTGTTTAAGATGAGGACAGAAGCGTCTTGCATCAAGGAATACTGCGTGTCCTCCTACGGGTTCGATAATAGGGACTCCTGCTTCCAAGAGCTTGTCGCCTAAATAGCGGACCTGCTTGATTCGGTGTTCGATATATTCAAACTGGAGGGCTTCTTTTAGACCGATAGCCATAGCTTCCATATCGCGTCCTGCCATACCGCCGTATGAAGGCATACCTTCAAATACAACAACGAATTCCTTTGCAGCTTGGAAAAGCTCTTCATCGTTCATACAGAGGAAGCCTCCGATGTTTACGATACAGTCTTTTTTACCGCTCATAGTACATCCGTCTGCATAGCTGAACATTTCTCTTACGATTTCTTTGATAGACTTGTCGGCATAACCGGCTTCTTGTTCTTTGATAAAGTAGGCGTTTTCTACGCAGCGGGTTGCATCGTAGAATACTTTGATGCCGTGTTTTTTTGTAAGCTCACGGACAGCCTTCATGTTCTTCATAGAAACGGGCTGACCGCCTGCAAGGTTTACCGTAACAGCCAAACAAACGTATGCGATGTTTTCTGCTCCCTTTTCGTTTATAAGTTTTTCAAGCTTGTTCAAGTCGATGTCGCCTTTAAAAGGAACATTTTTGCCTGCATCATGGGCATCATCGTTTATTATATCCACGAAAATACCGCCGTTTGCTTCTTGATGGTATCTGGTAGTGGTAAAATACATATTTCCGGGTACATACTGACCGGGCTTAATGGCTATCCTTGAAAGAAGGTTTTCGGCACCGCGGCCTTGATGGGTCGGTACAAGATGCTTAAAGCCGAAAATCTCTTGAACCGTTTCTTCCAAGTGATGAAAGTTGCGGCTTCCGGCATAGGCTTCATCTCCTATCATCATTCCGGCCCATTGTTTATCGCTCATTGCGTTTGTTCCGGAGTCGGTAAGAAGGTCGATATAAACATCTTCCGAATTAATAAGGAAGGTGTTATAACCGGCTTCCTTGGCAACCTTTGCTCTTTGATCCTTATCGATCATCTTAACAGTCTCTACAACCTTTATTCTAAAAGGTTCCGCAGGATAATTTTTAATATCCATAAAAGTCCTCCATCTGTTAGTTCTACAGAAAATGATATTAGGGAAAGTTTTCCCTCAGCCAATATAACACAAAGACTGGGTATTGTCTAGTTATCATAGATATGATATAAAGATTGTATGAGGTTAAAAAAATACCGGATCCTTCTATTTTTTTTATTTTCTCTTGAACTTTTTTCTGATGATGATGGGGAAAAAGAAAGGATAAATTCCGAACCTCAAACGATATTGGAAGAAGCAAATAATTATTTTTCCGATATTGTTTGGACTGAGTCTGAAAGTATTTTTGTCCCGTCGATGGCTGAACCTTTTATGATCGATGAAATTATTCCCGATAATTTGACTTCATATTCCGATACGGATTTGCATGATAGTTTATATCCTTATTTGGAAGGTCTTGGAATTTTGGACTATACCGGTATTGAAAGATCCGTTTTAACATTTTTAAATACTTTATCTTCACAATTAAAAGAAAGCAAGCTTGACCCTCTTCTATGTTCAAAAGAAAAACCTTTTTTACCCTATCTTATCAACTACAGGCTGGACTCCCTTAAACCTGTAATTTCCGTTTTTTTTTCCCGTCCCGAAAATCAAGGCGATCAAAAACCAAAAGCCTTGTTTAGGTGCAATATTAAAGGTGAAGAAAAAGTCTTTTACCGCATTATCGAAATAGTTTTAATCTATATGGATGAAAAGTGGTATGTCGATTCCTTTGATATTATTGGAGACGAATATGAATAAAGCTCTCAATAGAATCGAATATGAATATATTTTTGACACTTTTTTAAGAGAAAAACCGCCTTTAACTTTATTATGCAATAATAAGTTTATAGAAGTGGATTCTTTTTTCTATAAAGTCATAGGCGAATTCGTTTTTTTTAAAGCCGATGGGGTAAAAACTAAGGATGAGTTAAAGGTCTTTTTTAATCATAGAAATAGGCCATTGTATTTTTTTAGCCGAGCCGAAAAAAAAGAAGGGGCTTTAGCCTTTAAAATTTCCGATAAGTTTTATAAATATGATGATAATTTTGCAAGGAATAAACCTCATATTCTTTTATGGAATTCCAAAGGTTTTAAACTATCGGCTGATATTTCAGAAAATTTTCCGCTTAGTTTTCCATTTCCTCCTATTGTAGAGGATGAGGAGGCCGAAAGTTTTTTTCTATTCCGCTCAAAAATTTCGTCCTCAATGAAGCTCAATCCTGATAAAATCCCCACGGCCTTTTTTTATCGGCTTTATATTTCTGCCTGTAAAAGCGGTATACCGGAGCTTGAGCCTTGTCTTCTATATATAGATTCCGAGTTTATTCTTATTTTTTGCTCTGAAAAAAAAATAGAACCCATTTCCGTCCAAGTATCGGCTCAAACCGAAATCAATTTCGGGCACAGAAGAATAAATCTTTTGTCCGTATATTCTTTCTTTTTGCCTATATCCAGTCCTAAGTCAACAGACGAAAGGCAGGGGCTCTTATGCCTTTTGATTAAAAATATTCAAGAAGAAGATAAGCGCTTTTTACATGAAAAAGCGCATTCAAGCCGATACGGATATCCCGAATAAACTTGAGTTTATATCGAAATGCCGTGCTTTTTTTGAGGGTATTTTTTTAACATTGCAACGCCGTTTTTCTTCTTGTTAAAAATAAAGCCTCCGTCCCAATATTCGAGGGCTGCAAAGAGGGCGTTTCCTCCATCATATTCATCGCTTTTGTCCGTTCTAAAAGAAACATAGGCTCCAAGGTTTGCAAAGTCCTGATTATGCAGACACTCTAAGCGTTTTCTATTGAATTCATTCCATTTATCTATTTCTTTAAATCCTTCTCCCTCATCCTCAACTATTAGGTGGGCATGGGTAGAGCTGAAGTCATACCAAACTTTTACCTTTTTTGAGGGGTTACATCTGTTTCCGTGTTTTACGGCATTTTTAATAATTTCACTTATTTGCTGTTCTAAGAGGTTTATTCCTTTTATTTCTAAGGGAGCTGATTGTACGATTAAAAGTGTAAAATATCTTATTTGCCTAAAATCTGACGGAAATTCTTTGTATAACATTCCGGTTTTATCAAATAATGGACTCTTTTCGTCAACTTTAAGTTCTTTTATAATATTCATATTTTAATCCTCCGTTTTAGTTTTCCATTTTTTGTAAAGCTTCTTCTAAACTATTGGTTATGGGAAAATAGCCCATCAGTTTAGTCAGCTCTATAACTTTTTTCACGGATCCGTGAATGTTGGTTATAAAGAGCCTTAAATTCATCTTTTTTACGGTAGAGCATATATAAATCAAAGCGCCTATTCCTGAAGAGTCTATATAGTCGACATCTTCGAGATTAATTATCATACATTTTATTTGGCGCTCTATCATTTTCATGACAAGCTCCTTTAATCTGTATGAATTGTATAAATCCATTTCACCGCTCACATCAATAATGTAAACTTCTTTGTTTTTTCGGATTTTCAGTTCCATAACAATCTCCTTAACAACCTCTTTATTATCATCTAGCCTTGATAATCAGCAATGTGCGATCATCATGAGTTGGGGCTTTTCCTATAAACGAAATCATATCGCGTTTTATCTTATTTGCTATATCTTTTGAAGGAGCGGTATGATTATCTGCTATCAACTGGGCAAGTCTTGTCTCTCCATACTGTTCACCGGATGTGTTAAGACTTTCTATAATTCCGTCGGTATATAGTGCCGCTACATCTCCGCTATCAAAAGGAATTTTTATGCTTTTATAAATTGACCTTATATCAATGCCTATTGGGTCGGTTTTTTGCTGAAATAATTCTATCTTATTTTTTTGTTTCCTCCAGATCATCATTGCCTGATGACCTGCCCCTATAAATTCTATTTGTTTGGTTTTTGTTTCGTATGATACAAGAGAAATGCTTGCAAAGTGGTCAATATCTATTTTCCCTGTTATACCTTTATTAAGCCAGTCTAAAATAGCCTCAGTATTTTGGTCGGTATTTGTTATAAGGTATAGGATAGCCCTTATCATAATCATGATAATAGCAGACTGAATACTTTTTCCTGCAACGTCAGCAAGAACAATAAATATCCTGTTTTGCTGTACGATTACATCATAATAATCGCTGCATATACCTCTTTCCTGTAAAAAATACTCTCCGATTTCTAAGCCCGGAATCTTTTTTAAATTTTTAGGTAAAAGAATTTCCTGTATTTTAGCTACAGTATCGGTTATATTTTCAATTTCGGCATGTTCGGATGCTTCAGATATATTTAAAGTCAAATTTATTATTTCAGCTGCAAATCCTGCCAAGTTTTCTCCAATTTCCGCTTCTTTTTCAGAAAAAGGTTTTCTGTCGGCATTGCGTGATACGGCTGCAACACCGAATACAACAGTATTAACTATAAGAGGGAAAAATATAAGACTGCCGTGCTGTAAAAACTTTTCATTTCCGTTTTGAGGCAATAAGGAGCTTTCTTTTCCGTTTTTTATAAGTAAAGTTTTTCCGCTTGAGGCCACTTCGGTAAATATAGATTCTCCCATCTCAAACCGTGCATGCTTAAAGTTGGAAACTACATAATCCTCTTTTCTTACAAGATCATCGGGCAATTTATACGGCGGGGGAAAATTTCCTGATATGGCTTTTACAGCTAAAACGTCTTCAAAGCTTTGTACTGCAAGGACTACGGCTCCGTCTGCCGTCATTTCCGTCAAAAAAGACTCTGCAATATATGAAAACATTTCAGTTGATATATCTTTTTTCCCTAGGACCAAACCGTTTGTCTTTTGCAAGAGATTCCGTGCCGTTGACAAAAGTTTACGGGCTCTTAATGAGTCCTCCGAAGGGAGGTTTTGTAATTCTTTAATATATGCTGCATTAGCTCTTTCTTTTTTCAGCTTTTCGGTTTGGTCTTCTAAAAAGGCTTTTTCCGATAGAAATAAGTAGATCATAAGAATAATTGAAGCTGCTGCTGATCCTGCATAAAATATTATATATGTTTTAAAAAAAGCTGACACAGCTGCCGAGATACTTATTATGCAGGCTGACATTAGGATTGAATTTATTAAAAGTGCAAAAGCCCTCATCCCAGCCTTTTTTTTATTTATAAATGTCATCCTTATAGCTATAAAGAGCACCAAAATAGTTAAGACCGAAAGAGTAATTAAGCCATAAAAATCAAGAGAGTCAATTTCTTTCATTAGGCTAATTCTATCATTTATATACAATATCGTCAAGATTTATTTTCAAAACAATGAAAACAATTTGAATTTTTAAGCTAGCTGTTAAGTTCTAAAATATGCCGGCTGTACGCATTAATTATCTCGGCGTTTTTGTATTTTGTACTTCGAGTCTGCTGAGAGTCATAGATATGCACCTGACCGTGTATTATATATTTAGGTTTAAAAAAGTTTATGAATTTAGTAAAACATTCAAAACGCAGCTGTTTATTTTCTTCTTTTTCTTCACCCAATATGGGAGGACTGTGGGTTACTAAAATATCAAGATAGCGGCCGTATTTTATTTTATTTAACAGCAACGCCGGTATCATGCGTGAAAGTTTACGCTTCATTTGTCTTTCGGTAAACTGATTTTTTCCGTCATTGCGTTTTTTTGCACCTGAAATGCCGGCAAGGATTATATTTTCATATTTGCAGCTTTTAAAACCTATATAAGTGCCCTTATTGCTTTTTATTTCATTGACTTTTTTAAAAATATTAATTTCGTCCCCATTTGATTTTTCAGCCATTTCAGGATGATAATGAGTGAGGGCTTTTAGATTGTGGCTTCCAAAAACAAAGAAAAGGGGCTTGTTTAAGGCATTTTGTACAAAATCCAAGTATTCAATAGGTAGATCTCCAGCCGATATTATAAAATCTACATCTCCGTATTTTTCTTTTACATTTTTGCTGTAAATAACCGGATCAATTTGATCTGAAATGCATAGTATTTTTTTCATCATCCTTTTCCTAAAACGTAAATTTTACCTTTTCTACAATCCTTTCAAGTTTTTGTCTATCAATGAGGTTAAAAGGTCTGTTTTCTGCAAATTTTATAGCATCCGGTGAAAAATTTCCTGAAGTAATTATATGCGATGTAACTACGGCTTGTTTTTTCATTTCCTCATGAACTGATCGTAAAAAAGCTTCGGTTATAGTACTTCCATCCCTCGCGAAAATAAGAAGCTGAGGTTTTTTCCTTGTGTTTAACCATTGTTCAGAGCCTTTTTCTACCGCAAGTATGCTGCATCCTATCTTAATCTCTTTTACAGCTTGAACGGGGTAATCGAAATATTGCTCCGTGATATTGCGGCACATTTGGAAGAATTCTTCTTTAACTAAAGTTAAATATTCTTTCATGTGATCGTTTGTTCTCAAATCGGAATATTCTGCAAGTTTTTTGGCTGTATCGCGGAATTTAGAGTTTACGGCACTTATTGCTTCCCATTCTTCTATAGCTTTATCAATATTTCTTTGTTTTTCATAACAATCGGCTAAAAGATATCTGGAATAGAGCACTTCTGGAGCCGATGCTTGTTTTGAAGATTTAATGGCTCTTGAAAATTCAAATTCGGCTTTTTCAAGGCTGTTGGTCTCTAAATAACAGCAGCCTCTTTCAAAAAAGCATTTTGTTCTAATTTCCTGTTTTCTTGCTGCCTTTTCTAGGGCTGCCAGAGCTTGAGCATAGTTTTTTTTGCTTTTTAAGATTCTGCCATGGTAATAGAGGGTTTCACTATTATCCGGTGCCAGTTTTAAGGCCGTGGCAATCGCCTTTTCCGCTTCAGGAATCTGGTTTGCCTTAAAGAGCAAAAGCCCTAATGAAGCGTAGGCTTCGGCAAAGCGTGAGTCTATTTCTATAGTTTTTTGAAAGTAAGCAATTGCTTGATCGGACATATTTTTGTTTTCATAAATTTGTCCTGCCTGAAAATAATATTTAGGATTTTTTGGGTCTTTTTTATTTAGAAGAATAAATTCTTTTAAAGCTTCGTCCGGCTGCTGGAATTTTAAATATAAATCTGCTATAATAGACCTGAATTCGATTTCGGTTGCAATATTATTAAATACGGCCGTTTTATTTAAGGTTTTGAATTCGATGAATGCAAGGTCGCTTTTTTTGTCTGCAAGGTAAGCTTTACCCAATAAGTATCTGGCTTCCGAATCTCTTGGGTTCTTTGAAAGAATTGCTTTTGCATCTTTAATGGCGGCTGCGTATTTTCCGGATTTTATGTTTTTTTCAACTTTTGAGATTTTCTTAGGTGAAATAACCGATTTTAACACAAATAAAACGAGAAAGATGACACTTAGGCCGAGTATAACAATCAAGGTAATAGTTAATGATGACATAACTATATGGTATAGCTTTTGGGGGGGAATGTCAAATATGAAAATGCATTTTTACCGATTAAAATTCAACAAAAACGTTTTTTTTGTAATTTTTTTGTCTTTTTTTTCATCTCTTTTTGCTGTTGATTATTTTGAAGAAGGGAAAAGATTTTTAACTGAAGATAAGCCCGAAAAAGCGGTTTCAGCTCTTTTTAAGGCCTCTCAGGAGGAAGGACGTCCTAGTTCCGTTTATCTTTATCTTGGAGTGGCATATTTTAGAATAAGGAAATATAACGAGGCCTTAAACTATTTTTTACAGGGAAAAGATCAGGATATGCTTAATGATTACCTATACTATTACAATATAGGTAATGTTTATTTTTTACAAAATAGATTTGATGCTTCCGAATCGGCGTATAACGAAGCTGTTTTAAAAAACGGTATATATGCACCTGCTTTTTTAAATAGGGCTAATGCAAGGGTGAAGCTGGAGAACCATGAGGGTGCTTTACAAGATTATAAAATTTATTTAAACTTAAACCCTGAAACAATCCAGAGACCGTCGATAGAAAAAATGATAGGTCTTTTGGAAGGCATTACCGAAGAAGCTGAAAAAGCCAAGGCTTTGGCTGAAGCAAAAAAAGCTGCGGAAGAAGCAGAACGTCTAGCAGCCGAAGAAAGGTATAAAAAACTTATGGATGAAGTAAATTCAAATTTATCTTCGGTTGATAATGCAGACTCCGTATCGGCAGGTGCTGACGATACAATAGATTATTCGGAGGAAAACGAACTTGACTGATTTTCAAAAATTTTTTATAGGTATTTTATCGGGCATTTTGTTGGCTGTTTTGGTTATTGTAGGTATTTTATTCTTTACAAAGACTAATCCCGCAAATTCTAACACATTAGAAACGGAAACGGCTGCAAAAATTGAGGCTGAAAGAGCTGAACTTGCTAGGCTTGAAGAAAAACGGGCTAAGATAGAAGCCGAGATAGAAAAAGCCAAAAAAGAAGGCGAAAAAGAACTCGCTATTTTGGAAACAGAGCCGCTTAAACAAGCCGAAGAGCTTAATAAAAATCTTACAGCTAATTCCAGTGCAGCAGAAAAAGAAAAACAAGCGGCTGAAGCTGAAAAGGAAAAGAAGGCCGAGGAAGCCTTAAAAAGAGCAGAAGAGGCAAAGAAACGACAGGAAGAATTGATTAAACAGCAAAAATCTTTAAAAGAAGCCGAGGCTAAGAAAAAAGAAGATATAGAAAAAATTGAGAAGGAAAAGCTTGAGGCTGATCGTAAGGCAAAGCTGGCTGCTGAACAAAAGGCAAAAGATGATGCTAAGAAGCTTGAAGAAGCCCGCAAAAAGGCCGCCCTTGATGCTCAAAAAGCTGCAGAGGCTGAGAAGCAAAGACTGGAGGAAGAAAGAAAAAAAGCTGCTATTGATGCCCAAAAAGCGGCCGAAGCCCAAAAAGCTGCAAAAGAAAATACAGATGCAAGGCTGAGAGCTCAGTTGGAAGAGGCAGTCCGTTTGATTTCAGATGGAATTACCTTTTTACAAAACGGAAATCTTAATTCGGCTCTTACTTCTTTTTCAAAAGCTTCAGCAATATTGCCTGATTCTGAAGTTGCACATAATGCAAAAAGCTTTCTTGATATGGCATCATCTTTAAATGATTTTAGTTTAAAGAAAGCTGATTCGGCAGATGCTGAAAAAGCCATTTCGGCTGCTGATGAATATATAAGAAAATCGGTAAATCTTGACGGTCAAAATGCGAAATCTCATTATGTTTACTCTCAGATTGCAGATGCACAAAAGAAATCTCAAGTAGCTCTTGTAGAATTGGAAAAAGCCCAAAGTCTGGATCCGGATAATTATGTATATAATTATGAGCTGGGTAAAAAATATTATGCAGGCGGGCATTATCAAAAAGCACGTAATTGTTTTGAGCGAAGTATAAAATCAAATCCTCAATTTGATAACGCTTTTTTTAACCTTGGAATGACATATAGAAAGCTTGGTTTGGATAACGATGCCTTTAAAGCTTTTTCTTCAGCAGTAAAAATCAAACCGGATTATGTAAAAGCCTTTTTGGAAATGGCCAGAATAAAAAAATCTCAGCGTAAATTTGACCAAGCAATTGAAAATTATAAAAAGGCCGTTTCCTATGAACCTGCAAACCTTCCTGCTTTGCGTGAGATGGCTCAAGTTTATGCAGAGCTTGGGGAAAACAGCTTGGCAGAGCGTTATTTTAAGGAAGCTATTACCCTTGGAGAAGAAGATGCTATCACCTATTATAATTTAGCAACAGTACAAGTTGATTTAGGAAAGAATGGGGAAGCTTTGAATAATGCCGAAAAAGCTTATAATTTAAAACCTTCAGATGCTCGTGTATTATATACTTACGGTCTGGCATTTGAAAAAAATGGAAAAAAATCCGAAGCCTATGATTATTATAGACAGGCTGTTTCTTTAAATAAGAATTATGCAAAGCCTAGAATAAATTTGGGACGAATGTATTTGGATGATGGGAAATTAAATGAAGCTGAAGAAAGCCTTTTAGCTGCTTACCGGATGGAACCGAATAATTTTGAAGTAAACACAAATTTAGGCAAACTATATGGTTTGCAGGGGGAATATAATAAGTCTGTAAATCACTATTTGAATTCAGTTAAAAGCCAGCCTTTAAATATTACTGCAAAACAAAACCTTGCAGCTGCTTATATTTCAGCAGATTTAAAAGAAAAAGCTGTAGGTGTTTATGAGCAAATCATAAAAGTAGATGCTAAAAATTGGGCTGCTTATCATGAACTAGGTAAACTCTATATAAGCTTAGACAAAAAGGCCGATGCAAAACTTATTTTAGAAAGTTTATTGAATAAAAATCCTAACTATCCAAAGGCCGGAGAAATTAGATCTATGCTTTCTTCCATTTAATAAAATAATAATCAGTAAACTAAAAAGCTGTTTAAAGCAAGCGGCTTTTTAGTTTTCAAATATTTTTTTCTTTTAGTAAAATGCCGATATATAAATTAGGCTATAGAATTTTTCATAAAATTATGATAGACTGAAAAATATTATCGGTATTTTTTATTATATTATATAAAAAGGAGCATTTATGGCTGCAAGTGAAAAGAAGCGAATTTTAGATCTCCCATTGAAGCTTATTTTAACCCAAGAAGGCTCTACATTTTTTATAAAAAGGAATAAAAAACTCCTTAAATTTAAGCTTGCAGGAAATATTGAAGAATACGGTATTTCTCTTGAAACATTTATTCCGGAAACTATTCAACGCCTTCTTTTGGCAGATTATATCTCAAAAATTGAAATATCGAAGCCTGAATTTGTTTCTTCCCGCCAGGAGGTAATGGACCTTTCAAAGCTCATAGTCTATTCTGTTTTGTATAAACAATATGATGATTATATATTTAAGCAAATCCTAAACTCTCCGGTTATAAAAAAATGGAATCGGCAAAAACCTGCAAGTATAATTGACGAAAAAACCCATATAAACGAAAAGTATTTGGCAAATGTATTGCAGCAAAATGAAAGTATGATTTATGAAGCAAAGCAGGAGATTGTCAAACCTCTTTTTGCTTTTATAACAAAGAATAATGCCCTTTCTCCTGAAGAAAAAAATATTCAGTTCTTTTTGGCTGAAAAATTTTTAAATATGATGCGTCCCTTTACTTGGTTTATTATAACGAAATTCAGAATGCACAAAGATTTTGATCTAATCTTAAAAACAATAAGAACATCTTTAACCGAGTATATGGATAAAACAAAAATAGCCGAATACATAGCCTTGATGCTGATGGAGCTTATTATAAGTGCTGAAAATATGAATTTGCGCAAGGAGGCCTTGATTCTTTTTCCTGAACTGGAGGATCCTCAAGAAGCTTTGTTTGATCCCGAAATACGCCGCCGTCTTGTTGCGGAGCTTGAAAAAAAACAAGAGCTTGTATTTCTTTCATGGAAAATTGGAAGCGGCGGAATAGCTTCTATAGGTACTCAAGGTAAACTCCAGATTACTCTTTACAGTAAAAATGAACAGTCGGATGCGGTTAGGGCAAACTTAAATGATTTAAAGATGGCAGATGTCGATAAAAATTCTTTGATTGATTTTTACAGAGCTCTTCCGGAAGGCTCGGAAGATTTGAATTTAGGAATGTATTATATTTCATATTTAAATGATGCTTGTGAAAAAGTCAATGTCCGTTTTGAGTCTAGTGCAAACCGCTTTGAAGATACGGATTTAACTGTAATGAATATGTCCTTTATGTTTTAAAATTAAAATTCTTTTATCATAAAGCTGGTAGTGTAATGAAGAAGGCAAAAAAAAAACAAAGTTTAACGAAAACTCTTATTTTGTTTATAGGTGTTTTTTTATTTTCATGTGAGTTTAATAGTCCCGACATTCCGGATCTTTCATTTAAAATTCTAAAAATTGAGACTCAAAACTCGTCGATAGAAGAACGCCTTTCGGTTTTTTTACTGTATAAAGATGAAAACGGAAGGAATGATTATTCTTCTATAACGATTGTCCATACGGAATCAAGCCTTACATGGGTTTTACATAGGGAAAATTCTTCATTTTTTTCTTCTTCTAATTTAGGTGCTTCAGATGCCGGTAAAGTTCTTTGGGCAGGATCAAATAAAATATCTCATCCTTTAGGCAAGATTCCTCTAGGTGAATATTCTATTATTGCTGAAGATTTATCCGGAAATAGAAGCATCAAAAAAATTTCAGTCAAAGACTTTGAAGACCTTTCTTCTCTTCCTTTTTCTTTTAAAATTGAAAATAAGAGATGGAAAATTGAACCGGATCAGCTTTCAGAGTTTAAGAAGTTTTCTCTTATTTTGCTTGGTGCAGATAAGCAGCCTCTCTTTGTACAAGTATTGCCTCAGGACTCTCAATATGAAGATTCTATCGAACCCTTGCTTGAAAAATATCCCGACACCCGTTATATTCAATGTATAGCTAAAACCTCAAAAGGCGATATAGCCTATTTGACAAAGTACCATAGTTTGTACTAATATCAAAAAATGAATGAAGATATAATCTACGGCACGGATTCCGATAAAAATCAGGAAGTTCTCGAGTGCTCTAATCTTAATCCTCATTTTCGATCTATAAAAACCTTTGTTCTTAGAACAGGCCGTATGACTGATGGGCAAAGACGCAACTATGAAAATTTTTCTAAAAAATGGTGTATTCCATATTCTGAAAAAAAAATTGATTTTACGGTTCTTTTTCAAAATAATAGTCCCGTAATTATAGAAATAGGTTTCGGAATGGGGACTGCTACCGCTCAAATTGCTGAGGATAATCCCGATAAAAACTATCTCGGCATAGAAGTTTTTAAGGCCGGAGTAGGAAAACTTTTAGGGGAAATAGAAGAAAAAAAATTAAATAATTTACGGATTATCGAACATGATGCAATTGAAGTTTTAGAAAATATGATAAATGATGAATGTATTGACGGCTTTCATATTTTTTTCCCCGATCCGTGGCAAAAAAAGCGGAATCATAAAAGGCGGCTTGTAAGAAGGCCCCGAACCGATTTACTTTCAAGAAAATTAAAAAAGGGCGGCTATATTTACATGGTAACCGATTGGGAAAATTATGCAGAGGATGCCTTTGAGCAATTGAGCAAAACTCCCAATCTAAAATCCAAATACGAAAAATTTGCTCCAAGTCAAAGCTGGCGCCCTACAACAAAGTTTGAAAAAAAGGGCTTAAAAAAAGAACACATCATAAATGAGCTTATATTCGAAAAAGATTAAGCAGTTTTGAAACTTGGAGGTGTGATATGGGGGCAAATTCTTTTGGGCGTTTTTTTACCTTGACAACTTTTGGAGAAAGCAGGAGTGCAGGGCTGGGGGCTGTAATTGACGGCTGCCCTGCCGGTATTCCCCTTTGTGCCGAGGATATTCAAAAAGAGCTTAACCGTAGAAGACCCGGTTCCTCAGGTCATTTTTCTACAAAACGGAATGAAGACGATATTTGCGAAATTCTATCCGGCGTTTTTGAAGGCAAGACTCTGGGAAGCCCTATCGCCGTTCTGGTTAGAAACAAAGAAACCTCCTCTAAGGATTATGAAAACTTAAAAGATGTTTACCGTCCGGGGCATGCCGATTATGCTTATGATGTAAAATACGGGCATCGGGATTACCGAGGCGGCGGCCGATCTTCCGGACGGGAGACGATAGGCCGGCTTATTGGCGGAGCTGTTGCAAAAAACATGCTCGAAGCCTTTGCTATAAAGGCCGGTAAAAAGCCCATTGCGGTGCAGGTAAGAGCCGAAGAAATTGCAGGTCTTAAAACAGGCCTTCCTCTTAAAGAAGATGATGCTCTGCCTGAGCCGATTTTTAAAAGGTTAAGCAATTTGGCTTCTAATGGGGATTCGGCCGGCTGTGTCTTATCCTGTTCTGTTTTAAATGTTCCCGATGGGCTCGGCTCCCCTGTTTTCGGCAAGCTTGATGCGGTTTTGTCCCAAGCCTTAATGTCGATAGGTGCTGTCAAAGGCATAGAAATCGGGGGAGGCTTTTACTCGGCTTCCATTACAGGCAGCGAGAATAATGATATTTCAAAAAATTATTCAGGGGGGATTTTGGGCGGTATTTCCTGCAATATGGACTATCCTTTAAATTCCAATTATAAAGGAAAACGAAAAGATGAGAACTTATGCCGTATAGATATGAGGCTTGCCGTAAAGCCTGTTCCGTCAATAAAAATGAACCAAACCTCCTTTAACAAAAGAGGGGAGAAATGTATGCTTTCTGTCAGAGGAAATCACGACATCTGTCTTTTTCCTCGCATTGTGCCTGTTGTTGAAGCAATGTGTTATTTAGTTCTTGCAGATGCTTTTCTGGTCTCAAAAATAGAAAGATTTTAGCGTTATCAAGAAATTAGGAAAAACCAATAAAAAAAGGCACTCATTTGAGTGCCTTTAAATTTAGCTAGCGGCAATAGGGCTTGAACCTATGACCTAACGGATATGAGCCGTTTGCTCTGCCAACTGAGCTATACCGCCATAAGAGTCTTGAGTATATAAAAAATATACATTTATGTCAAGCCCTAATTTAGAAATCTAAGCTTAAAACTTTAAATATCGAAATAATTTTAGGATTTATATCTTTATACAAAAAGATAGCTTCCCTGTCTTCAGGTTTAACCCCTTTAAGGGCTCTGAGTTTTTTCATTAGGTCTGGGTCCGTGTTTTTTGTCGCATATATCGCGCCGATATCAACCAGTTTTTTACTTACGATAAGTTCTCCGCCCGCTGCAAGGTTTTGAAGACGGCAGGCAAGATTTATGCCGTAACCTACATAATCTCTATATTTTAATTGAGATGCTTCTGCCGAAATTTCATATTTGTATACTTTATCGAGTACTAAAGCACCTCCGATTGCCAGATTTCCGTAGGGTTTAAATAATTCCTCTCTTGTAAATTCGGCATATGTAGTAAAAACCGTGACGGCTTCTTTTATTGCAACCCCATCCAATTTATCCCATATAACTAAGGCTCCATCTCCAAGCAGTTTATAATACGAACAATTATAGCCGAATTGATTAAGGCAGGAAAGGAAGTTAGATGTAAAAGATTTAATTAGACCGAAAACAACTGTTTCGTCATTATTACACATAAAATCGCTAAAGCCGCGTACATCTATACAAAGGATAAGAGAATGCGGTCTTGTTTCACCGAGGTATACATTATCAAATATATCTATGGGACCTTTTTTTAAGGCTTCCAATGTAAGCGAATCAAGTTCAACCGTGTCCTTGCCTGATGCATTTATCCCTAATTCTGAAATTATATCATCACTCATGAAAGCATTGTAATATATATTTAAAAAAATAGCAAGGTAATTTTTATGATTTTAGAAGAATAAAAATTTTAAAAGAAAATAAAAAAAGACCGTTATGTTAAACATCATAACGGTCTCTATTCCCGCATACAGTTTACTAAAATTTTTTAGTACATTCCCGCATAGGGTAAGCTAAAAGTTTAATACATGCCCGCATACAGTAGGCTTAAGTTTTTTAATACATGCCCATGCCGCCCATATCGGGTGAAGGCATTGCAGGTCCGGCTGCTTTTTCAGGGATATCGGTAATTGCACATTCGGTTGTCAGCAACAGGCTTGCAATTGAGGCTGCGTTCTGCAAGGCGGAACGGGTAACCTTGGCAGGGTCGATGATACCGGCTTTTACCATATCCGTCCATTCCATCTTAGCGGCATCGAAGCCTATGCCTTTCTTTTCCTTAGCCTTTTCCGCAATAACGGCTCCATCCAAACCGGCATTTTCTGCAATTTGGCGGATAGGTTCTTCGAGGGCTCGTTTTACAATCTTAAAGCCTACTTTTTCATCCTCTGTAAGAGAGCTCATATCGGCCTTTTCTAAGGCTGCAATGGCCTGAATCATTGCAAGACCGCCTCCTGCAACAATACCTTCTTCGATAGCGGCTCTTGTTGCCGAAAGAGCGTCTTCAACTCTGTGCTTTTTCTCTTTCATTTCAACTTCGGTTACGGCACCGATCTTGATAACGGCAACACCTCCTGAAAGCTTAGCCAATCTTTCTCTTAGTTTTTCGCTGTCATATTCCGAATCGGTAGCATCAAGCTGGGCCTTGATCTGGGAAACTCTGTCTTTAATATCCTTGGATTTGCCGGCTCCATCGATAATCATAGTGTTGTCTTTATCGATTTTTATACTTTTTGCCTGACCCAACATTGAAATTTGAGCTGCTTCAAGTTTAAAGCCTAATTCTTCCGAAACAACCTGTCCGCCCGTTAAAACGGCTATGTCTTCAAGCATTTCCTTTCTTCTGTCACCGAAACCGGGGGCCTTAACTGCACAGGTCTTTAATGCACCTCTGAGGCTGTTTACAACCAATGTTGCGAGGGCTTCGCCTTCTACATCTTCTGCGATAATTAAAAGAGGGCGGCCTGACTGGGCTACCTGCTCCAAGAGGGGGAGAAGATCCTTCATTGTAGAGATTGATTTATCGTAGATGAGGATGTAGGGATTTTCAAAAACAGTTTCCATTCTGTCTCTGTCGGTTACAAAGTAAGAAGAAATATATCCCCTGTCGAACTGCATACCTTCTACATAGTCCGTAACGGTTTCCATTGTCTGGGCTTCACCTACATCGATAACGCCGTCCTTTCCTACCTTGGCGATAGCATCGGCGATGATTTTACCGATTTCCGCATCATTGTTTGCAGAAACGGAGGCAACGTGGGCAACTTCTTCCGAGCCCTTAATTTCTTTTGAATTTTTTTGAATATCTTCAACGGCAATAGCTACAGCCTTGTCGATACCGCGTTTTAATTCAAGCGGAGTCATTCCGGCAGCTACAGCCTTTAAGCCTTCTTTTACCATGGAGTATGCAAGAACGGTAGCTGTTGTGGTTCCGTCACCTGCAACATCATTTGTCTTTGTTGCAACTTCTTTTAAAAGCTGGGCACCCATATTTTCAAATTTGTTTTCAAGTTCGACTTCTCGTGCTACGGATACGCCGTCCTTTGTAACTGTAGGGGCACCGAAACTCTTATCTATAAGAACATTCCGTCCCTTGGGTCCGAGTGTAACCTTTACTGCATTTGAAATTTGTTCAACACCGGCAAGCAGGCTTTTTCTAGCCTCTTCATTAAACAATAATTGTTTAGCCATTTTAGCTCTCCTTAAGAATCTATATTAATTTAGTAATTATCGTGGATATAAGATACAAAAAAAACGGCAAAACGGCAAGAGGGTGGGGGAATTGCCTTTATGCCGTTTTCTTCTTTAATTCTTTTTGTTATTAAAAAATGCTTTTTCCAAGTTCGGCTGCAAGACTGTTGCCCCAAAAAAAGCCCTTGTCGGTAAATTTATAATTTTTGGAGCCTTCATCTTTTTTGATCAAAGTCTCTTTTTCCAATCCGGTAAGCATATCATAGATTTTATCCGACTCTTCTTTTGTCAAAAAACTTAAATCCAAAAATCCTTCTTGAAGCTGTCCTGAAAATCTTTTTATTCTGCGGTAATCTTCGCTTATCCACATACCCGAAGTTTTATCAAGGCCGTTAATTTGATCCGCAAATTTTTCTTTGTCGAGGGGATTCATTACGGCCGTATTATTTACGAAGCCTCCGGCTCCGGCTCCTACAGGAAAAATATCGCCGCCTAGGTGCCCGCTTCTGATATATTCGTAGTTGTCTCTGCCGGGTTTTACAAGTTTTGTTATCTCTAAAAAATCGTAACCTGCTTTTCGGCTCTCTTCCAAAATGGTCAAAAAGAACTCTGCATCCTGATGAAGCGTTTTTTCGGCATATTCTTCTTTATCGACACTGCGGCCTATCTTGGAAGTATCCATTACGATGAGAGAGTAAAAAGAAAAACCTGCAATATCTAAGGCAAAGGCCTTATGTAAGTCCTCCTTTAATATTTCCTTTGTTTCACCGGGATAATTATAAATAATATCGATGTTGACATTTTTAAAGCCGGTTTTAAAAGCTCGTCTCAAAAAATTTTCCGCATTTTCGCCGTTTCCGATTCTGCCCAATGTTTTTCGCCCTTCATCATTAAAGGTTTGAATACCGGCACTTATTCTGTTTAAACCGTTTTCAAAAAGGATTTTAAGCTTTTCGTCATCCAATTCCGAAACGGTAGTCTCCATCGAAATTTCGGCATCTTTTGCTATGTTAAAATTTTTTTGAAGAGCTTTAAGTATTTCGGCAAGCTGTTTTGCAGGCAGGGTCGTAGGTGTTCCGCCTCCGAAATAAACCGAATTTATGTTTGAGGTTTTTACATATTCCGTCTTACCGTAATTTTCAATCTGCCTTATCACAAGGGCGGCGTAGTCATCCGGTACCGGGTTTATTGTCCGCCTCATGCTGCAAAAGTTGCAAATTTTTTTACAATAGGGTACGTGGATGTAAATGGATTTTTTCCCGTTTTGTGTATTGGGTTCTGAAAGGGCTTTTTCCAAAGACCTCATTCCTTTTGAATATTTCATGGAACCCATTCCTGTATCGTGATGAGATTTTTTGCGGTCTTTAAATGAACAATTTAAAATATCTTCTGCAGTCATTTATAGAATGCTCCTTATGTTAATTTTAACCGGCAGATTTTAATTATCTTCCGAAATTTTCAAATGCTTTTTTTGCATTTTCAAAATCTTTTTTATCAGGATGTTTTGCCGCCTCTTCATGGCGTTTTCTTCTTTCTTCATTCATGTAGTGCGGATGATCTTTAGGTAAGGATTTAAACATTTCGGTAAGAGCCGGATCTATTTTTCCTTGACAGCCGAATCCTGCAAGCACTTCATTTCCGTTTTTTGTTAAAAGATCTTTTGCGCTTTTATGACAATCTTCCGCATGGGGAGAATCGGGATAGGCTCCCAATGTAAAGAAATAGCCCGTTTTTTTGTTTTTAATCGTTTCCATAAAATTTAATGCTTCTTCATTTGGAAGGCCTTTATCGATCCAAAAACCTACAATGACCGCATCATAATTGTTTACGTCTTTAACTTCGCTCACTGCAAAAAAATCGGTTCCCTGAGGAAGAGTTTTCAATACGGCTTCTGCTACAGCCTTGGTGTTCCCAGTTTTACTTGAATAAGTCAATAAAATTTTCATAAATAATTCTCCTAATTGATTTTTGATTTAGATTTTGCCTTTTCTTTTAGGCAATACGATCGGAAAATGTTCCTCTTCGTCATAAATAACTTTACAGTCTATACCGTAAATTTGTTTTATAAGTTCTGAAGTAAAAATTTCTTGCGGTGTCCCTTTTTTGTAGAGTTTGCCGTCTTTTAATACGATAATTTCATCGCTATATTGTGCTGCCTGATTTAAATCGTGCAATACCATAATAATCGAAAGATTAGTGTTTCGATTTAAATCGTAAACAAGATCCAAAAGTTCCAGCTGATAACCTATATCCAAATAGGTGGTAGGCTCATCCAGCAGTAGCACCTGAGGCTGCTGTGCCAATGCCATTGCAAGCCAGACACGCTGTCTTTCGCCGCCTGAAAGCATGCAAACTTTTTTTTCGGCAAAGTCGACTAAGTCCGTTTGGATAAGGACTTGTTGTAAAATGTCTTCATCTCTTTTTTCAAATTGCTGGTACCATTTTTTATGCGGACATCTGCCGAAGTATATCAGATTTTTTACCGTAATATCTTCGGGCGAGATATTGTGCTGCAATAAAATTGCCAATCGTTTTGCAAATTCCTTTTTTGATACTGTTGCGATATCGGTATCGAAAAGGGATATTTGACCGCATGCAGTATTTAAAAGGCGGGCAAAACTGCGTAAAATGGTTGATTTTCCGGAGCCGTTAGGCCCTATTATCGAAATAATTTTTCCTTGCGTAAAATCCGCAGAAAAACCTTTTACTACATCTTTTTTATCGTATCTTAACGAAATGTCTTTTGCAGAAACAGCTGTCATAACAAAAGTTCCTCCTTATTTCCTTTTACCGGAACTTCTCAAAAGGTACAGAAAAAACGGTGCTCCGAATATCGACATTACAATTCCTACAGGCAATTCAATCGGTGAAGCAATAGTACGGGCAAAAGTATCCGCTCCGAGCAGCAAAACTGCTCCGCTGAACATTGAAAACGGTAATAGACTCTTATAATCCGAGCCGACCAGCATCCTCATGATATGGGGGATAACCAAACCTATAAAACCGATGATTCCGACAGTCGAGGTCGATATCCCTGCCAAAAAAGCCCCGATAATCGAAAGAAATACACGGCAGCGGTTGACACTTACCCCAAGACTTTTTGCTTTTTCATCTCCCAGCAATAAGACATTCGCTGCCCTAATACAAAGAAGAGCAAGTATCAGGGCCGGAATACTGTATACAATAAGCACTTGAAAATGCCGCCACGTTTTTCCTGACAAACTTCCGTTAAGCCACATCAACGCACCCTGAAGCCTGTCGCTAAATAAAATGGTAACCAAACCGGTAAGGCTTCCCAAAAGAGCATTGATTGCAACTCCCGATAGAATAATTCGTACGGGAGTAAACCCGTCTTTCCATGCTAAAAGATATATTAAAAAGGCTGCAAATATCGCCCCGACAAAAGCCGCAGGCGGTACCAAGTATGCATACTGAGGAAGAGCGAGCATCAATATAACCCCGGCGACACTGGCTCCTGCAGAAACGCCGATAATACCGGGATCCGCCAAGGGATTTTGCATAACCGCCTGCATCAAAGCTCCGGCAGATGCAAGATTCATTCCGACGACAAGGGCAACAAGGACACGCGGAAGCCTTAAATCAAAGATTACATCGGTAACGAGCTGCTCCCCTCTGCCGCACAGGGCCGCCCAAATTTGTGCAAATGAAAATTTGAGCGAACCCGATGCAACAGATGAAAAAAACAAAACTATAAGTAATAGAGATAAAACAATAAAAACACCTGCTTTTTTCACCTGTATTACCATCTACTTACTTCCATAAAAGTAGTTGCCTAAAGTTTCCAGAGCTTCCGGTATATAAGGGGACCCTGCAATAAAGAATATTCGGGTATCCAAACTATAATATCTCTTATTTTTAACGGCATCAATTTTTTGCCAAAAATCACTTTGAAATTCCTTTTCGTACATTTTTGCAGTATCTTTTGCATCACCGTGGCTGGTAAGCAAAATAATATCGGGATTGGAAGCCTTTACCAGCTCCAGATTCATAGGAACCGTAGTATTTTTTACCGTATTGTCCTTCCAGATATTTTCCGCACCTAAGACCTTTATTAAACTGCCGACAAAAGAACCTTCCGTATGTATACTCATACTGTTGGGAAAACCTGCAATAATTAAAACTTTAAGAGGTTTTTTATTTTTATTGGCAGCTTTAACCTTTGCAACCACATCTTCGACTTCTTTTACATAAGCTGCGGCTTCTTTTTGCTTGTTGTAAACCTCACCTAAGTACTTCATCGAATTTAAAATATCGGTGTAGGTTGTAGTCTGCAAAAACTCCGCAGGGATATTTAAAGCCTTTAATTGTTCTGCAATAGGTGCACCCCTATCACCGGTTGCCAAATAAAAGTCGGGGTTTACTTCCTTAAGCTTTTCAAGATCAACACGCATCGGCATACCGATTTCCGTTTTATCCTTATACCTTGCACTTATTTCCCGTTTTGTCGAAGGTCTTGCAACTATATCGACATCAAGCATGTCAAGCATCTGTAATAGAACAACCTGTCCTACAGCAGTCCTTTGAGGAACGGATGCAGGAACCATATAGCCGTACATTTCACGGCCTTTTTCCTGTTTCGTACTGCCTTCCTTGCTTCCTCCTGCAAACAGCAGGGTACTCATACAAAGGAAACCCAAAATAATAAATAATTTGTTTTTCATAAAAAACCTCCAAAACAAAAGTTTTAACCATATTTCTTATAAAAGAAAGATGTTAGCCATAGCTAAGTTTGCAGAGGATAACATTATTTATTTTTTCTGTCAATAGGAAATGAAAAAAAGTGTTCGGTTTTTATCTAAAAAAAGTTCCGAATACATAGGAGAAGTTTTACTTTTTAGGAAAAAACTATCCGCCCTTGTAAACATAAAAGAACTTATAGATTCTAATCAAGAAAAAAATACTGAAAAGCTCTCTCAAAATAAGTTTTTTGATTTTGCGGAAATGGCACAAATTAATATCCAAGAAATTCTAACTTTTAGAAAACAAACCTTGCTGGCCGCCGTAAACTCATCATGTAAAAGGGGTCCTAAAAACGTACTTGACCTTGGCGGAGGAGCCGGTGCCATGCTCGGTGCAATTGCGAAGCAATACCCCTGTGCTTCCTATACCTTATTTGAAAGGCCCGTTGTTGCAAAAATTGCCTATGATTACATAAAACAGATTTCCTTAAAAAATACGGTTAAAATAATAGAAGGCGATTTTCTAAAAGACGACATACGGAATGATTACGATTTAATAATCGCTTCCGGCATCTTTCCTTTTCGGAATCTTATTCGGAATCTTATAAAAAAAGAAGATTGCGAAAAGGATAAAAAAATTAAAAAACTCTTTTTAACCGAAAAAGGTCTTGCAGCAGCTAAGGCTCATGAACAGTATCATGATGAACACGACAAAGTATTTTTCGATTTTTTATCTTCACTTAATGCCGATAAACGACACATAATAGAACAATTTTTGATAAGGGCAAATGAAATGATTGAGCATCATTTTTAATTGCATATACATGGAGGTATATATGAATAAAAAAATTATGTTGGCGGTTTTCTATACCGTATTTTAATGATAATAACTGCTGCCTTTTTTTCGTGTTTAATTGGACGTTTTAATATAGATTTCAAGGATATATATGCAATTTGTATAGGAGATAAACGTATTGAAACCATCGATTTGAAACGGCATATTTTATTTAAAGGAGGGTGAAATCCTTGCCGTTATGGAAGAACTCGATATAGCCTTCTTAAAAAATCGTTTTTGTAACGAAATAAGCGGAGGAGAATTACAGCTTGCCTACATTGCAAAGGCTCTTGTTTGTAAGCCCCGTATTTTGATTCTTGATGAGCCGGAATCCAATTTGGATTTTTATAATCAAGGCCGGGTATTAAAAACGTTAAAAAAACTTTCACGCCAAAATAAAACTACAATAATCATAAATTCTCATCACATACAAAATATGCTGATCATTGCCGATAAGGGCTGTGCAAAAAAAATGTGTAACCGGTTTAATTACCGACTACACACTCTAATGATATGGATTTATCAATTACCGGATTTTATTTTCCTTTCTTGAGAAAGGCATCCTTAAAGCCAAGCTGCTTAAAACGCTCAAGAACAGCTCCTGTTTCTTGCGGTTTTAAGGGGCCTACAAATATGGTATATCTTGTGTTGTTTTTTACAAAGCTTTCTTCTACTACCATAGGATATTTTTTTCCGTATTTTTTTAAGACCTCATCCCGATTGTATTTATCGTTGTAAACAACAACTTGAACATAGGTTTTGCCCTTTTCCAGATTACTTGAAACAGGCTTAATCTCATTTACCGGAACTGCGGATTCTTCTTCGGGTTTTTCTTCGGTTGTAGTATATATATCCGAATCGGTTTCTTCGTATGTGCCTAAATCTTCGGTTTCTTCGGCCGGTATCTCTTCAACCGCTTGAACAGGAGCAGGAGCCTTTTCAAGAGGAGCAGGATTGATTTCTCTTTTATCTGCAATAGGCTCATTTTTTGGAGAAATGGCAGCAACTATGTCAACCTTTTTTTCCTCAACCGGAGCTTTATCAACAGGTTCTACCACAGGATCTAAAACTTCAACATCTTTTATTTCTTCTTTTTTAACCTGTTCAGGTTTGTGAGGTTCTGATATTTCGGAGACCGGAGCAGGGGGAGCCTCTTTTTCAGCCTTAGGCTCTTTTATAGGATCTACAGTTGCCGGCGGATTTTCTTTTGCCGGCTCCATGTAAGTTTCGGTTATGGGAGCAATAGTTTCAGGTGTAGATGTCAAAGATGAATCTTCAATAGTCTCATTTGTTTTTACTTCCGGTGCTTCTATGACTTCTTTAACCGGTTCTGCTTCAGGTTCTTTCACCTCTTT
The DNA here is from genome assembly GCF_024400535.1 of Treponema denticola. Taxonomy (NCBI): domain Bacteria; kingdom Pseudomonadati; phylum Spirochaetota; class Spirochaetia; order Treponematales; family Treponemataceae; genus Treponema; species Treponema denticola. Next base: position 1,092,853 of record NZ_CP038800.1, read on the forward strand.
AACGGGTTCTACCGGTTCTTCAGCTTCAGGTTCAAGTATAGCCTCTACATTAGGAACTTCTTCTATGGGAGGTTCGGCAGGAGAAACCTCTTCAACCGTTTCAGGAGTTTCGGCTTCATCAATAGAGCTTTTAATCTCATCATAGAGAATTGTATCTGAGCCTGTATTTTCGGATACTGGTTTAGTTTCTTCTTTTTTGAGATTTGCATTAGGTAAATCCGAATGAGAGGCTACAAAGAGGGCCGGATTGGTATCTAAGTCTTGAGATTCAGGGCCGATTGCCGAAATGCTTTTACCGTCATCTCCATCTTCATTTACCGGACTAGGTGTAAAGACTCTTATTCTAACAACCTTTCCCTTAGGAACCTTAAGTTTTTCTCCTAATTCGGGTGAGAGACTTACAAGAAGGCCGGGAATTCCCGATGGGCCTATAACAACGGCTCTTGCCTTTATGTTTTTTTCAAGATTTGTTATTTCCAAAAGGGTATGCTTTGGAAACATATCGCTTCTGACAAATAAGCCCTCAGCCGGAAAGTCTGTAGAAGATCCGATGCCTCCATTTCCTTCCCAAACCGCCCATATACATGAAAACGATATAATGAATATCAATACAAATAAGACTTTTTTGCTCATAATCCCTCTCCTTATCTCTTGTTAATTGCCTCGAATATTTCTTTTGATATTTGATCCGCCAGTTTTACGGCTTTTTTTTCTATATCTCTTTCTTTTAGTTTAGTTATATCTATAGTTTTTTTATATATTTCTTTTTCTTTTTTAAAATTTATTACTCTTATATTCATTACCTGCCAGTCAGGTTCCTTTGACTCGATTTTTTTATTAAACAGGAGTTCTTTTCCATATTCCATGTAAAAAATAATCAGATAATTAGGTTCTTCTTCAAAAAACGACTTTATTTCTGGAAGCGAAATATCTTTTTCCGATTTTACTTCGCTTATAGGAATGCTGGTAGCAATAAAACCTTGATCAAAAAACTTGTCAAAAAGGTTGTCTTCAAAAATTTCGGTAATATTTTTGCATTTTTCGTGAGCATCTTTGTTTTGGAAACAGGCAAAGGCCGCCGTATCCGCAAAGGCTAACCCGAGAAAAACGAAAAATAATATACAGCTTATGTGTTTTTTTAACATAATAGTCCTCGTGATAGATTATCGGTATTCCAAAAAAAAGATTAAGAGAATTTAAAAAGGGGCTTTTAAAAGCCCCTTAAAATTCGTTATAGATTTTCCAATATCTTGTTTAAACTATCCTTTGCATCACCTAAGAGCATCATAGTGTTGGGATTAGGTTCATACAATGGATTTGGAACTCCCGCATAGCCGGGTTGGAGGTCATAGTTACAGATAATTAGCTTTTTAGCTTTTTCTGCAGCCAAGACAGGCATTCCGTAGATGGGTGTGCCTTCTGCCGTGTTTGCAGCGGGGTTTACAACATCGCTCGCTCCGATTATGATCGCCAAATCCGTCTTATCAAAGTCGGGATTTATAGCTTCCATTTCGTAGAGCTTATCATAGGGAATGTCAACTTCGCACAAGAGTACGTTCATGTGGCCGGGCATTCTTCCTGCGACGGGGTGAATGGCAAAACGCACATTCTTTCCCATAGATTCAAGTTTATCTGCCAGCTGTTTTACCAAGCCTTGAGCCTGTGAAAGAGCCATGCCGTAGCCGGGGATAACGATGATTTCCTTTGCTTCCTTAAACCAAGGGCCTATTTGAGTTTCCGTTCCGGCTTGTTTTTGGCTTGCTTCCGCTCCTGCGCTGCCGGATATTCCGCCTGAAGAGCTTCCTGCGGTGCTTCCCTTAGTTCTAAGGGAGTCGAGCATGGTGTTTATGCTTTCCTTTGCATCGCCTAAGAGCATCATGGTGTTTGGATTAGGCTCGTACAATGGATTTGGAACTCCCGCATAGCCGGGCTGAAGGTCATAGTTACAGATAATTAGCTTTTTAGCTTTTTCTGCATCTAAGACAGGCATTCCGTAGATGGGAGTGCCTTCTGCCGTGTTTGCGGCAGGGTTTACAACATCGCTTGCTCCGATTATGATAGCCAAATCCGTCTTATCAAAGTCGGGATTTATCGCTTCCATTTCGTAGAGCTTGTCATAAGGAATATCAACTTCGCACAAGAGTACATTCATGTGGCCGGGCATTCTTCCTGCAACGGGGTGAATGGCAAAACGCACATTTTTTCCCATAGATTCAAGTTTATCTGCCAGCTGTTTTACCAAGCCTTGTGCCTGTGAAAGGGCCATGCCATAGCCGGGTATAATAATTATTTCCTTAGCATCTCTAAACCATGAGGGAAGCTGCGATTTATCGGCATGTCCTGTTGCCGTAAGCTCTTGTTGAGCAGATTTTGCTTCTCCCATTTGCTGAGCTTTTGCCTCTGATGCTTCTTTTGATGAAGATGCTGAAGGACTCGCAGGCTTTGCCGGCTGTGCCGATTTAGCCGCCTTGCTGAAAAGAATTGAAGCGAGGCTTCTATTCATTGCTCTGCACATAATCTGGGTAAGAAGGAGCCCTGAAGCTCCGACTATGCCTCCGACCGATACCAAGAGAATATCTCCTATCGCCATACCTGCAATTGAGGCTGCAACACCCGATGTTGAGTTTAAAAGAGAAATCGTAATCGGCATGTCCGCTCCGCCTACGCGTATCGCAAAGAAGATGCCGAAAAGAAGGCTTATTACAAGCCCTGCAACCGAAATGATTATCATTAGTTCCGGTTTAATAGGAAGAAGAACGATGAATGCTATCATTCCTAAAAAGCTGACAGTGGTCAAAGCCTGATGAGCAGGCAGAACCGTTGGTTTTTGAGGAAGAAGCTTGTGAAGCTTTCCTGCGGCTATTAAGCTGCCTGAAAAGGTTAAAGCTCCTACTGCTAAGGCTATTCCTCCCGTAACAATAGCAAATATTCCTGCTTGAGTATTAACCGCTGCGAGAGTTAAGAGGGCTGCAACAGCCGAAGCTGCTCCGCCTAAACCGTTAAGTAAGGCAACCGTTTGGGGCATGGTAATCATTTCTACCTTTATTGTGAGGTAAATACCGATTGCCGCTCCTATTGCAAGCCCTGCCCACATCATTCCTGCAGAAAAAATTTGATATTTATACAGGGTTACGCATACGGCTGCAAGCATACAAAGGGCACTTAAACGGTTTCCCTTAACTGCCGATTTAACCTTACTCATCATATTGATTCCTAAAAGAACCCCAATGCTGAGTACTCCGCAAATAATATAATAAACCGTATCCGTCATTTTGTATCCTCTTTAGATTCATTGCCCGTTTTAAACATTTTAAGCATTCTGTCCGTAAGACCGAAGCCTGCAACTACGTTTATTGTTGCACAAATGATGCCTATACAGCCGAAAATCTTGCTGCCTGTTGTAATTGCAGCGGCCGTAGCGGTCATTGTAGCCAAAATGGTAATGCCGGATAAGGCATTCATACCCGACATAAGAGGGGTATGCAAAAGACTTGGTACGTTCTTGATCAGCTTGTAGCCTATAAGGGTCGTTACAACAAAGACAAGAACCAGTATCAATTCCAAACTCATATGCCCATTGCCTCCCTGGCTCCCTTATGAACGATTTCGCCGTCAATAGTGGTAAGGATACCTTTGACGATGTCATCGTTTCTATCAAGCTCGATTTTTCCGTCCTTGATAAGATAGCGGGTGAGGTTGCAAATATTTTGAGCAAACATCCATGTAGAGCTTGAAGGAAGAAGTCCGGGGATGTTTTTAATACCTACAAGGTGAACATTGTGTTTTTTTACGACTTCGCCCGGAGGTGTTAACTCACAGTTTCCGCCTTGGTCGATTGAAATATCAACGATTACCGAGCCGGGTTTCATAGTCTTTACCATTTCTTCCGTGATTATAACCGGAGCTAGTTTTCCCGGAACAAGGGCCGAAAGGAAGATTATGTCCATATCCTTAATATGAGGAGCGAGCAGCTTTCTTTCGTTTTCGAGGGTTTCTTTTTTAAGATGAAGGGCATAGCCGCCTTCTCCGATGGCTTCATTTTCGGGAACGCCTAAGTCGATAATCTTTGCACCGAGGGACTGAGCCTGTTCACGGGCTGCAGGCCGGATATCGGCTGCATAGGTTACGGCTCCAAGTCTTTTGGCAGTCGCAAGGGCCTGTAAGCCTCCTACACCTGTTCCGACTACTAAAACATTCATAGGTTTAATCATACCGACAGCACAGAAAATTTGAGGAATAAATCGCGGCAAGAGATTTGCAGCAATTAAAATTCCTTTATAACCTGCACAGGTACTCATCGAAGTAAGAGCATCCATGTTTTGTGCTCTTGAAATTCGAGGAACTCCGTCGAGGGTTAAAGAAATAACGCCTTTTTTTGCCATGTTTTTAACCATTTCATGGTTAACCGGAGCTGCAGGGTGAATAAATGTGATAAGATACTGACCCTTGTGCATCATATCGATTTCGTGGCAGCCCATTGCATCATTATAAAGGGGTTCTTTTACCTTTAAAATGATTTCCGAATCGGAAAAAAGGTTTTTAACATTGGAAACTATTTCCGCTCCGGCCTTTTCATATTCCGGATCATGGAAATAGGCACCCTCTCCGGCCCCTTTTTCCACTAAAACCTTGTGTCCGTCCTTAACCAAAAGCTCGCATGTTTCCGGAGTAGCGGCAACACGGTCTTCTCCATGCATGATTTCCTTAGGAATACCAATAATCATAAAATCCTCCTATCGAGTACAGTTTTTATATCACTGAACTCTTAATTTCAATCGATTATATCATAGTAAGACATTGCCGTCAAGGTTCGGTTTTAGTGTTGTGGTTTCCTGAAATTTGTTTACATCTAATTTATTTTAAGCTCTTATATATTTTTTTTAATTGTGATAAAATGACATTCATAGGAGAAAAAAATGAAAATATGTAGAAAGATTATTCTTTTGGTTTTAACCATCTCTGTTTTGTTTGTTTTTTCATGTAAAACAAATGAGAAAAAAAACAGTGCAGCACAAGCAAATGGCGATTTAAGTAAATATGAGCTGGTAGCAGAGGCCGCAACAAAACAGTGTCCTGTAATGCTTGATGAAATAACAAGGCTTGATTCCGTTCAATATAAAGGGAAAGAAAATGCTCTAATTTATAATTACAGCATAATAAACGTAAAAAAATCCGATCTTCCCGCTAATGCTACTGATCTTGCAGCCGGAATGATGAGGGATACTATGTTATCCAAGTTAAAAGGTCAGGCTGCGCTGGACATGTTTAGAAAAGACAAGGTGAAACTTGTTTATGTTTTTAAAGATATGGAAGGTAAAGATCTTTTTGCATTTGATTTTAAGCATACGGAATACTAATAAAAAACAATTAACTTAAAATTTAGGAGATTTAAGATGAAAATAATCAAAAAATTAAGTTTTTTAACGGCAATAATGATCTGTTTTGTATTCTGTTTTGCTTGTTCTAAAGATAGCGATAAAGGCGGATATAAAACTAACTACAAAACTATAGCCGATGCTTTAAACAAACAGTGCCCGACAAAGATAGATGAGAATATTCAACTTGATGCAGTTGAATATATTGAAAGCTCGCATACCCTTCAATATGTGTATTCTTTTACCGAAATGGTTAAAGAAAATAATACGCCTGAAGTATGGAACATAATTGAAGCGGCTACAAGAGATGCTCTTATCACGGAATTTAAGTCCAAAACTGATATTGAACAATTTAGAAAGGATAAGCTTAATATGAGCTTTGTTTACAAGGACAAAAATAAAGAAGCACTTTTTACTGTTGTGCTAAATAGCGGGGAGTACTAAAAATAGAGTTAAACTGTTTTTTATATAACAATCTAAAAAAATATTTTTTTAGCAAAAACTTTACAAAAAGGGCTTGACAAAAGTTTGAGAAAGGTATATATTCGCTCTCACCGTCGGATAAGGCGGTGAGCTTAGAAAAGCTAAGAAAACACTGGAAAAGTTTTGAAGGTCTTGTATTTTTAATGAAGGCAAGGCTTCTTAAGTTTGGCAGTTTAAAAGCTGCAAAAAGTTTAAAAAAAATTAAAAAACTTTTAAAAAGCTCTTGACAAAAAGAGAGAAAATACTGTATACTCCTTTTTGCTCGCTACATAACTTTTACAAGTTTTTAGCGGATGATATTTGAAACTAAGAGGGAAGGGAAAGAACAAAATAGCCAAAGCGTAAAGCTTTTGGTAAGGAAAGTATCAAAACCGGTAAGGGTTAAGCTGATTAGCCTTTACCAAATTCCTTAAAATATAAGGGACAAACTAAAATTAGAAATCAACCGCTCTTTAAGGGCGGATTGAAATAATAATGATGGAGAGTTTGATCCTGGCTCAGAACGAACGCTGACGGCGCGTCTTAAGCATGCAAGTCGAACGGTAGGAGAGCTTGCTCTCCCTAGAGTGGCGGACTGGTGAGTAACGCGTGGGTGACCTGCCCTGAAGATGGGGATAGCTAGTAGAAATATTAGATAATACCGAATAAGCTCATTTACATAAAGGTAGATGAGGAAAGGAGCTACGGCTCCGCTTTAGGATGGGCCCGCGTCCCATTAGCTAGTTGGTGAGGTAAAGGCTCACCAAGGCAACGATGGGTATCCGGCCTGAGAGGGTGAACGGACACATTGGGACTGAGATACGGCCCAAACTCCTACGGGAGGCAGCAGCTAAGAATCTTCCGCAATGGACGAAAGTCTGACGGAGCGACGCCGTGTGAATGAAGAAGGCCGAAAGGTTGTAAAATTCTTTTGCAGATGAAGAATAAGAAGAAGAGGGAATGCTTCTTTGATGACGGTAATCATGCGAATAAGCCCCGGCTAATTACGTGCCAGCAGCCGCGGTAACACGTAAGGGGCGAGCGTTGTTCGGAATTATTGGGCGTAAAGGGTATGTAGGCGGTTAGGTAAGCCTGGTGTGAAATCTACGAGCTCAACTCGTAAACTGCATTGGGTACTGCTTGACTTGAATCACGGAGGGGAAACCGGAATTCCAAGTGTAGGGGTGGAATCTGTAGATATTTGGAAGAACACCGGTGGCGAAGGCGGGTTTCTGGCCGATGATTGACGCTGATATACGAAGGTGCGGGGAGCAAACAGGATTAGATACCCTGGTAGTCCGCACAGTAAACGATGTACACTAGGTGTCGGGGCAAGAGCTTCGGTGCCGACGCAAACGCATTAAGTGTACCGCCTGGGAAGTATGCCCGCAAGGGTGAAACTCAAAGGAATTGACGGGGGCCCACACAAGCGGTGGAGCATGTGGTTTAATTCGATGATACGCGAGAAACCTTACCTGGGTTTGACATCAAGAGCAATGACATAGAGATATGGCAGCGTAGCAATACGGCTCTTGACAGGTGCTGCATGGCTGTCGTCAGCTCGTGCCGTGAGGTGTTGGTTAAGTCCCGCAACGAGCGCAACCCCTACTGCCAGTTACTAACAGGTAAAGCTGAGGACTCTGGCGGAACTGCCGATGACAAATCGGAGGAAGGTGGGGATGACGTCAAGTCATCATGGCCCTTACGTCCAGGGCTACACACGTGCTACAATGGTTGCTACAAATCGAAGCGACACCGCGAGGTCAAGCAAAACGCAAAAAAGCAATCGTAGTCCGGATTGAAGTCTGAAACTCGACTTCATGAAGTTGGAATCGCTAGTAATCGCACATCAGCACGGTGCGGTGAATACGTTCCTGGGCCTTGTACACACCGCCCGTCACACCATCCGAGTCGAGGGTACCCGAAGTCGCTAGTCTAACCCGTAAGGGAGGACGGTGCCGAAGGTACGTTTGGTAAGGAGGGTGAAGTCGTAACAAGGTAGCCGTACCGGAAGGTGCGGCTGGATCACCTCCTTTCTAAGAGAAAGGGTAATTTGAAGGTTGTTTAACCTTCTACAAATATACAAATAATACTTGTATATTAGTCTTGAAGTACACAAGACAAATCGATACTTCCTGCTGTTCTTTCCTGAAACTCTTTTTTTTATAGGGCCTGTAGCTCAGTCGGTTAGAGCACTTCTCTGATAAGGAAGGGGTCATTAGTTCAACTCTAATCAGGCCCATACCGATTGAAAAATCGGCTCGATAACTTGGCTTTTTTAAAGAGCTGAGTGAACAGATATTTGACATAACTAGGGAAGGGAATGAAGACGCTGTAGTGGTTAAAACATTGCAGTGTAAAAGAAAACTTAAAAAATACAAAAACTTCTTTTTTAGCGAAAGATAAAAGAAAGAAGGGACAATAATATGGTCAAGCGAATAATAGGTTTATGGCGAATGCCTATGGAGCTAAGAGGCGAAGAAGGCCGTGGTAAGCTGCGAAAAGTTCCGTGTAGGAGCACACATCCTGTGATACGGAAATAGCCGAATGGGGTAACCCGTTAGTAGTGATACTAACATTACGCTCTTGAATAAAATAGAGAGGTAAAGCGATACTGAGTGAACTGAACCATCTAAGTAACTCAAGGAAAAGAAATCAAGTGAGATTCCGAAAGTAGCGGCGAGCGAAATTGGAGGAGCCTAAACCCTTTAAAGGGAGTTGAAGGGCTGCATCGGCGTAGGACCGACAAGTTACAAATTCGATTTATAGCAGAAAGGTTTTGGGAAAGCCTGGCGCAGAGGGTGAAACCCCCGTAAGCGAAATAAATCGGACTTGTTGATGCAGTACCTGAGTACGGCGGGGCACGAGAAACCCTGTCGGAAACCGGGTCGACCACGATCCAAGGCTAAATACTACTTAGCTACCGATAGTGAACAAGTACCGTGAGGGAAAGGTGAAAAGAACCCCAGTAAGGGGAGTGAAATAGAACCTGAAACCGTAAACCAACAAGATGTTACAGCCCTTTTAAAGGGTGGTAGCGTGCCTTTTGTAGAATGAGCCTGCGAGTTACGATATGCAGCGAGGTTAAGGAATAGAAGTTCCGGAGCCTAAGGGAAACCGAGTCTTAATAGGGCGAATAGTTGCATGTCGTAGACCCGAAGCCGGAGTGATCTAGTCATGAGCAGGTTGAAGCAAGGGTAAAACCTTGTGGAGGACCGAACTATAATCTGTTAAAAAAGGTATGGATGACTTGTGACTAGGAGTGAAAGGCTAATCAAACCCGGAAATAGCTGGTTCTCCCCGAAATGCCTTTAGGGACAGCCTCATATAAAATTATCGGAGGTAAAGCACTAGTTGGACTAGGGGGCGTCAAAGCCTACCAAACCCAGTTAAACTCTGAATGCCGATAATCAACGTATGGGAGTGAGACTGCGTGCGCTAAGGTTCGCAAGTCAAAAGGGAAACAGCCCAGACCGTCAGCTAAGGTCCCCAAATACTGCTTGAGTGTGAAATGAAGTGTGGATACAAAGACAGCCAGGAGGTTGGCTTAGAAGCAGCAATTCCTTTAAAGAGTGCGTAACAGCTCACTGGTCGAGTGTCCATGCGCAGATAATGTAACGGGGCTAAGCAGTATACCGAAGCTACGGGTCTTACACGATTTTATGTGTAAGGCGGTAGGGGAGCATTCCATTAACTGATGAAGGAAAACCCGCGAGGGTTTCTGGAGGAGATGGAAGAGAGAATGCAGGTATAAGTAACGAAAAGGGAGGTGAGATCCCTCCCCGCCGAAAATCTAAGGTTTCCTGGGTAAAGGTAATCTTCCCAGGGTAAGTCGGCCCCTAAGGCGAGGACGAAGGTCGTAGTCGATGGGAAATCGGTTCATATTCCGATACCTTTTATAATTTCGATGGCAGGACGCATGAGGTGAAACCCGGCCGGCTAACGGATGCCGGTCAAAGTAAGCGAGCCGTTATAAAGGATGATAGGCAAATCCGTCGTCCAAGGTAAGCTGCGACAGCGAGTGAAACTAAGGTGGATCGAAGCGGGCGTAATCAAGGTGCCGGGAAATACTGTCTAAGGTTAGGTTATAAAAGACCGTACCGTAAACCGACACAGGTAGATGGGATGAGAAATCTAAGGCGCTCGAGAGAACTCGCGTTAAGGAATTCGGCAAAATGCACACGTAACTTCGGAAAAAGTGTGACCTCCTTTTTTTTAAAGATGAGGGGGTGGCAGAAAGCAGGCCCAGGCGACTGTTTATCAAAAACACAGCCATCTGCGAACCAGCAATGGGACGTATAGGTGGTGACACCTGCCCGGTGCCGGAAGGTTAAGAGGAGAGGTTAACAGCAATGTGAAGCTTTGAATTGAAGCCCCGGTAAACGGCGGCCGTAACTATAACGGTCCTAAGGTAGCGAAATTCCTTGTCGGGTAAGTTCCGACCCGCACGAATGGTGTAACGATTCTGGGCACTGTCTCAACGCGAGACTCGGTGAAATTTATATACCGGTAAAGAAGCCGGTTACCCATAGTTAGACGGAAAGACCCCGTGAACCTTCACCGCAACTTATTATTGGGACTTGGTTTATCATGTGTAGAATAGGTGGGAGGCTATGAAGCTTGACCGTTAGGTTGGGTGGAGCCGAAAAGTGAAATACCACCCTTGATAAATCAGGTTTCTAACCGCTGTCCGTGAAACCGGAAGCGGGACAGTGATAGGCAGGCGGTTTGACTGGGGCGGTCGCCTCCTAAAGAGTAACGGAGGTGCGCGAAGGTCTCCTCACGCCGGTTGGAAATCGGCGCAGCGAGTGTAAAGGCACAAGGAGGCTTAACTGCGAGAGTGACAGCTCAAGCAGATACGAAAGTAGGTCTTAATGATCTGGCGGTAGCGAGTGGAAGCGCCGTCACTTAACGGATAAAAGGTACTCCGGGGATAACAGGCTGATATTCCCCAAGAGTTCACATCGACGGGAATGTTTGGCACCTCGATGTCGGCTCATCGCATCCTGGGGCTGAAGCAGGTCCCAAGGGTTTGGCTGTTCGCCAATTAAAGCGGTACGTGAGCTGGGTTCAGAACGTCGCGAGACAGTTCGGTCCCTATCTGCTATGGGCGTTGGATACGTGAGAGGAGCTGTTTTTAGTACGAGAGGACCGAAATGGACGAACCTCTGGTGTACCGGTTATCCTGCCAAGGGTAATTGCCGGGTAGCTAAGTTCGGAAGGGATAACCGCTGAAGGCATCTAAGTGGGAAGCCCGCCTCAAGACTACGTATCCCTGAGGGTTTAACCCTCCTAAAGACTCCTTGCACACTACAAGGTTGATAGGTTGGAGGTCTAAGCACAGTAATGTGTTCAGCCGACCAATACTAATAAGTCGTGAGGCTTGACCATATTATTGTTTCTTTTTTCTATACATAAATAAAGATAACTTTTTTCTTCATTCTCTTTTTTAGTACACTTAAAACTTATTTTAAGTTTTAAGTCCTTAATTTGTTTTTTATTGCCAGGTGGCCATAGTGGAGAGGTAATACCCGTTCCCATCCCGAACACGGAAGTCAAGCTCTCTTACGCCGATGATACTGCTGATCAAGTGGGAAAGTAGGATGCTGCCTGGCTTTTTTTATTCATGCGGAGTGTTGTTGATTTCTTGCATTATTTTTTAAAAAATGATAGTATCTAGCTCTTATGTCTTTAAGACAGGAGTTAGGTTATGGTATTAGTTCTTGTAATTGTAATTGCTCTTATATTATATATTCTTATATTTCCTATCAAAAATGCTTTTAAAATAAAAAAACAGGAAGAAGAAATTATTCGTTTAAAAACTAAGCTTTCGGATTTGGAATTTAAATTTTCTAATGTTTCTTCTGAGACTGAGATACCAAACCCTGTCAATGAAGAGGCTGGGGCTGTAAATGCAGAACCTGAAGCTGAAGTATGGATTAAGGCCGGCGAAGGTTCTAAAAATGAAGATAATACAACAATTTCGTTTGTTAAGGAATCTGTTAATGATGAGGCTCTTTCAAAAGATGAGGTAAAAGAAGACTTAAAACAAAAAGGAATTAAAGAAAAACATGCTGCTCTTTCTCCGTATTTTAAAAAATTATTTTCAATAGAATCCATTATCAGTAAGCTAGGGATTATCCTTCTTTTGATAGGTGTGGGCTTTATCTTCAAGCTAAGCTATGACAAGGGATATATAACGCAAGAGGTTGCCTTGATTATAGGCGGTTTGATTGGTGCTGCTCTTTGCTTTTTCGGATTTAGGAGCTCGGCAAAATCGAGGCTTGTGTTAAGTCAGGTTCTATTTGGGGGAGGTATAGCCGTTTTTTATATTACTGCCTATGCAGCCTATTTAAGGTACGGTATTTTAGGAGATTTTTCCGCCTTTATATTTTTAAGCTTGATTACGGCTTTTTCTTACACCCTTTCAATTATGACCGTGTCTTCATCAATATCAATAATCGGCTTGCTTGGTTCCCTTATAATCCCCTTTGCTGTAGATTTAGGCTTTTTAGGTTTGACAGGCTTCGGGCTCTATGTATTCGCTGTTTCTGCCCTTTCATCGGCGGTTTATTTTTTTAAGCGATGGAGACTTTTGCAGTTTATCTCCCTGATTTCATTTTTAGGAATTTTAACCCGTCTCTTACTTACCACGGCTTTGAATGTAGATGATGCGGTTCTGTTTTTCGGTCTTGTTCTTTTATTGATGACCGTTCATACCATTCCGGATCTTTATTTTTATTTAAAAGATGATGAAAAGAAAAAGGATAAAATTCTCTCTCCTGCTTTTGCCGTTTTAAATTTGGGCTTTTCCTTATTTTTAACTTATAAACTTTCTGTTTATAAATTTGCACCTCAAAGCAGTGTCTATCTTATTTTTTCATTTTTTTACATAGTTTTGGCCTATCTTGCTTTCCGAAAAAAAAGAATGGATAATTTGGGTTTTATCTACCTTGCGGGGGCTTTGCTTTCTATTTATGTAACGGTAGTGGACAGGTTTACATACGATATTCAGCCCGTCCTTATATTAAGTATGGCCTTTTTAGGATTTTGGCTTTTCCGCAAAAAAGAAGAATTAAAAGTTTTTGTTTTGCTTCACCTTCTTTTTGCTGCAGCTTATATAATGGCGATAATTTCACTTGGGCGGGATTTTGACAATCTTACGCCGCTGTTCTTTTTCCTTCAAGGAGCTTTTTACCTTGTTCTGATGGGCTTATCGGTTTTTGTACAAAAAGAAAAATTTAAAAAGGCTTATCAAGGATTTGTTTTTCAAGCCTATATTTTTATATTTTTGATCTTCAGTTTGTATAAACTTGATATAAAGAGGACGGAAATTTTTGCTCAAGGCCTTGTGCTCGTCCTCATAGTTGTTTATAACCTTATGCATCATAAACTTAAAAAAGAATGGTTCTATGAGCGGGCTGTAGATGCGGGAATTTTTATTTTATTTTTATTTTCGTTTGCAGACACTTTAAATTGTTTTTTTAAATGGAACCGCTCTTATGTATATCTTTTTCTTGGGATTGAAGCGGCTCTAAGTTTTGCAGTTTACAGTCTTTCTCTAATAAAAGAAAAAACTGAAAATGCCAGATTTTTTTACAGGCTTTGCTTTTTTATTTTAATGATGAAAATTCTCCTCTTCGATTTTTCTATTGCAGCAGATCAATTTAGATATGGAATTTTACTTTCGGGACTTTTTATTTTAGCCTTGGATAAATTTTATAAAAATAAGCTTAATAAAGATAAGGCAAGTTTAAATGTCGGCCGTATATTTTTGATTACCGTTGCATTTTTTTATTACATATTTATTTACAGCCATATGCCGTATCAGGATGCAATCCTCATTAAAATTTGGAATATAGATGTTCTTTCGGTTGTAATAAATATTTTAAATGCCCTTATAGTGATAGCTTTTTTTAAGATACTAAACATGCCTCAAATTCTTTACTTTGCAGTTATCAGTCTTATCTTTGTTTTTTTGAGCTTTGTGGATATTTATCTCCCCATAAAAAACGGAGGTATTTTAACCCTTCTTTGGGCTTTTTATTCTATAGCTTCTTTTGTTTATTATTTGCGGAAGGGAAGGGCTAGGATGGTTTATATTTCGCTTGGGCTGATAATCTTTGTTGCGGCAAAGCTGATTATTATTGACTTAAATACTTTGAATATTTTATCGAAGGTTATCACTTCCTTGGTGTTTGGCGCCGCCCTTCTTTTATTGAGTTATGCGATTCAACCCATGTTAAAAAAGTTTGGGAAACCTGAAATTGAAAAAACTGAAGAAAGTTAGAGAGCCTTAAAAAAAACTCTTTTTAAGGCTCTCTTGATCGGTTTAAATTTTATGACCGGTTTGCTTAAAGATAAAGGCGAAGATATCCGCCGTTTCTTCTATTATCTTTGCAGTGGGTTTGCCGGCTCCGTGGCCCGTTTTTTCGGTTATACGGATGAGGATAGGGTTTTCTCCCTTGTAAGTATCGTGCAAGGCTTGAGCATACTTAAATGAGTGTGCAGGAACAACCCTGTCATCATGGTCTCCCGTGCATACCATAATGGAAGGATAATTGATACCTTCTTTTACATTATGGAGGGGAGAGTAAGCATAAAGATATTCAAACATCTCCTTACTGTCCTCGCTGCTTCCGTATTCATCGACCCAAGCCCAGCCTATGGTAAAATGCTGGTAGCGGAGCATATCCATAACTCCAACCTGAGGGATTGCAACGGCAAAAAGATCAGGGCGTTGGTTTGTTACGGCTCCTATTAAAAGGCCTCCGTTTGAGCCTCCTTGAATTGCAAGTTTTTTGGTTGAAGTATATTTGTGTTCTATCAAATATTCTCCTGCTGCAATAAAATCGTCGAAGACATTTTGTTTTTTCATCTTTTTTCCGGCTGAGTGCCATGCTTCTCCGTATTCAAGACCGCCGCGTAAATTTACGCAGACAAAAATGCCGCCTTTTTCCAAAAAGGCCATTCTGGCTGCAGAAAAGGCGGGCGGAAGAGAAATAGCAAAGCCTCCGTACCCATACATAATCGTCGGGTTATTTCCGTCGAGTTTAATATCTTTTTTTGAAACAATGTGCATAGGAATCTTTGTTCCGTCCTTGCTCTTAAAAAAGACCTGTTCGCATTTAAAGTCTTCAGTGTTGATTGGAATGGCAGGAGCAAAAAAGTCTGTTAAACTGTTTGTTTTTATATCATAGCGTATGATTTTGTTGGGAGTTGTATAAGAGGTAAAATTGAAAAATAAAGAGTCTTCATTTTTTCGTGTTCCTGAAAAAGAAATACTTCCATTTGCAGGCAGATTTATTTTTGTGCCGTTTTTTCCATCAAGGCCGCAGATAAAGGCCTCATCCTGAACATCCCTCAAGTAAACCGTAAGAAGTTTTCCTCCGCAAAGGGCCGCGCTTGATAAAAGGCAGTCTTTTTGGGGAATCACTTCATCGATGGACTTTTCACTTATATTGTTTAAAGATGTCTTTACAACTCGGTAAAATGGAGCTTGTTTATTTGTTAATAAATATAAAAAGCCGTTTTCCGTTTCAAGGGGCCAGACACTGTCATTAAAATGAGTGTTGTATTGTTTAAAGCAGTTTGAACATTTAGGAAGGCCTTCGCTCAGATCTGCAACAAAGAGCATATTGCCCTCACTTCCTACTTCAAAAGCGGTAAGAAGGAGGGTTTTCTCGTCTTCAGTTGTACTTGCGGAAAAAGAGCGCAAGGGATGCTCCTTGTCCTCAAAAATAAGAAGGTCATCGCTTTCTTTTGTTCCAAGTTTATGGTATTTTAACTTTTGGAACTCATTTTTTTCGGTTAAAGATTTTCCTTTATCGGGAGCATCGTATGAGCTGTAAAAAAAGCCGTCCTTATACCATGCAATATTGGAAAATTTTACCCAGTGGATGTGTTCTCCCGTATCGGTTTTTTTTTCGGCATCAAAGACAAAGATTTCTTCCCAGTCGGAGCCGCTTCCCGATACGGAGTAGGCCATGTATTTTCCATCCTTGGAAAAGGCAATATTTTTTAAGGCCGTAGTTCCGTCCGCGCTTAGCTTATTCGGATCGAAAAAAACTTCAGGAGAGCTTTCCGCCTTTATGTTTCCGCTTTGGCGGTACATAATGCTTTGATTTTGTAAGCCTTCCGTTCTAAAAAAATAATAGAAATTTCCTGCCTTAAAAAGACCTGATCGTTTTTCATAATCCCAAATTTCTTCAAGCCGTTTTTTTAATTCCGCTCTAAAAGGAATCTTTGACAAAAAACTTTCGGTTTTTTTATTCTCTTCTTTAACCCAAGCTATGACTTCGGGTGCATTATCGTCTTCAAGCCATCGGTACGGGTCAGAAACGACGGTTCCAAAATAATTGTCGGAAACTTCCGATTTTTTATATTGCATAATCTTCTCCTATAAAAACTATAAAATCTTGATAAATAATAGAAGAAAGTTTGTTTTTGTTCAAGTAGTTTAAAAAAAACAAAAAAAATGCACTTTTTCGATATAAACCGCTTGACATTCTAAATTTTTGTGGTAAAATGGGTTTAAGTGGGAGAAAGTAGTAAAAAGTGGGTAATTTTGCAATGACCGGAGAATATAAGAATACTCTTGATGAAAAAGGAAGAATTATGTTTCCGGCTAAAATTCGTGCAGAATTACCCGACTCAAATTTGGTTATTACAAGAGGTGTAGGTAACTGTCTTTGGATTTTTACTGCGGATAAATGGAAAAAGTTTTCTGATGAGATCATGAAGAAAACTTCCCTATTTAAAGCTCAATCTTTGTTGGTTGTGAGGCGCTTAATTGCCCCGGCACAAGAAATTGAGGTTGATAAAAACGGCCGTATATCTATTCCCCAGAGCCTCCGCGAGTGTGCAGGGCTCGAAAAAGACTGCATTATTTTAGGTCTCGGTAAATGTTTTGAATTGTGGGACCTAAAACAATATGAAAAATATTTAAAGGAGAGTGAGCCGGATTTTTCTGAAGCTGCCGAAGCTTTGGGCGAAATAGGTTTTTAGGTCTTATGCAGCCAGTCCATACATCGGTCTTGCTTGAAGAATGTCTCGAATTCTTAAAACCCGATGCTTCCGATAATCTTTTTGTAGACGGAACATTGGGAGAAGGCGGACATACTGAAGCTTTTTTAAAAAGATATCCTCAACTGAATGCGATAGGCCTTGATGCCGATGTTTCTATTCAAGAACGGGCAAAAGAAAGGCTAAAACCCTTCGGTGAACGCATCCGATTTCACTTAGGCTGGTCCGATGAGTTTTTTAAAAACTATCCTAAAGATTCTGCTCCTCCGAATTTAATTCTTTTGGATTTAGGTATATCCATGTTTCACTATGAAAAATCGGGAAGGGGGTTTTCTTTTTCTTCTGACGAACCATTGGATATGAGGTTGAATCCTGAGCTTAGGCTGAGTGCCGCAGATATTATCAATTCTTATAATGAAAAAGATTTGGCGGATTTAATTTTTAATTATGGTGAAGAGCGTTATTCAAGAAAGATAGCTTCCCGTATAGTTGAGCAAAGAGCTGCGGCCGCTTTTAGTAATGCAAAAGAATTGGCCGATTGTATTTACAAGGCTGTTCCTCAAAATTATAGGCATGGAAAAATTCATCCTGCTACAAAAACTTTCCAAGCTCTTAGAATTGCCGTCAATGGAGAGTTAGATAGGCTCCCCCGTCTTTTGGAGGCTGCTTTTTCGGTTTTGGCTCCTAACGGACGGCTTGGAGTTATTACCTTTCATTCTCTTGAAGATAGAATTGTAAAGTTCTATTTTAAAGAATTAGGGAAAAGCTGTACCTGTCCCGAAAATATGCCGATATGTAAGTGCGGGGGCAGACCTAAAGCTGAAGTTTTAACAAAAAAAGCCGTTAAGGCTTCTGATGAGGAAATAAGGCTTAATCCGCCTTCAAGAAGTGCCCATCTTAGGGTTGTACGCAAAATTGATTATCGGGAGTTACAAAAATGAAAAAACTATGTGCTATTGTTTTAACCTTACTTATACCTCTTTTTTTGTTTGCCGTAGTATTACAGTCTTCAAGATACGCGGCTGTGGAAAGGGAATTGGCGGATTATAATAAGGAACAGGCTAGAATTGTAGAAGAAAATAAAAAGAAAATTTCCGGTATTTCAATTTTGTCAAAACCGGAGCGTATCGAAAAAATCGCTGTTGAAGAGCTAAAAATGAGAAAGGCTTTGTCGAGTGAGATTTTGCGGGTTTCAATTTCAAAGGAGAATAAAGATGGATAAAGAAAACTGCAAGACAAATTTAGAATATTCTCTTATGACTCTTGAGGAATTGCTTACAAGTATCGGTGCAAGGCTTGTTTATAAATCCGATACCTCTAAGGCTTTTTCATCAGTAGCTATAGACAGCCGTAATGGAAAAAATAATTCTCTTTTTATTCCTCTGCGCGGTGAAAAGCAGGATGGTCATAGCTATATAGAATCTGCTTTAAAGAAGGGAGCTAAATTTTTTGTTGTTGACTTTGATCATCTTAATGAAAATGAAACTACATTATTGTCATTGTGTAAAAACTATGCTGCTTCATGCGTTGCCGTAAAAAATAACTTAAAGGCTTTGCAGGATGCTGCAAGATATTATTTGTCGAAATTTCCCAATCTTTATAAAATAGGTATTACGGGGTCAAGCGGGAAAACAACTACAAAAGAAATTTTAGCTTCAATATATTCTCAAAAATATAATACCGTATCGACAAAGGGGAATTTAAATTCCGAAACGGGTTTGCCTCTTTCCGTTTTTGAAGTACGGCCCGAACATGAAGCCGGAATATTTGAGCTCGGCATGAACCGTAAGGGGGAAATAGCCGAAATAGCAAGCGTTCTTTTACCAAACGCCGCTATAATTACAAATATAGGAACTGCCCATATCGGAATTCTCGGCACAAAGCAGGCAATTGCTGAGGAAAAAAAAGAAATTTTTTCTTTTTTTAAAGATGATTCTTTAGGCTTTATTCCTGACTGTGAGTTTACGGATTTCTTAAAAGATATTCCTCATGGTTCTGTTTTTACGGTTTCAGATAATGATTCTTCATTGGTGCAAAATGTTGAAGATGCCGGTGTATCAGGTTCTAAAATTTTTTATAAAGGAGAAAAAATTTTATTTCCATTACCGGGAGTATATAATGTAAAAAATGCTCTTTTATGTATAGCCTTGGCGGAGAAGAAAGGTTTTTCGGCTAAGGAAATTAAATCAGGTTTAGAAGCCGTGCAGCCTCTGTTTGGTAGATCGCAGGTTTTGCACGGCTTTGTAACCTATTTTTTGGATTGTTATAATGCAAATCCCGACTCGATGGAAAGCGCAATCAGGTTTTGTAATTCTTTAGACACAGGATCTAAAAAACATTATGTTTTGGCATCTATGCTTGAGCTTGGAAAAGAGTCTGACTATGAGCATAAAAAAATAATTGAAGAAGCATTAAAATCCAATGCAGATAATTTATATCTTTTTGGAGATGATATTTGCTTCGCTTGTGAAGGTATAAAATTTGATGGTCCTAAAAAAATATATAAGTTTAAAACAAATGAATTCGATGTATTAAAAGAACGGCTTAAAGAAAATTTATCTCAGGGTGATTTTGTTTTATTAAAAGGTTCAAGGTCAATGGAGCTTGAAAGGTTGGAGTCTATTTTAAAGGAAGGGGATAGTTAAATGGTAAAACATATTATTGCGAAAAAAAATATAAATTCCGAAAAATATGATTTTGTTTTTGCTATGTCTATCCTTCTTCTTTTTGGTGTGGGCTTTGCAACATTGTATTCCGGTTCCATTTATTATGCTCAGCGTCTTTTTGACGATCACCTTTATTTTGTAGCGAAGCAAATAAAACATTTTATTGCCGGATTCATTTTTATGATGTTCTTTATCCTTATAGATTTTTCTGTATTAAGGAAAGCTCTTCCGTTTATAATGCTTGGAACTTTTATCCTTTGTATTTTACCTTTTGTTCCGGGGGTAGGCGAAGAAAGGAATGGAGCTTTAAGGTGGATTAATATTGCAGGTTTTACATTTCAACCTTCAGAGATGGTTAAACTTTCTTTGATATTGTTTTTAGCTAATTTTTTTGACAAGAAGAACGGTAAATATGATGAGCCTTTGATTTCTATAATAGCTCCTTTTATTATCACCTCTCTATTTGTATTTCTGGTGTATTTGGGAAATGATTTTTCTTCTTCCTTCTTTATTTTGATTATTTCGATTGTGATGTTTTTTATAGCAGGCGTTCCGCTTTTATGGTTTTTAAAAGGTTTATTTTGTTTTTTACCTATTTTAATTTTAATGGTTATAACAAAAGAATACCGTATGGAGCGTCTTCTTTCATTTTTTGACCCTTCCAGAAGTCCATTGAGTTCAGGATTTCAAATTCAGGCTTCTCTTAGTGCATTAACAAGCGGAGGACTTTGGGGGCAAGGTTTGGGAAATGGTGTCCGTAAGATAGCCAGTGTTCCTGAAATATATTCGGATTTTATCTTTGTAGTTTGGGCGGAAGAAATGGGTTTTATAGGTGTTGTTTTTTATATTGCGCTGCTTGCAATTTTTGCGATTTTCGGATACCGCATTTCTTTTAGATGTAAAAGCCGTTTCGGTGCCTATGCATCATTTGGGGCTGTAACATGTATTTTAGTACAATCGCTTGTAAACTGCGCTGTCGTTTCAAAGCTTCTTCCCGCTACCGGAATACCTTTACCTTTTTTCTCATCCGGAGGTTCATCTTTACTTGTTACTTTTTGCTTATGCGGTTTAGTTTTAAATGCATCCGGGTATGTAAATAAAAAAGGAGAAATAAATGGCTGATATTTTATATACATGGAAAAAAGAAGAATACTCAGGTTCTAATATTACCGAAGAAAAAAGAACTCGCACATATAAGGCGGCAAATATAAAATCAATTATAATTAAATTTTTTATTATAACTTTTATTTTGTTTTTAATAGGTGAAGCCGTTTTTTATGCAATTATTTTACCGTATAATTCGATAGCATCAGTTAAGATTTCCGGTTGTTATGATTTAACTTCGGTGGAAGTAAAAAAGCTTGCAGGTATAGATGGTAATACAAGATGGTTTAATATAAATTCCGGAGAAATTTCTAAAAGATTAGTATCCTATCCGGCTATTGCTTCAGCTACAGTTGAAAAAATATTTCCGGATAAAGTTTTAATAAAGATACTTGAAAGAAAGGCTGTTGCAGTTTCTTTTATAGAGCTTGACGGTAGAATGATTCCTATGGAGATTGATAGTTATGGAGTAATTTTTCGAATAGGCTCTCCTATAATTAAATCAAACTTACCCATTATCACAGGGCTTACTTTTAAAAATCCTCGTGAAGGTATGCAAATTAATGAAAAGCTGTCTCAATTATTTATTCAGTTGGATGTTTTACAAAAAAAACACCCTGTTTTATTAAACGAGATTTCTGAGATAAAAATCCAGCCTAAAAAATACGGCGGTTATGATTTGGTTATTTATCCTTTAAGAAGCAGGCTTTCGATAATAACTAATAAGTCTTTAACAGAAGAATCTTTACGGTATATGATGCTTATCATTGATGTAGTTAAAGATATCAGTTTGGATAAGGGTATTATTGGAATCGATTTACGTGGTGCTAATGCCGTTTATATAAAAAGAGAGGCTAAAGATGAATAATGATATAATTGTCGGATTGGATATAGGAACAAAGAATATTAGAGTTGTTGTTGCCGAAAAAAATGAAGAGAGTCATTTACAGGTTGTCGGTATAGGAATAAGTGCTTCAACAGGAATGAGAAAGGGTGTTGTAACAAATATTGAAAGTACTGTTCAAGGTATAAATAAAGCTGTTGAAGCAGCTGAGGTTATGTCGGGAATAGATATAAGTCATTGTGTTATAGGTTTAGGCGGTGTTCATATAGAAGGTTTGAATTCTCGCGGAGTCTTTCCTATAAGAGATAAGGGAAAAAATAACAGAGAGATAGACCGTTCCGATATTGAGGCTGTTATCAATTCAGCGAAAGCGGTGGTTATTCCGATGGATAGACAAATAATTCATGTGATACCTCAATCTTATACTGTAGATAAACAGCGGGGGATTAAAGATCCTATTAATATGATCGGTGTAAGACTTGAAGCTGAGGTTCATGTAATTACAGGAGCTGTAACATCCATAAAGAATATACCTAATTGTGTTACAAGAGCTAATTTAAATATAGACGGATTAATGCATAACGGCTTGGCTGATGTTAGATCTGTAATGACAAAGGATGAGCAAGACTTAGGTTCTATTTTGATTGATATTGGTGCAGGAACAACAGATATAGTTGTTATGCAAAATGGAGGACCTATTATGACGGCATCTTTGCCTGTCGGCGGTATGCAAGTTACAAATGACTTGGCCGTTGTAAAAAATATCCCATTTGATACTGCTGAAAAAATAAAAATATCAAGCGGCTGCTGTTGGAGTCCTTTTGTAGAACATGATGAACAGGTGCTGCTGCCTGCCTTCGGGGGCCGAGGCCCTGAAGAAATATATCGAATGGAAATATGCGAAATACTACAAGCTAGAATGGCTGAAATTTTCGTAATGGTAAAAAATAAGGTGGATACACTTACTCAAGGTATTCATCTTGGCGGTTCTGTCGTAATATGCGGAGGCGGCGCCCTCCTGAACGGTACAACAGAGTTGGCTGACGAAATATTCGGAATGCAGTCGGCAAGATTGGGAATCCCGCCAACTATCGGAGGGGTTGGAGGAGAATATCGAAGTCCGGAATTTGCTTCAGTGGTAGGATTGATATTGCATGCATTTGATGATCAGAGCAAAAACGGAGAAGTTTCAAATCTTAGAAATGAAAAATCTGGATTTGTTGTTTCAAAAATTAAAAATCTTCTAAAAGAATTATTTTAAAATTGCATACGGGAGGGAAAATGGGTATGTTATATGAAGTTATAGAAGCTAATGAAAAAAAAGACTTGGTTGGAGCTGAAACGCCGGCTATAATAAAAGTTATAGGTGCAGGCGGAGGCGGGTCTAATGCCGTAAACAGAATGATGTCGAGCAGTATGAGGTATGTAGATTTTATAGTTGCAAATACTGATCTCCAAGCCTTAAATCATTCAAATGCTCCTTTAAAATTACCTATAGGAACTAAGATTACCAAGGGTTTAGGTTCAGGAGGTGATCCTGAAATAGGCGAGCAAGCTGCTATCGAAGACCGTGAGGCTATAGCAAATGCTATAAAGGATGCAGATATGCTTTTTATCACTGCAGGAATGGGCGGAGGTACGGGAACAGGTTCGGCGCCGATTATTGCAGAAATTGCAAAAGAGCAGGGGATCTTAACTGTTGCCGTAGTTACAAAACCTTTTACTTTTGAAGGGCGTAAAAGAATGGCTCTTGCTGAAGAAGGTATAAAAAAATTAAAGGAATCGGTTGATACGGTAATTACTATTCCCAATCAGCATCTTTTAAAAATGGTAGATCCGTCTACACCTGTTGTAGAAGCTTTTAAAAAAGCTGATGATGTCTTGCGTCAGGCCGTTCAAGGTATTTCCGATTTGATTTATCAACATGGAGAAGTAAATGTTGATTTAGCTGATGTTAAATCAGTAATGAAGGCTCAAGGAAATGCTCATATGGGTGTCGGTGTCGGTGAAGGACAGAATAGGGCCGTGGATGCTGCAACGAATGCAATAAATAATCCCCTTTTGGAAGAAGCTAGAGTTGAAGGTGCTCAAAATATTTTGGTAAATATTTGCGGTGATGAGAAGTTAAGCATGCATGAAATACAAGAAATAATGGAAATTATAACGGCAAGCGCCGATCCGGATGCAGCTATATTTTTTGGAGCAACTATTGATCAGGCTGTAGAAAATAAGGTTGTTGTTACATTGATCGCAACCGGATTTAGATCCAATGACACTTTTTCTATTGATGAAATAAATGCCAATTTAAAATCTATGCGTGAAGAGGAAGAAAAAAAAGGCTTAAATGACAGTTCTTTTATGACATCTACTGAGTGGGCTACTATAAATAAGACAAAACCTCCCGTACTTTCTGGGCTTGGTTCAAGAAATAGAGCAGAGCCTTCTTCTTCAAAAGAGTATGTCAATATTTATAATGAAAAAAAAGCTCCTTCTTTTAGTGCAATGGTTCCTCCGGTAGAATCCGATTTGGAAACACCGACATATTACAGAAATCAAAACAGGCTAAGGTAAAGGAGGGTAAGACACTGTCAACTATACAGCTTCGGGCATTTTATGGATTTTTAATTTCTGCAGAATCTCATTCGCGGTCAACTGCACAGACCTATGTGAATACTTTGCAGTTATTTCAAGAGCAGTTTCCTAAAATTTCAATTGAAAATGCTACAGAAGCCGACTGTATTGATTTTATTTTACAAAGATCTAAATCAGGAATTATGGCTAAAACTATTGCCAAGGATATTGCAGCTCTTAATTCCTTTTTTAGGTTTTTAATTATCGAAGGAGTTAGAAAAGATAATCCAAGCGAGAGTATTGAAAGACCTAAAAGGGAAAAGACTTTGCCCAGAGTTTTATCTCCGGATGAAGTAGATAACCTTTTTGCTGCAATTCCTTTGGATTCGCCTAATAATATAAGGGATAGAGCTTTGTTTGAGCTTATTTATTCGGCAGGACTCAGGGTCAGCGAGATAGTTAATTTAAATTTAAAAGATATTTTTTATGATGAAGACTTAATTAAGGTTACCGGAAAAGGAAATAAAGAAAGAATTGTGCCTTTTGGAAGCGCTGCAAAGTACTGGCTTAAAAAATATATACTTGAAGCCCGTACCGAGTTATTAAAACCTAAACATCCTGAAAATAGTTTAACTTCGGGTTCCGTATTTTTAAATAACCGCGGAGCTGCCTTAACCAGAAAAGGAATTTGGAAAAGAATAAATGCTCTTTCAAATTTTTCCGGTATTGAAACAAAGGTTCATACTTTAAGACATTCTTATGCCACGCATTTGCTTGCCGGAGGAGCGGATTTAAGATCCGTTCAATGTCTTTTGGGGCATTCCGATATTTCTACAACTCAAGTTTATACGCATATCGAGGATAAGTCTTTGCAAATGTATCATAATAAATTTTTTGATACTAAAAAATTAGAACGAGGTATAAAATGAAAAAAAGATTTTGTTCCGTAATAATTATTGTTTTGTCAGCTCTTATATTAGGAAGCTGTAATAAGGTTACAAGTATTCGCCGGCTTCAAGAACTGGAAGAGGGAGTCAGTAATCCTAATACTGAAGCTGAATTAAAGGAGGCTATAAGAAAATATGAAAAAAGAGTTGATGATATAATGATTGCAGAAGGACGCATAGGTATTTGGTATAAAATACTCGGTTCAAGATATATGGATCAAAAGATGTATAAAAAAGCATTAGAGGCTTTTCAATCTGCATTGGAGTATTATCCTGAAAACCAAAATTTATTTTATCAAGCAGGACTTGCTGCAAGCCTAACTGCAAAAAACTCTTTAGATTTTGAATTAACGGGAACCGATATTGAGAAAAAAAGATATTTTTCTCTTGCCGTTTCCGCTTATACCCGTGCACTTGAAATAGATCCTAAACATTCAAAGGCTGTTTATGCTCTATCGGTATTGTATATATTCGAATTAAATAGACCAGCTGAAGCAATTCCTATTTTAGAAAAAATTGCCGAGTGGGAAAAGAAGCCTATAGATCATTTATTTTTACTTGGGGCTGCTTATTATATGACGGGTGAAAATGAAAAAGCTATTGCCGTTTATGAGCACATTATCGAAATTTCAAGCAGCGCAGAAAAAAAAGCGCAAGCTGAAAATAATATTAGGGAGATTAGGAGTTCGGGAGGAAGATAAAAAATGAAGATATCCGAAAAAGAAAGTTTGTATATAGGATTATCTCATTGTTATTTTCTCAAAGGAAGGGAAAAGCTTGTTCTTTCGGAAAAGCTTGAGTCCTTATCTTCTCTTGTATCGCTTTCTATAAAGGATATTTCTGAAATTATCGGCCGGCAGGTAAGACCCAAAAAATGGGATAAAGATTTACTGAAATCCCTTACGGATTTAAGTATAAAACTTATGAGCTCATATGATATAAAGATGCTTTATTTTTATGATTCGAATTTTCCTCCGCAGCTTAGAGAGATTCCAGATCATCCATTTACCGTTTTTTATCGCGGAAGACTCCCATCAACTGAGCAGCCCATGCTTGCAATGGTAGGAACAAGGCGCCCTACAGGGGATGGAATTGAGCAAGCATTGAATTTGGGAAAAGAATCTGCCGAAAAAAATATCCCTGTCGTGTCTGGATTGGCTTTCGGTATAGATTGTTTTTCTCATAAGGGCTGTCTTGAAGGAGAAGGTAAGACCTTGGCAGTATTGGCCTGCGGGCCTGAAATGATTTATCCCCGTTCAAATAAAAAACTTGCTGCGAATATTTTAGAATCGGGCGGCTGTATTTTAAGTGAATATGCTCCGGGAACGGAACCATTGTCCTACCGCTTCCCTGAACGGAATAGAATTATTTCGGGACTTTCGCGTTCGGTTATAATTGTAGAAGCTCCAAAAAAATCGGGAGCTCTTATTACTGCGGATTTTGCATTGGAGCAAGGCAGGGATGTTTATGTATGCAGCCTTCTTCTTGATTCTTTACAAAATGAAGGCGGTAAAGCTCTTTACGAACAAGGTGCATTTGCGATAAAATCCATAGATGATATTTTACATGACTGGAAATATCCTACGGAAAATAATTTAAGAAATAATCAGCAAAATATGCTGTTTACTAATTTATAGATTATGAGGTATTGATTTATGGAAAACACGATGAATGAAACAAAAAAAACTAAACGTACTGCAAAAAAAACAAAACAGCATTGCTTGGTTATAGTCGAGTCTCCTGCAAAGGCTAAGACGATTGAAAAATATTTAGGAAGCGATTATATCGTAAGAGCTTCGATGGGACATCTGATAGATTTGCCTAAATCAAGATTGGCAATCGATATAGAACATAATTTTACTCCCGAATATATAACGGTTCGGGGCCGTGCTAAAATCTTAAAAGAATTAAAAAAGGAAGCAAAAAAATCTTCAGGCGTATTTCTTGCAAGTGATAATGATAGAGAAGGGGAGGCCATCGCCTTTCATTTACACGAAGCCTTGCTCCCTGAATGTTCTTCTCCGATAAAAAGAATAGTTTTTAACGAAATTACTCCCAATGCAATTCAAGAAGCCGTAAAAAATCCCATGGATATAGATATGGGAAAAGTTAATGCTCAAAAATCCAGAAGAGTTTTGGATAGACTGGTCGGTTATAACCTATCTCCTCTTCTTTGGCAAAAAGTAAAAAACGGATTATCGGCAGGCCGTGTTCAATCCGTTGCATTGCGTTTAATCTGCGAGCGGGAAGAAGAAGTTGAAAATTTTATTCCTGATGAATACTGGACTCTTGACGGAGATTTTAAATATGGAAAGACATCCTTTGAAGCTCAGCTTGTAAAATATAATGATAATAAGCCTGAATTAAAAAATCAAAAAGAGGTTGATGCTATTATAAAAGAATTGAGTTCTTTGCCGGCCTCGGTTTCGGATATTAAAACAACAGAGAAAAGTATTAAACCTAGACCTCCGTTTACGACTTCTACATTACAGCAGGTTGCTGCAAACAGGATAGGCTTTACATCAAAAAAGACAATGCAGGTAGCCCAGCAGCTTTATGAAGGTATTGCAGTCGGTTCTACCAGAGTCGGTTTAATTACCTATATGCGTACCGATTCTGTGAGAATTTCGGATACTGCAATAGAGGCTGTCCGTAAGTGGATAAAGGAAAATCATCCCAAGGACTTGCCTGAAAAGCAGAATATGTATGCGGCAGGAAAAAAAGCTCAGGATGCTCATGAAGCAATACGCCCCACTTATGTTGAATATACTCCTGCTTATTTAAAAGAATTTTTAACCCGTGATCAGCTAAGACTTTATTCTTTGATTTGGGAGAGGTTTGTTTCAAGTCAAATGAAAAATGCAAAAACGGAAACGGCAAGTTATGAAATAAAAGTAGGCAATGCAATTTTCCGTGCAGCTTCTACAAAGATAACCGAAAAAGGTTTTTATACCGTTACAAAAACATTAATTTCAAAAGATGAAAAAGGAACTTCTTTGCCTTCTATGAAAAATGGAGAAGCAATTAGTGTTGAGAATTTAAGACCGGAACAGCATTTTACTCAAGGCCCTGCCCGTTACACTGATGCAAGTATCGTAAAGATGCTTGAGGAAAAAGGAATAGGAAGGCCTTCAACCTACGCTCCTATTATTTCCGTTTTGCTTGAACGCTATTATGTAACAAGATCGAATAAACAGCTTGTTCCGACTCAGCTGGGAAGAATTATCAACAACCTTTTGGTTAAAAACTTTTCCGAAATAATAGATGTGAACTTTACTGCCGGAATGGAAAACCGCTTGGACGAAGTCGCCGAAAATAAAATAGAATGGCCTAAACTGATGGAAAGTTTTTACGGCTCGTTTAAAGAAAAAGTAGATACAGCCTTGGAAAATGTAGAAAGCATTAAAGGCTCCTTGGATGAAGTTACGGACATAGTCTGCGAAAAATGCGGAAACAAAATGGTAAAAAAACTTGGCCGTTTCGGACTATTCTTAGCTTGCAGTGCTTTCCCTGAATGTAAAAACACAAAATCCATTCCTTTAGCCAAATGTCCGCGTGAAGGCTGCGGCGGAGATATCATCGCCCGTAAATCTAAAAAGAGAGGAAAAGAATTTTACGGATGTACTCATTTTCCCGAATGTGATTTTATTTCACACTTTAAACCTATAAATGCATCTTGTCCTAAATGCGGTTGGTTTATGGTAGAAAAATATGATAAAAAGCATGGCAGCTACAAGGCCTGTATCAATCCTAATTGCGATTATTTACACAGTATTGTAGAAGGTGTAGAAGATGTGGAGGTGGATAGAAGTAATGAATGAAGTATTTGAAAGCTATCTCACCTATAGTGGGGGAGTAAGGCAATTTACAAAAGCAACAGTTGATTCTTATAGAAATGATTTATTTATCTTTGAACAATGGTTAAATGAGCTTGAGTTAAATATTTTTGAATTAAAAGCTTCAGATATTAGAATCTTTATTGCAGAGCTTGCCGATAGAAAATTTGCTCCGTCTTCTATCAATAGAATGATGTCGACTTTAAGAGGCTTTTATAAATATGCTTTAAGGTTCAATTTGACAAAAATAAATCCTATATCGTCTGTAAGGAATTTAAAACTTGCTCAAAAACTTCCTGTGTTTATGTTTCCTAAACAGGCGCAAGAGTTTTGTCGGCTGCCTTCAAATGCCGGTATCCTTTGGGAAACAAGGGACTCCGCCTTATTTGCTTCTCTTTATTCTACAGGCTGCCGTGTTTCGGAATTAGCCGGACTCGATATAAAAGATTTGGATAAAACTCTTTCTTATGCCATCGTTTTTGGGAAAGGTAAAAAAGAAAGAAAGGTGTTTTTTGCAGAATTTGCAAAAGAATATTTGAGGGGGTATTTAAAAGAAAGGGCTGAGGTGCTTGAAAAGTGTAAAGGCCAAGTTCAAAAAGACGGTAAAGGAAAAATTAGGGATGCTCTTTTTATAAATCAAAAGGCTCAAGCCTTAACAAGCAGGGGAATTCGGTATATAATAAACAGATATGTTGAGTTATCTCCGGAATTAAAACATCTATCACCCCATGCTTTTAGGCATAGCTTTGCATCGACATTGATTACACGCGGTGCGGATATAAGGGTTGTACAGGAATTGCTTGGTCACGAAAGCGTTTCGACCACGCAAAGATATACGCATATTACGGCTGAGCAGCTTCATAATTTATACAAGGCTGCCCATCCTCATTCATAAATAGGAGTTATGATAAACAGTTCGGCAGAAATTCAGCCTCACTGTCTATCGAAATAGGAGTTTTAGATGAGTCAAAAAATAAGAAGCACTACGGTGATTGCCGTAAGAAAAGACGGAAAAATTGTTATGGCCGGAGACGGACAGGTAACCATGGGCGAAACAGTTATGAAGGGAAATGCCCGAAAGGTAAGAAAAATTTATGACGGAAAAATTATAACGGGCTTTGCCGGAGCAACGGCCGATGCCTTTACTCTTTTGGAAAAGTTTGAAATCAGGGTAAAAGAATTTTCAGGAGACCTTACCAGAGCTGCGGTAGAGCTTGCAAAAGATTGGCGCACCGATAAGATGCTCAAAAACTTGCAGGCCCTCTTACTTGTGGCTGACGCAAAAACCACACTTTTAATTTCAGGAAACGGAGATGTTATCGAGCCTGAAGAAGATGTACTTGCAATAGGCTCCGGAGGAAATTACGCTTATGCTTCTGCTTTGGCTTTGATGCAAAACACAAACCTTTCCGCCCGTGAAATTGCAGAAAAGAGTTTACAGATTGCGGGAAAAATATGTATTTACACAAACGGAAAGATAGTTATGGAGGAAATATAATGAATGAAGAATTAAAAGATTTGACGCCTAAACAAACAGTTGCAGAATTGGATAAATATATCATAGGACAAAACAAGGCGAAAAGAGCCGTTGCTATTGCTCTTCGCAATAGAATGCGCCGGCTCAAACTTCCCGAAGAAATCAGAGACGAAATAGCGCCTAAAAATATTTTGATGATAGGCCCTACGGGTGTAGGTAAAACAGAAATTGCAAGACGGCTTGCAAAGTTGTCGGGAGCTCCTTTTTTAAAGGTAGAAGCTACAAAGTATACTGAAGTGGGCTATGTAGGCCGCGATGTCGAATCTATGATCAGGGATTTAATGGCTGTGGGTTACACAATGGTAAAAAGTGAAATGCAGGAAAAACTAAAAGAACAGGCAGAAAAAAATACCGAAGAATCTTTATTGGATTTGCTTTTGCCCGGTTCAAATAAAAAGAAAACTGCCGCAACTTCTGCTCAGTCGCAAGATGTTTCTCAAGTTTCTACCGGAACAACGATAATCCTCCCAAACATGAGTTCTACGGCTCCTGTTGAAGAGCATAAGGTTCAAAATGAAAACGATATGAGCGGCACACGGGAAAAATTCCGCGTAATGCTCCGCGAAAAGAAACTCGAAGATAAGATGGTTGAGGTTACTATTTCTCCTTCCATGGGAACTCCCACATTCGAATTTTTTGCAGGCGGTTCAAATATGGAAGATATTGAATCTGCAATGTCTAATATTTCCAGTATGCTCATGGGCGGAGCAAAATCGAAACGCAAAAATGTAAGCGTAAAAGAAGCCCGCGAAATTATAATGGCCGAACAGCTTGACCGAATGGTAGATCATGATAAGGTAACGGACGAGGCAAAGCAAAGGGTCGAGCAGATGGGAATTATATTTATTGACGAAATCGATAAGGTCGCTTCCCGTTCGGATCGAGGAGGCGGGCCCGATGTTTCAAGAGAGGGTGTTCAGCGCGATATTCTTCCCATAGTTGAAGGCTCTAAGGTTTCCACTAAGTACGGCGTTGTCGATACCCGTCACATTCTTTTTATAGCAGCAGGAGCTTTTAGCGTATCAAAGCCGAGCGATTTAATCCCTGAATTTCAAGGACGCTTTCCCTTGCGCGTAGAGCTTGAAGCCTTGCATGCAGAAGATTTTAAACGTATTCTTCTTGAACCTAAAAATGCTTTGACCAAACAGTATGCAGAGCTTTTGGAAACCGAAGGTGTAAAAATAGAATTTTTGGATGAAGCCATTGATAGGATGAGTTTTTTGGCTGCCGATGTAAACAGCAAAAACGAAAACATTGGGGCCAGAAGGCTCCATACGATTATGGAAATGCTTTTAGAAGATATTTCGTTTAATGCAAGCGAAATGGGAGGCGAAACGGTAAAAATCGATGTAGCCTATGTGGATGAAAGGTTAAAAGATATCGTACAGGATCAGGATTTATCCCGATATATTCTATAATATGGTTAAGGGGTATTTAAAATTTGCCGAAAATATCCTTAGGAGTGAATTATGGGTTTTAATAGTTTTTTAAGAACAACGGATATACTGCACAGAGCCTTGGATGTAAACTCTTTACGCTATACCGTTACATCAAATAACCTTGCAAATTCGGATGTTCCTAATTTTAAGAGGACTG
The DNA here is from genome assembly GCF_024400535.1 of Treponema denticola. NCBI lineage: Bacteria > Pseudomonadati > Spirochaetota > Spirochaetia > Treponematales > Treponemataceae > Treponema > Treponema denticola. The sequence goes on from NZ_CP038800.1 coordinate 1,124,816, forward strand.
AGGTAAATTTTGAATCGGAGTTAAAAAGAGCCTTTGATTCTGAAAAAAATGCAAAAGGAGCTTTTCAGCTTGCAACGACTCATCCTTTGCACATAAAATCAAATGAGCCTATAGATTATAAAACGGTTGAGCCTGTGCGTGTTTTGGATTATTTGACTGCCGAAAAAGCAAACGGAAATAATGTAAACCCTGAAGATGAAGCCATGAAGGTATTGAAGATTCAAATGCAGTATCAGCTTTTAAGTATGATGGCAGGTTTTCAGTACAATCAGGTACAATCGGTTTTAAAGTAGAATAAGGAAGCGGAGGAAATAATATGGGATTGTTTACAAGTATAAATATTGCAGCTACGGGAATGGGTGTAGAGCGTCTTAGAACCGATGTAATATCAAACAATATTGCAAACGCTTCGAGCTTGGAAACCCAAGAAGGCGGCCCTTTTAAAAGAAGCCGTGTAATAGTCGGACAAAAGAAAAGCGGTATCGACTGGCAAACTCCTTTTACTCCTCAAAATGTAGAAAGGGGAGTAGGTGAGGGCGTTAAAGTTCTTTCGATAGAAAAAGATACTTCCGATAGCCGTTGGGTTTATAATCCGGCCCATCCTAAGGCCTTAAAGTACGGCCCTAATGAAGGATATGTAGAGTACCCGAATGTAAACATAGTTACGGAAATGGTAGATTTAATTTCGGCTTCAAGGGCTTATGAGGCAAACCTTGCCGTTGTAAACGGTGCAAAGGATATGTTCCAAAGAGCCTTGGATATTGCAAGATAAAATGAACGATAAAATATTTTAGTGGGAGGAAAAAATGGTAAACGCTGTAAATGTTGCAAATGTAAATTCGGTACCGGGACTTTTAGATGTTCCGAAAATTAATGCTGTTGTTACCGATAATTTTAGAGCTAAAATGGTTTCAAATACCGACATGATTGAGCTTGCTGCAAATAAAGAAGCTGCAAGTTTTGAGCAGACAATTTTAAAAGCATTCGACAGCATGAATGCAAAGCAAACAAACATGGACAAGCTGGGAGAACAAATGATTGTCGATCCTGAATCGGTCGATGTTCATGATATAACTATGGGAATGGCCGAAGCAAGTTTGTCGCTTAAATTAGCGCAAACCATAATCGACCGTTTGGTAAAAAGTTGGAATGATATTACCACAACGAGATAAAAGATAGCCTCGCAAGACTTTAAGTTTAAGGTCTTGCTAAGCTCGTTCAGTACATGGGGGGAAACATGAACGAAAAGTTTAACAATCTAAAAACAAAGTTTGGGACGCTTTGGGGAAAATGGACAAAGCTCCAAAAAGGAATCATCATCGGTGTAATTGTACTTGCTCTGGTGTTGGTTGTCGTTCTTAGTAGATGGTCTTCAAAACCGACATCGGTACCAGTGATAGACATGGCAATAACCGATGTTGATCTGCGGGATAGAATTATCTTGCGCATTAATGAAGAAAATGTAAAAACTACAATCTCTTCCGATGGGATAATCTCCGTTGCCGATGAAGCGACGGCCAGAAGGATGAGGGCTATTTTAATCCGTGAAGATTTAATACCTAACAATACAAGCCCTTGGGCATTCTTTGATGTTGAACGGTATTCTCGTACCGACTTTGAGCGAGAGGTTGATGTACGCCGTGCAATTACCGAGGAAGTCAGGAGACATTTAAAAGCCTTGGACGATATTGATGATGCCAATGTTATAGTCCGGATACCGGAAAAAGCCTTATTTGAATCGGAACAGCTTCCTGCAACTGCGACCGTAGTTATTTATCCTGCACCGGGAAGCGATATTTCCAATAACCGAAAAAAAATAGAAGGTATCCAAAAGATGCTCAGGCTTGCGGTTCCGGGGTTAAAGAATGAAGATATTACGATAAGCGATGCGTCCGGAATTCCTTTAAATGATTTTGAGATTATGAAAGATGCCGACCGTTTAACTCTAATTGAAAAGCAGCAAAAGTTTATTGCTAAACTTGAAAGGCAATACGGGGTAAATATATTGACACCTTTGCAAAAAATATACGGTGAAGATAGAGTTAGAGATATAAACGTTAAAATTGATATGGATATGTCTGAGCGGTCTGCAGATACAACCGAAATACGCCCCACAGTTATCAAAGAGGATAATCCCGATACCTCTTATGATGATTCTCAAGTAGTTCAATCGGTTACGGTAAGTTCTGAAAATGCAACTACGATTTGGGAAGGAAGCGGAATAAATCCTCAAGGGCCTACGGGAACCGAGGGACAAACGCCGCCTTCTTATCAGGATACAAGAAATTTAGTAGGACGCTCGACTCAAACCATCACAAAGGAAAACCATCTTGTAAGTTCAAGCCAGATAAAGGAAGTTTTTCTTCCAAAAATGGGAAGAAGAACCGTATCTGTAAACATCGACGGTGTTTGGGAAAAGAAAAAAGATGTTAACGGAAAATATATTATTAAAAACGGTATGATTGAAAGAGAATATAAACCTCTTTCAGCTGAAGAAATAAAGCAGGCCGAAAAAATAATTAAAGATGCTATAGGATTTGATTCAAGTCGGAAAGATTCCGTAAGTGTTGTAAATGTTAAGGTTGACAGAACTTCTCAATTTGAACTGGAGGATAAAGAATACTTTAAAGCTCTTCAAAGGCAAACGATCTTTTTAATTTCTTTAGCCGGTATAGCTTTAGTATTGTTACTGTTTATCCTGTATAGAATAATAAGCCGAGAAATTGAAAGAAGAAAAAGGCTTCGAGAAGAAGAAGCTATACGCCAAGCTCAGCTTGAGCGGGAGAGAATATTATATGAACAGCAGATGGCGAATGCCGATGTTTCTATGACTGTTGAAGAGCGTCACCGTCTTGAACTTCAGGAGAATGCTATCAATATGGCTCGTGAACATCCTGAAGATGTTGCTCTCTTAATTAGAACTTGGCTCATGGAGGAATAGTATGGCTGTAACACCTGCAAAAGAACGAGGCAGTGCAAAAAAAGGTAAAGATATTAATTCTCTTACCGGAAGGCAAAAAGCTGCAATATTTTTAGTATCTCTCGGAGGTGAAATCTCCGCTAAAATAATGGAAAGGCTTCGTGAAGATGAAGTCGAAAAAATAGTTTTTGAAATTGCAAGAACTGAGAGTGTTGATGCCGAGTTAAAAGATGCTGTTCTCCAAGAATTTCAAGATTTAATGGCGGCTCAAAACTTTATAACGACAGGCGGTATAGATTACGCAAGGGATGTTCTGGAGAAAACTTTCGGAAGTCAAAAAGCTATCGAAATAATAAATAGGCTCACGAGCTCTTTACAAGTTCGTCCATTCGATTTTATTCGGAGAACCGATCCTGCGCACCTGCTTAACTTTATTCAGCAAGAACATCCGCAGACAATTGCTTTGATTCTTGCTTACCTTGAACCGCAAAAGGCATCGGTAATTTTGCAAAATCTTCCCGATGAAATTCAAAGCGATGTAGCAAGACGCGTTGCAACCATGGATACAACTTCCCCCGATGTTCTCCGTGAAGTTGAGCGTGTCTTGGAAAAGAAGCTTTCTACGGTTTCAAGTGAAGATTACACGGCTGCTGGCGGTGTAGACAGTATCGTTGAGATTCTTAACCTTGTTGATCGTTCTTCTGAAAAATCCATTATCGAATCTCTTGAAGATGAAGATCCCGACTTGGCAGAAGAAATCAAGAAGAAGATGTTCGTATTCGAAGACATTGTTATGCTTGACGATAGATCCATCAGTAAGGTTTTGCGTGAAGTTAATAATGATGAAATGGCTAAGGCCCTTAAACAAGTTGATGCTGAGGTTCAAGATAAGATATTTAGAAATATGTCTAAACGCGCAGGTGCTATGTTAAGAGATGAAATGGAATACATGGGACCGATACGCGTTAAAGATGTTGAAGAAGCTCAGCAAAAGATTGTTTCGATTATCAGACACTTGGAGGATAAGGGTGAAATTGTTATCGCCAGATCCGAAGAGGATGAATTGGTATAAAATAAAACGGAGAATTGCTTATGGCTAAGACTATTTTTAGAGGTTTTGAGGTAAACAAAAACAATAATGATGTAGTATTTTTACATCTTAATAAAACTTTTCAAGAAGAGCCTGAAGAAGTTATTGAAGAAAAGGTTCAAGTCTATGAGGGACCTACTGTCGAAGATTTACAAAAAGAAGCCGACAATTTTAAAGTTGAATGGGAAAAGCAAAAAGAAAAAATGATTTCGGATGCTAAAGTTGAAGCCGATAAGATTATTCAAAATGCACAAAATGCTGCCTTTGATGAGGTAAAAAGACAGACGGATGAAGCTCAAGTTATAGCGCAAAATGCTAAAAAAGACGCCGAAGACATTATAGCCGAAGCCGAACAAAAAGCCCGTGATATAATTACCGATTCCGAAAAAAATAAAGATGCTGTAAATCAAGATGCATATAAAGAGGGGTTTAACCGAGGCCGAGAAGAAGGTTTCAAGGAAGGAAATCTTGAAGTGCAGCGCCTAACCGATCGTCTTCATACGATAATAAATAAGACAATGGATAGGCGTCAAGAAATTCTTTCAGAAACAGAGCAGCAAATAGTTGATCTTGTTCTTTTGATGACAAGAAAAGTCGTAAAGGTTATTTCCGAAAATCAGCGAAATGTTGTAGTTTCCAATGTTGTTCATGCTTTGCGTAAAGTTAAAGGAAGGGGTGATGTAGTTATCAGGGTTAATTTAGCTGATGTCAAGATGACTACAGAGCATACTAAGAATTTTATATCGGCTGCAGAAAATATTAAAAATATTACCGTTGTTGAGGATTCTACAGTTGATCAAGGCGGATGTATTATTGAAACCGATTTTGGAGCGGTGGATGCGCGTATCACAAGTCAGCTTAATGAACTTGAACAAAAGATTTTGGAAATATCGCCTATTAAAACAAAGATAAAGACCGGAAATATTTAAGGTAATTTATTATGATAGATCTGTTTGATAAATATACTGATGCAATTTCAGAAACAGACCCGATTAAATTTACAGGATGCGTAATTCGTGTTCATGATAAACTTATTGAAAGTGAGGGTCCTGTAGCATCCGTAGGTGAGCTTTGTCAAATTATTACCGATGATAATCCTGAAGGTTTAAAGGCTGAAGTTATAGGCTTAAACGGAACAATCGTTCAGTTGATGAGTTATACCGATGTACAAGGGGTGAAGATCGGAGATCATGTCATAGCAAGCGGAGAGGTATTATCCGTACCTGTAGGAGATATTTTATTAGGCCGTGTTGTAGATGCTTTATGTAAATCGGCTGACGGTAAACCTGAGCCCTATTCTGCTAAAAGATATCCGGTTGTAGCTCCTCCGCCTGATGCTATGACCCGTAAACCCATAAGACAAAGAATTGTTACGGGTATTCGTGCCATTGACGGTCTTTTAGCCGTAGGAAGAGGCCAGCGCTTGGGTATATTCGCCGGTACGGGAATAGGAAAGTCTACCTTGCTTGGTATGATAGCCCGAAACACAAATGCAGATGTAAATGTTATAGCTCTTATAGGAGAGCGGGGTAGAGAAGTTTTAGATTTTATCGAACACGATCTAGGGCCTGAAGGTTTAAAGCATTCTGTTATTGTAAGTGCAACTTCGGATCAAAGTGCTCTTGCAAGAATAAGAGGGGCATATACCGCTACGGCAATTGCAGAATATTTTAGAGATCAAGGAAAAGATGTTATGCTTCTTTTTGATTCGGTTACACGTTTTGCAATGGCCCAAAGAGAAATAGGTCTTGCGGTAGGAGAGCCTCCTGCAACCCGCGGTTATACTCCCAGTGTCTTTAGTTCCTTGCCTAAACTTCTTGAAAGAAGCGGTACTTCCGAAAAAGGTTCCATTACGGGGTTTTATACCGTTTTGGTAGAAGGCGATGATATGAATGAGCCGATTTCGGATGCTGTGCGCGGTATTTTAGACGGGCATATTGTTTTGGATCGGAATCTCGCTGAAAGAGGACAGTACCCTGCTGTAAATATTTTAAAAAGTATTTCTCGTTTGGCAAACAGAGTATCAGGTCAAAAAACAAAACTTGCTGCGACAAGAATGCGTACTTTGTTAAAAGACTATATCGAATCGGAAGATATGATTAATCTGGGAGCTTATCAAAAAGGCAGTAGTTCAAACATTGATGATGCCATTGATCACTATCCTCGTATTTATGATTTTTTAACTCAAGATGTTGATGATCCTGCTAAACTAAAGGATACATTGCAAAAGCTTTCGGATATAAGCGGGATTGATATACCATCTGAAGAATGTGATGAAGCCGGCCTGGGACTGGGTGCTATAAAGAAATATGCTCAAAGCTCTGAAGCCTCTGCATTGTATAAAACAGAGAATGGGGTATTTTAATGAAACGGTTTGAATTTAGACTTGAAAAACTTTTAAGTTTACGCAAATTTTATGAACATCAAGCTGAAATTGATTTAGCCCATGCTGTTGCACATAAAAACTATCTTGAGCTTGAATTAAAGAATATAGCTAAACTAAAATTAAAAACGGGAGTTGAATTTAATCCTTCAACTGCTGAAATAAATATAAATGATATGCATAATGCACAAAACTATATTATTCTTTTAGATAAAAAAAAGGATGAATTATTAGAAAGATTAGTTCTTGCCGATGAAATGATTGAAAAAAAGAGAAAAGTTTATATTGAGGCTGCCGCTAAAAGAAAAGTTATTTCAAAGCTAAGAGAAAAAAAACAATATGCCTGGGAAAAAGAAAATATAAAATCGGAAGAAAAATATATTGATGATATTATTACTTATAAATTCGGAAACAATAAAACCCAATTGAATAATACGATAATAAAATAAGGAGGTTTGTATGTTTACTGTTTTTTTAGAAATAATATATGAAAGGCAATTGCGTAAGATTGATTTCAATAGAGTTATAAATTTCATAGATTTGATAAAAAAAGAAGCTTTATTAAATGGTTCTTCTTTTTTTCAAGTTCAAACCGGTTTATGTTTTTACTTTAAAAAAGAATCTGCAGCCTATGCGTTTTCAGTTGCGCGTTTTTTATTTAATTTAAATAAGATTTTGATTAAGCATAAAAATGAAATTTCTGAGGTTCGATGTATAACCGATTATTATGAAGAAGAATCTATTGAATTCTTGGCTGATTCATTAGCTTCCTATAAAAAATCTTTAATCCCTGAGTTCGGAATATTTGCTAAAAAAGAAGCTTCGGCTAAGCTTTCAAAATATATTGACTTTGAAGCTATAGATACTTCTATTTTTATGTGTACTAAGTTTAAATTTTTTGAAAATGTAAATGTCAGTGCTAACGGAAATGCGAGTAAAAAAACAATTATACTGCATAGAAATGATAGCTATTTTTGGGCTCTATATAATTTTATTTTAGCTAATCCTCTATCGGATAAATCCCTTGAAAAAATGTCAAATGAAGATAAAGATGCTTTAATGGCGACAAAAAACATATATGTTTATTTAAAAAAATATAGATTTTTAAAAGATATGCCTCAATATTTCATAGATGCTTTTTTAATAAATTCAGGTATTTATTTAGAAAATTATATTAAGTATCAAAATAACAATAATCCTATAGAGGTTTTAATTGATAATATTAAAGATAAAAAAAATTCGGATGAAGTTGAAAAAATATATGCTCTTAATAAATCTATAAGCATCCGTTCTTTGGATAGCGTTTTGCCTTCTATATATCATATCCCCGATGATCTATTGGAGCTTATATATATTATCTTATCTTCAAGTAAATATTTTTTTTATGATGAGATAAATGAGTTTTTGCTTTCACTTAATAAAAGCATGGAATTTTTTAATGATATTTACTCATGGATGTATTCTGAGGGTATTATTTTAATGGAAAATAATATTTATTCGGTTCCATACGGTTTGCTTGAAATAATTGAAAGACGGATTGCTGCTAATAAAAATACTATTGATAGATATATAGCGGAATTTTTATGGAAAAAATATAAATACGGTGTTCTAGATGCAAATTCTGAAACTGAAAAAATATTTGATTGTTTGAATTTTAAACGTAAACCTGATTTTCTGATTGCTTCACTCTTACACAGTTGCTCGGATGATATTATTGAAGGTTTGGATTTAAAAAAATATAAAAATGAAGCTTTTTATGATGGTCTAAAGTATTATCAAAATGCAATTCATGCAAATATTGATGACAGCGTTTCAAAGTCTTATGCTCTTTTAAAAACTGCTATAGTTTTTTTTCAGGAAAATAAATTTGATGCAGGGGAGTTTAGGGCTTTTTCTTTGCTTGCGTTTTTTAATTTAGCTGAAAATAAAATTTCTGATGCATTGACATATTTTTCTTATGCTCTTGATAATGCGGAGCATGCTCATGATACATCTTTTATTTGTGATTCATTATTTAATATAAGTGTAGTATATTTTTTACAAAATAACCTAAAGCAAAGTATTACATTCTTAGATAAATTGTCCAAAGCTATTGATGAATATTTTGAACAAAAATGGAAAATCCCTTATTTATTTATGAAGGGGCGTGTATATTTGAGAACAGGAGAATTTGATCAAGCAGTAGAAAGTTTTAAGACTGCCTCTGAGTTTGCAAGAATTTATTTTGAAAAACTGGAACCTCTATGTAATGTATGGTATGGAAGAGCTTTGCTGCATAATGGTCAAATCAAGAATTCTCAGGATGTTTTTATAAAATATCTTGATAGTACCGATGATGCTGCATTATTTTTACTTGAATCTTTTTTATTTTATCCTATCTTAAAAGATGATTTTGAAAAAATGAATATCGATATGCAGTCTCTTTATGATGAGTATGTAAATTCTTCTCATAGTGACTTTGAATCCTTAAAGTCCGGTTTCAGTTTTGTAGAGGACTTAATCTGGTATAAAATATATAATATGCCTATCGGTAAAAAGATATTTAATGCTTTTTATAGCTACTATTGTTGTAAAATGAATTTTTCAAAAATGTATGATTCTGAAAAATGTAAGATATTTTTATCTGAATTAGAAACATCTGCTATAGAATCTTTATATCAAAATGATCCCTTTTCTTCTCTTTATTTATATTTATGTTATGATTTATCGGTTCTTATTTATGGCGAAACCGCTTCTCAAACTATAGCTTATTTGAGTAAGGCTTTTAAAGCTATGCAAAAAAATGTCTTGGCCATAGGTGAAAACGATATACGGGATAAATACATGCAGCATAATTTATGGAATTCCAGACTTTTTAAAGTTGCTAAAAATCAAAAGCTTATTTAATTTTAGGTTTTATATGAAAAATGTTTTTTTACCGCTTTTTAGTTTTTTTTATATTTTAATAAACTGTTTTGCTGAAGAAAATATTGTTAAGTCAACTATTTCAGCAATGAGCCCTGAAGAAAAAGCTGCTCAAGTTTTAATGATGGGAATTGAAGGGAAAAAGATTTTCCCTTCATATTTAGGCGATTATTTCGGTCCTTATGCTCCCGGTGCTTTTATTTTATTCGGCTATAATTTTTCCGACACACCTCAAGCTTCTGCCGCTTATATAAAGTCGGTAAAGCAGTCTATTCAAAAATTATCTAAAGCGGAAAAATTTATACCCCCTTTTTTTGCTTCTGATTTTGAAGGCGGCCGTGTATATCGAATAAGAAAAATAGCTTCATATCTTCCGGCACCGAAATATGTTGCGGAAAATTTATCGGAAGATGATGCTTTAGCTCTATATACTCATACTGCCGAACAAATTGCTTTACTGGGTATTCATTTAAATCTTGCGCCGATTGTCGAAAAAGGAAAAACTATGGGGATAGGCTTTTTGGGCGATCGTTTATTTTCGCATGATAAAGATATTATTTTAAAATATTCAAAAATATTTATTGAAGGAATGAAAAACGGAGGTATTATTTCTGCTGTTAAGCATTTCCCCGGAAATGTAAATACGGATCCTCATCTTTCAAAAAGTGTAATTGATGTTGACGAAGAGACATTTTATAAAGAGTTTGTAGACCTCTTTAAAGAAATTATTTATGATTCTGATGGAGTTGTATTAATTTCACATGTAGAGGTCCCCTTTATAGAGAAAACGCCTTTTTGTTTTTCGAAAAAAGGAATAGAAAATATTTTGCGTGATAAGCTAAAGTTTAGAGGGCTGATTATTACGGATGATATGGCAATGAAAGCTCTAAAAGAAGGCGGGCGTTCTACTTCCGATAATGTAATTTCGGCTATCTCTGCCGGTTGTGATATGGTAATGTGTTCTGAACCTAGATTCAGGGAACTTATAACAATAATTTCAAATAAAATGAAAACGGATAATTCTTTTGAGAAAAGAATTGATGAAGCTGTTTTTAATATTTTAAAAATGAAAATGAAGATGGGCATTATTGACGAGTCATGTATGCCCATAGAGAAAAATAAATTTAATGAAAAAAAATTTTATAGTGCAAAAGAAGCGGCAGAAAAAATATTGAAAAAAAATACTAATTAGAATGTTTTTCTATAAATATATTTTTCAAAATCATAGTAGAACATGATGTTTTTTTTCCGTCAATGGCAATTTCTGCTAGACCGGTATCTTCATTTTTATTTTCTATTTTTATTTTAGAATTTAATTTTAAATTTAATTTTTTATAGTATTGAAATTGACTTTCTGAACCCGTTAATCTCGTTACAGTGTATTCTACTCCGGCTTTTGCTTTATAAAGTTCAAGATCGGTACATGAATAATCTATTTGATTTTTCTTAGGGATCATTGATCCATGCGGACATCTTTTAGGGTTTTCCAAATACTCATCTATTTTGTCTATTAAAATATCCGAAGCGGCATGTTCTAAATTTTCTGCCTCATTATGAATATCTTGCCAATCCATCTTTAATGTTTTAAATAAAAAAGTTTCAATTAACCTATGCCGTCTTAAAATATTAAGTCCGTATTTTTTACCTTTTTGGGTCAGGCTGCATCCTATCCGATTTTGATATTCTATGTATCCTTCTTTTTCAAGTTTTTTTGCCATAGAGGTTACCGTACCGGGCGTAACATGTAATAGTTTTGCAAGCTCTCCATTTGTAATTATATTTTTATCGCTTGTCGATAAGAATTTCACAATGGATTTTAGATAGTTTTCTGTTGTTATTTGTGATATTTGCACTCTCTCTCCTTAAATAAAATTGTTATGTATTTGTAATTGATTTTGCAGCCTCTTCCATTCCCAGTTGAGATAATATAAGAAGGCCTTCTTCTTTTTTTATATAACCCAAGCGTTCTGCCGACTGAACAGTATTGTGCGCTTTTTTTTGTGTCCAGTTAATATGTTCACATAAATGTTCTTCTCTACATTCAAGGGACATGTTTTCTTTTCCTTGATGATGTGATAAATGAACAATCAGCATTTTTATTGCAAAATCTTTTTTTAAGTTCCTTTGTTCAATTTTGCGTTTTATAAAACCGTCCTTGGGCGAAAATAAATAAACTACGGCAAAAAATAAACCGCTCATAGCTGCCATTGAGCCTGAAATACTTCCGTCTATTTTTATTGCAAGATAGAATCCGCTCACGGATGATGCTGCAGCGATTAAAACCGAAATAATTATCATAAAAAAGAGGCTGTTTGTCAATAAGAGCGCTGCAGCTGCAGGTGTAATCATAAGGGCCGTAACTAAAACAGCTCCTACGGAATCGAATGCCCCTACACAGGTAAGGCTTACTGCAAACATTAAGCTATAGTGCATGATTGCAGGCGTAAAACCTAAAGTTTTTGCCAGACTCGGATCAAAGGTCGTTAACTTTAATTCTTTAAAAAAGAGTATTACAAAAATTAAGTTGACGAGTAGTATTCCGCTCATTTGAACTAAACTTTTTGGAAGAGAAAAATTAAAAATATTTACTCTATCAAAGGGTGCGAAGGCTAATTCTCCCAATAAAACCGAATCCGTGTCTAAATGCACATTTCCTGCATATACTGAAACCAAGATAACGCCAAGGCTGAATAGAAACGGAAAAACCAATCCTATGGCTGTATCATTTTTTATAAGTTTTGTTTTTTGTAATACCTCGGTAAATATAACCGAGATCATTCCCGCTATAACGGCTCCTATTAAAGGTATGCTTGAAGATAAACTTTTGCTTATAAAAAAGCCTAATACTATTCCTACTAAAATTGAATGGCTTATAGCATCGCCCATCAAAGACATTTTACGCAAAACCAAAAATGTCCCGCAGATAGCACATGAAGCGGATACTATAATTGCAATCAGTATTATTTCCATATTCATAGAACTATCTCCTTTTTATATTTATTTCTTTTTGTATAAAACTTTTTTATCTTTGATTGAATAATTCCTCTATGCGGGCTGAATAAAATTGAAATTAATGTAAAACCTGTTAAAAAACAAACTATTACAGGGCCTGTAGGCATTTTTGAAACCTGAGAAGAAATCACAGCTCCGCCCATTCCCGATGCAGCTCCAAAAAAAGCAGATAGGAGACACATTATGCTCAGTCTATCCGTCCATTGTCTTGCAGCTGCTGCCGGAGCCATTAAAAGAGCACTCATAAGAATTACTCCTACAGATTGTATTCCTATAACTATAGTTATTACAACTAAAAAAGTTAAAATCAATTCTATTACTTTGGGTGAAAAGCCTATTGATTTAGAAAAGACGGGATCAAATGTTGAAATTTTAAGTTCTTTCCAAAAAAGGATAATAAAAATAAGGATAATTGTTTCAACTATAAAGATACTTATAACATCTTGTTGAGTAATAGTAGCTGCTTGTCCGAAGATAAATTTGTCGAGACCGCTTTTTCCTGCTCCCGGCAGTTTTTGAACATAGGTTAAGAGTAAAAAACCTAGGCCTAAAAATACACCCAATACAATGCCTTGAGCCGCATCCGTATCTATCTTTGAAGTGTTTACAATAAGGTTTATAAAAAGCGTACCTATAAGGCCGGTAAGTCCTGCTCCGGCTAAAAGCGGCAGGCTTAGTTTTGAACCTGTAATCAAAAAAGCTATTACAACTCCGGGGAGAGCTGCGTGTGCGACCGCATCTCCAAGTAAACTTTGTTTGCGTAAAACAGCAAAGCTTCCTACCATACCTGACCCGATTCCTAAAAGCATAGTTCCCAAAAAAACATTTCTTAAAGTATAGTCGGCAAAAAAATTTATTATTCCGTTCATCTTTTTTCAGAATTATAAGCTATTCTTCCTCCATAGGTTTTTCGTAAATTTTCTTCGGTAAAAACATCTTCAACACTTCCTTCAGCTATTAATCTTACATTTAATAAGAGTACTCTGTCAAAGTAATCCTTCACGGTTTGAAGATCATGATGTACTACCAAAAGAGTTTTTCCATTTTCCTTTAGTTCTTTTAAAAGTTTTACTATAGCCTGTTCGGTAGCTGCATCAACTCCTTGAAATGGTTCATCCATAAAATAAAGGTCTGCATTTTGAACAAGAGCTCTTGCCAAAAAAACTCTTTGCTGTTGTCCGCCTGAAAGTTCGCTTATTTGACGCTTTGCAAATTCAAGCATTCCTACTTTTTCCAATGCTGACATAGCTTCCGTTTTTTCCTTTTGCCCAGGTCTTTTTATCCATCCTAAGTTTCCGTATGATCCCATTAAAACAACATCTAAAACCCTTGTCGGAAAATCCCAATCTACCGAGTTCCTCTGCGGTACATAGGCTATTCTTTTTCTTTGAGACCTATAGGATTTTCCGAATATTTTTATTTCTCCCGATGCTATAGGAAGGATACCCATCATTGCTTTAAGGAGGGTGGATTTTCCGGCTCCATTGGGACTGACTACAGCCTCCATTGCGCCTTGGGGTACGCATACATCTATGTCCCATAGTACAGGCTTTTCGCGGTAAGCCAATGTAAGGTCTTCAACACAAAAAGCCGGAATTAAGTTTTCTTTTGAATGTTCTGAACCTGTATTCATAAAATCATCCTTTTAGAATAAACATTTTATTTTTTTAAGGCATCTATTATCGTGTTTATATTATGAGTGAGCATTCCTATATATGTTCCTTCAAAACTGCCCTCATCACCCATAGCATCCGAAAAAAGTTCTCCGCCGATTGAAACATCATAGCCTCTGGCTTTTACGGCCTCCTGCAAGGCCTTTACATTTTTTTCGGGAACCGAGCTTTCAACGAAGATGGCCGGAAGTTTTCTTTTTGTAATAAAATCTGCAAGCTCCTGCACATCCTTTGCTCCTGCTTCGCTTACAGTGCTTATGCCTTGTAATCCTCTGACTTCAAAGCCGTAGGCCTTGCTAAAATAATTAAAAGCATCATGGGCTGTAACTAAGACCCTTTTTTCTTGCGGAATTTCGGAAGCCCTCTTTTTAATAAACTCATCAAGCTCGTTAAGGCTTTTAAGATAGGCTTCATAATTTTCTTTAAAGATTTCTTTTTTTTGAGGAGCAAATTCCGCTAATGTTTTATATACCGATTCCGTTGCATATTTCCATAGCTTTACATCAAACCAAACATGGGGATCGAATTCGGACTCCTCAAAGGGTAATAAATATTCTTTAGGAATGCTTTCAGCAACTGCTACAGTTTTGCGTGTAGAAGATATTTTTTGCAAAACTTCTCCCATCTTTGCTTCAAGATGAAGCCCGCTGTAAAAAATAATATCGGCTTTTTGAAGTTTTTCCATATCTCCTGCACTCGCCCTGTAAAGGTGGGGATCTACTCCCGCTCCCATAAGAGCTTGCACATCTACCTCATTGCCGCCGACAACCTTTGCAATGTCGGCAACCATGCCTATTGTTGCAGTAAGTTTTATTTTTCCTTCCGCCGTGGATGTGCCTGCTTTTTGTTCTTGTTTTGCGCAGGAAAAAAATGCTAAGCCGAATAGTAAAATAAGGCCGCTTATTTTTAGATTAAATATTTTTTTTGTATTCATTATAAAACTCCGATTTTGATGTATCAAAATTACAATTATAATATATCAAAATACAAAAAAAATGTCAAGCCGAATCCCATTGACAAAGCTTTATAAAACAAGCAAAATGGATTCATGAAATTACCGATTTATTTTTCATGTTTTATAAAAAAGAAATTACTTGTATTTTTGTTTTTTATTTCTGCTCTATCTCTTTTTGCAGATTTTGCTTTTGATCTTAATCTCCAGCCTTATAAAAATGCGGAATTTTTTACTGACGGACTTAAGGTTGAACCTAAACTTATATCTTCCGATAAGACTTTGGGGCATTTGAGTTTTACTCTAAATGATACGGCAACTTCCCTTGTGATAAAAAAAGAAGGCTTCCGTACTCATATTTTGGATTTAACATCGATAAAAAATTAAAAAGCCTTTGTTGTTCTATCTCCCATAGATTCAAAATACGATGTTATTAAAGTTTTTCCCACAGGAAAAAAACCTAAGAGCGTTACCTTCGTAAACGGTAAAGCCGTTGCTGTAGCTCTTCTTGACGGCTCAGGATTTGATTTGATAGATATAGAAACCGGAAGCATAAAGCGAATTTCTCCTCCAAAAGAATATGCCGAAAAATTCGGTTTTGTAGAATCTCTTGTACTAAAACACAAAAACGAATTATGGGTCAGCCAAATGCCCTCAGCCTCAATTCATATTTTTGATCTTACATCTTTTGAATATAAAAGAACTATAAAATCTACAGGTACATGGAGCAAGGTGATGGCTTATAATGCCGGCCTTGATAAGGTCTATTTGAGTAATTGGACATCACAGGATATAAGCATTATCGATCCTTCTTCTTATAAAGAAGAAAAAAAAATAAAAACTAAGGCTGTTCCGAGAGGTATGGCATTTTCCCAAGACGGAAAATTTATCTACTGTGCACAATTTGAAGACTCGGCAGGTAATTCTCAATGTAAACTTATAAAAAAATCTTTAGCCGATTATAAAACCGTTTACGAGGGCGGGGTGAAGGGAGCAAAGCGGCACATCGTTACCGACTATGAGCGTAAGCTCATCTATGTTTCGGATATGAAAAACGATATTGTTGAAGTTTATTCTACGGATAAGGATGAGCTTGTTGCAAGTATCAATGTATTTTTTAATCCGAATACTATTCAGCTTTCGCCCGATAAAAGCCTTCTCTATGTTTCATGCAGGGGGCCGAATAATCCGGATAAGGGATATTTGTACAAGGGTTATGTCTTCGGCCGTCTCGATATAATTGACACAAAAACATTTACCCGTATTGAAAGCATTGAAGCCGGTAATCAGCCTACAGGCTTGGATCTTTCACCTGACGGTAAAAAAATAGTTCTATCCGATTTTTTGGATAATAGAATAAGGGTGTATGAACTTAAGCCCTAAACTACTTGAATTAGGACGTTGTTTAAGTTTAGAATACGATAATTAAGAAGGAGCTGATGTTTAATTTTAATAAAAAAACTGAATATGAAGATTTTCTCGAACTTTTAAAAAAATCGGATTCTTTGAACAGTTTAAATTTATCCGATTTGGAATTTGAAGGTTTGGATTTTTCAAAAAAATCTTTTACCGGATGTACTTTTTCAAACAGCAAATTTAAAAACTGTAATTGCAGCAACCTACACCTTAGAATGTGTTTTTTTGATTTTTGTAAAATAGAGTCTTGTAATTTCCAAAATTCCGATATTCAGTTTTCTTCATTCGGAGGGGCCAAAATAATCCGCACGGATTTTAAGAATTCCGAGCTTCTACAAAATAATTTTAACGGAATAAGAGCCGAAGATGTTTCCTTTAATGATTCGGATTTATACAGTTCGCGTTTTATGTTTTCGTTTTTAAAAAATGTATATTTTCAAAATTGCAACCTTAAAAAGACCTTGTTTCTATATTCGGAAGAAGATGGGGTTTCTTATAAGTCATCCAATACGCGTGAAGCTATATTTACAGAAGGAGATGAATTTGTATGAAAGTTTATCTTCATTTTTCGCCGCAAGTTTTTGCAAATACTTATCTTATCGGAAATGAAATTACAAAAGAGGCTGTTATAATTGACCCTGCAAAAATTACCGAAAAGATAATCAATCAAATTGAGAAAAATGAATTTGCTCTTAAAGCGGTTTTATTGACTCATAATCTTGAAAACACTTATGAAAGGGGGCTCAAGACGATTTTAAAAATTTATAATCCGAAAGTTTATGCTGGAAGCTGCTTTTCGGAAGATATAACAATAAATATATTGAGAGGAGACGGCTGTATAGATTTAGCCGGTTATCCTGTAAGATATTTTGCAATTCCTGCACACTCATCATACTCTTATATGTTTCAAATTGAAAATATTTTATTTACAGGAGCATCTATATCTGCCGGTATGATTGGTCAAACATATGTATCAAAAACATTACAAAATATTTTAAAAATAAAATTGACAACTATGGATGATAATCTTGTTGTTATGCCATTTTACGGCCCCCCTAGTTCAGTGAAACTGGAGCGTAAATATAATATTTCTATTTTTGATAAATTTGAAGCAGCCTCCGTTTAAATATGATTGAAACTTGTATTTTTTTACCTGATAATTTAATGACTATACTCTATGAAGAACAAAAGCTTATTCAAAGTCTTTTACCTTTTCCATTTAGAAATAGAATCCCTGTTTTTAATTCAAAGCGTAAATTTGATTATATTAAAATTTATCCGCCAATTTTGTCAGGCTCTCTAATTGTAAGGCCTTGTAATTCTCACGATTCTTTTGAGGTTAATGGAGGCTTTATCTTAGGTGATGCACATGAAGAGGCAAAAACAATATTTTTACAACTTGAGAGCTTAAAACAAAAAACAAGCCTGCCTGTTTTTTCAATTTTGAGCTGCCGCAGCTGGTACTATGCGGATGTTGAATTTGAAGAAAAAAAAAGCGGCCTATGCACATGGAAAATTAAAAATAAACTCTGGCAAAAGACCGCTAAATGATTCTTAATAAGAGATTTTTACACCGATGTTAAAGTAATGATTAAACTCTTTTCCGACGGCTTGTTCTCTCCATTTTTTTAACTGCGTATTGGCCGCATTAAGTACTTGTGCATCAGTGGCTAAATTTGCAGCAGGAATTTTTTCATTATAAATATGGTTATTCACTCCCGGATTTATATTTGCTTCAAATGTATAACCCAGTTTAAACTGCATTAAACCGCCTGATTTTAAAATCGGGAGGTTAATAACTCCTTCTAATCCAAGCTGATTAACATATTGAATTGTCTGCTGGGTTAGGAAGGGAGTGGAGTAAAGGAAAGCATGATCTTTCCATGTAGTTGCTCCGGTAGAATCCGATCCCGTTATCGTAGGATGATTAAATACGGAACCGTCTGTTGCATAATTTTTTGTAAGATAGTCTTTTAAAATATTGATATCGGTAATACTTTCAGTCGTATTAGCATGGCGGATGAAAGCATTAGAAAGGTTTATATCCAAACCATGTATAGGCCTAAATTTTACTTTAAGCTGAATACGGTCAGAGTTTGGCGGTAAATTACTGCCGAGAGGTTCTCCGTGATGAGTATAATTCTGGTAATTAGGCATATCAGCGCTATGATGATCAACATGTGTATACATATACGGCATAACGAAAGTGTAACCTAAATCAACAAAAGAAAACCAATGTGATTTCGGCATAGTGTATGAAATGCCGAATTGTCCAGACATGCGCCATAACGCACTCTCGAATTTAATGATTTGTGTCAGGCCAATATCATCAACATATAGTGCAGAATCAAAACGCAAACCTTTTATTGGTTTAACAGTAAAACTTGCTCCTATCACCGTGTTGTCTGGAAATCCGTAAATGCTTTGTCCTAAATAAAATACTGAAAACGGAATTAAATAGATAGGTTCAAATCTTCCTCCATATATCATTGTATCAATAAGTGAAAAAGTTAGCCATGGAACTGGTCTAATATCAAGTGAATGAGAGGCAAGAAATTTATTAGGAAAAATACCTGTATTTTTATCAGTAGTTGCTGCCAATAACAATAAAATCTGATTGTATGTCCATTTTTCTTTATTGACAGTAAAAATGAATTGACCTGAATGAAATGCATCTTTTGAAATGAAAATACTATTGTCGTGAAAAGGCCCATATGAAGATCTCGATAGACCTCCAGTAAGGTAATATTCAGGAGTTCCTATCGTTATGGAAGTGTTAAACATAGGTAGTATTCTAAATTTACCTATATGTGTACCGTTATCATCGGCAATATCTTTATCTGACTGTTTATACATAGGAAGTAATGTTTCATCATCTAATTTATTAAATAATGAGAAATCCATATAACCTGAAACAGTCAAAAAACTAGATATTTGGTAATTCAATTCAGCAATTGGTGATAGAAAAAATTGATTTTGTTTTTTGTTATTTTGTGTAACAAATTTATAATTCGTGCTACCTCCAAAATGAAAAGGTCTTCCCAAAAGACGGGATTGATGTTCAGTTGCTTTTTTTCTCTGGCCTTCGTCACCTTTTTCCATAACAATGTCTAGTATTCTTTTTATTTCTTGTAAGGGATATGGGCGAATAGAGGGGATATTGTTAATAAGACCGATATTCTCCCAAATATTTAAATCATCATAAAATGGATCAAATAGATCTACTGCAGCCTGAGAAAAAACCGATAATCCGAAAGGGATAAATAGTATAATAAAAATTTTATTTTTCATAATTTATTTCCTTAGTTCTTAAAATAGATTGTCTAATTAGCGTATAGAATATATTATAGCACATAAAAAGTCAACCGAATGCCCTTTTATTTTTCCGTGTGCTATGGTCCATGATAGCCCTCCATTTATATGAAGATTTTGTAAAACACTGTATTCGCCTGTCAATTGTAAGGTGTGAAAATATGTAGGATTCCCTGATGGAGTTTTATACTTAGCAGGAGCAGTATTAGTTTCAGAAGGATAGTAGATTTCTTTTGCCTTAAAAAATTTTTCTTCATTTTCTCCTTTGGATACAAATCTATATGTAAGCTCTGCCTTGTATTTGTGAGGAAAAATTAAAGAGGTTTTTAAAAATGCCGTAATACTGTCAGGTCCATAAGGGTTTGCAAGCCAATATTCCATTAAAGAAGTATCATAAGTTTTAGAAGCATATACAATTTCCTTACGGTAGGTGTAAAAACTTATTTCTTTTGTCCAGCCTATATATAGCCATGGATTTGCATACATAAGTTCTCCTGCAAGGACAAGATAACCTATAGGCAGGGAAAATGCATATTCTGCTCCGGCTATACCTCCCATACTGTTAGGAATATAATCATATCCTCTCTTTAGTTCATAGGGCGTTTGGAATTGATTCATACCGAATTGTCCGTAAAGCCTTAAACCCTTAATAGGCACAATATTTATATCTATTCCTAATTGGCAGCCCATAGAATTTTCATCAGCATGATTTATATAAGGCTCTTTCCATGCCGCGTAACTATGGAAAATCATCAGAGGATTTAAAAACTTGGGATCAAAGAGAGAAGCAAGAAGTATTCCTTCATGTAAGGTTATTGAAAATTGCTTTACAGGTTTAAAACTTAGAGCATGTGTTATAAAAAAACGCATAGGTTTTAATTCTGCAATGGTAGTATCAATCTTTACATGTTTTGAAAAAAGAGAGGCTGTTATATAGTCATGTCTGTCCGGTATATCTGAAATAAGCATACTTCCACTTAAGGTTTTTCCTACATTCAGCTGACCTCTTCCTATGTGCACATTAAAAAAACTGTTTCCCACAGAAAAACCTACTTTTTTTGGGAAGTGGTACTCTAAGGCTGGTTCGCATAACGGCAGATTGGTATAAGGATGGGATAAGCGGAATCCGCTGAAATTTTTCCCGATTATTAGGTCAGTGTAAGAATAAACGTATTTAGAAAACTCAAATTCTAGAGGAACAGTGATGGGCGCAGGCATTTTGTTATATTTTATAAATGTGTCTACCTCCGGTGCTTTATCAGGATTATAAAAGTACTGCCCCTGCAGAGCTAAGATTAGGTTTGCGTTAAATCTAAAGTTGTTATGGGAAAAAAGCATATTATTTTTTAAAAGGAGGGTATCTAGTTTCCCGTATAATGTTTCGCCGTTTTTAGATAAATGAACCGGTTCTATTTCTTTATGGAATATTGCAATCTCTGCAAGAGATAACGGCTTCTTATATGAAAGCAGTACTGAACCGTTTTCAAGCGACATAAGGTATAGATCATCATAATAAGGTGAATCATGATCATAAACTATTTTTGCATACGAATCTATATCCTGTGCTTGAAGATTAAAAAGATTCAAACATATTAAAAAGTAAAAAAGAAATCTAAAACGTATCATTGTTCCAAGTATATATTTTAACTCTTTTTTGTCAATAGATGCCAAAATTATATATAAAGCTTGTTATGTCTTTTAGACCGTTTTTTATATTCATCTTTTTTATTCGGCTTTGTATTTCTTCAAGGTATTTATCGTCAGAAAATATTTCCTCTATTTTTTCTACAATGGCATTAGGTTTTGGTATATACCATCCAAGCTTATTCTGCGTAATATACAGCATATTTCCAAGTTCTTGACCTCTTATATATGTAGAAACTATAACAGGTTTCCCTACAGCCAGAGATTCCATTAGCATCGCAGGCCCTCCTTTTGTAACGATGCAATCTGATATATTTATCAAATCCGGCATAAATGCAACAAAACCGAATATTTTAATATTTTTAAATTTTGAAAATTGAACCAAATATTCGAGGCTGTATTTAAGAGCTTTATTTTTTCCGCATACAACAATTAAAAAGCTGTCGGACTTTTTTTTGATAAAAGCTTTAACTATTTTTATTGCATTTTTTAATCCTTCTCCGCCTCCGGCTATTAATACTATTTTTTTATTTTTCGGAATTCCCAATTTTTCTTTTATTGAAATTATTTGTTCTTGCGGGTAGGGAACATCAAATTTTTCTGAAATAAGTAATGGAAATTGATGTAGTCTACTTGCAGGAATATTGTGTTTGTTTAAGCCTTCTTGGAATGCTTTTTTTGGAAAAACAATGAATTCGGTGTTTTTTTCCAAAAACCATACAGGATGAACCGTAAAAGGATCCATTACTATACTGATGAGCGGAATATTGGGATTTATCCTGTTTATCGCTTCTCTGCAAATAGGAATAAGGGTATGATGTAAACATACAAGTTTTGTAATTTGGTTTGATCTTAAAAATTCTACTAAATTTGGAACGGCATATGGAACTATTATTTTTTTTAAAAATGTCAGCACCGGTTTTAAAGAACATAATTGATAAAATGAAACATAGCCAAGTTCAAAATAATTTGTAGAAGATAAATATCCTTTTTCACAAAAGAATTTTAAAAACCATGCGCCCTTATCAAAGCCGTCCTTGAGGTAGCATTCAACTTCATCGGGGTGTAAATCCGTTAATTTGCTTGACAGAGCCTTTGCACCGGCTATGTGTCCTGCTCCTGTTTTTAAATATATAAATCCGATTTTCTGTTTCATAGTTAGTAGTATAAGCTAAAATCAATAAAAGTACAAGTCATTAACAATGACCGTCATTAATGACGGTCATTGTAAGTAAAGCTGCAAATATTATAAAATTCAAAAATCAGCGTATGCTATATTCTAAAGATAACGAAAAGTCAATTGCATTTCCGTTAATTTCGCCAAGCTTTTATATTTTATACCGTATTAAAGATTCCATATAAAATCTGCTATATCATTTAGACCGTTTCTTATATTCATTTTTTTTATATGTCCGCGTATTTCTTCAAGGTATTTATCGTCAGAAAATATTTCCTCTATTTTTTCTACAATGGCATTAGGTTTTGGTATATACCATCCAAGCTTATTTTGTTTAATATACAACATATTTCCAAGTTCTTGACCTCTTATATATGTAGAAATTATAACAGGCTTTCTCAGGGAAAGAGCTTCCATAGGGGTGGAGGCTCCACATTTTGTTATAACACAGTCTGCAATATTCATTAGATCAGGGATAAATGAAACAAAACCGAATATTTTAATATTTTTAAAATTTGAAAATTGAATTAAATATTCAAGGCTGTGTCTAAGAGCCCGATTTTTTCCGCATACAACAATTAAAAAGCTGCCGGATTTTTTTTTGATAAAAGCTTTAACTATTGACAGTGCATTTTTTAATCCTTCTCCGCCTCCGACTATTAATACTATTTTTTTATCTTTCGGAATCTCCAGTTTTTCTTTTATTGAAATTATTTGTTCTTGCGGGTATGGGGTATCAAACTTTTCCGAAAGAAGCAAAGGAAATTGATGCAGTCGACTTGCAGGAACATTGTGTTTGCTTAAGCCTTCTTGGAGTGCTTTTTTTGGAAAAACAATGAATTCGGTGTTTTTTTCCAAAAACCATATAGGATGAACCGTAAAAGGATCTGTTACTATACTGATGAGAAGAATATTTGGATTTACCCTGTTTATCGCTTCTCTGCAAATAGGAATAAGGGTATGATGTAAACATACAAGTTTTGTAATTTGGTTTGATCTTAAAAATTCTACTAGATTTGGGACGGCATATGGAGCTATTATTTTTTTTAAAAACGCCAGCATTGGTTTTAAAGTATATAATTGATAAAATGCAACAAATCCTAACTCAAAATAATTTGTAGAAACTGAAAGTCCTTTTTCAAAAAAGAATTTTAAAAACCATGCGCCCTTATCAAAGCCGTCCTTGAGGCAGCATTCAACTTCATCGGGGTATAAATCCGTTAATTTGCTTGATAAAGCTTTTGCACCGGCTATGTGTCCTGCTCCTGTTTTTAAATATATAAATCCGATTTTCTGTTTCATAGTTATAGTATAATAAGCTAAAATCAATAAAAGTACAAGTCATTAACAATGACGGTCATTGTAAGTAAAACTGCAAATATTATAAAATTCAAAAATCAGCGTATGCTATATTCTAAAGATAATGAAAAGTCAATTGCATTTCCGTTAATTTTTCCCGATGCATTTGTCCAAGCAAAGCTTCCCCGTGAAAGTAAATTATGCAATATTTGGTATGATCCTGAGATTTTGATACTATTAAAAAAGATAGGATTACCGCTTGGGCTTCGCCAAAGGAGCCATTCCTGGTGGTTATTTCCTTTAGTTTCGGGATAATAGATATCTGCTGCCGTTTCTTTATTTTTATCAAAAAAGTTATCTTCATTTTCGCCTTTGCATACAAGTCTATAGGTAAGGGATGCCGAGTATTTTTTTGGATTTACGAGAGAAATCTGGGCTATGGCCGTAATTGTATCAGGACCATAGGGATTTGAAATCCATGTATATATTTGGGAATTATCATAGTTCAGAATTGAAGAATTCATTTCTTTTCGTTCATGGTAATAGCTTATTTTTTTATTTGAAAGAATATTATACCATGGGTTTGCATAAATGCCTTCAACTGAAGATATGATGTATCCTATTTTTGTAGGGTAAAGGTATTCGACACCGAAAAGGCCTCCCAAAGAGTTCGGAGTATAATTTTTTCCGTTTAAGCCCTTGAGCTCTGATGGAGTTTGAAACTGATTCATTCCGAATTGCCCATATAACCTTAATCCTTTTATAGGAACTGCATCTATCATAATCCCGAATTGACTTCCTACTGTTCCGTTTTCAGATGCCGGTTTGGTTCCCGGCAGGTAATCTTCTTTCCATGCAGCATGGCTGTGAAAAATCATAACAGGGTTTAAAAAGCACGGATCAAAAAAAGAATTTACTAAGACTCCTTCATGAAATGTTACAGAAATTTGTTTTATAGGTCTAAATGTTATTCCATGCGTAAATAAAAAACGGGTAGGATTTAACTCTACGATAGTTAAATCAAGCCTTAAGTTATTCGTAAATACGGTTCCCGAAAAATAATCAAAACGGTCAGCCGTATCGGCTATAAGCATACTGCCTCCCAATGTTCTTCCTAAATTTAACGATCCCCTGCCGATATTGATGTTAAAAAAAGAGTTTCCCATCGATATGCCGGTCTTTTGAGGAAAATGAAAATCCATGTCATTCTCTTTTAACGGAATATTTAAAAAAGTATTTGAAAATTTACTTGCTGCAAAGTTCTTATTAAGACTTAGATGACAATAAGTCTAAAAGTAATTTGAAATTAAAAATTCTATTGGAACGGCTATCGGTATCGGCATTTCATTGTAAGCTAAAAATTTATCTATTCGGGGTGTATACTCGTTTACTTTGTATGTAAAGCGCCCTTGAAGTCCAAATAGAGCGTTTATATTAAATTTAAGTATTTCTTGCCTAAGAAGATAACTAGGATGGACTAAGGTCTTTTTTGTATTTTCAAAAACCCTCAATCCTAGAGTACTTAAATTAGAACTATCAATAAGACTTAATGTTTTATAAAGCTCTGCTGCCGATTGCGGTTTTTTATAGGAAAGAGGGGAAAATCCGTTTTCGATAGCTAAAAAATATATCGAATCATAAATATCCGTAGTTCTTTCATAAAAAATTTTTGCATAAGGTATATCATATTCCGATTCGGTTTCAGATGCGAAGACATTTTGGCCTATTTCGATTATCAAACATATAACAAGAAAAAAAATTACTCTATATTTTTTAGATTTCATAAGTACCTCAATATTTCAGGTATTTTATCACAATAAAAGCCAAAATTCAATTATCCCTGTTGACAACTCCGGTATAAAGGGATAACCTGTTTTTAAAGATATGATAAACAGTTCGGCAGGAATTCAGCCTCTCTGTTTATCTTCGAGTTTTGTGCAAAGCACAAAACATAGTTTTTATAGGAGGAAAAGTGAAAAAGTTTTACATTGCGGCAAATTGGAAGATGAATATGAATAGGGCTGAGGCTAAAGCTCTTGCAGAAGAAATGAAGGCCGGTCTAAAGGACGGAAAAAATAAGTACATGATAGCTCCTTCATTTACCCTTTTACAGGATGTTGCATCCGTGCTTAAAGGTTCCAATATTTTACTGGGTGCTCAAAATATGGGCTTGGAAGAAAAAGGTGCTCATACAGGGGAGGTCTCTGTTCTTCAACTTTTAGATGTAGGCGTTCAAACTGTCATCTTGGGACATTCCGAAAGAAGGCATATATACAAGGAAACCGATGATCTTATCAATAAAAAGGTAAAGCTTGCTTTAAAACACGGGTTGGAGGTTATTCTCTGTGTAGGAGAGCTTTTGGAAGAACGCGAGGCCGGTCATGCCGAAGCCGTATGCGAAAGACAGATTAAAAAGGGCCTTGCAGAGGTTCCTGCAAAAGATTTGGATAAGGTAACGATTGCTTATGAGCCGGTTTGGGCAATAGGTACAGGAAAAAATGCAAGTCCTGAAGATGCGGATGCGATCCATGCTTCAATAAGGAAGACATTAGCAGGAATTTACGGTGAAAAGGCTGCTAAAGATATGATAATCCAGTATGGAGGCTCCATGAAGCCTGAAAATGCTGCCGGCCTTTTAAAAAAGCCCAATATTGACGGAGGCTTGATAGGAGGCGCCGGCCTTAAAACGGAGACTTTTTTACCGATAGCCTTATTTTCATAATGTAGAATTAAAATGATTGTATAACAGTTTGATTTCTACTTGAAAAAATGAGCATAAAATGCTAGTATCTTAAGAACTGTGATAGTTGTTTAGCTTTACAGTATAATAAAATAACTTAAATTGGAGGGTTATTAAAATGAAAAAGAAATTTTTTGCAATGAGTATTATGGCTTTATTGGTTTTGGCTGTTTTTGCCGAAAATCCGGCACTTGTAAAGCCAAAGACCGAAAAAATTGAGATTAAAGACAGGCCGACAGCCGTGATTTATTGGACTAGAATGGACGTCCCCGGATTGGAAAATCAGGTTGAGTTTTATCTTACATATGAAGAGAATAACGACACCTACAATGAGGCTGACTGCGAAAAAATTATTATGGAATTTATCGCTGAATACAAAAGAGTTAATGTTTTTTCTAAGTTTGAGGTTGAAGATTTAAAAGCCGCTTCTGTAGGAAAAGCAAAGACAACCGTAGTAAAGCGAGTTATTTTTAGAAAAGTACGCTAAAAATTTAATAGAGCTATTGAAACTTTTCCGTTTTTATTGTATTCTATAAGGCGTATTTTTATAATTTGGAGTTAGACTATGGGTGGTTTAGGTATTGCTTTGTTGATACTTTTTGTCATAATTTGTGCGATTATCATCTTTTTGGTTTTATTGCAAAATGAAGAAGGCGACAGCTTAGGCGGCCTTTTTTCGGGCGGAAGCAACTCGGCTTTCGGATCAAAATCAAGTAATGTATTAACAAGGGCTACGTATGTCGTTGTTGCCTTATTTTTTGTAACAACCTTTTTATTGGCTCTGATTACAAAAACCCCATCGGATTCAGGTTTATCCGAAGAGGCAATGAAAAAACAAACCGAAACTTCAACCGAATGGTGGAAAACCGATAGTACGGATACTGCCGGCGGGGAAGACAAAAAAGACGGTGAGTAATTTAAAAAGATACCGATTAATTCGGTATCTTTTTTTATATTCTTGACCTAAAATGAAAAACTTATTCTAGGTGCTTGTATCTTCTTGAAGAATTTGACTGATTTAAGGCCTAAATTGCATAAAAAAATACTTAAATACACCCTAAAGCCCTTGACGGAACAGCTTTTTTACATTTAAAATAGGCGTATTAGAGGTTGATATTTGGAAGACGCGTATACTATTGTATTAAAAGATGACCAAGTTCTTTCCGCTCTTTGCGGTGCTAATGATAGGAATCTGACTTTTCTTGAGCATTATCTCGGTGTTCCTGTAGTTTGCAGGGGTAATGAGGTGAGTGTTCTAAGCGCTGATGATGAGGTTTGTAAAAAATTTCAGCATGTAGTCGACAGGGCTTTAAATTCTTCTGAAATCAAATCGAAGAATTCATCGGAATATATAGAGTCTCTTATTTCTACTATAAATGCTTCGGATGAAACCGATTTCGCCTCAGGGTGTATCCATATTCCCAGGGGAATTCGCTCCGTATATCCTCAAAATACCCACCAGTTGGAATTTATCCGATCTATTAGGACAAATGATATAAGTTTCGGCCTTGGAGCGGCAGGTACGGGAAAAACCTATCTGGCCGTAGCTTGTGCCTTGCAAATGCTGATGTCGCGGCAGGTACGCAAGATTGTTTTAACAAGACCCGTAGTAGAAGCCGGAGAAAGTTTAGGTTTTTTACCCGGCGACCTTGTACAAAAGATAACGCCTTATTTACGGCCTCTTTATGATTCTATAGAAATTTTAATGCCTTTTGAGCTGATACGCCAGATGGAGGAATCTAATATGATAGAAGTTGCTCCTTTGGCCTATATGAGGGGCAGGACTCTTCATAATGCCGTTGTAATATTGGATGAAGCTCAAAATACTACCAGGGAGCAAATGAAAATGTTTTTGACAAGAATGGGGGAGGGTTCAAAGCTGGTTGTTACCGGAGATCCAAGCCAATCCGATATAAGTTCGGCAAAGAATTCCGGGCTTGTTCATGCGGCAAATCTTCTATCAAAAATTCGAGGAATCGGTATTGTACGGTTTTCTCCTGAAGATGTTGTCCGTCATTCTCTTGTTCAAAAAATAATTACAGCCTATGACAAAGAATAAAAAAGAAACTAAATTAAAAGAACTATGGTTATCTACATCTCTTATTTTTAAACGGAATAAAACTCTCGTCATTTCGGTTTTAGTCAGTTTTATTGTTTTATCGGTATTGATTTACATTAATTTTTATGAAAATTCAGGTTTTTCCAAATTAAGTATTTCGGATTTTGAAGTAGGAATGGTAGCCGACAGGGATGTGATAGCAAACCGGAATATTGAGGTTATAGATGATAAGGCAACCGAAATACGAAAAACGGCAGCCAAGCATTCGGTGCGGGCTGTATTTTACAAGGATAATTCTATTTCAGAAAAGATTATAAGAGAATATTCGGAATTTGCAAGTTATATAATAAGCGTAAAGGATTCTGCAAAAAATTTTACGGCTTTTAAATTTTTGGTTATGGAAAAGTACCCTGTATTGTTTGCAGAATATGATTTAGAAATCATTTATAATTCAAAAGATTTTGATGAGATAAATTCACTTGCATTGAATATATTAAAGCAGCTTTTAGATGTGGGTATTATAGAGCTTCCTCTTACAGGCCTTGAATACCTAAATGATGCTGAAATAACTTTGGGGACAAATCAAAGCCAAAAGCTGTCATATAAAAATATATTACTTGCCGATCTGGTTATGATTGATAATATTAAACCTCAAATTAAAAATTTACTTGCCGATGTAAAAAAGTCGAATATTGAAACGAATATTTTAACTCTTATGTCTCCATTTGTGCAAGCTAATATTTTATTTGATGCCGAGGAAACTGAAAAAAGAGTGGATGAAGCCTTAAAAAAGGTTCAGCCGGTAAAAATAAATATAGGTAAAAACCAAAAAATTTTAAAACGCGGTTTTATAATTACCGAGGATGCCTATACAAGGCTCTCAGCTTATGCAGGCGAAGGGAGATATATAGATTTTAGTCAACTTGCCGCAGCTATAGTTTTTTTAACTTTATCTTTGGGGGTCAGTCTTTTTTTATTTTCAAAAAAAATTATCGGACAATCTTTGGACTGTAAGTTTAATTTGCTTATTTTAGCTTCTTTTGATATAGTCTATGTATTGATATTATTTTTGTCAGGGCTTCCGATATTTTCATATCCATTGGATATTATTCCAATATTGCCGGTAACTTTCTTTACTATGCTCATAGCCTCCTTAGTATCCCCCAAAATTGCAGTTTCTACGGTTTTTGTGCTTAGTTTGGCTATTTTTGGAGCTGATGGGTTTAAAATTCAGCCTGCGTTTTTTGCCTTTCTTTCAGGCTTAGCGGGTGCAGGATTGGTTAATATTACGGGAAGAAGGATGGACCTTATAAAAACCGCTTCAAGTTTAATATTGGTTCAGCCTTTAATTTCTCTTTGTATGCTTTTGATTTATCCGGATTCGGCAGGAGATAAATCAATTCTTTTGCTAGGCTCGGCGGCAAACGGTTTTATAAGCGGAATTCTTGTTTTAGGTTTTTTGCCTATTTTAGAAACATTGATGAATGTGCCGACTAATTTTAGATTGAGGGAATTATCCGACCTTAATTCTCCTATTATGAAAAAAATGCTTATAACCGTTGCGGGAACCTATAACCATTCGATGATGGTTGCTTCCTTGGCTGAAAGTGCTTGCCGTGAAATAGGGGCTAACTCAATTTTGGCCCGTGTAGGAGCTTATTATCACGATATAGGAAAAATGGAGCAGGGCGAATATTTTGTAGAAAACCAAACAAATTATAATAAACACATGGACATAAATCCCCGCCTTTCAGCTACGGTAATAAGAAGCCATGTGAAAATAGGTATTGAAAAAGCAAAACAATTACACTTGCCTCAGGCTGTGATAGATATAATAGCCGAACATCATGGGAACAGCTGCATATCCTATTTTTATGCAAAAGCAAAAGAACTTGATCCGAATGTGGATATAGAAGATTTTTGTTATCCCGGAATACCTCCGCGCTCAAAGGAATCGGCTGTTGTAATGCTGGCTGATATAGTTGAAGCTGCCTGCCGTACTCTCGAAAAACCTTCGGTTCCCCGTTTGGAAAAATTTATAGATGAACTTGTTTCGGGGAAGATAAAGTCAGGCCAGCTTGATAACTCTGAACTTACTTTTAAAGAAGTAAGTATAATAAAAGCCGCCTTTGTAAAAATTTTAGCAGGATATTATCATTCTAGAATTGAATATCCTAATCAAAAAAATATAGATGATGATGAAGGGGCAAAGCCTCAAAAGGAAAATAATAATGTCTAATTCTATTAGTGTATCATTTAGTGATGAACCTCCCGGGTCTATTGACCCGGCACAGGTTGAAAATTTTGTATCAGAGGTTTTAAAAGACCTAAAACACAAAAACTGGGATGTCTCTTTGTTTTTTTGCGGCGATGATTTTATTCAAAGCCTAAATAAACGGTATCGTGATATTGATTCTCCGACAGATGTGCTTTCTTTTGAACAAGGAGATGAGTATTTTGATGAGACGGATGAAAAACGTTTTATGGCAGGAGATATAGTCATAAGTATTGACAGCCTCCTCTTTAATGCAAAAGAATTTAATGTAGAAATCAATGATGAGTTAAAAAGACTCATCGTCCATGGCGTCTTGCATTTGAGCGGAATGGATCATTCCGATAATTCTCCTGAGCAGAAAATGCTGAAATTTCAAGAAGAATTGCTTTCAAAATATAAAAATACGGTTATTTATCGAGGATAGTATGAGTATTATAGATTTATTTAAAAAGAAGCAAAATGTAAACAATATTTTAAAAGAAGGCTTAAATGACGAAAAGCGGGATATGATAAGAGGTGTTGTAGACTTATCCGATACGGCAGTTAAAGAAGTTATGATTCCGCGTATTGATGTAGATTTTTTAGCTCTTGACACGCCTAACGATGAAATCTTGGATAGGATATCTGAAAGCGGCCACTCCCGATTTCCGGTTTATGATGAATCTATCGACAATGTTATCGGGATTCTATATGTAAAAGATATCATTAAAAATTTAACAAAGAACCAAAAAATTGAACTTGACAAAATTGTACGGCGTGCATTTTTCGTTCCCGAATCCAAACGCATCGATGCTCTTTTAGCTGAATTTAAAAGGAGGCATATTCATATAGCTGTTGCAGTTGATGAATATGGGGGTGTTTCAGGTATTGTTTGTATGGAAGACATTATTGAAGAAATTGTAGGCGATATACAGGATGAATTTGACAATGAGGGTGAGGATATTACCGAAATAGCCTCGGGTGTCTGGCTTTGCGATGCCCGTGTCGATTTGGATGACCTAGCCGAAACTATTAAAACAGATGACCTCCCCGTAGACGAGTTTGAAACATTGGGCGGATTTGTATTTGATTTGTTCGGAAAAATACCTGCAAAATACGAAAAGATTGAATGGAAAGATTTTGATTTTATCGTACAGGATATGGACGGACACAAGGTTAAGACTGTTAAGATTGTTAAAAATAAAAACTCTTTTGAGAACTAGTAGTAATAATGGACTGAACAATATCACCGGTATAAGTTTATTGCAACAATACCGATAATATGATATGATAGGCTTATTCTTTTTACGGGAGGGGAATAAATGAAAAAGCTTTTTTCCGGATTTTTATTTATTGCTTTATTATCATATGCTTTATTTTCAGATTCTGCCGATTTATATCAAAAAGCTTCCGAATATCAAGCTAATGAAGATTGGTATGCTGCTATTGAGATGTATCAATCAGCATTAAAAGAAAATCCTTCATACAATCTGGTATATCAGGGATTGGCCGAGTGCTTTTATGCATTAGATGAGTATGACCAAGCTTTGTCCTTTGTAGAAACCGCAAGAAAATATAAAAAGGATGCTCCCGATTTAAAAAACCTTCATGGTTTTATCCTAATCGGCCTTGGAAAGATTGAAGAAGCTAAAAAGCTTTTTACTGAAGTTTTACAAAAATATCCCAATAACTCCGAAGCCCGTTTCGGTTTGGCTGAAATAGAAATTGCTCAAGGAAGATTTTATACGGCTTCGGAAATTTACAAGCAAAATCTTCAGCGTCAAGGGGAAAACCGCAAAGCTCTTGTTTCTTTAGCCCTGGTAAGCTACGAGGCAGGAAATATTTCTCAAGCAGAAGAATATATAAAGCGGGCCTTAAAATATCATGGAGATAATCCTCAAGTTCATTATTTTGCCGCCTATTTATATGCTCTTAAAGGTAATCTTGAAGAAGCTGAGGGCCGTATCTACTCCGCTGTTAAACTTAAACCTGATTATGATGATGCTTATGCTCTATTAGCTTCAATTTTTTATGCTCAAAAAAGATATGAAGAAGTAATAAAAATTTCCGATATGAGAATATCAAAAAAAAGAGACCGCTCTGACGCATGGTATTTAAAAACATTGAGTTTGAGACGGCTTAATAGATATATGGAAGCGATAACTTCCGCCAAGGTAGGTCTTTCTTTGGATGCGGATGATGAAATAATGCGCTGCTTATTGGAAGAAATTGCTATTGAAAATCTTAATTTTGAAGACTCATTCCGAATGGAGCTTTCAAAATATCATGCTGAAAAAGCTCTAGGTTTTGCCAGACGGAATATGACGGAACAAGCTCTTTATGAGTATAGACGGACTTTAAAAATATATCCTTATGATGTTGAAAGCCGGGAATCTTATGCTTCTATTTTACTTCGCTTAAACTATCCTGAACGGTATTTGGAACAGATGCTCTTTATTCAATCTATCGTTAAAAGCAATAACAGGGTAAATGATGCCGTCGAAGCTTATGAAAAACACCTTTTAAGCTCAATTCAGGCTAAGTGGCGTATAGATCCTCTTTATTTAGATAAGGGGCATATCTCCATAGGTTTATTTTATTCTATGGAAAGTACGAATGTCTTGCATCCTGAAGCCGAGCGGATTACTCAAATTCTTACCTCGGATATTTTTTCATATAATCCCGGAATCAAAATAACTTCCTATTCGGATAAGCCTGTATCCTATCGAGAGGCTGCAAAAAAGTCACGGACTGAAAATGAAGACTATTTCGGTATTATACGCTTAAAGGAAAATCAAAGGGATATTCAAATTATATTGGAGTTATATGTTTCACGCACAGGTTCGCCTGCAAAAACATTTACCGTTTACCGCTCAGGAAATGATAGATTTTCAAACGGTATAAGACGGCTTTCTTCAATGCTCAATGAGGCGATGCCCATCGTAGGTAAGCTCATAAACCGCTATCAAAATGAGGCCGTTATCGACATAGGGAAACATGATTCTGATTTTAAGGATTTAAAAATTGCCGTTATACGCAAGGGCCGCTTGATTATCGAAAAAGAAGGGCTGGGCATGGTCTTTGACCCTTCAGACTTATTGGGATATTTTGAGCCTTCAAAGTCTGAAGAAAATTTATCTGAAGGAATTTTAAAGAGAAACGGCTACTATGACAGAATGAATGTCGGAGATTCCATTATTCTTTTAAGAGAAGATAAAGAAGGAAAACAAAGCGATGATTATGTAGATTACCGCCAAAAAAATTCGCTTTTACTTTTACTTCTTAGACGAATTCGCTAGTTCCAACAGACAGTGATGAGCCCATTCATTTGCTTGAGTAGGATACATATCTTGAGCAATAAGAAATTCCAAGAGGGCCTTATCATACATGTTTTGGAAAAAAAGAGTTTGACCTATATAAAAATGAGTTCTGGCCGAAATACGGGATGTTCTTCGTATTCTTAAAAAAGCATCCAATTCATTTTTGCATTTTTGCCAGTTTTTTGTATAAAAAAAATCTTTTAGGATTCGCTGCAGTTCCATGCTTTCCCCGCCGTCAGGATTTTTTTTGTCATCAGGGAATATGTATGGGCTTATTCTTTGAGATGAAAGAACGAATTCTCTATAGTCCCTTTTTTCGGCTGTTAGAGCGTTTATAATCGTTTCTGTTTGAGATGAAAAGTATGCTTCTCTTCGTTTTACTTGTTTTTCAAGATTTAAAAAGGGCAGAGGTATGGGCCGGTTTTGAGCCGAGCTGTGTATCTTTTGAGGTTCACCGGTCGAACCGAAAATTTCTACCGGACTATTAATAGTATTTACTCCATTTATGAATTTAATTTTTCCTGAGGCTATTTCATTTTCTTCTGCAATTGCGTAGTAATAAGGAATTCCGGGGATAGGGTAGTCAAAAAAAGGGAGACCGTCATCGGTAATATTTGCAATTGGAACAGCCTCTGCAAGAGAGGCTAGTGAAGAAAAACTGCTTGTCGAGCGGTATAGTATTAAATTTTTCCCCTCAGGTTTTGCCTTCCAGTCCAGCATGACCGATTTTTCCCTTACAAGAACCGAAAAGGAGATAAAAGAGAAATTGTCTTCTATTTCTTGAATTGGGACTTCATTTAGCGATTCTATCTTATCAGATCCGGTTTTATCCGGAGTTACCTGAATTAGTTCTTCTTCAGTAAAACATTTAAGACCTAAAATAAATAAAAATATAATAAACCCTTTCTTCATATCCTATATTTTCGGCCTTTTTTTAAAAAAAATCAAGAGCCTGATATTCTTTCATTTGAGTATTTGGTCTGCCGTTTTGCATATCTTGAATAAAACTGATTTTCGTAATAAAATAAAGCTTTATGAAAACCGGTTTTATTGCCGAGAGGGCAAAGCAGCTTAAAATTTCTTCTCTTTCTATTTCCGAAGGCTTACGCTCAGGCGGCTTCAGCTCAGCTTTTCGCGGGCAGGGAATTGAATTCGATTCGGTACGGGAATATGAAACCGGAGACGATGTACGCTCTATAGACTGGAATTTAACGGCCAGAAGCGGGAAGACCTATGTTAAGATGTACCATGAGGAAAGAGATTTAAGTATTTTTATCTGCGTAGATTTTTCCCTTTCGATGGAACCGGGCCTTGATAGGATAAAGCCTAAGGAAAAGGCGGTAGAAGCCGCAGCTCTATTGGCCTTTGCAGGTGCGAATATTTTTTCTCCTGTAGGAGCCTTGTTTTTTGACGGCGAAAAAGGTCCCTTGTTTATTCCTAGAACGGGAGAAGAGCATATTTTGACCATATTAAAATCTATGGAAGATTTTGCCTTTTGCAAAAACCGAAAACATGTAAGGGGAACCCGTCTTGCATCTTCTATAAGGGCTGCTTCAAAGATTCTCCGCTCCCGTTCCTTGGTTATTATAATCTCGGATTTTAAGGTTGAAGGCTATGAAAAACCTTTGGGGCTTTTGGCTGCAAAACACGATGTCGTATGTGTAAAAATAAACGGTTCTATCGATTCTTTTTTACCTGCCGCAGGCTCAATTCAGTTTAAAGACCCTGAGACTAATTTTAAAATGATTTTGCCTACAAGCTCAAAACTTTTTCAGATGGAATATAAAAAAAATTTTACTGAAGATGTGCTGAGATGGGAGAACACTTGTGCACATTCTCTAGCAAATCCTGTTTTACTCAATGTTACTGATGATGCTGTAAAAGTATTGGGGAACTTTTTTTTGTCCAAACAAAGTAACCGGCGTATTTTAAAAAATACCATAGGGCGGTTGGGAGCTGATGTATGGAAGGCATTTTAATTCCGCAGCAAGTATTTGTCGGAGATACTGCCGAATTTTTACTTCCTCTTTCTGCTCTCAATTCTTTTGAGCCTTATATCCTTGAGTCCGGCTCTTTTAGGATAAACAGTATAAAGCAGAATTCTTTTATGGAAGTAACTTCTATTCAAATTAAAAAACAGGAAAAAAAAGAATATCTTTCTATAAATTTTATACCTTGGGAGACCGGTTCTATTTCTTTTCCCTCATTGAATGAAGCGGGAATTCAAGATTTATTGCCTCAAGTTTTTATTTATTCGATATTGGAAAGCTCAAATGTAGAAGTGTTACAGCCTCCCCGTCCTCCGATTTTAATTCCCGGGACTAGTTACTTACTTTATATCATAGCTTCGGTAAGTACTGTTATGATATTTTCAGCAGTAATAGTTTTTTCTGCAATTAAAAAACATTTTTTTTCATATTCTTTTTCGAGGGCTCAAAGGATCAGAATCAGAGCTTTGAATAAATCTTTAAAGAAATTAAAAAAGCAGATAGATTCAATTTCATCCCTTGAAGGAGAAGAAGTAATTGTAAAACAAAAAAATTGGCTAAAAAATTTTGAGTTTGCATTTAGAAAATATTGTTTTAGTTTAATTTCATCTGAAAGCCGTCCTGACTTATCGCAGAACCGGCTTTCCGATAGGTCAAACCGGTTTAAATTTAACGAAGGAGAAAGTCTTACTTATTCTGAAATATTAAACGGTCTTAAAAATGAATTCAAAAATACTTATGGTGCATACTTTGAATTTGAAAAGCTTTTTTTTAGGCTTCAAACATTCCGCTTCGGTAATGCCGATCTAAAAAAAGTAAATTTTGAGATGGAAGGAATGAGCTTTTTAAGTGAAGCCTTTAAACTTATAAAAATTGCCGAGTCTGAAATTAAAAAAAAGTTGGACACAAAACAAAAAAAAGAATTAAAAATACAAACAGAAAAAGAAGAGGTACCGAATGATAAGCTTTAATCATCCCCTTTTATTTTTGTTGTTTTTACTATTTCCCGCTTTCTTTATATTAAAAAAAAGCGGTTTTATATCTATCCCAAGATTGGAATTAAATCTGATTAATTTTAACGGATTATTACCTAAAAAAAATACTCTCATGGAGTTTGGAAACTTCTTATGTTATTTTACTTGGTATTCCGGGATTATTCTTTTAATAATAGCTTTAGCAGACCCAATCAGCTTTAAAACAAAACAGGTTTATACCGATTCCGGAAGTTCTATTATGTTTTTAATAGATATAAGTCCCTCGATGGCTGCAAAGGATATGAATGGAGAGCCTAGAATCGAAAGCGCAAAAAAAATTATAAGAAAATTCGTTTCAAAATATCCCGGAGATTCTTTCGGCTTAACGGCCTTAGCAAGTTCAGCTGCCTTAATTGTTCCTCCTACAATCGATCATAAAGTTTTTTTATCCCGTCTTAACTCTTTAACGGTTGGAGAATTAGGGGATGGAACTGCAATTGGAATGGGGCTGGCCATTTCTTCAGCTTATATGGCAAAGGCTAAGACAAATTCTTCTTACATTATTTTGCTTACCGATGGAGAAAACAATACGGGTGAAATAAATCCGAAAACTGCGGCCGAGTCCTTAATAAAAAAGGGTATAGCTTTTTACATTATCGGAATAGGAAGTTCCGGGTACACTACATTGGAATATACCGATAAACAAACGGGCAAAACTTATTCGGGTTCCGTTATTTCAAAATTCAATGAATTTGAATTAAAGAAAATTGCTCAGTATGGAAACGGCAAGTACGCATCCGCTTCTTCCCCTGAATTACTTGAAAGCGTATTTAGTACTATCTCAAAACAGGTTCCTGCCGCCCAATCCAATTTTACTCAAATAAGCGAAGAAAACTTATACATTTATTTTTTAGCGGCCTCAATATTTTGTTTTGTTCTTACATGGATTATACGGAGAATTTTTATGAGGGTTTCTTTATGATTTCTTTTGAACACCCTGTTTATTTATTTTTTATTTTATTGTTAATACCTGTAACGGTTGTTTTTTTTCTAAATATCCGAAAGATAAAAAAAACATATTTATATTTAGAAAATACAAAAAACATCATCAAAAAAGCGAAACGGCGTGCTCTCCTTTTTTCCTTTGCTTGGTTGTTTTTGATTTTAGGTTTAGCTTGCCCTCTTTGGGGCTCTAAGCCTATTTCGGTTAGGCGTAGAGGCGTTTCGGTTATGTTTGTGGCTGATGTTTCAAAAAGCATGAAGGTTTCAGATATAAAACCGAGCCGCCTTGCAGTTCAAAAGCAGTTTTTACGGATATTGCTTGAAAAACTGGGACATGATAGGCAGTCCTATGGACTTGTCCTAACAAAGGGGGTTGGTGTTTTATCCGTTCCTTTAAGCTTTGAAAAACATGCTTTATATTCAGCTATAGATGCCTTATCACCATTGATGCTTTCTTCTTCCGGTACAAACCTTGAAGCCGGAGTTTTACGCGCTTTGGATTCTTTTGGGGAGAACAGAGGAAATTCAAAGATAATTATTTTATGTACTGACGGCGGAGAGACCTCAGGTTCTCTTTTGCATGCTGCAGAAATAATTAAAAAGACGGATGCTGTTTTTATAATTGCGGGATTTGGAACTTCAGAAGGAGGCAAGGTCAATGTTCTGGATGAAAATGGAAATTCAAGCCTGCAAGATTCAAGGCTTGAAGAAGATTATTTAAAAAAAGTAATTCAAATAGCAGGCGGTGAAAGTATGTATGTTCAGGCCCTGAGCGCAGGCTCGATAGAAAAAATTGTAAAGTTGATAGGTTCAGGGACAGACGGTATCGAAAAAATGGTGTATATTCAAGAGCCGGTAAAAAGGAATTTTGAAATGCTTTTTATAGCTTTTATTTTTTTATGCTTAGGCGGTTTATCATTTTATGGCAAAAATAACTAAAATAATCGGTGTTATGCTTTTTATTTTTTTTGTATCTTCTTGTACAAAAAATGACAATGTTAAACTTAATTTTCTTTCAGGATATATTGCATGGAAACAAAATGATTGGAACAAGGCCTCTTCAAAATTTTTTACTTGTATTGATTTAACTCAAGGAACTAAAGAT
Source organism: Treponema denticola (assembly GCF_024400535.1). NCBI lineage: Bacteria > Pseudomonadati > Spirochaetota > Spirochaetia > Treponematales > Treponemataceae > Treponema > Treponema denticola. Next base: position 1,164,040 of record NZ_CP038800.1, read on the forward strand.
GAAGAGATAAAAATGTATGCAGACTTTGCAATAGGTTCTGTTTATCTTATGCAAAATGAAGATGTTTCTGCTCTTTCTCGTTTTGATGGAATACGGCTTGGATCGGATAAACAATTAGATTCGAATATTTATTATCAAAAAGGAATTATTGCTTTTAAAAACCAAGATTATTTAAATGCCGTAATGCTTTTTAAAAAATCTCTTGAGCTCGAACCTGACAGTATAGATGCTAAAATCAATTTTGAGCTCAGTATGCGTTATTTAAAAAAACCAAAAGATAAACCTCAAAGTACTGAAAATTCAGGGGTTTCAGAGCATGAAGAAGATGATCCCTCCGATCGGGCTATTTTAAATTTAATACGGAAAAAGGAGAAGGAGCAATGGCGCAACAAGAATCAAGAAAACAAAATCTCGCCGGCATTCGATTATTGATTTTATATTTTTTGTTATTTTTTAATTTCTTTTTTATTTATGCAAAAATTGAAGATGATATCGAAATGTCTTTTTCTTCAGGACCGCTGTTTATAGATTCATTTTTTGAGGTTAAAATAAAACTCGATGAATCGTCATTATACTCTTATAGGTCATCCGATACACCGCGGCTGATTATTCTTGATGATGAAGAAGTTCTTGAGTTCGTAGATTCAAGTATCAGCTCTTTATACGGAGGCGTTTTGATCACAAATAAATATAAGCTAAAAAAAATCGGTTACTTTGAGCTTATTCCATATTTATCTTCAGGAAACCACCAGACAAAACTTAAATCTTTTTCTATTCATGTTGAGCCGCCGGCTCTTTCTACTGAGACTCTGTTTAAATGGAAAATATTGGATGCCGGTAATTATTCTTCTGTAGATAAAATTATACAGGGCGAAAAATATTTGATTGTGCTTACCGGTCTTTTTTATGACTATTTTCAGCCTTCCGGTAAAACATCCGGTTTGGAGATTAATTGTCAAGCTCCTGAACATTCTATATTAGAAACGGCTAAAAATATTGATTTAAAGACTTATGAGCCGGCAGAAACAGGATGGAGAGCCGTAGCTTCTTTTTTCTGGACTCCTCTTGAAGCGGGAGAAAGAAGTCTTCCTGTTCCTCAAATAAGTATTTCCTCTTCCGAAAAAAACATACATAAAATTTACATGAGCGAAAAAAAAGTATTTGTATATAAGGGCAAAGCTATAGGCTTAGAAGAAACTCCGGAAGAAAAAGAGGCGTATGCAAGTTTAATACCGGCTTTACAGTCTCAAAAAGACCTTACCATGCAAAAATCTTCAATAGACATTTTGGCTGACTTTGAAAAAAGAACTGAAAAAGCTTTACAGATAGCAGAGCTTCGTTCAAAGGAAGCTAATCGGCTTTTCCCGGGAGAGATAAAACGCCTAAGGCTTGAATATGAAAAAAGTTTAGGCCTTTCAAAGACATTTCCTGTTCACTCTTCAATATTAAAAAAAATATTATATGTTTTATTTTTTATACTTGTTTTGGGGACTGTATATTTTATAGTTTTTTATAAAAGAAAAAATATATTACTGATTATGTTTTTTGCAGGGGGGCTTATTGCGGTCTCTGTCCTTAGTTTGATTTTATTTTTTTACTCAGGCAGGTATAAAAGAGCCGTTTATATACCTACTAACCATTATGAAGCCTCGGTTGTTTATCATATTCCTGAAAAAAGCGGGACTATCGTAAGTTCTTTACAAATAGGTGAAACCCTTATTATAAAGCAAAGGACAAAAGATTGGTTTTTTGTTGAAAAGAATGACGGTACGGGCGGATGGCAAAAAAAGAGCGAATTTATTATAAGCGATTAGGAGACTTGTATGAGTAAAAATTTTGGAGACATTTTAAATGAATGGGATAGAATTACTGGAAAACCATACGGCAGAAAGCAAATCAAAAAAGATAAACGGTCTAATAAAGATGTACAAGATAGGCTTATAAAAGAAGAGAATAAAAAAAAGGTTAATCCTATGGAGCTTTGGCTAAGGCGGTACGGCGTTGACGACAAAGATGCTCGAGAAGCTTCGGCTTGCCGGGACTATGCAATGGAGCGAAAAATGCTGCGGGATATGCGGCACGAAGATGCGATCGACTTACACGGTATGACCCGTGATGAGGCGGAAGCAGCCTTAAATATATTTTTTGAGAATTCAATACGCCGAGGCTTAAAAAAAATTTTAATCATCCACGGTAAGGGAAACCATTCCGGAGGAGGGGCTGTTTTGGCTCCATTTGTGCGCTCTTATCTTGAAAAGCATAAAAGGGCCGGTGAAACAGGTCATCCTAAAAGTGCGGACGGCGGAACCGGTTCAACTTGGGTTATATTAAAATAAGCTTATACGCTGTTTCGATCAATATTTTTTAGTTCTTCTTTAGATAAAGGCCTCTTTATCATTGTACTGTCCGCCTTTGTCTGTATAATTACTGGATCTCCGGAAGATTTTCTTTGTCCATAAAGCTGTATAATAGGAAAGCGGGGATCATCAGGATTTACATCTATGACTTTCCCGATTTTACCATTGGAAAGATGTACATACATTCCTACAGGATAAAATGATAAGGAGAACAGAAGAGCTTTTAAGATAGTTTCATCATATTGGTTATTAGTGTTTTTTATCATTTCCACAATACCTGAAGAAGCATCTTGGGCTTCTTTGTATGGGCGGGGCGAGGTAGCGGCTTCATAGGAACAGGCTACGGCTATTATTTTTCCATACATTGATATTTTTTCCTTTGTAAGCCCTCTAGGATAACCTAATCCGTTTTCTCTTTCGTGATGCTCTAATGCCCCTAAGCATATCGGCAGGGAAAATGATGATGTTTTTAGGATGTTATAAGACAGAACCGGATGTGTAAATAAGGCTTTTTTACCTTCTTCGCTTAAGGGGGCATCATACATATAGTATTGAGGCGGAAGTCTGAACATGCCTATTTCATGTAGAAGACAGGCTGCTCCAAGTTCTATTAGCCTGTGAGGAGGCATTTTAAGTTGAACTCCTATAATAATTGCAAAAATTGAAGATCTAAGCGAGTGCATTACCAAATAGTTTGTAGGAGAGCAGTATTTTTGCATTTCTATAAGAAGGATTAACTTTTTATCGTTTTTTACAAAATCGCATAGTTCTTTTACTTTATCAAAAACAATGCGCGGATCTAAGATTTTTTTCATTGTATAATCGGTAAAGATTTTATCCGTAAATCTTAAAAAATCCCAGAATTTATTTTCGATTTCTTCCATCATTTCTTTTTGCTTTTTTAGTTTTTCGGAAATAAGTTCGTTTTCTTTGGTCGAATCCAATACATCTTTGTCTGAAGCTTCGGATTTATTTGTTTTGACAGTCATAAAACTTGATGGTTCGCCGTCAGAATATAGGAGAGAAAAATCCCATTCACTTAAAATAGCTTTTAACTCGGCTGTAAGAGGTGTTTCTGGGATTAAAAGCAAAAATTTCTTGTCTAAATAAACATTTTTATTAAAAAATGATAAATCTTTTGTCTGTTCGGCATTATAGGTATTCACTTATTTGCTCTCCTGTAGTACAATATACATATATAATTATAAAGGATTTTATATGAAATTAAAAGTAGTATTTGTTATATTTAATATCGTCTTAATTTTATTATTGTTTACCGTTTTCTTCCTGCCCTTATTTTATGCTGACGGCTCTTTTATGAGAGAGTTTTGGAAGGCAAACTGGTTTTTCGGGCCGATATTTTTTGTTCTCATAATCTTTGTAAATATTATGTTTTTAAAAAATAGACCTATGATACATTATATTGAGAATGAAGACTGGTCATCATTGGCTTCTTATCTTGAATTGCAAATTTTTACTAAAAAGAAAATTACATATAAAAATTCAAAACTCTTAGCTGAGGCCCTGCTTCTTTTAGGAGATTTTTCTTCCATGAACAAGCTATGCTCTTTTTTGCAGGAACATAAACCTAAATATTTGTCAAAACTTGCTCCCAAATTTGCCTCTTCAAAGATGATTTCCGGAGATTATCAGGACCTTTTTGAATTTACTTCATCTTTGCCTGTTGAAAAGACAAGGGTAAGTGAATGGATGGCCTTTTATTCGGCACTGGCCCTTCAAATGCTTAAAGACTATCCAAAAAGTACCGTATTGTTTAATAAGGTATCCGAAACTGTAAAGGATCCTTTAATAAAAAGCTTAAGTACATATTTTGCGGTTAATGTCCTCAAGAATTATTCAGAACTTACACCTGAGGAAATAAAAGAAAAAGAGCTCCTTTTGTGCTCAAAGATAAATAAGCTTTATACTAATGAAGACTGGAAAGAATATATAGAATCGGAAAAACAGGAAATACATGTAATGATTTTAACAAAAATAATAGATGATGTTACTTCGTGGCTCTTCTTCTAAATTCACCAAGTTGTTTTCGTCCTATAAATTTATAAGATTTTTTAAAATTTTACCGAACCTGAAAACAAGTTATAGTCTAATTCTTGGAAATCTTCCAAGACATCATCGGGGTAGGGCGGCGTTTTGCCTCTTTTTACCCTTTCCATTGCCGATTCCCAAAGAATAAGAGAATTTGTATCAAGCTTTTCCTGCTGTTCCAAGGCCATGCTTCTATAAGGGTGCTTATGAAGCGGAATATTTCCTGCCATGGCATGGTTTAAGAGCTTCCAGTTGGAATGTATTAAATCCCTTACCGTCTTAAAAACTTCATCTCGGGAATCCAAAAATTTAAGGGCATAACGGTTTTTTAAGCCCGTTCTATCTTCTTCATAGAAGGCCTTAACTTTAGGGTTATTTGTAATAATAAGTCTTTGATTAGTTTGTGAATCTTTTTGCATATCTTGTGTTTTGGAAATAAAAGTAAAGATAAAGGGCAGCTTAAGCTGCCCTTTTTAGTGCTTATTTGTACTGACTTGCGTCGTAGGGGAGGCCCTTGTTATAGTCTCGTAAGACTTTAGCAACGGTTCCGCTTAAGAATAGCAAGGCTATAAGGTTCGGTATAACCATGATTCCGTTAAAGAAGTCGGTCAATTCCCAAACCAAGTCAATCTTAAGCAAGCTTCCGACAAAGATGAAGATAACTACCAGAAGCTGATAGGGAATAAGTCCCTTTGTTCCGAATAAGTATCTGATGTTTGTTTCTCCGAAGTAGTACCAACCGATGATGGTTGAGAAAGCAAAGAAGAAAAGACATACGGCAATGAAAAGATAGCCGAATGTGGATCCGAACAAGTGCTGTGCGAAAGCTTCTTGAACGAGCTTAATTCCCTTCATTGTGGCTTCGCCTCCTTCAAATTGTACAACGCCTGAGCTTAAAACGGTAAATACAGTAATGTTTAAAACGATGAAAGTGTCTATAAATACGGCAACGATACCAAGTACACCCTGTTCTACGGGGTGTTTTACGTCGGCAACAGCGTGGGCATGAGGTGTAGAACCCATACCTGCTTCGTTAGAGAAAAGACCTCGTGCAACACCGTAACGTACTGCTCTTCCCATTCCGAAACCGAGAGCTCCGCCCCAAACAGCCTTGGGATTAAATGCACCTTTAAAGATCATAGCAAACATTTCGGGGATCTGAGCTGCATTGATGATAATGACTATAAGACCGACCACAATGTAAACAATAGCCATGATGGGAACTACTTTTTCCGTAACCGAAGCAATTCGCTTAACACCGCCCATGAAAATAATACCGGCAATTACTGCAAGAACTGCACCTGTAATCCATGTAGGAATATGGAAAGCATTCTGGAAGGCATCCGAAATTGAGTTAGCCTGAACCATGTTACCCATGAATCCGAGAGCAAGAATGATGGCTATGGCAAAGAAACCTGCAAGGAATTTTGCAAAGCCTTCTCCTACCTTATTTTTTAGACCTGCAGAAATATAGTATGCAGGACCTCCTACTGTTTGCCCCGAATCATCCTTTGTTTTGTAAATTTGAGCAATAGAAGCTTCAGCAAAGTTCGTTGCCATACCTGCAAGAGCTGCAAGCCACATCCAGAAGATAGCTCCGGGACCGCCCATGATGAGGGCTGTCATGGCTCCTACTAGGTTTCCTGTTCCTACCTGTGCTGCAATAGCTGTAGCTACAGCTTGGAAAGAGCTCATTCCGTGCTTTCCGGCTTCTTTTCCGCTTAATGAAAAGTTACCGAAAAGGCGTTTCCAGCCTGCTCCGAATTTTGTAAACTGTACTCCTCCTAACCGGATTGTAAAGAACAAACCGGTACCGCATAGAAGCGGAATGAGGAAGTAAACACCCCAGATAAATCCGTTAGCCGACGAAACAAGGCTTGTAAGATTTTGTAAAAATTGTTCCATAGTGCGATTAAACTCCTTTTACGCATATAGCGATATAGACTTGTTAAAGACAAGCGACACTAACTATACAATCAAAATTACAAGTTGTCAAGATATTGATACGTAAAAATAAAATACTTTTATAATTATGTTCACTTTTTTATATAAAATAACTTGACTTTGAACGTTGTTTTTGTATAATGTAGATGTATGAAAAGAAGATACTTTCAAATTATAAAACTGATGCAAAAAGATAAGGATATTTCGCAAAGAAATATTGCTAAGACCTTAAAAATATCCTTGGCCTATGTGAATAAGATTTTATTTGATATGGAGCATGACGGTTTTTTGTATACCGAAGGAGTTCCGCCTTTTGGGAAAAAGCGGCTTACGGAAAATGCCTTAAAAGCTTTTGAGGAATGTAAGGTGGATAATGCAATTATTATGGCTGCCGGTTTCGGCTCGCGTTTTGTACCCTTAACCTATGCAACGCCTAAGGGCTTGTTGGAAGTATTCGGTGAAAGAATGATCGAAAGGCAAATTGAACAGCTGAAAACTGCCGGCATTAACGATATAACTATAGTCGTAGGCTATTTAAAGGAAACCTTTGAATATCTTATAGATAAGTACGGTGTAAAATTCGTATATAATCCTGACTTTAAAAATTAAAACAATCTTTCGACCCTTTACCATGTAAGAGATGAGCTTAAAAGCACCTATATTCTTTCAAGCGATAATTGGCTTAGGGAGAACATGTATCATTCCCATGAATATGATTCATGGTATTCTTCCGTTAAGGTAACCGGCAAAACAAAGGAGTGGATATTAAAGCTAGGTCTGCACGATAAAATTATGAGCGTAAAAAGTGGGAGGCCGAAGCGGCTGGGTTATGTACGGCCCCGTCTATTTTTCAAAGGAGTTTTCGGATAAGATACGTCCCTTGATTGAAGAAGCCTATAAAAGAGATGATACGGACGATTGGTATTGGGAAGATGTCTATATGAGGAATATAAAAGAGCTAACCATGTTTGCAAACAAGCAGGGTGAACATCAGGTATATGAATTTGAATCTCTTGACGAAATTCGCCTCTTTGATTCATCTTATCTTATTTCCTCCCATGATAAATGGCTTGAACTTATATCGGATGTATTTAAACGTCCTGAGCACAGTATTACAAATCTAAAGCCTCTTAAATTTGGGATGACAAACAAATCTTTTTTGTTTGAATTTGAAGGTGAAGAATATATTTTTAGAATACCGGGAGAGGGGACCGAAGCTCTTATAAATAGAAAGGAAGAATATGAAGTCTACAAGGCTATTTCTCCTTTAAATTTAAGCGATTCTATTATTTACTTTGATCCTGAAAAGGGGGTAAAAATTACCAAGTTTATTCCCAATTCCCATACTGCGGATGCCCGTAATCCTGAAGACTTAAAAAAATGTATGAAGGTAGCCCGCCGCCTGCATGAGTCCGGCTTAAATGTTGCCCATTCCTTTGATCTTCGTGAACGGATAAATTATTACGAAAAAATTGCAAACGAAAAAAAACGGTATTTTATATCATGATTATAATGAGATTAGAAATTTAATGAATGAGCTTTTAGAATTGATTGAAAATATGGAAAAACCTCACGTTTTATGTCATATAGATCTTGTGCCTGATAATTTTATAATTAGCGACGATGATGTGCATTTAATTGACTGGGAATATGCGGCTATGTGTGACCCTCTCATAGATATAGCAATGTTTGCTATTTATGCCTACTATGACAATACCGAACTTGAAAATTTGATGGAGCTTTATTTTCAAAGAAAGCCTGAAAAAGATGAAAGGCTTCGTATCTATTGCTATGTCGCTCTTTCGGGTTTTTTATGGGCCCTTTGGACTTGTTATAAAGAGGCGCTAGGCGTTAACTTTGGAGATTACGGTTTAAAGATGTACCGGTATGCAAAGGATTATTATAAAAGGGTAAAGGAAATACGATAAACATTACGGCTTGAAATACAAGCCTCCATGTTTATCTTCGAGTTTTGTGCTGCGCACAAAACATCGTTATATTTTATGCAGTTTGTAAACAAACTGCTTGAAAAAACTCTTTTCGGAAGCTGAGGCTTCCTGCAAAATTTTTTTTATATGTAGGAGGTAATTAATGATGAACACTGAAGATGAATTGGGTGTAAAGGAACTTGAATTAAAGGATAAAAATGAGATTGACTGGCTTATAACCGTATTACCCCTTGCAGTAATAATCTGCTTGACGGGATTGGTTCTTTTTTTTCCTGTAGAATCGATGAAGGTAGTTGATGCTCTTTGGTCTGTTTTTGTAAACAAACTGGGGTTTTTCTATATTTTGCTCGGCTTGGGTCTTGTTTTTACCGCCATAGGTTTAGCCGTTTCAAGATTCGGAACTGTAAAGCTGGGAAACCTTGAAAAACCGCGTTACGGGAATTTTACATGGGGTTCTATGATTTTTACCTCGACTATGGCAGCCGATATTCTTTACTGGTCGCTTATAGAGTGGGCATATTATTTTGGGGAAAGTCCCTTCGGACTGTCTTCTCTTTCATTGGCGGAAAGGCAGGATTGGGCCGCTGCCTATCCTCTATTCCATTGGGGAATAACACCATGGGCTTTTCATATAGTGCCTGCCGTAGCCTTTGCCTACATGCTCCATGTAAGGGGAAGAACAAAGCAAAAGCTGTCCGAAAGCTGTCGCCCTATTTTTGGGAATAAGATTGACGGTCCTATAGGAAAGATGATAGATGTTTTTTCCGTAATAGGATTATTGGCCGGAACTGCTACAACATTTTCGCTTGCAACTCCTCTTTTGTCTTTGGCTGTTTCTACTATTTTTGGGATCCCTCAAGGGAAGATTTTGACACTTGCCATTCTTCTTATAATAGCTGCCGTCTACACGGCTGCCGTTTTATTGGGCTTAAAGGGGATTTCTCAGCTTGCAAAGATTTCGGTTGTTTCTTTTTGTGTTCTTCTAGGTCTTGTCTTTATAGCCTCACCCAAAATCTATGTAATTGAGACAAGCATAACGGGAATCGGAAAGGTTATTCAAAACTTTTTCGGTATGTCCACATGGATGGACCCATTGCGTATTTCCGGAGAAGGCGGGGCGGGCTTCCCTCAAAACTGGACAATATTTTATTGGGCTTATTGGATAGCATGGTTTGTTGCAACTCCTTTCTTTATAGGAAAAATTTCGGAAGGCCGTACAATAAAAAATACCATAATCGGCGGTCTTATCTGCGGTATAGCGGGGACTTATTGCTCTTTTATAATCCTTGGAAATTACGGGCTTCATTTACAGGCTCATGGAATATTTGATGCGGCTTCTGCTTTAAAGGAAACGGATCCTTCTCAAGTTATCTTGCAAATTCTTAACAACCTTCCTTATGCAAAAATAGTTTTAGGTGTTTTGATAATTACGATGATAGCCTTTTATTCGAGTACCTTTGATGCAATTACTTTGGTAATAGCTTCCTATTCTCAAAAGAACCTTGAAAAACACTCGGAGCCTAAAAAGGGCTTAAGGGCATTTTGGGCTGTAGTTTTTGTAATGCTTCCTGCAGCCTTAATCCTTGTGGGAACTAATTTAAACCAGCTTCAAAGTCTTTCGATTATAGCCGCCTTTCCTTTAGGAATTATAATAATATTGATAGTTATAAGTCTTTTTAAGGAACTAAAACATAACGGAGGATATAGGTAAGCTCTACGCCCCTTGTTCCTTTTTTGTTTTAGTACTATAATGCTTGCAATTATCAATAAAATAGGAGTTTTTTATGCGAAGGGAACATGACTTACTCGGAGAGTTGGATATTCCGGAAGATGCTTATTACGGTATTCAAACTTTCCGAAGTGTTGAAAATTTTCAAATTACAGGATTAAGGCTCTGTGATTTTCCCGATTTTATTAAGGGGCTTGCTTATACAAAGCAGGCAGCAGCCGAAGCTAACCATGAACTCGGCTATTTAAGCGATGAAGTTTACAAGGCTATGATTCAAGCTTGTAAAGAGGTTGCCGAAGGCAAATTCGACAAAGAATTTGTAGTCGATATGATTCAGGGCGGAGCGGGAACTTCTACCAATATGAATGCAAACGAAGTTATAGCCAACCGCGCAAACGAAATTTTAGGAAAGGCTAAGGGAACTTATTCGCCATGCCATCCCAATAATCATGTAAACTTTGCCCAGTCTACAAACGATGCCTATCCTACAGCTGCAAAGCTCGGCATCTCGTTAAATACACCGGCTCTTATAGATGAGCTTAAATCCCTCATTTCTTCTTTTAGAAAAAAAGCCCAAGAACTTGGAGACAATATCAAGATGGGAAGAACCCAGCTTCAAGATGCCGTACCCATGACTCTCGGCCAAGAATTTGAATCCTATGCCGCTTCTTTGGAAAGCGAAATTCCTCAGATTCAGTTTGCAAGGGAAAATCTTCACACCATAAATATGGGAGCTACCGCAATCGGAACAGGTATCAACTCGGATCCTAACTATACACCGAAAGTAACCTCTCATTTGGCAAAGATTTCGGGGCTTGATCTAAAGGCTGCAAAGAACATGATAGCCGCCACGAACGATACCTCCGACTTTGTAACATATTCTTCCGAGTTAAAGCGCCTTTCTGCAAAGCTTTCAAAGATATGCAGCGATTTACGCCTTCTTTCTTCGGGCCCCAGAACAGGACTTTACGATATAAGTCTTCCTCCGATGCAGCCCGGTTCTTCTATCATGCCCGGAAAGGTAAACCCCGTTATCCCTGAGGTTGTCAATCAAGTTTGCTATAGGGTTATCGGAAACGATACGGCTGTTGTTTTAGCTGCAGAATCGGGCCAGCTTGAGCTCAATGTTTTTGAACCCGTTATGATTTATTCTATCTTTGAGTCTATTAAACTTCTTATAAATGCAATGAAGACATTGAGAGAAAGATGCGTTACGGGCATTGTAGGAAACTACGCTCATTGTAAGGAGAGTGTTCACCGAAGCATCGGCTTGGTTACCGCCTTAAATCCAGTCATCGGTTATGAGGCATCCTCCGATATTGCAAAGACAGCCTTGCGTGATAACCGCAGCGTTTATGACCTTGTTTTGGAAAGAGGCCTTCTTTCAAAAGAAAAATTGGATGAGGTTCTAAAACCCGAAAACATGACAAAGCCTAAGAACATGGTAAAAGCTTAATCTGTAATCTTAATTTCAGTGCGTCTATTTTAGACGCACTTTTTTTATTTCAATAAAGTAATTTCTTATTTTATAAAAGCCGTAATTACAATTTGACATAAATCTAAAAAGAGTGTATAATTTACTAACTTTGTTAGTTAATTGTCTATAAAAAACTTATTTTTAACTTTTTGTCAATTAACATACAAAAAAGGAGTTTCTATGAAAAATATTGTTAAAATTTTCATCGGTTGTCTTCTAATTCTTGGTGTGCTGACTTCTTGCAGCAAAGAAGAAGGCAAAAAGGCTTTGATGGTCGGTATGGTTACAGATGCCGGAACTATAGACGATAAATCCTTTAACCAAGGAACATGGGAAGGTATTAAAAAAGCTGAAAAAGATCTTGGTGTAAAGGTTAAATATCTAAAACCTGTCGGAACAACCGAAGCCGACTACATCAAAGAAATTTCAAACCTCTATGATTCAGGATATAAATTTATTATTTGTCCCGGATTTAAATTTGAGACGGCCGTATTTAAAGCTCAGTCCAAGTACAAGGATGCCAAGTTTATCATAATCGACGGAAATGCTCATCCTGCCGATTCATATGATGCCCAAAACGGACCTAATACAATCGGAATCAGCTTTTTAGAAAATGAAGCCGGTTTCTTGGCAGGTGTTGCCGCTGCTTTACAGCAAAAAACAGGAAATTTCGGCTTTATCGGCGGTATGGAAATCCCTGCTGTACAAAAATTTAACTGGGGATGGCAGCAAGGTATTAAATATGCAAACGAAAACCTCGGTACCAAAATTGAAATCTATCCTGAAAACTTTATATATCAGGGCGGATTTTCCGACATTGCAGCAGGTCAGCAGATTGCCGCTTCTATGTATGATAGGGGCGTTACCGTAATTCATGCTGCAGCCGGAGGTGTAGGTGTAGGCGTTATCAACGAAGCTAAAACCAGAACTCAGGCAGGAAAAAAAGTTTGGGTAGTAGGTGTCGACGTTGATCAATATGCAGAAGGAGTTATAGGAGACGGTTCTTCTATAATTCTTACATCTGCTATGAAGTATCTTGATAAGGCTTCATACGATATGGTTAAGGAAGAATTAAACGGAACATTTACAGGCGGACGCTCATTATTGTTCTCTGTAAAAGAAAACGGTGTTGGAATTCCTGCTAAAAATCCTAACCTTTCCGATGATGTTCAAAAAAAGGTAAATGAAATTTATCAAAAAATAAAGAAGGGTGAGATTGTAGTAAGTGCAGCTCAAGGCGATTTATTTAAATAAAACTTAAAGAAGTTTACAAAGCCCTCTTTCTAAAGAAAGTGCTTTTCCAAGGAAGGGGGCCGTTTCTTATTTTTTGAGGAGTTCAAATTGTCCCATTCTGATTATGTGATTGAAATGAGAAATATCCGCAAGGAATTTCCCGGAATCGTAGCAAACGATGATATAAGCCTGTGCGTTAAACAGGGAGAAATACATGCGATTTTGGGAGAAAACGGAGCGGGGAAGTCGACTCTGATGAGCATCCTCTTCGGGCTTTACCATGCCGATAGAGGAGAAATCTATGTAAAGGGAAACAAGGTAAAAATAAACAGCCCAAATGATGCAAATGATCTAGGGATAGGAATGGTGCATCAGCATTTTAAGCTCATCCATAATTTTACCGTAACCGAAAATATTATTTTGGGTAAAGAAGGCGGTTTTATCCTAAACAAAAAAGAAGCCGAAAAACGGATAAAAGAGTTAAGCGATAAATACGGTCTTTTTATTGAACCTGATGCTCTTATAAGCAATATCACTGTCGGTATGCAGCAAAGGGTTGAAATATTAAAAATGCTTTATAGGAATGCCGACATCCTAATCTTCGATGAGCCGACGGCAGTTTTAACCCCTCAAGAAATAAACGAACTTATGCAGATTATGCGGAACCTTGCCGCAGAAGGTAAGGCCATAATTCTTATTACCCATAAATTACAGGAAATTTTGGATGCAGCCGACAAGTGTACGATTATAAGGCGGGGAAAACTCATAGATGTTGTCGATGTGGCTTCTACAACCAAAAATGAACTTGCCTCCAAGATGGTGGGCCGTCCTGTAGACTTTAAGGTTCCGAAAGGGCCTTCAAATCCGGGAAAGCCGATTCTTGAAATTAAAAACTTAAACGTATTAAAAGAAAAAAAACTGCCTGCAGTAAGCAATTTTTCTCTTGAGGTCAGGGCAGGAGAAATCGTAGGTATAGCCGGCGTAGACGGAAACGGTCAAAGCGAGCTGGTCTATGCGCTTTCGGAGCTCATGCCGGTCGAGTCCGGCAGTATAATTTTAGACGGAAAAGATATTACAAACTTTTCCGTAAGAAAAAGAGCAGAATCGGGCTTAGGCCATGTTCCTGAAGACAGGCAAAAACACGGCCTTGTGTTACAGTATTCTATTGCCGAAAACATGGTCATAAAATCCTATTACACAAAAAACTTCCAAAAACACGGATTTTTAAATAAGGAAAAAATAAACTTCTTTGCTCAAAAAATCAGCGAAGTCTTCGATGTCCGCTCCGGTTCAGGTATAGAATCCAAAGCGGGAAATTTGAGCGGCGGTAATCAGCAAAAGGCGATTTTAGGAAGGGAAATTACCCTTGATCCGCCTCTTTTAATAGCGGTAAACCCTACGAGAGGACTTGATGTAGGAGCTATAGAATCTATCCACAAGGAACTCGTAAAACACAGGGATAACGGAAGGGCTGTTCTTTTAATTTCTTTTGAACTTGACGAAATATTTAACCTTTCAGATAGGATAGCAGTAATGCACAGGGGGGCTTTAAGCGGAATTGTACGCCCTGAAGAAACCACCGCCGAAGAAGTAGGGCTTATGATGGCCGGCATGGGAGGAAAAAATGAGTAAGCTTAAAATACGATTTAAAGACTTTAATATAGCCGAAAACAATTTTATTATCAGTTTTTCCGCTGTTTTACTCGGTCTTATTGCCGGTGCCGTTTTTATAGCCGTTTTAGGAACAAATCCGTTTTCGGCCTTTTCCTACCTTTTCCGGGGCGGCCTAATGAATATAGAGCGTATAGGAAACACCCTTGCAACGGCTACGATTCTCTTGTTTGTAGGACTTTCGGTCAGCTTTGCTTTTAAAACGGGGCCTTTTAATATCGGTGCCTCAGGACAGATGCTCATTGGAGGCCTTTTTGCAACCTTTATAGCCTTAAACAGTTCAATGCCTCGCCCTGTTTTGTTGCTTGTTTTAATAATAGCCGCCATGATTGGAGGAGCCCTTTGGGCTGCTTTGCCCGGCCTTTTAAAAGCCGTATTCAATGTACATGAGGTCGTTTCTACTATAATGATGAACTGGATAGCCTATTGGATAGTTTATTATTCGGTTCAAGGTTATCTAAAGGCCGAATTTATCGAGACCGAAAGCCGCTCCATCGCTGTAGAACACACCTTGAGGGCTGGGTGGCTGAGTAATCTATTCGGAAGCGAGTATATAAATTACGGCATATTTTTAGGTATTTTAGGAATTATCCTTGTAAAAATAATATTGGATAAAACGACTCTTGGCTTTGAGCTAAAGGCTGCAGGATATAATAAGAGCGGAGCGGAATATGCAGGCATCAAGGTAAACAGAAATATTATCTTTTCTATGATGATTGCCGGAGCTCTTTCAGGTCTTGCAGGTTTAACCTATTATGCCGGTTATTCCCTTAACATGCAGATCGGTGTTTTACCCTCTCAAGGTTTTGACGGAATAGCCGTTGCTCTTCTAGGCGCCGGAAATTCGATAGGTGTTGCTTTAAGCTCCATCTTTTTCGGTATTCTCCATGTGGGGAAGGGCTTTATGAGCGCCAACACAAATGTTCCGCCCGAAATAGCCGATACCATCATTGCAGTTATCATTTATTTTACGGCGACAAGTTTATTGTTAAAGAAATTTTGGTCTAAAATCCAAAAAAATAAGGAAAAAACCGTCAAGGAGGCGAACTAATTATGTGGTATACTTTAACTTCAATATTTCCCTATGTTATAGCATATACGATTCCGCTTTTAGTTACTTCTTTAGGCGGTCTTTATAGCGAGAGGAGTGGAGTAGTAAATTTAGGGCTTGAAGGCCTCATGCTTGTAGGCAGTTTTGCCGCAGCTATTACCATCCATCTTTTGGAAGGCTTGATACCCTCCGGCCTTCTTATACCCATAGGCCTTTTAGCTGCCGTAATTATGGGAATCTTATATTCTCTTTTACATGCCTTTGCTTCAATTACATTAAAGGCCGATCAGATTATAAGCGGTACCGCCATAAATATGTTGGCTGCAGCCTTGACAGTCTATACCGCGAGAGCCATCTTAGGCTCTGGAAATGTCCGTGTAAACAGCATAATCAGAAAAGACATTCCCGGCTTGGCGAATATTCCCGTTTTAGGGCCATTATTCTTTTCTCAAAGCTATTGGAGTACATGGCTTGTTTTAGCTATTTTGGTTTTTTCTTGGTTTTTACTTTATAAGACCTCATTCGGCCTCAGGCTTCGGGCCTGCGGGGAGCATCCTTCGGCCGTAGCCAGTGCGGGCATAAATGTGCATAAGATGCGTTACTTTGCCGTATGTGCGAGCGGCGCCTTAGCCGGTTTAGGCGGCGCCGTTATTCTTGTAACCTATTCCGGCGAATTTAACGGGAGTGTTGACGGCCTTGGCTTTTTAGCTCTTGCAGCTTTAATCTTCGGTCAGTGGAAGCCTTTAGGCATCTTGGGTGCAACCTTCTTTTTCGGCTTTGCCCGTACGGTTGCAAATGTTTCTCAGGTTATCCCTTCCTTGAGTATTATTCCTCCGGTTTGGCTTAAAATTTTCCCTTATGTGGTAACATTGATAGCCCTTGTTCTTTTTAGTAAACATTCGGCGGCTCCCAAGGCTGACGGGGAACCTTATTAAACTTTTAATAAGGGAGAGCCTATGAAAAAACGCTTTTTTCGGCCGTTCAGCCTTATATTCACTTTTTTTATAGCCTTTAATTTCTTTGGGCCGGCCTTTAGTTTTTTTGGGCCTGCCCTTAATCTATTTGGGCAAGAAAATACCGAAACTGCCTTGTCCGAAAAGACTCTTGGTATAGAGGGAATCTGGGAGAATGGAGGCCGATTTATAGAATTTTCACGAGACATTGAAAAAGATTCTCTCGATATGAGGGTTGTTTTAAAGCCTTATTACCGCTTTGTATACGAAAAAATGGGGAATTTTTCTTCCTCTATAGAAGCTATTGAAAATTCTAAAAGTCAATTTTATTTAAGAGTAAACTATCCCTATGTTAAAAAAGCCGTTGTTTTTCCCTTATGTATAGAAAAAAACTTCTTTTTTACTTCATTTTATAAAAAAATCCCTTATGAGGTAAAAAAAGAAAGCTCGGATAATCTTTTAGAAACAAAAGATGAAAACTCTGAAAGCTCCCTTGACGATAAAAAGAATCTCTTGGACGGTTTTTGGATAGAGCAGGGCAGTCCTGACGGCATCCTTCTTTATCCCAACGAGGCTCCTGCTTCAATCGATGCTTATTTTTTTACCGGAGACGATTATATCCGGTTCCGCTATTGGCTTGATGACCTTGAGTATAATGGCAAAAAGGTAATTGTTAAGGGAAATGACAGAGTCAGCTATGAATTCCCCCGCCTTTTAAAAAGAGGAAACCTTGTTTATTCATGCCTTACCAATACCGGAAGCATTTTACGCAATTATGAAACGGGAAAATACACAATTTCTTCGGATTCAAATGCTGAAAATACCCAAGGCTTGTTTTTAAGTTTTAAGCCTCTTGGTGCAGGCCCCGGCACTTATGCCGTTCCCGATACCTATCCCAAGGCTCAATTTTCGGTTTTAGAAAATTTACCTCTTTATATAATGGATGAGGGAAATGTCTTTGCCATGGGCTCTCCATTTTTGATCAGATCCGATATTAAAGATTTGGATGCAGAAATCGAAAAACACAATGCAAACCGAAGATCTCCGCCTGAGCCGTCTATACCGAGTGAAGATTTATAAAAAGGAAAAAGATTATGCATTATAAGGTTTTGTTTAGGATTGAAAAGTTTAACTTAATAGACAAGTTAAAGCACAAGATAACTAATTATAAAAGATATTGTGAAGAAATGGGCGATACTGCCGAAATTGAAGTTGTTTTTGCCGGGGATGTTGTAAAATACTTTGAAAATCTTGAAAACGATTTTACGGATTCGGGGCTCGACATAGCCCTATGCCACAATGCCCTTACAGGACAAAACATGCCCGATATAAACTATAAAAATATTAGAACTGTCAGGGCCGGAATAGGCGAAATTATAAGCCGGAAAGCTGAAGGGTTTATCGAATATACGATAGAATAAAGATGCACTATAAAATTAAAGAGGTACCCGGAGTTTTTTAATCATAGGTACCTCTTTAATTTTTGTTATTTTGAGCTTCTTAGTCTTTAGGCCACGTCAGCACTTTTTCGCAAAGGGCTGCAAAGTCCTTAGCTACCTTTTTTGCATCGCTTACAGGGATAACCGCTTCTTGATTTAAGGTTTTTTCAAAGAAAAGTTCTATGGACTTAAATGTATCGGGAAGAGGATAAAAAAGAAAAGCAAAGTTGATGCCCACCGGTTTTACTACCGTAAAAGCCGAAATGGCTTCCTGAGGAGTTTTACTGTAAACAATGGTGGACTGATTTTTTGCAGTATAAATATTGGATTCTTTAAATCTCAAAGGTACTTGAAAGTTCTTATCTCTAAATACAGGTTCGGTTGCCTTGTGGGGGAAGTTTGCGGGCTCTACCAAGAGGAAAAGCTTTTTTCCGTTTGTTTGGAAAGTTAAGCCGTCACCGGTCATATAAATGTCTTTTACGGTTGAATATGAAATTATTTCATAAACACTGTAGGCCGACTCTTCCTTAAAAAAAGATGAAACGATGTATCCTTGATCCATTGGAAGTTTGTTTTGAGCATAAGCTTCAAAAAGATCAATAGCTTTTAAATTTGACATAAAAATCTCCTTTTGATTTATAGATAAAATTATACACTATTTTTTTTAAGTCTTCAAGGCTTAAAAACCGAACTTTGTCAATAATTTTATAAAAAAAGACCTTGACATTTTTTCCGTTTTTTAGCATAATGTCTATCTTACGTGGTGGGTATAGTTCAGGGGTAGAGCGCCAGATTGTGGTTCTGGTTGTCGTGGGTTCAAATCCCACTACCCACCCTTTGCGGAGCTTATAAAGCTCCGTTTATTTTGCGCCTGTAGCTCAGCTGGATAGAGCATCGGACTTCGAAT
The DNA here is from genome assembly GCF_024400535.1 of Treponema denticola. Classification (NCBI taxonomy): domain Bacteria; kingdom Pseudomonadati; phylum Spirochaetota; class Spirochaetia; order Treponematales; family Treponemataceae; genus Treponema; species Treponema denticola. The sequence continues at coordinate 1,182,799 of NZ_CP038800.1, forward strand.
CCGCAGGTCGCACGTTCGAATCGTGTCGGGCGCATAGATTTGCCGCCTATTTTACTGTTTCCATAATTTTTAATTACTTGACAAAACAGTCTTATTTTGATAGGCTTAAAAATCTATTTTATTCTTATAAGAGGTGACGAATGGCGACTAGACAGCCTAAAGGAAAAACAGTTAGACGACTCGGCGTTAATATTTACGGTAATCCGAAATACGACAAACTTTTGGATCGTAAGCCGAACGGTCCCGGAAAAGAACGCGGCGCTAGAAAACGGGGCAAGACTTCTGTTTATGGAGAACAATTAAAGGAAAAACAAAAATTCAGATTTGCTTATGGAATTTCGGAACGGCAGTTTACGAATTTATATAAAAAAGCAAGCAGAATGCCCGGTGTTACCGGTGATAATATGATTTCCTTGATGGAACAGCGTTTGGATAATACGATTTATCGAATGGGCTTTGCTATCAGCCGTGCACAGGCCAGACAAATGGTCTCGCATGCTTATTTCTTTATTAACGGAAAGCCCGTAAACATTCCCTCGATGTGCGTAAGCGTAAACGATGTTATTACAACAAAAAATAAGAAAGGTATTCAAAACCTTATCCGCCATAATATGAGTACTTCTCAAGGTGCGAGAGGTTCATGGCTCACAATTGATGACGAAAAACTTTCTGCTACTGTAAATATTTTACCTGTTACTACGGATATTCAGCCCGTAGGAAACATTCAGAATGTTGTTGAATACTATTCAAGAAAAGCTTAAACTTAAGTTTTAGCTTGGCTTTAAGCTCTTGCACAAAACGGCTCATCCTTTGAATGAGCCGTTTTTTATTATACTCACCATGCTTGATTTTTTAGTTCTTTAGTTCTATAATAGTATGCACTATTAAATTTGGAGAATTTAAATGAGCGATAATCCAGAATCAATATTAGATCAAAAAAATGATGAAGCAGTTGTTTTAGAAAATGATAACAAATCCTCCTTGGAAGAAAAGAAAAGACCGGAAAAGAAAGAAGTAAAAATCAAAAAAAAGCACGGTATTTTCTTTAAAATAGGGATGACTTTTTTAGTTATTTTGCTTGTATTGGTTTTACCCATTGCAGGTTTTCTTATTTATTCAGCAATTGACGGTATAAATCCTATAGAATATATACCTGATGGACATTATGCCTATATAAACATAGATTCTGCAGGGGATCTTTTACAAAAAACCCTTTCAATGCAGACCCTTGATTCGGTTTTAAGCTCGACTGAAACAGCTCAATTACAGGGAACTATCCGTTCTTTTAGAGCCTCTCCAATGCTGTCCTCATGGTGGTTCGGCTCTGCCTCAAATATCAGCTTAGACATAGCCGCCTATCCTGAAAATAATTTTTTGATTTTTGTTAAATTGGGCTTCCGTTCGGCAGGAACAAGGCTTTTACCTTTAATATTAAAATTTAAACCTGACTTGTTGGCTGACTTAAAAGGGCTTAAGCCGCTTGACGAAAACGGTATAAGTTTTTGGCAGTATGATTTGGGCGGCGGTCAAGCTATATATTTCTTAAACTATAAGGACTCCGTAATTGCTTCTACATCAAAGAATTTATTTTTTTCGGCCCTGTCTAAAAAGCATGAAGATGAGCATATTAAAACCTTGCGTAAATTTATTAAAGAAAAGAAGGGCGGCTCTTTAAGCATATTGAGCGATGTAAATTATTTTACCAGGGATACGCCCAAAGACGATTCTATAAGCAATAATGTTGTGCGTGCCCTTAAATTTCCGGAAAAAGCAAAAATAGATCTTAGTTTGGATTATAAAGATATAAGTCTTTCAGGACTTTGTAAGTGGGAAACCGAATCCGAGGGCTTAAATACTATTCTTCAAAGGCAAGCCTTTATTCCGGGAATATTGAACAGGCTCCCGAAATCCGCCGACTATATCAGTTTAATAAACATGGGAGATCCCCAATTTTTATTCCAAAACGGAAAAGATATTTTAGGTTCATCTATATTACAATCCTATAATTCTGCAAATAAGGCATCCAAATTTATTTTTAATAAGAGCATCGATGATTTGCTTTTTTCATGGATGGGCGAAGAGATAGGTGTTTTTGAAGTAAAACAATCCGATGTTCCTATCTTTTTTGTTTCCTTAAAAGACGAAAAACTATGCAGGCAAGCCTTCGAATTAATCTATACCTCATTTTTTGTAAACAGAAATATCTCGGCCCTTGTTGACGGCATAAGAATACCGCGTATAGAATTCCCCGATATTTTAACGGCTCTTTTACGGGCCTTTAAGGTTGAGCTTCCCACTCCTTTTTATGTTATTGAAGGAGGTTATCTTTATCTTTCGCAGAGTGCGGAAGCTCTAGCCTCTACATTAAATGATGTAAAAAGAGGCGACTTGCTTGTAAAAACCGAAAACTGGAAAAACATAACTAGGTCTATTTCTCCCGAAACTTCCGTCTTTGTCTATTATAATTTGGAAAATCAAGTTCCCTCGTTTTTAAGGACAAATCAGGTTTTACAATCAGTCTTAAAAGGTTTTGGACGGGGCCTGATCTCAATCAGGTTTGAAAAAGAAAAAAAACTTAAATTTGAAGTCTATGCCCAAAAAACCGAAGCTCATTCCTTAGGAGAACTTTCCGCCTTTCCATTTGAATTTAATTCAAAGTTGAGCTCATACATCTATTGCGGAAAGGGATCAAACAATGTGCCCTTTGCTTATTGGGTAAGCGGAACAAACCTGTATGCCTTAAATTTAGCCGATAAACAATTAAAGTCGATTAAACTCGATGATAAGGCTTATTTAAACCTCGATATTAAAAAAGGTATTGTGGATTCCGTTTGGGCCGTATCTGCCCGAGGAACCGTCTACAAAACGGATTATAATCTGGAAGTGTCCTCAGGCTTTCCTATTTTAACCGGAGAAAAATTAAGCTCTTCTCCGGCGATTATACAGGACAAGATAGTTGTTCCGGTTGCAAATAAGCCCGTTCTTTTATATGTAGACAGCTCAGCTTCCTTTTATCATTCAGACGAGATGAATACGCGATTAAAGGCTGCTCCTTCAGTGTACGGTAATTTTATTACGGCTATACCGCGTTCCTTTGACAGCTATATGTATGTTTTTGATGATAAGGGAAAAATTGTTTCAGGTTATCCTAAAGAGCTTGACGGTATTTCGGCGGTTCAGCCTATTCTATATAAAAATAATACTTACGAAGCCGTCTTAACGGAGCAGGGCTTATTCTCTCTTAGACCTTCACTTATGCAGGGAAAAGAGGGAGAGGTTTATTCCATAGACCTTAACAGTTCTTGTAAAACTCAACCCGTTTATTCCGAAAAGCTAAAAATGTTCTTTTTAATTACCGATAACGGCTTTTTATATAAGATAGATACCGAATGTAATATAATAGATAAAATTCCTTTAAAACAAAAAAATGCATCCGATTATCTTATTACGCTCATCGATCTTGATTCGGACGGTTATGATGATGTGCTTGTTTCAGGCGGAGGAAATTCCATATATGCTTATAATGCTAACCTTTCTCCCATAAACGGTTTTCCTGTTGCAGGCACGGGAATTCCTTATCTAATCGATGTGGACGGAAACGGAAGGCTGGAATTGATAACCTGCGGTATAGACAACAGCATTCATTCTTATACGGGAGTTTCAAAATGAAAAATAAATTTCTGCTTTTGCTGCTTTGTGTGTTGATGGTTTTTGTATCTTGTTCAACAATGCAAAAAGATTCGATTTATTCTACTACATTATCTCAAGATAATATTCGGAATGTAGAAAATATTGAAATTAACATAGTTAAGCAGTATAGAGAAAACAATCAGGAAAAGATTGAAGAGATAAAAAAGGATTTAAATGCTCTTTTAGCTATTCCTTCATCGGATAGAGCTTATCTTGCCTTGGTATATGCCCTTTATGCCGATTACTTTTTGCTAAACAGGGACAAGCTTTCTGCTAAAAAAATGCTTAAAACTGCGGAAAACTATAATCCTCATGAAGAATATGTGCACTTGATTAAATCGCGCTTAACCGAAAGGCTTGAAGACAAAAGAGATTATTTGATTTCGATGATTAAATTAAATCCTAAGGCATATAGGCTGCAATCGGAGCTGGGCTTTGTCTATTACCTTTTGGAAGATTATACTAGGGCACTTGTTGCCTTTGATGCTTCCTTGGATTTTTTAAACGAAGAGTACGGTCTTCTTTACGGTGAAAAGAGGGAGTACTGCCGCAAATTCTATAAGGTTGATTCAGGTGTTAAAAAGTCTACGGCTCAAATTTTAACTCAAACTAAGATAAGCTTAATAGATATGACAACCCTCACTCAGGATAATACCCATGCCCTTGATTCAATTACGGGTACGGCCTTTTGGCGGCCTGCAATGCTTGCAGATAGGCTAAAGGCTGCAGGCTGGTATGACGATTCGGTCAATCTTTCAAAAGGAACGGCAACAAGGAAGGATGCTGCTCTTTTTTTGTGGCACCTCCTTATAGGTAATGACAATGATGCCCTCACTCGATACAGCCGCCAATATGTCTATAGCGGAAAATCGAGCCCCATACAGGATGTAGCTATAGACGGAGTTTTCTTTGATGCAATCATAGGCATGGTAGAAGAAGACGTAATTCCACTGATTGACGGACGGCTCTTTGTACCTGACGGAGATGTTTCCGGTCTTGATTTTTATGAATGGCTGAAAAAAGCCGACGGTTTAAGATAAAATCAACAAGCCCGAAGCGAGCGCCAAGTGCCGGTTTGCGAATTGCCGATGGTGTTCATCTATTATTTTTACTCAATTTTATACTGCAGCAGCAAAATTCTTAAATCTTCTTTGTTTGTTACACCGAAAAGACGGCATGCTGCTGCCATATCTTTTTTTACAACCGAAGTGCTTACATGATATTCGGCAGCAAGCTCTTCGTATGTTTTTCCGCCGTTGACTGTGCCTTGAATAAAAAACTTTTGCCGATCCGAAATGCCGTAGTCCGACAAGCATAAGGCTGAACCCTTGGCAGGGAGCGGAATTTCAGGACTAATAATTTCTTCAACAGGCAAAAGAAAGGACAGCTTCGATTCCAGTTTTTTATAAAGACAGACCAGAAGTCCGAAGTGAAAAAAAGTAAGTGCAATTTCGAAGACCGCCATTTTTATATTAAACGAAAAATAAAGACCTATCGTAATGAGTATCCAGTACAAACAGAGTGCTGCGATCTTTTCTTTATAGCGGGTTTTAAAATCTCCGTTTACAAAAACTATAACGCAGCCTGCAGTAAAAAGGAGGGTTCCTATACCGACAAAACCCATATGAGCGGTAACCCCGCCTTCAATAAAAAACAATAGATACGAAATCATTTTGCAGCCCGGTTTTATAAACAAAAAGACACACAAACCGGCAGCAACCGCATTAACGGCAACATCAATCCACCGCACAACAGGAATAAAGCCTGCAAGCGGGACTTGCGTGGTAATATTCATCACGAGTGCAACACATAACACAAAAAAAGCGGATGCATACATAATACGGTTTACGGTAAAAAACTCTCTCATAACAGAAATAGTATAAAAAAATACGGTATAAAATGCAAGTAGACGCTTTTCAATTTTTAATTGGTAATGTGTAATGGGTAATTGGCAATTGATTACTGCACTTTCTAAAGTTTTTCGATTTCTTCTTTAGAAAGACCGGTCATCTTTTGTATAAAGGAAATCTCACAATTTTCCTCTTTCATTAGTTTTGCCGTTTCAAGCTTTGTTTGGTATGTGCCTTTTTCTTCACCTTGGGCAAAAGCTATTTGTCTTTCTTCAGATCTCTGCACTGCGATGTCTGTATCATAATCGTATTCGGCTACTAACACTATTGATTACCTCCTCTTTTACAAATATACGAGTATCTACTGCGTTACTTCACAAAAAACAGTCCTCGACGTGCAAAAAGCACGCCTGCGGGTGTTTTTTGTTTGTGCCTTGTATCTACCTCGTCTATTTGCAAAAGTCATTTCAGTACCGCCACGGATGGCGGTGGTTTTAGCTTTACGATGTTTTGAGCTGTGCTCAAAACTCGAAGTCAAGGAATGTACACGGAAGTATATTCCTTGACTGGGCATGTTTTCATTTATAGTGGATTGATGTTCAGCCAATACGATAATTTTACCATCTACAAGACAGGAGACGTCATTGATTATGTTCATGTACATGACATTTTCAAGCCTTATGTTTTCGACAGGAGACGAAAGCGGAAGGTTTGTACCGTGCAAGGCGTTATAAAGAGATAAGAAATTTTCTTTTGCTTTTTCGTCCTCACTGAACAAATCGACAAAAACCGAATCTTTATATTTTCTGTTTGACATACTCATAGCCATTCCTCATTGATTGTATTATACCATACTTACCGCAGTTTTAAAAGAGCCCGCTTTTCAATTTTTAATGGGTAATGGGTAATTAAATTATCAATTATCCATTAACTTTACGGTTAGTGGAAAAGTCACACAGACTGTCCTTATACTTACGTACATTCCATACCGTCGAAGCTGAAAAATGTACACGGATGTCCAATCCTTCAGCGGCATGGATGTCCGGTAAGTAAATGTACATCCTTGTACATTTACTTACCACGAGTTTTAGGCTTTCTGCCTAAAACGTCGTACGATTGAAACCACCGCACATCCTGTGCGGACTGTAAACGTCGATGTTTTGCCGTAAGGCAAAACTCGAAGCTCAAAATCGGACACGGATGTCCGATTTTGAGCGAGTAACCAAAGTTCTTTTTCGGTAACTTTGGTTCTTTTTAACTATATGAGTCCGTTTTAAATAGATAAAATACTCCAACCGTAGTATTATACTATTGCGATGAAAAGACTTTTAAAAATTTTAACGGCGGCGTTTGCTGTAATTTTACTTTTTACAACCTGTAAACAATTTATGGAAGATCCGGAAGAGTTCTTCAGCTATTGGGCGAGCGAGACCTTTGTCAAAAGCCATAGCATCGGTTCAGTATATAGACCGGATGGAGTAGGTGTGCCTTGTGTCAGCTCTTCAGCCGATGTTCTTATTACGCTCACAGTGTACAACCCAAAAAATTTTCCGTTTGTTATGCCGACATCTTCGGAACCTGAGGGCATTATCGAATTTAAAGAACTTTCCGAGCAGCCTAAGGCAGGAACGTACTATGAACTGAAACAAACCGGTCCCGGCACGCTTGAGCTCACCTATAAATCTTCTCTTTTACAAAAATATGAACAAGGTTCAGGCGGCTTAAATCCGACCATCACCCTTAAAGCTGCAGACGGCAGGGTATTCAAGAAAACCTATACCTTCGGCATAAAATCGAACACCCCGCCGCCAAAACCGGCAGTTGTGCTTGCAAAAACAAACACTTCTCCTTCGAAGTACGTGCTATGCTTTAAATTCGATTCTGCTGAAATGGCAAAGACGGTAACGACAGGCTCCGGCACCGTACCGGTACACAAGGATATTGCAAAGATCACAATAAACGGCTCCTCTTACAGTCTATTATACAACAATAACAATTTAGACTTTCAAAAACCTGTTGAAGCGTTTGAGATAGGTTCATTTATCGGGTCCGGCGAGGTAGAAAAATTAACCTCATCTTCTCCCAACGTACCGTCCGGAGCGTGGGTATTGTATTTTAAAACCGATATAAAGGTAGAAAGCTCCAACCCGCAAACATCGTACACCATAACTTTGAGCGACAAGGAAGGCGTCGTTTCGGACAGTCTTACTGCAGAGCTAAAAGAAAAATTTAAAGTTGAATTTAATGCAAAAGACGGAACGCCCGAACCCGATACTCAATATATAGAAAACGGCGGTAAGGTAACAGAGCCGCCAAATCCGGCTCAAGCGGGCTATACCTTCGGCGGCTGGTATAAAAACGCTGACTGCTCCGACGGACAAGAATGGAACTTTGCAACAGACACGGTAACAGGTAATATGACGCTCTATGCAAAGTGGGTACCGGGAAACGGCACGCCGTACATGGTAGAGCATTATCAGCAGAATGTTGAAAATAATAGTTATACGCTTGCCGGCACGGAAACTAAATACGGCACAACGGGTGGCGCTATCAATGCTAATGATATCAAGAAAGAGTATCAGGGCTTTGATTACGTGAGCATGGATCCTGACCCCGCAACAATCGCCGCAGACGGCAACACGGTTGTCAAACTGTACTATAATCGCAAAACATACAACGTAACATTCAGCGTGGACGGCTCAAACGGCAGTATCAGTGCAACAAACGTTATAGGAGGTACTGGCAGTACAAGCCCCGTTACGGTAAAGTACGGCGGCAGCATAACCTTTACTGCAATGCCCAATACCGGCTATGCTGTGGATAGCTGGACGGGTGCTACGGTAGACACATCCAACAACAAAAAGGCAACGCTTTCTAACGTAAGCGCCGATACAACCGTAACGGTCAGGTTTAAAAAGGTTTACACCGTAACCTTCAGAGTAGTAGACGGCAAAGGGGGAAGCTTGCAGGGCTCTTACGGCGGTCTGACCAAAATAGCCAATTACAACAATGACGGCTCCGAACAAGAGTTTACGAACGTTTCGAATGGAAGTACGGTAACCTTTAACGCTGTACCTCTCGGCTCCGTCCCCAGCGCGTGGGAAATTGAAGGCTGGACGGCTTCTGCCGGCACGCTTTCGGGCGGCGGCACCGGCACTACGGCAACGCTGACCGTAACTGACAACGCAACCGTAACGGTCGAGTTTAAAAAGGTGACAGTCGTAGAAGGCACCAATAATCTAGCGTGGACGTTGTTACAAAATGCTGTCAAAGTAGCTGATCCGAACTCCACCATCACCATAGACGGTAAAATAGAGGCGTCAAGCGGCAATTCGGGCGAAATCTTAATAGACAAAACCCTTACGATAAAGGGTAAAACCGGAGCCGGCAGAGACATACTTAACGCAAACACGATGAGCCGCATTTTCAAAGTGGCAAGCGGCAAAGTGCTCACGCTCGAAAACCTGACGCTTACAGGCGGAAAGGCAACCGGGACAGGCGATGCAGGCTGCGGCGGCGCAATCTTCGCACGAGATGCAAGCGAGATCAAAATAGAAAACTGTATCATTACGGGCAACGAAGCAGGTACAAACGGCGGCGGCTTAAATGTTGAGGGCACACCTACTACCATCACAAACTGCACCTTTACGGGAAACACCGCAAAGAACGGCGGCGGCATCTATATAATAGGGGCAAGCTCCTATCCCGTGGTAACAATCTCAGGCGGCACTATCGGCGGCACGGATACGGATAAGGCAAACAAAGCAACAGGAACCGGCTCCGACGGTAACGGCGGCGGCATCTATGTCGGCAACCTTTGCAAGGTAATACTGCAAAATAACGGCTCTACCGGCTGCACAATTAAGGGCAACACAGCACAGCGCGGCGGCGGCGTATATGCAAATAACGCAGACGTAATTATGAAAGACAACACACGAATTGCGGTAGACAATGATGTGTATTTGGACGGAATGTCCCCAAGTAATGCAAGGATAACCGTGACCGCCCCCTTGACCGCTGAGGATTCCGTCGCCCGCATTACGGTACCGAACAACCAATACCTGCCGAGTACCAAAGTGCTTGACGGCAATGCTGCACTTTTAAGCTCGGAACACGGCAAATTCGCCGTAACGCCGAACAACAGCGAGCATTGGACAGTGGGCAGCAACGGTCGCTTGACAAAGGATAAAACTGACGTTTTTGACAATATCACGAAGGATCAGATAAAAGCCGCAATCGACGCCGCAATCGCCGCAGCTTCTTCAATGATTTATGGTGAGAATGCTACAATTGACCGCACGGAATTGTATGGCAAACTGGTACTTTATAGGACGAAGAGGAACGGTCACTTTAATTACGGCATTATGCACGTTACCAACGTAAATAACTCAGGTGGAGGATATATTAAGTTTAATTACAAAACCTTTAGAGCTTATGAGACCGATGTTCTGCAAGAGAACAATAAAGTGGTAAATGGAGACGCGAAATTTGATTTAGATACCGGAAACGTCAATGTCAATGGTAGTGATTTTCATCTTGAAAATACTACCAGTCAGAAGCGGTTCAAGGTTTTAGACGATGCCAAATTTTATATACTGTCTAATTAATGGGATAATTCCAATGGATAATGTGTAATTACCAATTAAAACTCAAGGAGGTTTTTATGTTAAAATATTGTTTACGGGAAAACTTACTCACTCCTGCGCCGGATGACTACATGGCGCAGGCGGCGGACGTGCGCTCGTACACCCTTGACGAGATTATCGGCCTTATGATGCAAAAAGGCTCCACGCTCACGCGGGCCGACGTGGCTGCTACCCTGCAAGTCTACGGCGAAGTGTGCGCAGCGCTCATCGCCGACGGCTCTGCCGTCAACACCCCGCTTATGAACACCTCTTTAAGCATATCGGGCGTATTCAATGGGGCTGCCGACACCTTCGACAAAAAACGGCACACGGTCAACTTGAACATGAGCGCAGGCACACTCTTGCGCGACGCTGTAAGCAAAATCAAATGCGAAAAAACCGAAAGCACAAGCACCGGCCCCTACATCACCGAAGTTACCGACATCGTATCGGGCAAGGTGAACGAAGTGCTCACCAAAGGCGGCGTTGTACAGCTTACCGGAAGCCGCTTAAAGTTCGATGCAAAAGACTCAAAGCAAGGCATCTTCTTTGTACCTGAAACGGGAGCACCTGAGAGCGCCGCCGTCAGTGCCTCCGTCATCGCCGAAAACAAACCCGCCCGCCTTATGGCCGTCATCCCCGCAGACCTTGCGGCAGGAACGTACTATATAGAAGTGAGAACAAAACTTTCAGGCGGCGGTACCAAACTAAAAACCGTAAAAAAAGGCACCTTCGGTAAACCGCTTACAGTTACACCGTAAACGCTAAAAAAACGGAAATTAACCCTCCCTGTAGCAGGGAGGCATAGCTCCCGACAGTATGGAAGGATAACTCCACACAACACGGAGGCATAGCTCCCGACAGTATGGAGGGAGTGCTCCGCACAGCAGGGAGGCATAGTTCCATAAACTGCGGGGGAATAAAGACGAATTCGATTAATTGATAAAGTATAATTGGTAAAGTGTAATTTATAAAGTATAATTAATAAATTGTTAATGGAGAATGATGTATGAAAAATTGTGTAAAAACAGCACTCTGTGTGCCGGTGTTTTTGTGGATTATGGGAGCTTCCGTTCTTTTTGCCCAAGAGGTAAAAGCGGTTAAATTAAAAAAACCGCTAAGGCCGCAGGAACGCCAAGGTAAAATTAAAGAATGTGTTATCAAATCGCCATCAAAATTCTTTGCGCTCTTAGTGCCCTTTGCGGTTAAATTAAAAGAAACGCTCTTTTAAAACTACTGAAGATATGGTATAATAGAGTTAAGGAGGCTTGTTATGTATACAATGACTATGACAAATAAAGTGTATCAAGCATTGGAACGGGCGGCAAAAATTACCGGAGCGGCTAAAGATACCGTCTTGGAAAATGCCCTAAGCCGCTATCTTGCCGAATTGCAGGAAGATGCCGAAGATGCTCTGCTTGCCGAAAAAGCATGGAATGACTTTGAAAAAAGTGGGGAAGCTGCAATACCTGCCGACGTTCTGTATAAAGAACTTGGACTATAACTTAAAATGAAAGTAGAATATGCTCCGGCAGCGAGCAAACAATTTTCACGGCTTAATAAGCCGATACAAAGCCGAATCAAAAAATATATGAGTGAAATTGCCTTACTTGATAATCCTCGTTCCCGCGGTAAAGCACTTACTTCAAATCTTTCAGGTCTATGGCGATACCGCGTCGGAGACTACCGCATTTTGTGCCGCATCCGTGACGATAAGCTGATTATTACCGTCATCGAAATTGCTCATCGCTCAACGGTATACCGATGACCGGCCTCAGTAAAGAAGAAGTGGAAGCGATTAATTAATTGGTAATGGATAATGGGTAATTTAAGAAAATTACACATTACAAATTACCAATTAAAAATTACTTATCGGGAGAATTGATGTATGAAAAAGTCACAATCAGCTTACCGCTCTTAACGTGCAGGGCTTAATCGCTTTGAAAGAGCTGCACTGCTGGGAGAATCAGCTTACCGCTCTTGACATACAAGACTTAAGTGCTTTGCAAAGGCTGATCTGCTCTAACAATCAACTTACCGCACTTAATGTACAGGGCTTAACCGCTTTGCGAACGCTAGACTGCTGCAACAATCAGCTTAATGCAGACGCATTTAAAAAGCTCTTTACCGATTTACCGGTTCGGCAGGATAGTGATAATGGGGAGTGTATTCTTTACACCGAAGAATCCGGCGTTAGCGAAGGCAATCACACGGACTTTAACACACCTGAGGCACTGAAAACTGCCTTTAATAATGCTAAAAATAACAAGAAGTGGAAGATGTATAAGTGGAATGGAAGCTGGCCCGGGGTTGAGATTTAATTCTAGTGGGTAATGGATAATTGGTAATGGGTAATCGCGGTGTAACACCGCAAACGGCTGCTAAAATTATTAAAAGAAAAACAGTTGATATTCGACCTATTAAATAATTAAAATTTATATGTATAGTTCTAAAAAAATGATAAGAATCGAGTTTTAGAGTGAAACCGATATTAAAAATAATAAATTAAATTTTTAATAGGCAGGCGATAATTGATTTTTATAAGCTCATACAGTATAATGTAGTAAGAGGTGTTAAAAATGACTACAATATCAGCAAAAATTACACATGATGATAAAATAACTTTTGAGCGGATATGCGATTCTATGGGCATTAACATTTCTTCGGCGATAAACTCTTTTGTAAAGGCTACCATTCGGGAAAATGGACTGCCCTTTGCTTTGAAAGCGTCTAATGATCCGTATGTTTATTCAGAAGAAAATATGAAATATTTGCGTAATAGTATAGATCAGATTGAAAGTGGAAAAGGTCAAATCCATGAATTGAAGGAATCTTGTTGATGGTAAAAGTTTGGTCTGATATTGCATGGAACGATTACTGCGAATTTTTTAATAAACATCAACAAAAATTGATAAAAGCTACCCATGATTTAATTAAAGATATTGAAAGAAATGGAGTTGATAAGGGAAAAGGACAACCTGAACCATTAAAGTATGAGTTATCGGGGTATTGGAGCAGAAGAATAGATATGGCAAACCGGCTTGTATATAAAGTTGAAGATAATAAATTATATATTGTTCAGTGCGGCACACATTATCATAAATAAGAAAATAAACTAACACCCGCTTCAACGCTGACAACAAGGACAAGCCTTTTTGCAGGTTAAGTGAATGATAGACCGTCTATCTACATAGCTCCCGACAGTACGGAGGCATAGCTCCATAAAGTGCGGTGGAATAAAGACGAATTCGATTAATTGATAATGTATAATTGATGTATGAGGAAAAAGTATGTACTCTGTGTGCCGGTGTTTTTATGGATTATGGGAGCTTCCGTTCTTTTTGCCCAAGAGGTAAAAGCGGTTAAATTAAAAAAACCGCTAAGGCCGCAAAGTTCGCAAAGAGGAAAGTAAACAATACTTCAAACAAAGCTCTCCTTAAATTCCTTTGCGCTCTTAGTGCCCCTTGCGGTTAAATTAAAAAAACTGCTCTTTTAAAATCCTTTAACCTGTGGTATAATAAACTATGAAGCAGCGGATATACCTTGATACATCAGTGATCAGCTTTCTCAAAGCTGAAGACTCACCTGAAAAAATGCACGACACGGTGCTGTTGTGGGACGATATAAAAAATAACACTTATGATGTTATCATTTCCGATTTAACAATCAAAGAAATAGAACAGTGCCCCGAACCGAAACGAACTTATATGTTAAATGAGCTGCGGAAAATTGAAATGACGGTTGTCCAAATAGAAAATGATGTTGATGAGCTGTCAAAAGAATTTATCGATGCGGGCATTTTGAAAGAAAAAAGTTTTGACGATTGCCGACATATAGCAACGGCGATAATGGCTCAATGCAATATAATCGTATCATGGAATTTTAAACACATTGTCAATGATAAAACAATTGACGGTATAAAGCGGATAACAAACATAAAAAATCTGCCTGAAATAAAAATATACTGCCCGTCAATGCTTATAGGAGGAGCCGATGAATAAACCGACCGTAAGCGGTAATTTTACCGCAGAAGACATTCATAATATTAGAGAATGGAATTATGCGATGATGAAGTCCGGTAAAGGATTCACCGATACAAATGCCGTAGCGAATATAATACGGTCATTTCCAAAAGCGAAATATGTTCCACTGCGTGATTTTATAAAGATAATGCAAGCGACCGGCCTCAGTAAAGAAGAAGTGGAAGCGATTAATTAATTGGTAATGGATAATTGGTAATTTAAGAAAATTACACATTACAAATTACCAATTAAAAATTACTTATCGGGAGAATTGATGTATGAAGAAAAATTATGTAAAAACAGTACTCTTTGTGCCGGTATTTTTGTGGATTATGGGAGCTTCTGTTCTTGGAAAATGCTCTAAGCCGCTATCTTGCCGAATTGCAAAAAAAATATAATTATTTTTAAATTGCCGTATTGAACTTTTAGGGCTTTTTGAGTATAATCCGCTTTAGTTGATCCGTTAGCTCAGTTGGATAGAGCGGCTGCCTCCTAAGCAGCAGGTCGGACGTTCGAATCGTCTACGGGTCATTTTTTAATTCGTGCAGGGCATCAAAGGGATAGATTCCTTTAACATCCGTCAGCACTACATTATCAAGCGAGGAGCCGAAGATTACCGGCGTATCTCCGCCCATAAATTCCGAAATAACCTGCCTGCAGGCTCCGCAGGGGCTTACGGGATAGTCCGCATCGGGCGTTGCGATGGCGATTGCCTTAAAATCTGTTTTTCCTTCAGAAACCGCTTTAAATATTGCAGTACGCTCTGCACAGTTTGTAAGGCCATAAGATCGGTTTTCTATGTTTACGCCCGTTACAATCGAACCGTCTTCCAATAAAAGAGCCGCACCTACATGAAAATTGGAGTAGGGTGCATAGGCATTTTTTGCAGCTTCAAGGGCTGTTTTGAATAAATTTTCTAACTGACTTGAAATTTCCATAAAAGTAGTATATCATGTTTTCTATGTTATTTAAAGGAAAAAATAAATTTATTTTTATTGGTGTAATAATTCTTCTTGTTATATATATTTTTGCAGCGGCTGTTCCCATGAGGGAAAATGTTTATCTTATGCCTGAGTGGGCATCTCCAATACCGAGGGCTCAAAATGATCAAATTTATTTAGAGGAGAAGAGTGTTTCTGCCGATGCTCTTAAACAAAAATTTGAAGGAAAAACTCCTATTCCTTTTTCTTTGGGTAACTCGTTCGGATATTTTACCGAAGACGGTAAAATTTTGAGGGCCGAAACTGCGGATGAAAGATTCAGTTCTTCTTTTTATGCTTGGACACTATATCCCCAAAAAGCCCTTTTTACAGATATTTATAAACCTGATGAATTCGATTTAAAGAAGCCTTTTTTGCGCATTAATGAGCCGGGATATGTTTACATTGATAAAGATAGAATCTTTTTGTTTGAGCCTGAAGGTTCTTCCCTTTCTCAATATGACAACACCGGTAAAAAGCTTTGGACTTATACACATACCTCTCCTATCACGGCATTTCAATCATCTAAGGCAGGCTGCGTTATAGGTTATTCGGACGGACTTTTAGTCTGCCTTGACTCTGCCGGTAAGAGCCTTTTTAGTTTTTATCCCGGGGGCAGTACCTATCAGGCAATAATGGGGGCTGCAATCTCGGAAGACGGAAAACAGGTTTTGTGTTTGTGCGGGCTTAACAAGCAAAGGGTTCTACTTATAAATGTGCTGGCACATCAGCATAAAATAGTATTTCATTCTTCCTTTGAAAAAGATTTGAGAAGACAGGCCTTTGCTTCATTTGATGAATCGGGGGATTTTGCCGTTTTTGAGTCTGCAGGCGGTATAGGGATAATAGACTGTAAAAATCTAAAGCTTTCTCTTATCAAAGAAGACGGCTTTATAATAGGTATGGGAATTCAAAGTAAAAAAAATCTTCTTACAGTTTTGGTTCAAAAAGAAAGAGAATGTTCTCTCCTTTTAATCGATCCGCCTGATTTTATGCTGGGAAAAACGAAGTTTAATTCTAAAAATGCTTTTTTAATTCAAAAAGAAAATAAAATTTACATAGGTACGGATGATAAGATTGCCGCATTTGAAATAAGGGGGCTTTAAATGAAAAAAAATATATATAAATTTTTCTTTTTTGTGCTGCTTTTTAATTCTTACGCTTTTGAGTGGCCCGTCGAAATTCCATCTCTTTCGCGCTTATTCGGTCAAAGAGACAGCAATGGTAAAGTATTTTCTCAGTCTGTAGTATTTACTGATGCGGATATTGTTAGGGCGGCGGGTCATGGTAAACACTTAATAAGTATTGAAGAAAAAAACGGTTCCGGATTTTTTCCCAGTACTTTGGGAAATGCCCTTATCTTTATAGATGATGAAGGACTTCAAACTATTTATGGAAATCTTAAAGATACAAATGTTTTTACCTCAAGAGAAGCAACCGAATCAGGCTCAATAATCGGGCATACCGGAAATTCGGCATGGACGGAAGAAAACTCTTTAATTTTTCAGGTTGTGGATGTCCGCAATAATGTTTTAATAAACCCCCTTTTGTTTATGCCTGAGATCGAAGAAAAAATATTGCCTCAAATTCAAAATACGGTTTTAGTAAGTGCCGATAATCAGCAGATAAATTTGGAAAATATAAAAAAAATAAAACAAGGTTCCTATGATATTTATTCTTCGGTTTATGATTTTATAGAAAAAGACGGTCCCAGCCTTGCACCTTTTCGGATTACGGTTTCTATAAATGGAATGAACATAGCCGATCTTCCATTTGAAGTTTTAAGTTCCGACGGAAAATATCTTTATATAAAAGATAAAAAGACCTCTCTATCCCTTTTATATCAAAAAGACGGAGGTATACATTTAGGAAAAATAAATTTGCCTTCAGGAAAGATTGAGCTTATAATTACCGCCTTTGATAAGAGCGGAAACGAAAAAAGTGCTTCTTTTATTTTTCAGGTAGAGTAGATTTGTAAAATCGGTTTATTTTAAAATTTATTGATTTTAAAATAAGGCCATCCTTTCCATCTCTTTTTTTATATCGATGTCCCAATATTCCAAACAGATAGGACAGTTGAGCCCGTATTTTTCTAACAGATTAGACAGCTTTATAAAGTCTTCCTTTGAAACGGGGTTGTGTAGATCGCTTTTTCCGTCATTGGAATGGAGATGCATGTAGGCTATGTGTTTTTGATTATTGGAAAACCAGCTTTCGATTTTTTCGCCTGAAACTAGGGCATGTCCCCAATCGAGGTTTAATTTTACCTGAGGCAGGGCGACGGCTTCTATAAGTTTTGCAGTGAGGCGGCTGTCCTTTTCGCAGACGTTTTCTAAAACCACACAGCCCTTAAAGCCCGAATTTTCTACGGCCTCGTTAAAAAATTCCGCATTGCTTTTTAAGAACAAATCGAATTTAAAATCTTCTTTAAACCAAGGCATAATCTGGGTATGAAAAATTATAAAATCAAGGTTCAAGAGCTTTGCAAAAAATAAATCCCTCTTGTACATTTTTCTGCTGTAAGCGGCTATGTCCCTATTAAAAGAAGCTATATTTAAATCGATAAAGCTGCCGTGCATGGATTTCATTCCTTTTAAATAGGGCAGTTTTTTTTCGTATTCGTTTAAAAGGGAGTATATCTCCGAGTCGGTTAAACATGGCTCGGTAAAATCTTGAAGTTCAAGTCCTAAATTAAGCTCATTAAAAAGATTAAGATCAAAATCAGCGATTGTTCGAATGGCCTTAATCAGCTTATTTTTCATAAAAAGGTTTTAGTTTTGCCTCTTCAAAATTTTTTCGATATTTAATTCTCCTGCAAAGCAGGGAATGTTTATATCCCAGTTTTCCAAAACCTGAGGATGCACTTCCCCGAATATGCCTATTTGTTCTCCATTGTAAAGAAGGCCTGCCTGCCTGCCCGGAATAAAGCGGGGGTCGTCGGTTTCGCAAACCTTGTATTCTATTCCGAGGTAGTATAAGAGGTTTGCCGCCTCGCTTGCTGCCGTGTTAAAGTTGGCATTTTGTTCTGCAGTTAAAAAGCCTAGGCTTTGGGCCGTCCTTGTGCCTGTGGAGTCGGTGCCGTCAAAAAAGGCTATCTTTCCGGTCTCGAATATTTTGTGGGGATAGACTGCATTTGCAGAACCCATCTCGGCATTTAAAAGAGAGGGGAGAATGGAGTTGCGTACAAACTGATAGTTTTCGGACATCGGGTTTGAAATCTCGATAACCGAAGCTTCATCTATACACATTCTTTCAATATAGTCTTTTTTGGAGCCCAAATAGTTAAAAATCATTTCCTGATAGCCCATGCCTGTCATAAGCCCTTTTATTTTTCGGCTTAGCATTGTTGCAGGCAAAAGTCGTCCGATTGTAAATTCGTTGGGTGTTTCGGGCGTAAAGAAATTAACGGTTTTCCCCATCATTACGTCTTCGATTATGTCCACTTCATGAAGAAAATCGTTGCGGTAGGGGGATGGTTTCAGCCTAATCTTATTTCCCGAAATTTCGGTTTCCGAGTCCATGCGTTTTAGGGCCTCGGCAATTTCTTCCGCCTTAAAAGAGGATCCTAGAAGCTTGTTGACGGCTTCCACTGAAGTTTCTGCATTTTCTTGAAAATAAAACGGGGTAGTAACGGTTTTTCCGTATCCTGTTTCATAAGGATGCTCTATTTTAACGGGTAGAATCGTATATCCGCAGTCGGCAAAGTCGCATGCGACTATATTTGCTGAAAGCAAAATGCTCGTCATATCCGTGCCGGTAAATTCTACAAAAAGATCGGTGTCTCCTGCTTGGACTGCCCCTATCTTAGCACTGTTTATAACGGGAGGCATCGAAAGGACTTCTCCGTTTGCATCCTTCAAAAGAG
Source organism: Treponema denticola (assembly GCF_024400535.1). Taxonomy (NCBI): domain Bacteria; kingdom Pseudomonadati; phylum Spirochaetota; class Spirochaetia; order Treponematales; family Treponemataceae; genus Treponema; species Treponema denticola. The sequence goes on from NZ_CP038800.1 coordinate 1,201,831, forward strand.
GGAAAAGCTTTTTGTCTTCAAGCAATGAGGCATACTCGATTCCCTTGGGGTGTTCCTTTAGGATTTTGCGGCATAAAAGAGGCTTTTCCATATCGAGCGGAGTAAACTCGGTTTTGTCGGGATCTACTGCCGTATATTCGATTGGCCATTTTATAAGCTTTGAGCGGTAAACGCCCATAGAAACGGTTTTTCCTTTTCTTCCGAAGTTGCGGCAAAGTTTTTCCTGTGTTTGGATTATATCGGCAAGCATGAGCTCGTCTATAGGCTTACCCGAAATTACAAAGCCTGCCGCAAAGGGGCGGATTTCTTTAAGCTCCGGCGAGACCTTAAGCCTGCGCTCGTCTGAGTCTTGCGTTTTTTCCTTTGATGAAAGGAAGCTTTGATAGCTTTTTGTATTTGATTTTCCTCCTGCATGGATGCGTAAAAGCCTTGCAAGGCCTGCCGTAGACCAAAGGTCGGGACGATTTGTATCGTTTAATTCTATCTTAATTATGCGCTCTTTTTCAGGAAGCGAGGTATCCGGTTTTTCGTCAAGTTCTGCCTTGGCTGATGTTAAAATTTCTTCAAGTTTGTCGTAATTCTGCTTTGCGCCGAGCTCTGCTTCAAGTTCTGCTCCGAGCATATTAAAAAAAAGGGATTCATTTACTTCAATCTTAGGCATTTTATCCTCCGCAGTTAAAAAAACTGAAAGAGATTATATCATAAATTATGGCTTTGTGCTACAGGCACATTAATTAAAATTAAAAATTTGTTACCCTATTGACAAATCTACAATATAGTTCAAAATAGAAAGATGAATAAAAGAATAACTTGGATAAATACTATTATCTTTTTAGCTCTTTTGTTGGCTGCTATATTTTTTATGCCGCAAAGGGCTCCTGCAACATCGAATTCGGAATCCGATACAAATAACGCCGATGTAAATTTAAGATATCTTGAATCCGTGTACAAGCTTCTTCAAGAAAATTATGTAGATGAAATAGATCCGTCTCTTTTATATAAGGGAGCTATGGAAGGGATGCTTAATTCTCTTCAAGACCCTTATACATCTTATATTTTTAGAGATACAACGGTAGGTCATGATTTGGAGGATACTACAACCGGTGTTTTTGGAGGTATAGGTGTTCATATTACAAAAGCAAATGTGTCTACCCCTGAGCGTCCTGCCTATGTCGAAGTTGCAAGCCCTATAGAAGGAACTCCTGGCTGGAGGGCAGGACTTCAACCGGGAGACTATATTATCGAAATAGACGGAGTAAAAACCGAAGATATTACCCAAGAAGATGTTTTAAATATGCTTCGTGGAAAAGAAGGTACTCAGGTTACAATAAAAGTTCTTAGAGGAAAAAACCTAAAGTTTGATCTTACGCTGACACGAGCCATAATTGAAGTTCCTACCATAAAGTATACAAAAATCGGAAAAGATATTGCCTATATCCGTTTGATAGAATTTAACCCTAATTCGGCAAAACGCATAACCGAGGCTATAGAAAAATTACAAGAAGAAGGCTGTACAAAGCTGATCTTTGATTTAAAGAATAATCCCGGAGGTTTGATTACAAGCTCTATTGATGTAGCGAGTATATTTTTAGAATCTGGCGTAGTGGTTTCTACAAAGGGAAGAGCCCGCAACACAAGCGAAACTTATAATGTCCGCCGATTTGTAAAAAAACTTCCTAAAGATATGCCCATAGTTGTTCTCATAAATGAAGGCTCTGCAAGCGCTTCCGAAATTGTGGCAGGAGCCTTAAAGGATCATAAGAGAGCCTATCTTGTAGGAACCCGCTCTTACGGCAAGGGCTTGGTGCAAAGCGTCGTTCAGCTTAGTGAAAAGGAGCTTGTGAAGCTTACAATAGCAAGATACTATTCTCCTAGCGGGGCAAATATAAATAAGCAGGGAATCCTTCCCGACTTGGAAGTTACAAGGCCTAGTTTTACACCTGATGAAGAAAAGAGCGTGCTTGAGCTTTTAAAGACTTCTAAGATTGCAAACTTTACAAGGGGCAAGCCTTCTATTTCAAAAAATAAAATGGTAGATTTTTCTAAAAAGCTTGGTAAAGAATACAATGTAAGACATGAGCTGATTTTAAGTCTTGTAAAAGTTGAATACTACCGCTCTCACGAAAGTCCCGTTATAGATGAAGATGATGAGCAGCTGCAGGCAGCAATAAATCTTTTAAGAACAAAGGATGTAAATGCTCTTTGTAAAACTACGAAGACTCTTTTTGAGATGCAGGAAGAAGAAAAAGCTCGAACTGAAGAAAAGGCAAAAACCGAAGATAAAAAATAATGAAGCAGCTGATTGTTTCCGCAGGGCCGGATAAGGATATAATCCGGCTCGATAAAAAAGATTATAACTATCTTGTTTCCGTGCGGAGAATTAAAGAAGGGCAGGTCTTAAAAGTTTCTTTAAATGGAGTTAAGCCTGCCTCGGCTGAAGTTTTTAAAATTAATACCGAAAAAAAATATATAGAGCTTAAGCTTTTAAAGGAAGAAGTTGACTTAGATGCCGAACCTTATAAACCCCGTGCAGAAATTATTTTAATGCAATGGCTTATAAAGGGAAATCACATGGATATTGCAGTGAGGCAGGCTGCAGAAGCCGGCTGTTCGCTCATTGTTCCTGTTTTGGGAGAATTCTCTGTTATAAAAAAAGGAAACATAAATCAAACCGAAAGGCGCGAGCGTATTATCAGGGAGGCAAGACAGCAGTCAGGTTCCGTTGTAAATACCAAGATTCTTCCTGCCCAAGAATTGAAGGCGGCTTTGGATTCGGTTTTGGAGTATACGTTAAACAGGAAAACCGCTTTTATAATGCTGAGCGAAAAAAAGGTAGGCTCATTTAGCTTTTTTGACTGCTTATCGGCCGAGACCGAGGTGATAGTGCTCGCTATAGGCTGCGAGGGCGGCATAGGTTCTAAAGAAATTGAATTTTTAAAAGAACATAAATTTGAAGAAGTGCATTTTAATACAAATGTGCTCCGTGCCGAAACGGCTGCAATTTATTCGATTGCGGCCGCTCAGGTTATAATGGAGGAAAAAGGTGGCTGTAAAAAGAATTAATTTTTTAAATGTTCCGCTTGATGTTTTACATGAAGAAGATATAGAAGAAACCGTGATGTCTCTTTTAAATAAAGAAGGGCCGCAGCAGATTATCTTTATGACTCTGTGGGATGTTCTTAGAGCACGCCGCAACGGAGAGTTTAGAAATATGGTTGAAGAAGCGGCTCTTTGTTTACCGGTTTCAAAAAGCTTGATACGCGGTGCCCGCTTTTTAAAAAAAGATATTCCGGTAAGAAGACAGCAGTTTTCGGTAGTTATAGATTTTCTAAACGTAATAGATTCCCATTATAAAAGTCTCTATCTTTTCGGAGGCCGGCAGGAAAGTCTTCTTATCGCCGAAAAAAACGTTAGAAGCACATTTCCCGGGCTGCGCTTGGTTGGACGCTTTGCCGGTTACTATCATAAATCGATGGAGCCCCATATTATTTCGGCTATTTCAAAGGCAGCTCCTTCCGTAGTCATTATAGGAAAGGGTGTCCCCGGCGGGAGAAAGTGGATTTACCGCAATAAGGAGCATTTTAATTCCGGAATCTTTATCCGCTATGCAAACCTAATCGATATTTTTTCCAAATTTAAAAAACGCCCCTCCGAAAAACTTTTTAATTCCGGGTGGGATTTTATAATTCCCGTGCTTAAAAATCCTTTTAGAATATTTACTTTTTTCGGTTATATTTGGTATAATATTCTGCTCTTATTTTATAGACTGTTTAGAAAAGATTAGATAGGTAACCTTTATGGAAAACTTTTTAATGAGTGTATCGATGTTTTTTTATAGGGTGCAGGATAAGGTCAGCATGACTATGTCTTTTTTTGTCATGGCGGCATGTATCATCGGCATTGTTCTTGTGCTCTTTTTTGCAAGTACAAAATTAAGAAAAATAAATGCTGTGCTTGCAATAGTATTGTCAACTGCCTTATCCTGTATTCTAATGATTCCGCTGATGACGGCATTTAATTCTTTTGTAAATAAAAAGGTAGTTAACGAGGTAACTGACAGTCAACTTGCCGAAATTGAGGCACGCAAAGCTCAGATAAAACTTCTTGCAGCAAATCAAGAATTAAAAGAAAAGGAAAAAGAAATTCTTGACAATAAAATAAACATGCAAAAACAATCAATCGAAATAAGCGGCTTAGAAAACAGTTTAAGAGTTTTACAAAATACTCAACTGAACATGCAAAGTTTTAAGGAAATATTGGAGCTTGGATTATTGGAAGCAAATTTAAAACAGACCACCTTGTATCGAAAACAGTTAAGCAGTATTTCGACCGGAATGGGTTTAAAGGCCGATCAATACTATGATGAAGGGCTTGTCATTTTAAGCCACGATATCGATGCAAAATTCGGTGTCGATTTAAAAAAAATTAAAATTACCGTATCAAAGGATTTTCCGAATATTCTTTGGATAAAGGATATTCAGCCTAAATTTTTAGGAGCAAGTAAAAACAAGCATGTAAAAGAAGTTGCCGAAATAAGGCGGGTTGATATAAAAAACAATATTAAAACATATAATATCTTAAACGGCCAATCCGAGGTAAAAAAGGCAAATCAATATGCAGATCTATGTGAACAAGAATACCAAACCCGTTTAAGTCAGGGCCTTGAAACGAATTTTATGAATGATGCCGTTTTAAAATTGGCCTAAAATTTTATAAAACTTATTTTAAGCCCTTTAAAAAAAGAAATCAGGTTTGATTCCGGCCTTGGCGGAGATACTATGTCATTGGAAGAGTATATAGAAACCGAATTAAAAGAAATACAAGCAAAACGCTTAGAACTTGAAGATAGCAATCAAACCCTTGATGCCGAAACTCAAACAAAAGAAAAAGAACTTGAAAATTTAAAATCGAAAATAGGTGACTGAAATCTAGGGATCGGCGAAACTTTGTAATTATTGAGAACAGCTAGATTATGCCTTGACATATGCTTTTTAAGGAGGTAAAATACAATCAAGGGTAGAGCATGACAGAATCTTCAGGCCGTTTCGAATGGGATAACGAAAAAAACAATATAAATATAAAAAAGCACGGTATTGATTTATCGGATATACCTGAAATCACAAAAGAACAATGGGAAAAAGGTCATTTTAAAAATCAATCGGCTTTATCGGTTTCAATAGATATTGATAATGCTTCATGGTTAAAAAAAATAGGAAGCTCTGCAAACGAATATACGGTAAACAGAATTTTGAGATGGGCCAGACAAAACGGCTATCCGGTTGCAGTACAAGGTTGAAATTCGGGTATACTTTACAATTTCTCCTCTTTTCCTTAAAATAAGGCTGATTTTAATCTAACTTAGGAAGACCTTATGAGCACTCTTATTCACGGCTTTGAAATTATAAGCAAAAATCCTTTACCCGAATTTAATGCCGTAGGCATTTATGCAAGGCATAAAAAGACGGGACTTGAACTTTATCACATTTTAAACGATGACGATGAAAATTTTTTTTCATATAATTTTATGACGAGCTCTCCCACTTCGACGGGGGTAGCTCATATTATCGAGCACACGGTTTTATGCGGCTCTAAAAACTATCCGCTTAAAGACCCCTTTATGGTTTTGGCAAAGCAGAGCGTTAATACCTTTTTAAATGCCATGACCTATCCCGATAAGACAGTCTATCCTGCAAGCTCCTTGGTTGAGGCCGATTATTTTAACCTTATGTCGGTTTACGGAGATGCTGTCTTCTTTCCCAATCTTGACGAATGGGCTTTTAAGCAGGAAGGACACCGCTTTGAACTGGATGAAAACGGAAAGATGAGCGTTCAGGGAGTTGTCTTAAACGAGATGAGAGCTAATTATTCCGACTTTGACGGGGTAATGTATGATTGGGCAGCAGCTTCTATTTGCCAGGGAAGCATCTATGCCAAGGATTCGGGCGGCTCTCCCTTGGAGATTCCCGATTTAACTTATGAAGAATATAAGGCCTTTCACAAAAAATACTATCATCCCGTAAACTGCCGAATTTTTTTAATGGGAAATATTCCGACCGAAAAGCAGATGAAATTTTTAGAAGAAAAATTTCTTTCTAAATTTGAAGCTGCCGAAAAGCCTCCCTTTGTGCCGCCGATTGAGCCCTATGCCGAGCCCCGCTTCTTTTCGGTACCAGCCCCCGCCGGCGGTCCAGCCCCGGCCGGTGATACTGCTTCCGCCGAGGAGATGACTAAGGATTCCGTAATGCTTAACTGGCTCCTCCCCGAAACTTCGGATACCGAAAAACTTATGCAGGCCTATCTTATAGGAGAGGTTTTAATCGGGCACAGCGGAGCCTGCTTAAATAAGGTTTTATTGGAATCGGGAATAGGGGAAGACCTTTATCCTTATAACGGCATAGGAAAGAGCCTTAGAAATATCACCCTCACAATAGGAATGAAGGGAATTAAAAAGGAAACGCATGAGGATTTTAAAAAGCTGATTCTTAGTGCTCTTGAAGAGCTTGTAAAAAAAGGAATCGACCCTAAAGAGATTGAAACGGCTGTTCATTCCATAGATTTTAGCAACAGAGAAATAAGAAGAAACTACGGGCCCTTCGGCATTAACCTGATGGAGCGTGCTATGGCAGGCTGGACATACGGGGTAAGTCCCGAAAAAACTCTTCAATACACTCCCGTTTTTGAAAAGGTAAAAAAAGACCTTGCCTCCGATAAGAGGTACATCGAAAAACTGATTGAAAAGTATTTAATAAAGAATAAACATCATGCCCTTGTAAGAGTTTACCCCGATGCGGATTTTTGTAAACGCTTGGACGAAAGTCTGGAAAAAAGGGCTGAAAATTTTAATGCAGGTTTAACTGAGGATGCTCGCAGGGCCATGCTCAAAGAGCAGGAGAAGATGAACGAGTTTAAACAAAAAAGCGATTCCCCTGAAATGCTTGCTCTTATTCCTCATCTTTCAAAGAAAGACCTGCCTCCTCTTCCTCCTCCGATAGATGAAGAAATCGCCTTTATCGGAAATGTTCCCCTTGTTATGCATGAGCAGCCTACAAACGGGATAGGTTATTTTCAATTAGCCTTTCCTGTAGACGGTTTAAGCGAAGAAGATTATAAATATCTGCCCCTTCTTTCAAGTTGTCTTACAGGCATGGGAACTGAAAACCTTGTATGGAGCGAGGTTTCTTCCAGGCTTGCAAATTTACTTGGAGGCTTTTCGGCAAGTGCCGGCGTTTTTACGGCAAACAAAAATCTTTCTTTATATAAAAATGCGGATAAGATAAGGCTCTCCGATATAGCCGGAAGGGATTGGCTTTTTATTTCGGGAAAGGTACTCGGCGAATTGATTCCTGAAGCTGTCTGCTTTGTCTTGCAGTTTTTAAACGAAATTTCTTTTGACGATAAAAAACGCTTAAACGATTTGGTAACCCAGAGGAAAAACGATTTTGAAAGTCTCCTCGCTCTTGACGGAAACAGCCTCGCTCTTCTTAGGGCCAGTGCACCCCTGTCCGAAAAAAATGCACGGAGGGAGATGCTTTCGGGATTAAGTCAGCTTAAATTTTTGAGGGAGCTTTATTTAAAAGTTAGGGAAGATAATTCTAAAAAAGCCGACTCCGAAAACGCTGATTTAGAATTGAATAAATTATCAAACAAATTAAGTGCCGTATATAAATCGATTATAAAATCAGGTTTGATTATTGAAGTTACCGGTACAAAAGAAAATCTGGCTGCTTTAAAAACAGCCTTTGAAAAAAACTTAAAAGGCTTTAAGGCTCCCGATAAAACCGATAAGATTGTCTTTGAAAATCCCTTTAAATTTAAGCCTTCTGAAAAAAAGAGGTTGGAGCTTATTCCGGCTTCTCTTCAAGTAGGTTTTGCAGTTTCGGTTTTTAAGGCGGCAGCTTTCGGTTCAAAGGAGCAAGCCTCACAGTTAATCCTGTGTAAATGGCTTTCAAGCGGCCCGATGTGGGAAAAGATAAGAAGCATAGGAGGAGCCTACGGTGCCTTTACCGTTCCTATGTCCTTGGAAGAACTTTTAGTCTTTGTTTCCTACAGGGATCCGAACCCGATAAATTCTCTTTCCGAATTTTTAAACTCGATAGACGAGACATTTACCCAAGACTTTTCGGAAGAGATGATAGAAAAGCTTATTACGGGAAGATACAGCAAGGAGATTATCCCGATGACTCCTGCAGGACGAGGGGCGGCAGCTTTTAGGGATCTTCTTTCGGGTATTTCATATTCCGAAAAAAAAGAAGTCGTTGAAAAGATGCTGGAAACTACGGCTGAGGATTTGCGTAATTGTGCAAAAAAATTATCGGTTCAAAGGGATTCCCTTTCTTCCGTAGTCTTGGCTTCCGATTCGGCTCTTTCTCAAAAGGAAACGATAAAAGAACTTTATCCCGAGCCCCTTCTTTCGGAGAGGGTTTGAGGAAGTTTAAACATGGCTTTAAGGAATTTTAAATGGGTATTTTAAAAGCAGCTTCAGGCAAAAAAAATCTCCGCCCCTGTGTTATAGGGATTGATCCGGGTTTGGCAAATACGGGCTATGGAATTATAAGTTTTTCAAATAACCGCTTTGAGTGTATAGAATACGGCTCAATAAGTACCGAACCTAATTTATGCCAAGGGATGAGGCTTTTAAAAATTTTCGATAGGGTTTCGGCTCTTATTGAAAAATACAGGCCTAAGGAGGCCGGAATCGAAACCTTATATTTTGCAAAAAATGCAACGAGTGCAATGTCCGTTTCGGAAGCCCGCGGCGTGGTTCTTTTGGCTCTGGCTCAAGGGGGGGTGAGGGTAGGAGAGTATGCTCCCAATTCCATTAAAAAAGCCGTAACGGGTATTGCTCATGCCGAAAAAAGGCAGGTACAGGAAGCCGTAAAATTGATTTTAGGTCTAAAGGAAATTCCTAGACCTGACCATGCGGCCGATGCCTTGGCTGCTGCCATTACAAAAATAAATTTAGGAGATGTAGGGGAGGTACGGGCTTATGTTTAACAGCATTTCAGGAATTTTAAGCGGAAAAACAACCGATTCCGTCTATGTTGAAAATTCAGGTATTGAGTGGGAAATCTTTGTTTCGGCCTTGGCTCTCGATGCCTTAGGCTCTGTCGGAAAAGAGGTAAAGGTTTATACATGGCTCTATCACAGGGAAGACCAGATGAGGCTTTTCGGTTTTCCCAATCAGGCAGAACGCTCCTTGTTTTTGGATCTTACAAAGGTTGAGGGGGTAGGGCCCCGTCAAGCCTTAAAGATAATGTCGGGGCTTAATTCCTCATCCCTTGAAAAAGCCTTGGAGGAAGGCGACCTTGACACCCTTCAAAAAGCTCCCGGAGTTGGCAAAAAGACTGCCCAAAAAATGATTCTTGCCTTAAAAGGAAAACTTACCAATCTAAACGAGGTTTCCTCAAAGGGGCAGGCTTCCGTTTCTTGCGAATATGAAGACATCGTTACGGCTTTAACCGAAATGGGCTTTGAACGAAAATCCGTAATCTTCCAAGTCGAAAAAATAGCCGAAGAAATGAAGGCCGCAGGTTCCGATCCTCTTAAAAACGAAGAAGAACTTTTTAGACGCTCAATCGTAGCTTTGAGTTGAAAAAGACAATAGTTTTATAGTGTTGCTAAGGCTTTTAAAATCCTTTAATATATGGTATAATAAAATTATCTAAGGGGGCGTTATGAGTACTTTAAATAGAAAATATAAAGATTCAGTATTCGTTGACCTTTTCAGTGAAGATGAAAAGGCAAAAGAAAACTTTTTATCGCTTTATAATGCCTTGCACGGCACAAATCTACAACTGTCTTGCCCTGTAGAAAATATAAGGCTTGACAATGTTATGTACATGAACATAATAAATGATGTTTCCTGCCTTGTAGACAATAAGATTATTGTTCTTGCCGAACACCAATCCACTATAAACGAGAATATGCCTTTGCGTTTTTTAGAATACATAGCAAGGCTCTATGAAAAGTTGCAAGCACCTACTGACAGATATTTAAAAAAATTATCTAAAATACCTACACCGGAATTCTATGTTTTTTACAATGGTAAGGAAGACTATCCTGAAAATACAACATTAAAGCTATCTGATGCGTTCATCACAAAACCTGAACAAGTGCTGCTGGAATTAACAGTGCAGGTTTTAAACATCAATACTGGTAAGGCAAACAAAATCCTAACAACCTGCAAGCCGCTTGAAGAATACAGCCTCTTTGTTGAAGAGGTAAGAAATCAAACACAACTCGACCCAGAAAACGGCTTTACCAATGCGGTAAAGATATGTATAGAAAAAGACATCTTAAAAGAATATTTACAGAGAAAATCACGGGAGGTAATCAATATGTTAGTAGCCGAATACGATTATGATACGGATATTGCAGTACAAAGAGAAGAAAGTCTAAGGATTGGCATACAACAAGGAATACAACAAGGTTTTTCCGATGGGGCGTACCAAAAAGCCATCGAAACAGCAAGGAATTTATTCCGCTTAGGACTGTCAATTGAGAATATAGCAGAAGCTACAGGCCTTGCCAAAGAAGAAATCGAAAGTATTTGTGAAACTACCGCCATCCGCGCGACGCAGTAGATACCCGTATATTTGTAAAAGAGGAGGTATTGAATATGTTATTAGCCGAATATGATTATGAAACAGATATAGCTGTACAGCGTGCTGAAGAGCGTGAAATAGTCTTTGCTGAAGGAATTGAGAACCTCTAAAAAATTCAGCTTTTTAGAGGTTCTTTAATACGAATAAAGTTTTAAACAAATGCTTTTGCAGCGAAGTGTAACCGCAGCACAGCTTCGAACGAAAAGCAATATACGATTTAATCCTTAAACCTGATTCTTACCGAACCTATTCCGCCTTTGACGGTAATTGAATTTTGGGCGATTGAACCGCTTTTTTGCCTATCGGCTAAAAATGTTTTTGATTTTTTACCGTTTATTATAACCTCTCCTAAACCTGCACTTACATCAAAATTATAATCTTTTTCGGAACCATTTATTTTAAGATCAACTTCGCCTATTCCACCCTTGACTGAGGTCTTACCCAGGGCCGTACCCGAAAAGCTAAATGAGCCGACGCCGGATTTTATATCCATATTGGTTACTGTCGAATCCTTAAAGTTTACTTCTCCGACTCCGGCTTTGATTTCGGCATCCTTTGAAATCTTTGCATCATAAATATTTACTTCACCGACTCCTGCTGAAAGATTAAATTTTTCTACATTGATATCGTGAATATCGAGTTCTCCGACTCCGCTCTTTATTTCAAAATTATTAAATACAATATTCCGCGGCAGGCTGATATATATTTTAGGCGAATTATTTTTAAAATTAAAACCAAGATTTTTAAAAAACTTTGAAGGAGTGTTGTCTTCAAAACTGATTGTGTCTCCTTTTTTTTCTACATCGAAATACTTAGGATTAATCCGTTGAATTTTATATGAGGCTTCATCAGCGCGATCGCTTATTTCTATTTTTACCTCTCCGACTTCTGCCTTAAGAAAAAAATTCTTAATTCCATCCAAGCTGATTGTTTCAGCCTTTTCGTACTCATCTCCAAAATACTCGTTCATATCATCCCCCCAAGATTCCAGGTCGTTTTCCATATCTTCTATGCCGTCTTCCATACTCTCGGCCGCCGACATAATTTTATTATACGTTCTGTCAATAAAATTTCGTTCACGAATTTTACGTCTAGATTTATAAAAAAATCTTCCGCCTAAACTATAACCTATGCCGATAAGCATAAGTCCCAAAAGAATAATTAAAATTGTCTTTCCTATTTTATTCATATAAATCCCCTTAATGATGTTTTGTGTGAACCGTTTATCGATTATCTTAATAATTTAATAATCGCAAGTATTATTAAAGCCGGAATACCCAGAACGATTGCACCTGCAAATAAAACCGGTATCAGCCAAAAGACCAGTTTAAAAGCAAGAGCTAAAATTCCCCCTACAATCCCGAAGACTGCAGCAATAATCCCGAAAACAAAAACAATAATTAAAAAAGCAATTAACATTTTTCCCTCCATAAAGTATGTTTTGTGCGAAGCACAAAACTCGAAGATAAATAGTGAGGCAGAATTTCTGCCGAGCTATTTATCGCCCCTCCATAAATTAAATTTTTTTTACCAGCTGCGATATTTTTCTTATAATCGCAGTAACAAAAAGGTATAAAAGTCTGGTAAAACCTATGGCTATTAAAATAGCTCCTATTAAAAGAATGCCCGTACCGAAGTCTACAAAAAGCATACCGAAAGCGAATACTGCCAATATACCGCCGCCGAAAACAAGGGCAATAGAGGCAACGCAAAGTCCTACGCATAGAAGAACTATTACTACGGTAAGAATTACGGCCAAGGGTATTGCAATCGGAGCTGCAAAGATTCCGAGGATTGTAAACCATAAGGCTCTTAAACCTCCCCTTGCAGATTTTCTTGCTCCTTCGGCTTCTTTTATTGCATAGTCCGAAAGAATTTTTGAAGCAATGTGGGCAGGGCTTCTAAGCTCGTCTATTACCGTTTGCTCATTTTCACTTCCAGCCTCATCAAAATATTCTTCATAGAATTTAATTGCTTCCTTTCTATCCTTATAGGGCAGATGCCGAAGCCTGTCTTCAAGCTCTTCAATGAATTCTCTTCTTTTCATTTTATTCTCCTTCCCGAGTGGTTATTTTAATTTTTCCGAAAGCAGTGCTGATCTTTATATTGGTATCTGAAGCAGTACTTCCGAGGTTAAGCCTATCTCCTCGTCCTTCAATATTTTTCCCATTTAGTTTTACACTGCCTTGTTTGGAAAAAATATTTATATCGTAATTTTCTACTTTATCAGGTAAATTAAGATCCACTGAACCTATGGCAGAATTAATTTTAGCATAGTCATGCAGATTTCCTTGGAATATTATGCTTCCTGCTCCGGTGTTTAGTATAACTTCATTAAAATCACATTTTTGGAATTTATTCGTTCCCGCCCCCGTATTGAATTTCCCTCTATCCGATTTTAATTCATTTCCCGTTATATTTCCGGCTCCCGAATTTGCATTGATGTAGGAGCTTTCGGTTTTTATAAAGTCAATTGTTCCTGCCCCTGTCGATGCGGAAATATTACCGGCTTTTATGTTTTCAAATTTTATAGCACCTGCTGAAGAAGAAAGCTTCATAGTTTCAATATCAATATCGCTTATATTTATAGCACCTGCAGAAGTATTGAAATCTATTTTTTTGTGTAGACCGCTTTTTACTACAAAATTTCCGCATGTTGTGTAGCCTTCAATAACTTCTACATTTACTTCTTCTATTTTTAAAGAACCCATCTGGGAATTAAATTCGAGTTTTTCAATATGAGTATCTTTGGGAATGTTTATGAGGATTTCTCTTTTGCTTGCATTAAAAGAGGTGTTTATGTTAAAATTTTCCAAAAAGGAAGCAAAGCCTTTTTTGCTGAAAAAGAAAACGGGCTTTTCCTTTATTATAAGTTTTCCGTTTTCAATCTTTGCCGAAAAATCATCATCCGCAATATTTTGAGTAGTATACTCAATTTTTTCTTCTTGAGAAGCATTTATTAAAACTTTTGCGGCTGTTATGTTTAAAATAATTTCCGAAATGCTTTCATCGGGAGAAAACTGCTGGGAGACTTGAGTGTTTTCACCCCTATATGAGGTTTTATGAAAATCTATAATCTCCTCTGCAAGTTTTTTAGGTGCTCCAAGTTCTTCAATTGCTGCTTCTTCGTTTTCGGCATCTTCAAAGTATTCTTCATAAAACTCGATCGTATTTTTTCTGTCTTCAGGTTTTAAAACCGAAAGATAAGAATTAAGTTCCGTTAAAAATTGGTCCTTTGTCATCTTTAATCTCCTAAATGGCTGTTCCCTTAAAAATTTTGTCTATCAGTTCCTTATAGGACTTCCATTCTTCAATGTAGAGTTCATGCTGCCTTAATCCTGCAGGCGTTATTTTATAGTACTTACGGTTCCGCCCGTCGATAGGCTGATCGTAGGTTTCCAAATATCCGCTTGTTTGCAGTCTTTTTTAGAACAGGGTATAAGGTAGATTCCGATATTGGAAGAAGGCTTTTGACATCCTGCGTTAATTTGTAGCCGTAAGAATCCGAGTCTTTTAAAAGGGCTAGAACGCAGGCTTCAAGCAAGCCCGTATTTATCGAAAAAATCATCCCATTAACCTCCTTGCTATATCCGATATTATATAATACTGTTTAGTATATTATTTATGGTTATATATTATATAAAATATAATATTATGTCAAGTATAAATATGAATTTTTTTATAAAAAATTTTGACAAATTTTGAAATATATGATAGTATGTGCACATAATTACTTATATGGAGTTTGATTAATGATAAATCCCTTGATCCTTTCTGTTGTTGCTATGATTGTCTTATGTTTATTCCAAGTAAATATTTTAGTCTCGATCATTCTTTCTGCCGTATTGGGCGGATATGTGGGCGGTTTGAGCCCTTCCGAGATAATGAATGCTATGGTTTTAGGAATGGGAGATAATGCCGAGATAGTACTTTCCTACGCCTTACTTGGTATTATTGCTGCTGCAATTAATGAGACCTTTCTTGTTGACTTTATTGCCTTAAAATTTTATAAGAATTTAAAAGGTAAAAAGGTTTTGCTTTTATTTTTGATAACCCTAATCGGTATTGTGTCTGAATCATTAATTCCGATACATATTTCTTGGATACCTCTAGTCCTTCCTCTCCTTTTGGTTATTATGAACAGTATGAGGCTTGACAGACGCGCCGTGGCATGCAGTTTGACTTTTTAGTTTGACTTTTTCTTTAATATGGCCGTATTTGATTTTTCCTATAGGTTTCGGTCTGGTCTTTCATACGATTATAGCTAATGCGATGGTGCAAAACGGCCTTAATTTTAAAGTAAACGATGTTTGGAAGGCTATGCTCGTACCGGCATTCTTCCTTATAGTAGGCTGGCTTGTTTCTATTTTTATTTCTTACCGTAAACCCCGTAGCTATGATCAGCAAGGCTTTGAATTTGATATGGAAGTTGAAGTAAAATTTGGAAGAAAAGAATGGTTATCTCTTGCTTCGATTATTATTTTATGTGTAGTTCAGGTAATTACCGGTTCAATGGTATGGGGCTGCATAGCAAGTATAACGGTTTTGCTTGGAACCGCTACAGCTGATGTACGCCGATCAAATGAAAGAATGCACTATAGTATGAGAATTATGGGCGGTATTGCTTTTATAATGCTTGCTGCAGGAGGTTTTTCAAAGATTATGATTGCAACAGGTAGTATAGAAACACTTGTTTCCGATACTGTTGCCGTATTCGGAACCGGTAAATTTATTATGGCTCTTTTAATGTTGTTGATAGGCTTACTCATTACTATGGGAATAGGAACCTGTTTTGGCAGTGTTCCGATAATTGCCGCCTTATATGTTCCTTTAGGCATAAAATTAGGTTTCAGTCCTCTTGCGATCGCCTGTCTTGTCGGAACAGCCGCTGCTCTGGGCGATGCGGGTTCTCCATCTTCTGATGTTACATTGGGCCCTACAAGCGGTCTGATTACGGACCGTCAGCATAATCATATTTGGGATACATGTATTCCTACATTTTTACACTTTAATATTCCATTATTGATTGGCGGCTTAATAGGTGCTTTGATCCTATAAAAATTGAATATATTTGGAGGTAAAATATGAAAAAAATAATTTTGATTACTTTATTTTTTATGTGTATTTTGGCTATGGGCTTTTCCGAAGATCCGGCTACCGGTTTATGGAAAAGCGTGGATGAAAAAACCAATGAGGTTACCGGCGTCTGGAACATTTATGAAAAAGACGGAAAATTGTTTGGAGAAATGCTTGTTACAGTAGGACATGATCCTAAGGAGCTTGCGTCTTCTTGTAAAGAATCCTATAAAGGTTTTCCTAAAGCCGGAAAGGTAAACGAAATGCCGCTCGTAGGCACGCCTTTTATTTACAATCTTGTAAAAAAAGAAGCCGGTTCATGGCATAAGGGCTATATCATTGATCCGGGTGATGGCAAGTATTACTATTGCAAAATAAAATTTCACAAGGCTGACGGTAAAAAATTTAAAACCGATACCCTTGAAATGCGCGGAGAAATCGGTCTCGGCATAGGACGCAGCCAATATTGGCTTAGAACCGACAAGGCAGAAACCGATGGATTGATCAAAAACAATGTAGTTAAGAATTAGTGTTAGCGTAATTCCGTATCGGGGATAAGGCTTTTTGCAGTGGCTGTAAAGGCTTGAGCTTGGGAGAGAGGGTAGGGCTCTACCGAGTTCCATTCAGGGGCTAGACAGGCTCCCGGTACAAATTGGGCTAGTCTCCATCTTGCAGTTTTGGGCAGGATGGAGGCTATTTTTTTTATTTCATCTTCAGATACGAGGGATGGAGCCAAAACGGTTCTATATTCTACTTCCGTTTTTTCGGTATTTGATTTTAGAATATCTAGGGTTTTTAGAAGTGCTGTTTTTGCTTTTTCTGCGGCTGAAGCGGTTTTTGAGGCTAAAAGTTCCCCGTACCTTTCAGGTGAAGTCTTTAGGTCGATGGCTATCATGTCAGGTTTAAGATTGGGAGAGCTTAAAATCTCTTCTATGCGTTCCGGAAAAAGGCCGTTTGTGTCTATTTTGACTGCAAGGTTTAAGGACTTTGCTCTTTCGATTAGCTCGAACAAGGCCGGGGACATGAAGGGCTCCCCCCCTGATATTACAAGGCCTGAAATAAGGTTTTTCCTTCTTTCTAAAAATGTATAGATTTCGCTAAGCTCATAATAATCGTTGGAGCTTTCAGGATTTGCATTAAAGGAAGAAGGCGAGGCTAGGGCGAGCTCTGCATTGTGGCAGTAGGGGCATCGCATATTGCAGCCGGGCAAAAAAACCGCCGCTGCGACGCGGCGGGGAAAATTAACTAAGGTGGTTTTTTGTAAACCTGCAAGCATTAGGCTATTTGTTCTTTTTTTTCTGAAAGGTTTTCCGAACTTGAAAAATTTAAGGAGCCGCTGATGGGCGGGCAATCACAGCCGGACAGAGTTTTTCCAATCCTTTCGTTTTCGGAAGAGAACATAAGCCTATGGTTATATTCTTCCCGTTTTCCTTTGTTCCAGTTGCGGACCGACCGGTAGTAGCCTACGATTCTGGCATAAACCTCAGTTCCCGTACCATGAACATTTTCAAGTTCTTTTTTTACCTCTTCAATTTCTGCATTGACTTTTTCAATGTCTCTCATTTTTTCCTCCCAGCTTTCGGAATAAAGCGTTATTTAGCGTTCTATTCCTTATATCGGCCATTCTAACACTATATATAGTGTTTGTCAAGTAAAAAGTTAAAAAAATGATAATTTTTGCGAATTTTTTCTCTTGATGTATATAAAAATGTGTATTATAATATCAATATGAAACCCAAAGAAAAAAAAGAGATTTTTAATTTCTTAGAATATAATAAAAACATTCTCCAGTCCTATGGCGTAAAAAAAATAGGTCTTTTTGGTTCTTATGTACATGATCAACAAAATAAAAATAGCGATATTGATATATTAGTAGAATTCCATGCTGATAAAAAAAATTATAATAACTTTATAAATTTAGTTTATTACTTGGAAGATAATTTGAATACAAAAATAGATTTATTAACCATAGAAAGTTTAAGTCCTTATATTGGTAATAGAATACTCAATGAGGTTGAATATGTATCGATCAAATGAAGAGTTATTCAAGCATATTTTTGATGAAATTGTTTTTTTTTAGAATCTGAAACAAGGGCCATATCAAAAGAAGTATTTTTAAAAGATGAAAAAACGCAACGAGCTTTTGCACGAAGTATTGAAATTATCGGAGAAGCCGTTAAAAATATTTCAACTGATGTAATAATTAAATATAAAGAAGTTCCATGGAGAAATATTGCCGGTATGAGAGATAAACTCATTCATGGTTATTTTTCAGTTGATTATGAAATTGTGTGGGATGTTGCAAAAAATATCATTCCTGAATTTAAGGATCAGCTGATAAAAATTATGAATGCAGAAAAAAAATAAGCAAAGTTGTAAAACCTTTTTACAATTTTTTTCTATTGATGTATATAAAAATGTATGGTATATTTTAGATGTACCTTGGAGGAAGTATGTCTGCTTTTGAAAAACTTAGAAAAAACGGAATAAATATTTCGGAAAAAGATATAAAAATTATTGCGGCTAAATATTCCATTAAAGAAATATCGGTTTTTCGGTTCTTCTATTCGTGATGACTTTGACACTGATAGTGATATAGATTTACTTATCGAATTTTATAATTCGGAAACTATTTCTTTATACGATATAATTGATATTCAAGAGTATTTTGAAAAAATTACACAACGTCCTGTTGATATTGTTGAACCGGAAGGATTGCGTAATCCATATCGTAGGGAGAATATTTTAAAAACAAAGGAAATACTATATGCAGCTTAATGAAAGAGATAAAAGCTATATATACGATATGTTGACATATTCAAATGAGATTATTGATATTATAAAAGATGAAAATCATGCCTCATTTCTATCAAATAGAGTGAAACGTTTAGCTGTAGAAAGACTTATAGAAATTATCGGTGAAGCAGCAAATCATATTTCTGAAGAAGTTATTAATAAAAATGATGATATTCCATGGTCAAAAATTATTGGTTTAAGAAATAAAATTGTGCATGATTATGGAGAGATTTTGACTGATAGAATATGGCTAATTGCTTCCAAAGCTATACCGGAACTAATTAATTTGCTAAATTCAAAAAAATTTATATGAGTTTCTTAAAACTTAACTCTATTTCAGGTTTGCCGGAATCGCTTATTTCGGGAAAAAACGCAGCTTTGGAAGACTGCCTATCCGAAAATGAAGTTAAATGGTAGTTAATTTATATATGGCAGCCTAATGTACAGAATTGTTTATGAAAAACAAGCAGTAAAGGATATTCAGAATTTAAAATCATCAGGCTTGGATATAAAAGCAAAAAAATTGATAGAAATTGTACGCAATGACCCTTTTCAAAAAAATCCTCCATTTGAAGCCCTGCTTGGAAATCTTTCCGGTTTATATTCCCGTAGAATAAATATTCATAATCGATTTGTTTATCAAGTCTGCAATTGTCTTTGCAGTTGAAATTTATATAAATGTTTAAAAATAATTTTTTTTTAACTTCCTCTTGACAAATTTTCTTCTTTTTGATATCATAATGATATCAAAATAAATTTCTATAAGGAGAATTTTATGAATGAAGTAGAATTAAAAGCAAAAAACGGGTTTGTGATGCTATGTCTTTTTATACTTATCGAACTTGCTGCCTTGCCGGCCTTGGTTTGCAGTATCTATTTTACAGGTGAGGATTTAATTCCGCCTTATATAGGCTTTCCCTGTATTGCGGTTCTTGTTTTAATAATAATAACGGTTTCTACCTGTTTTTTCGGTATTAAAATCTTAAAACCGCAGGAGGCTCTCGTTCTAACCCTTTTCGGAAAGTACACAGGTACCTTAAAAAAGAGCGGGATGTATTTTGTCAATCCTTTTTCTATCGCTGTTAATCCTGCTGCAGAAACTGTTTTGCGTCAAAGCGGAGATGTAAACAAAAAGGTTTACGCTCAAAATGCAGGTGTTAATTTTGCATTAAACAAAAAGATTTCTTTAAAGCAGATGACATTAAACAATAACCAGCAAAAGATAAACGATAGGCTTGGAAATCCCATCGAAATAGGCATTGCCGTAATTTGGAGGGTTGTAGATACGGCAAAGGCTGTTTTTGCAGTGGATAACTACAAAGAATTTTTATCTTTGCAATGCGATGTTGCTTTAAGAAATATAGTTAAAATCTATCCTTATGATATTGCAGAAAATGTAGATACAACGGGGGACGGTACTCCCGATGAGGGCTCGCTCAGAGGTTCTTCCGAAATTGTTGCAAACAGAATCAAAAATGAAATTCAGTCAAAGGTTAATGAGGCCGGTATAGAGATTATCGAAGCCCGAAAGATGATAGTTGACGGGGCCGTAGGTATGGTCGAGATGGCCTTGGATAAGTTAAACGAAAGCGGAAAGGTTATTCTCGATGAAGAGCGGAAGGCTGCCATGGTATCAAACCTCCTTGTAGTCCTTTGCGGAAATAAGGATGCTCAGCCCGTAGTAAATTCAGGTTCCTTATATTGATGGACAAGGATGAGAAAAAACAGATACCCTTACGGGTATCTGCAAAACTATATCAGGACCTTGCTTCTTGGGCTGAAGACGACTTCCGTTCTATAAACGGACAGATAGAATATCTTTTAAGCCTCTGTGTTAAGCAGCGCAAAAAAACGGGTAAGTATGTAAGCGATGAAATAGATGAAGAGCCGGATTTGGGAGAGATTGTATAAATACAGAAAGTGAACCGCAGAGAACGCAAAACGCTCGAGCGGCGCTTGAGCTTCGCAAAGGTTAATTGAGGATTTGGCTTATCAAGATTCCATTAAAATTCTTTGCGGAGTTGAGCGTAAGCTCAACGCTTGTCGGCCTTTGCGGTTAAAATAAATATAGCTTTTAAAAATTAAAATTTTATCTAGGTGTATTGACAAAAGTTAGAATTTATGTAAACTATCTAGCTAGATAACTCGTTATACCATTTGCAATATTTGCAGAATTGAGCCTAGCTCAACTTTTGCCAGTCTTAGCAGTTAAATGTCTTGCTTTTGTAAGTACATTAGTGTATAATACATATGTTTTGGAGGAAAAATGGCAAAAACAGCAAATCTTTATGCGAGAATTGAGCCTAATGTAAAAGAACAGGCTGAAAGTATTTTAGATTCCCTTGGTATTCCGGCATCTAATGCAATAAATATGTTCTATAAACAAATTATTTTGCAAAAAGGTATTCCTTTCGACTTAAAACTTCCGGTAAATCATCCTCTTGTTCTAGGATATTTAACTGAAGAAGAGCTGAATATGGAACTGATGAAAGGCTATTCGGATATAAATGAGGGAAATAAAAAAACGGCAAACGAGGTTTTTGATAAGCTTCAAGAGGATTAGTATTATGCCGGTTGATAAATTTTTGGTTTTTTATATACCGTCCGAATCGGATAAAAAAGTTTATATTATCCGTGTAATATATGGCGGTAGAAATATTGAAAAAGAATTAAACAGCGGTTAAATCAAATACCGAAAGTAAACCGCGAAGTACGCCAAGAGCGCCAAGGATAATTAATGAATATCTTAAAAAGATTCCTAACAAATTCTTAGTGCCCTTTGCGATCTTTGCGGTTAAATCAAATAAATGACTATTTACCGCTTAAAATATGACTTTTGTCACTGGTAAAGCGGTTAAAAAATATGTAAACTTACAGAAATGTAAGGCGAAAAGTTAAAATGTAAGCTATAGTAAATGCTTGTTTTAATTTTTTATGATATTATGAACATCGAAAAACTTCAGCTTTTCGATGTTTTCCCTAATATGTACAACTTTTTTTGGAGGTTTTGTATGAATATTGTACAGGTTAAAAACTTAAAGAAGACCTATCCATTGGGAAAGGTTTTAGTTGAAGCCGTAAAAGGCATCGATTTTGCCATCGAGCAAGGCGAATTCGTTTCGATTTCTGGACCTTCGGGTTCCGGCAAATCGACCATTCTTAATATGATAGGTTTAATAGATACGCCCTCGGGCGGGGAGCTAATCATAAACAATGAGAGTATTTATAAGGAATCGGATTTTGCTTCTCTTTTAAAAAAGCAAAACAAAAAGGTTAAGGTTCCCAACAGACTGGATAAAAAAATGACCGTACTCCGCCACGAGTATTTGGGCTTTATTTTTCAATCCTTTAACCTTGTTCCTGTTTTAAACGTATACGAAAATATAGAATTTCCTCTTTTGTTTGGAAGAGCAAAAGAGAGTAAAGCAAAACAAACCGAATGGATTAATTATTTAATCGATAAGGTAGGTTTGAACGAATGGAAGCATCATAAGTCTAACGAGCTTTCAGGAGGTCAAAGGCAGAGGGTTGCCATCGCAAGAGCCTTAGCTACTAAACCTCAAATAGTTTTAGCCGATGAGCCTACTGCAAACCTTGACTCAAAGACTGGTATTCAAATTTTGGAACTTATGAAAGAGGTAAACAGGGAACTTAAAACAACCTTTATCTTTTCGACACATGATGCAAAGATCGTAGATATGACCAACCACCGCATTAAAATTTTGGACGGGCAAATCCTCGAAGATATAAAGGCTTCAGCTTAAACTTAGGAAAAATATTATGAATAAGACAATTTTTAAAATGGCGGTAAAAAATCTTTTTGCGAGTAAAGCGAAAATGATTATTACCTTATCACTTATAGGAATAGGAACTTTTTTGGTTATCCTAGGTTTCGGTATCTTAAATTTTTCATTACAGCAAACTCAGGAAGTGTGTATAAGCGATTTTTCGGGAGATGTTTTAATTACGGGCAAGCCTGAAAAAGACACTGTAATGGTACAACTCTTGGGAGTTTTTCAGACAGTCAGTGTCAGCATGGATATACCTAAGATGCCCTATCTGGTTCCTTTTGGAAAAGTTAAGTCCAAGGTTGAAAGCCTTCCTGAGGTAAAAGGCTTTACATCTTCCGTTTTTGCAAGCGGTATGCTCAAGGCTCTTGATTTACCCGATTCATGGGAGGCCGAAGACAAGAACCGGTCCTTTCTTCCTTATGCACAGATTCTAGGAATTGAACCTGAAAGTTATAAAAATCTTTTTGATACGATTAATATTTATGAAGGAGAATATCCTAAAACATCAAACGGTAAGTTTGCTCTGATTCCGCGTGATTTAAAAGAAAAGTTTGAAAAATATTATGACAGGCCCTTAAACTTGGGAGACGAGATTTTGATAACGGCCTTTGCAGGAAAGGCAAGACAGCAAAAAGTTATCATAACGGGCTTTTTCGATTATGCTCATCCCGATACGGCAATAGACGGCATAGCCTACTTTGATGTAGATACCACCCGTATACTTGCCGATATGACAATGGGCGCAAGAGTTGCAGCAGCCATTCCCGATTCCGTCGATTTAAGTCTTTCCGAAAAATCAGAAGATGAACTTTTTGCAGATGATTCGGGTGCAGATATTATAGATACCGTACAGAATTCAAATGCAAAGATTGATTATGAAAATATTTTAGGAAGTACCGAACTGCGCGATCGGCTTAACTTAGCCGACAATGAAGCTTGGCATCATATCGTAATAAAGCTGAAAGACTCTTCAAAGACTCAAAGCGTAATAAGAACCTTAAATGATTGGTTTAAGGAAGAAGGAATAAATGCTCGAGCTGTGAATTGGGAACGCGGAATGGCAATGTATTACAGTGCAATAGAAGGAACAAGAATTCCTTTTATTACAATGCTGGCTATTCTTTCCGTAGTAGTTTTAATCGTTATAATGAATACACTGGTTGTCGCCGTTATGCAAAGAAGCTCCGAGATAGGAACGATGAGGGCCATAGGAGCTAAAAAAGGTTTTGTAAGAAAGATATTTTTTGCGGAATCTTTTTTTATGTCTTGCGTAGGTGTTCTTATCGGCTTGGTACTTGCTCTTATCGCTGCAGCCGTTGTGAATGCTTTTGACATCAGGGTCGGAGATATACTTGCAGCTATGTTCGGCGGAAAACAGATTAGGGTAAGTATTTCGATCGGTTCTGCTATTTGGACAATGGCTGCAATGCTTTTGGCCGGTCTTGCAGCAAACTGGTATCCGGTAAGGCTTGCTTTAAAGATAAGTCCTCTTGAAGCAATTAACCGTTAAATAAGGAAATGGATTATGAATATATTAAAAATAGCATTTAGAAATTTAAACAGACAAAAAAGGCGAAGTATTCTTTTGGTTTTTGCGATAGCCTTTGCTTTCTTTGTCGTTATCTTTATGGACGGCATGACTTCCGGTGCCGTAAACAGTATGGCCGGAGAAATTTCAAAAATCGTAGGAGGCCATGTCTATATAATAGGTTCAAAAAAGGCTCCCGATAAGTCGGCGGATGATCCTGCTCAAATTTATATGGACAAAAACGATGTTGAGTTTATAGAAAAGACCGTAAAAGAATTAGGAATAGAAACTACGTACATCATAAAAAGAAGTCGTGCATCAGGTAAGCTGATATTTGAAGGAAAAGAAGTTACCTCTCAAATTGACGGCTGCAAATTCGATGAAGAAAAAATTTTACATGACAGTATTCTTTTTAAGGAAGGAAGCTGGGAAGCCATGAAAAAAGAAAATGCAATTCTTCTTTCCGAATCGGTAGCCGCAACCTTAAATGTAGACTTGCACGATATAGTTTTACTTGAAACTAGGACATCACAAGGTCAGCTTACGGTTATTGAACTTCAAGTAGAAGGTATTGCAGTAAATCGCTCTTCATTCGGCGGAATCACAAATTACATCAATTTTGATTATTTGCAAAAAATTACGGAATTGGAAAAAGACAGTATAGAAGTATATTCGCTTTTTTTAAAAAATCCCGATATGCAGGAAATTTATGCGCAACAGCTTGAAAGAAAAATCGCAGAAACTCATCCCATTACAAGCAGGGATCTTGCCCGAACTATAAGCCCTTCACAGCCTGCAAGCAATGTATTTAAGCAACTTGAAGAAGGAAAGTGGCAGGGAACCAAATTCGGCATAGCTACTTTTTACGATTTTGCTCCGCAGGTTATTACCTTTATGAATACCTTAAACGGTATAAGTTTCGGTATTTTGATTGTGCTTTTGGTTATTACGATGATAGGTATTTCAAATACCTTTAAAATTATTGTGTATGAAAGAAGGGGTGAGGTCGGAACCATGCGCTCTTGCGGTGTTATGAGAAAACATATAAGGCGTCTTTTTCTTGCAGAAGCTTCATTTTTATCCTTATTCGGAGCCGTATGCGGTTTTGTCCTTGCTGTTCTTGTAATGCAGGTTATCTCGTTTATTCCGATAGCTGTAGATTCACCTTTTTCGGTCTTTACCAAAAACGGATATTTTGCATGGAACTTATCCGCGCTTTTAGTTTTTTTAAAGTTTGTGATAATGTTGGGTTTAACCCTGCTTACTGTAAGGGGCTCGGCTTCGAGAGCCGCTAATATGATTCCTGCCGAAGCCTTAAGGTCAGGAAAATAAGTTTTTATAGGAGATTCGATAAACAGTTCGGCAGAAATTCAGCCTTACTGTTTATCTTTCGAGTTTTGTGCTTTGCACAAAATATCGTGTTATAGGAGAATGTATGAAATATTTTATTAACAAAAAATTATTGATTATACTCATTGCTTTTTTTGTAAGCATTGCGGTATTCGCCGAGATTCCCTCAATGGAGGAAATGTATAAGATTATGGATAAAGTTTTCGACACAGGAAATTTTAAAAAAGATTTTACAAGCACGCTCACACTGATTGTCGAAAAGCCTAATCAGCCTAAGGAAGTCATTCAGTTTAAACTCTTTAGACGCGACACTAAGGACCAAACAAGTCTTATTCAGCTGGCTCCGGAAGCCGATAAGGGCAACGGCTATTTACAGGAAAAGGAGAACCTTTGGTTCTATGATCCTATTGCCCATCAGTTTACTCATTCTTCCCTTAAAAGGAATTTGGCAAACAGCGATACAAAATTATCCGATGTAAATAAAAAGTCGCAATTTAGGCAAGCTTGGGAAATTCTTAAAATTGAAGAAGCAAAACTGGGTAAATATGAGGTTTATGCGGTAACTGCTAAGGCTTTGGAAAAGGATGCTGCTTATGCTCAAGAAAAATTCTTTGTACGAAAAGATGAACACCTCCTTTTAAAAATAGAAAGTTACGGTGCGAGCGGAAAACACATGAGAACTACTCTTATACCCAAATACGCAAATGTTGAAGGTATGCCGCTTCCCGTACATCAAATATATATAAATGAGCTTATCAAGGGAGAAAAAACAACACAGATATTTCAAGACTTCAGCACTGCAAAAATTGATGATGTAGTTTTTACCAAGGCTTATTTGGAGAAGATAAACTAATATGAAAAAAATTGCGATTTTTATTTTTGTTTTATTTATTCCCTTTTTTGTGTTTGCACAAGAAAACTCTTCCGATTTGGAAAATGATCTTTTCGGCGGAGATGAAGATACCCTTATATCTGCCGAAGAAGCCCGTTCTGACAGTAAGAGTAATTTAAAGTTTAAGGCAGATCTTGAAAAGGCAAGCCTTAGCCTTGAGTCAAAAAAATTGAGAATAGGCGGAAGTTTAAGTTCTTCAATGGGAATAAATTATGCTTGGGTAGACCCTTATTCAAAGAAGGATGATTACCTGAAATCTTTTAAAGACGGAAAGGGAACCTTTAATACAACCTTAAACGGAAGCCTTTTTTTTGATGCCCGTCCCAGCGACGACTTAAAACTTTACGGAAAATTTCTTTTCGGCTTCCCTTTCGAGAAGAGTTTATCCGGACAAGGGGCTGCTTTTGTGCCTAAGTCGATTGTTCCTCCAAACGGTTTAAAATTACCTGCTTTTGTAGAAGTAAGCGGAGTCCCAAATATTAAAATTCAAGAGCTTTACACGGATTTTTCCGCTAAGGATATTGCTTTTTTCCGTTTTGGGAAACATGCGGTAAAATGGGGAACCGGTTACTTTTATAGTCCTGCCGATGTTATAAATATTTCAAGAATCGATCCTCAAGATCCTACGGCCGATAGGGAAGGGGGAATTTCGTTACGAACCCATA
This sequence comes from Treponema denticola, assembly GCF_024400535.1. Taxonomy (NCBI): domain Bacteria; kingdom Pseudomonadati; phylum Spirochaetota; class Spirochaetia; order Treponematales; family Treponemataceae; genus Treponema; species Treponema denticola. The sequence goes on from NZ_CP038800.1 coordinate 1,228,533, forward strand.
TAATAATTCCCAAAACCCAGCACAATATCTGGCTCTACCTATTGCCTCCGGAACAGAGAGACGGCTTTGATCCCAAATACACGGCAGGAGCTGCAAAGGGCGAGTTTGTTGTCGGCAACTGGGAATTGGGATTTGGAGGCTGGTACAAATACGAAAAAGCTCCCCGTCTTATTACTACCGTTTCGGGCAGTATTGCAGGAAAGGTTGCCGTCTTCGGCGAGGGCGTTTTTGCTTGGGGAAGCGACTATACCTATTATAAGGCCAATATGAGTTCCTATACCGAAAAAAGTAAACCCTTTTTTCAGGCAACCCTCGGCGGTTCTTATTCAAATGCCGACACCAATACCAGTATCGCTTTACAATATTTTTATAACGGCTTCGGATACTCAAATACTGATACCGCTCAAGATATTCTTTCAGAGGCTGCTGTGCACATAAAAAACAAGGATTACACTCATCGTTCAGTCCTTGCCTCAGGTGATATTTTAGCTATGGGAAATATAGGCCAACACTATATAGCTCTTAATATAAGCCAAAATAAACTAGGTACCGATAAGTTGAGCCTAAACCTTTTTCAGCAATTTGCTATATCGGAGCTTGAAGGTTTTTCAAAGCTCACCCTCAACTGGAAAATATATAAATTTGCCAGTATGAGCACCGGCCCTTCTTTTAGCTATCCATTAAGTTCCAGCTCAAAGACGAAGGGTGAGGTGAGGTATAGTCTTTCGTTCCGCCTAGGCGGCGGCACCTTCTAAGCCGTAAATAGAGGGGCATCTACTGCGTTGCTGCGAAAAAATGAATGCTCGACGTGCACAAAGCACGCCTCCGCTTCATTTTTCCTCGCGCCTTGTATTTGCTCCCTCTATTTACGGCTTGATTTCAGTAGTTAATTTTTATTCGCTTCGCGTCCTTGGCTCGCCTCTTGCCGGATTGGATTAATCTCCCCCGCCACGGATGGCGGGTGGTTTCATCGCTTTCTTCAATTGAAAAATAGTCAGTAAAATTTTATACTGTATGTTAGAGATATTTCTCTTCCTCTAATCTCCAAAAAATCTTAAATACTTGCATATTCCATAAAAATATGCGATAATTGGCTTATACATAAGAAAACTGCCGCTTATAATATGTTGCGGCTATATAAGGCTGGCTTTTTCTTACAATGTTTTTTATGTTTTGGTTGTTTATCCTGTTGGAGTTGAACAGCCATGCATAGGTGTTTTATCCAGGTTTATTAAGATGGAAACATTAATCATCATAATAGACCATGGGTAAGCTATGCCATAAAAAACGTGTATTGTGCTTTTTTAAGGAGGTTTTTATGTTTATTGAAATTAGGCCTTATGAAAAAGAGCATTTATCGGTGCGTTTTAAAGCCGAGGGAGAAGATTTTTCTAAAATTCTGCAATCAATAAAAAAACTATCTAACAGAGCTTGGATTCCGGCCGGATGTTTCTGGATTATACCTGCCGACCGTAATTCTTGCGATATTTTATTAAACAACCTTTATAATGAAGGAATTTTCAGGGCTGATTCCTGCTTTGATTTTAAAAATTCTGAACTTAATAATACTGAGTCTTTGAATACCGAAATTATTGGAGAAAGGAATAATCATACTGCAACCGATATTCAGTGTATTTTAAATGAGTTGGAAGAAGTTATTACTGCCAAACACTACAGTAAGCGTACAATGGAGGCTTACAGCTATTGGATAAGCCGCTTCATTCGTGAAAATAAGAATAAAAATCTTAAAACTCTTTCCGATACGGAAATAAATGCCTTTGTGAGCCGTCTTGCAGTGAAGGAAAAGGCTGCCGCTTCAAGCCAAAATCAGGCTCTTGCGGCTCTTTTGTTTCTATATAAAAACATATTAGGCTTAACTATAAAGACTCCTGAAAATATAGTCCGTGCCAAAAAGCCCAAAAAGCTGCCTGCCGTAATGACTCGTGAGGAAACTGCAAAGATATTTTCTCTTTTGCCTGAAAACGATTACGGGCTTCTTATCCGTTTGCTTTACGGAACCGGAATGCGGCTTATGGAAGCCTTGCGGTTAAGAATTCAGGATATTGATTTTGGGAAAAACGAAATTACGGTACACTGCGGAAAAGGTGCGAAAGACCGTAAGACCGTTCTGCCTGTTTCACTTAAATTTCCGCTTCAAAAACATTTGGAAAATGTCCGGCGTATTTATGAGGCAGACTGCAAGGACGGTTTCGGTTCGGTGCCGCTTCCGTTTGCTCTTGCAAAAAAGTATCCCAATGCCGGCAAAACTTGGGCATGGCAGTGGGTGTTTCCCCAAGCACGCCGATGGCGGAATAAAGAAACTGGCGAGCAGGGGCGGCACCATATCGATCCTTCGGTTATTCAGCGTACTCTGCATGAAGCTGTTTTAAGGTCAGGTATCCCTAAACCAATCGGCTGTCACACTTTCCGCCACTCATTTGCAACGCACCTGCTTGAAGCCGGCTACGATATCCGCACCATCCAAGAGCTTCTCGGCCACAGCGATGTTAAAACTACTATGGTTTACACCCATGTCCTAAACCGCGGCGGACTAGGCATTCAAAGCCCTATCGACAGGATGTGATCTTTCTTTTCTCCGTTTAGTGAGGATAGGCCTAATCTGCCAGCGGTTCATTTATCCGATTTGTATTTATGGTAGAAAGATGTGTTTTTTTGTTTTACAGCAGTTTAGATTGCAAATTATTGGTTTTTATGATATAGTGAGGAAGGGTCGAAGGGAAGTTAGGTGTATAGAAGTTAGGTGTATAATGGTAAAAATAGGATAAAATATTGGAAGAGAATGAATTAATACAAAAAGTAAAAGAATATACATATTATCTTACAGATGAATATTTGGAAGAGGTATGCAAGGACTTGTTACAAATTAAAGATATAAATCTTTTCTTCGAAAAATGTTATGAAAATGATGCTATTCATGAATGGAAAAGTCCTTGTTCATTTATTTGTGATTCAGTAACTCATTCACATAAATATCGAGAATTAATATTAAAAAAATATGAAAATGATTGTATTTATAAATTTTGTGAAAAAATGCTATTTGATTCTTCATATACTAGACGAAGAGAAGCATTGATTATAATCTGTGATACTTTAAATATTCATAGAATAAAATGTAAAAAACTACTGGAAGAGTATTTTCTTTTTGTAATAGAAAAAGATCCGCTACTTTTATATGATTATATAATGGAATTTACGTGGTTATATGCTTATGAAATTAGAATTAGGAAAAATCTCTATTCAAAAATCTTAAATCTGAATAATGAATTTGCTAATCTTACATTATTAGAATATTTAGATAGTCTAGTCGTACCTTTTTTTAGTCGAGATGGATTACTAAAATACAAAATTTTATCAAAATTAACAAGAGATAAAAGTAGATGTGTAAATTCATTTGCTGAAAAAATTAAAAAGAATATGCTTATTAAAAATTATAATAAACACATTGAAACAAAAACATATATTCTAGGAAATGCAAAGTTAGAATTTATTAATATAATGTTTATGAATAAAACTGAAACTTATAATAAAGATGATTTTATAAATTTTTATTTGAATTATGTAAAGGAAAACACCTAACACCCGCTTCAACCTGACATTGCGGACAAGCCGCAAATGCAGGTTAAGCGAATGTTAGATTGACCTGCCTTATGGCAGGCGGGTAACGGAACCAATCGAAAACATCCTTTCGACCGAAAAAATAATTGCAATGAAAAAAGGCATTGCGAAAGGAAGGTCGAAATGAAACAAAAAAAGATAGTTTCACTGATTGGCGCATTGGTTTTAATAATTAGTGCAGTAGCGTTCATTACCGGTTGTCCACAGGCGAATAGTGGAAAATCCAATGAAAACAACAAGGGGCCGGAATATATAAGAGGAGACATTTCATTAAAATTCAAAAATGATTCTACAGAAACCTGTTATGTAACAATAAAAGGAAAAACAAAATGGGATGTTGAGAAAACAGGCATATCTGCAACATCTTTAGATGGAAGTTTTACAAGTGAGTTTCCTTTGCCTGCTAGTCCGAAAACAGAACTAAAGGCTGGTGAAGAAAAACAGATAGTCATAAAAGATGTAGTAACATCATGTAACAGGAACGGAGTGGTAGGAGAATTTTTTCTGTCCTTTGATTCGAATATAGGTGAAACTATATTTGTCAGTGGAAACGAGAGCAGTTCTGTAAAATCAGGTTTATTCAGCAAGCCCGAGGTAAGAAAAGCAGAATATACGACAGGAACATTTCATATAAAAGTAGAGAAAGATACGTATTATGGTAAAGACTATTTTAAAATTGATTTATACAATTAGAGATGTTACTGTTTATGAGTACGGAAAATAAATCTATAAGACCTTCGGATAATGCGTCAAATATGCAAAATCCGAATAAGGGTACAGCCGGTACAAATCGTCAGTATGACCAAAATCAAGGTAATCGTGGCGAACAGCTTAACCCAAATAAAAAAGGGAAGTAATTTTAGTATATGTAGTAATAAGTTCCGGGATTATTACATATACTATTTATTTATTGGTTAATAATGAATCTAACACCCGCTTCAACGCTGACATTTGTTTTGTCACGAAAGTTGCTTAAAGTGCCTATACGGCACCGCAACTTTCGCGCCAACTTTGCCGCCGCTTTGCGCGACGGCAAAGGCGCAAATGCAGGTTAAGCGAATGTTAGACCGATGCCTTACGGCACGATGGACTGTAACTTTGAAAAATAAGGTGTATTTTTTGTAAATTAAAGCTTAAAGAGCAAATTAATAGCTTAGGTTCTTTGAGTAAAGCTATGTTTTATTATAATAGCTACTTGGATAAGTAAAAATAATATTTTTATCTAAGGATTTTATTATCCTCATTTCCTGACAAAAAATTCAAAATATGGTATAATGGAGGGAGAGAGATGCTATGAAAGCAGAGATAAAGAAAGAATTGGATATTCTTGTTAATGCGATATGTAACAATATGAAAGTTAATGAAATTTACCTCTTCGGATCTTACGCATATGGGAAACCGACAAAATATAGTGATTTTGACATTTATGTTGTAATTCCTGATAATTCTGTCCGCCCATTGATAGCTATGCAACAGCTTGGATTTGCAATTTCATCCTACCAAAAGCGTCCGGTGGATTTACTTGTTTCAAACAGTAGTTCCTTTAATAAAAGGAAAAACATTGTTTCCTGTATAGAAAGCGAAGTTGCAAAAAAAGGAGTAAAACTATATGAATAATCCATCGGAAATTTCAAAAGAGTGGTATGCCTATGCAGAACGGGACTTAATTAGTGCAAATCATCTTGTCAAGACTCTTTATCCTGTTCCACTTGAAATTGTTTGTTATCATTGTCAACAGTCATCAGAAAAATTTTTAAAAGGATATATTGCAGATCAAAATAAAGTCATTCCGAAAACTCATGATTTAAAATTGCTTGTAAACGAATGTATGCAGACAAAAGAGGAGTTTAAGACTATTGAACAGGAATGTGCTCGACTGACACCTTATGGAGTTTACTCAAGATATCCGTTTGCAATGGAAATTGAAGAAGAAGACATGAAAAAAGCATTAAATGATGCTAATAAGATCAAAGCATTTGTAAACAATATTTACAAATCGGATGAAAATAATCAAATATCTGAAGAGAATATCTCATAAAAAGACAGCATCTAACTCAGTTTGAAAGTTATCTAAGTATTTTAAAGTTGCTAAGGAAATCAACGGGATATAAGTTCTCTGGATGGTTTGGTATTTATAATATAAAGCTGTTAATGTATATAAAATTTTAGCTTTTTATTTACGAATGTATAGTAATAAAATGTATAGTAATAAAAAGTAAAATAGTGTGAGATTAAAAATATAATTGTTAATACAAGTAATATAGTGAAAATAAAAGTGTCTAACACCCGCTTCAACCTGACATTGCGGACAAGCCGCAAATGCAGGTCAAGCGGTAGTTAGTTGGACATTGCTTACACAATGCATTTTTTGGATTACTGTACTAATTATCGTTTTTTGTGTAAAATTACAAAAAGGATTTATTCATAAGACACTATGATAACAACAAATATATTATCGGGAGATTGTCTGGAAAAACTGAAAGAATTACCTAACTCTTCCGTAGACCTTATTGTTACCTCACCTCCTTATGCCGATCAGCGGAAAAATACTTATGGCGGTATAAAACCTGAGAAATATGTATCATGGTTTCTTCCGATTGCTGCGGAGCTTTTTAGAGTTTTGAAAAATGACGGCACCTTTATTCTCAATATAAAAGAAAAGGTACAAAACGGGGAACGCAATACGTATGTTCTTGAATTAATCTTGGAAATGAAAAAACAAGGTTGGTTATGGACAGAAGAATTTATTTGGCATAAAAAAAACTGTTATCCTGGAAAATGGCCGAATAGGTTTAGGGATGCGTGGGAGCGTTTGTTACAATTCAATAAAATAAAAAAATTTAATATGTATCAAGAAGCTGTGATGGTTCCTATGGGAGATTGGGCAAAAAACAGGCTTAAAAATTTATCGGAAATCGATAAAATACGGGACAATTCAAAAGTCGGAAGCGGTTTTGGAAAAAATATTTCAAATTGGCTTGAAAGGGATATGGCATATCCAACCAATGTTCTTCATTTAGCCACTGAATGCAGTAACAAAAACCATAGTGCTGCATTTCCTGAAAGTTTGCCTGAATGGTTTATTAAATTATTTACTCAAGAATATGACACGGTTTTAGATCCTTTTATGGGATCGGGTACGACAGTCTTTGTTGCAAACCGTATGAACCGTCATGCGATAGGAATTGATATTGTAGATGAATATTGTAAAAAAGTACAAAAGAAAATTAATGAACAAGAAATGATGTTGTTTGAAGGTGAGGTTAACTATGGGTAGTTTAAGCATAGATGATGTAAAAATGTATGTTGAAAAGAATATTGGTAACTTTCATAAAAAGAGAATCAGCAGTTTGGATAATCTAAAACTATCGACAATATTAAAAAGAAAGAACCCGTATCTTTTTAAAGCAAAAAATATTTTAACTGCTGAACAGATTGTATCCGGATTTTTAAATGCTCATATTTCTTCAAATGAAGAAACAATCTTTGGTGATTGGCTTGAAGGTCTTGCACTTTTTATTAACTCCAAAGTGTATGGCGGTTATAAATCAGGCATACAAGGTATTGATCTTGAGTTTGATGATAACAATACGCGTTATATTGTCAGCATAAAATCAGGGCCAAATTGGGGGAACAGTTCCCAAATTAAGAAAATGATTGGTGATTTTAAAACAGCTAAAAAGACATTACGGACAAGCAATTCTCAATTGCATATTGTAGCCGTGAATGGTTGCTGTTACGGTAAAGAAAAGAACTGGGATAAGGGTGACTATTTTAAATACTGTGGTCAACAATTTTGGGAATTTATTTCAGGAGATGAAAATTTATATATTGATATCATTGAACCGTTAGGATTTAAAGCAAAAGAAAAGAGTGATGAGTTTATGCAGTCATATACACAGATGATAAATAAATTCACTGGAGAATTTATTCAAAACTATTGTTTATCTTCCGGTGAAATCGACTGGAATAAAATAATAAAATTTAATTCTGCAAAAGAAACATAAAAATGGTTATCAACTAACACCCGCTTCAACCTGACATTGCGGACGAGCCGCAAATGCAGGTTAAGCGAATGTTAGACGGATGCCTAACGGCACGATAAACTGTAACTTAGAAAAATGTGATATATTTTTATAAATTAAGGCTTAAAACCAAAATTAATAACTTCGTTTTTTGATTAAAGTTATGTTTTATCATAATGACTAATTGAGTAAGAAAAAGTAAACTTTTATCCAAGTGTTTTTTAACTTATTAAGGAAATCAACGAACTAAAAGTCCCTTGGATGGTCATAGAGAGCTCTTTATTCACAATTAGTAAAAAATATGAGAGTTTAATCCACTTGACATCTTATAAGTATTTTAAGATAATTATTTAGTAAAATATTACGAATATTAGAGGTGTATATGATTGCTATAAAACCTGTTTCGGATTTGCGTAATTATAATGAAGTTTTGCAGGATGTTGCTGATGAATCGCCGGTTTTTCTTACTAAAAATGGTAGGGGGTGTTATGCTGTGATTTCCATAAGAGATTACGAAAAATTGACGGCTACGCAAACTCTTTTTTCTGAATTGAAGAAGGGCGAAGAATCTGCTTTGCAAAATGGATGGCTGGATACAACTGAAGTCAGAAAAATGGCGGGACTTTGATGTTTGAGATAAAGGTTGCTCCGCAAGCGGCAGCAGATTTACTTGAAATCAAAGATTATATAGAGAATGAACTTCAAAATCCCATTGCTGCACATAATACCATTTCAAAAATTATAGAAACTTATGAAAATTTGACAGTTTTTCCAAATGTAGGGATTCCTGTGGGAAAATATGTTTCATTTCCTACAGATTATAAGTTCGTGCTTTCAAATAATTATTCAATATTTTATAGAATTGAAGACGAAGTTATAAGAATTGTAAGGATTTTGTATTCAAGAAGAGATTTTGTTCGTATTTTGTTTGGAGAGAATAGCAAATAACGTCTAACACCCGCTTCAACCTGACATTGCGGGCGAGCCGCAAATGCAGGTTAAGCGAATGTTATGTGGACTGCCCTTCGAGCAGCAAAATTAAACAAAAAGGGAAAAAATGAATATCGATACAATTGTAAATGATTATATAAAAAGGCATCCAGAAATCGTAACACCACTTGCAAAAATAAATGTTGGAAAAAGAATTAATTCAGGTGGTACATCTATTGTGCATGAAGCGGTACTTGAAAATTCAACTTGTAAATTTGCTATTAAACTATTTTTAGAAAATATAAAGGAAAAGGAGTCTTCAGCATATAAAAGATTTAAACAAGCATATATTAACCTTCAGTTAGTCCAGAATTCAAATATATTTTTACCGCAAATTTATTTTCATTCACTTCGTATTACGGAAGAATTAATCATACCATTTACAATTATGCCTTTAGCAGAAAATACGCTTGCTTCATTTATAAGAGAAAAAGAAATTGATTTTGAATTATGGATAAAATTATTTAATGAGTTAGGTCAAAAGATAGAAATAATGCATCAATTAAATATTATTCATAGAGATTTAAAACCTCAAAATTTATTTATGTTAAATAAAAAACTATTAATTGGTGATTGTGATATAGCTTCATTTGATAAAAACTATTATATAAAATTAGTGGATACAAAACCTTCTGATAGACTTGGTAATTATTCTTTCTCTGCACCTGAACAAGCTGATAAAAATATTGATGAAATTACACCTGCTGCAGATTGGTATGCATTTGGACAGATAATGTATTGGTTGGTTTGTCAGAAAACCATTAGAGGCTTTCAAACAATAGACCTACATTTTAAGCAAACAATTTACAACAGTATAATTGAAAAATTATTGTCTCAAAATCCTATTGATAGATTTCAAAATTTTGAAGAAATTCAAAGTCATATTTCTTCATATCAAAATAGACAATTAGAAAAAAAGGAACTGGAGGAAAGGCATTATCATGCTATTAGAACAACAAATTTGTTTGATGAAATAATTTTTAAATATACATTTGAAGTTAGCTCGTCAATACCTTGTATAAAAACAATTGCAAGAAAAGATGAAATTGATGATATTATTCTTTTCCTTCAAAAAAATTGTGATAAATTATCTCTTTGGATTTCACAAGGATATTCAGATATAGATATAAAGGAAATTAATATTGATTCTCAAAATGAAACTTATTCATTTGAATGGCAAGAAATGAAAATTGAAAAGTTAATTATCTTTAGACTAGGTATTTATCCAGGAGGTTCACTTATTATGGTTATTACAAAACCTCAACAATCTGTATTAGAACAAAATGGTAGTACATATGAGGATGAAGAAGTTTGCTACTATAAAAATAAAATTATAACAAGATCCGAATATGATAATGGTTGGGCTATGATTGACGGAAAACGAATACAAATCAGCAATGGAGATACTAGTATAAAAATACGTACTCTTAAAAAAACTGTGTACTTTATTTCACCACAAAGCGGTTTATATCAAGAAAATATGGAAATTTTTGAAAAAATACATAAAGATTTTCTAAAAGACAATACTCTTGATGAACAATATTTTTTTGAGATTTTAAAAAAAGCGAAACGAACAGAAATTCTAAAGATGTATAATTAGAAGAAAATACATAACACTGTTTTCAAAGCCGACAAACGGGACTGATCCCGTTTGCGGTTTAAAACAATGTTAGGTTGACAAGCTAACCGCTTGCGGAAAGACTTGTGTGGAACCGACCTATAACATTTATTCGATCTAAAAATAAATTTATAGGAGGTGTTTTATGTCTGATATTGCAAATAACGCTATCGTAGATGTCGATTTTGACACTCCATTTGGAAAACTTCATATCCATTATGATGATAACGATAACGATAAAGAGAAAGATGACGATGATAATGAATAGATGAGTCTATTTATCACTGTATGATTATACTATTGTAGGGTGTAATCATACAGTCTTTGTCGCTTGTTTCTATAGCTGGAGCTATTTTTGAGTGGTTGTTTGAAGTATTACAGTGATATTTAACTGAAAATAAGTCTAGAATTGAAATATATTAATTGGAAAAATAATATGTGATGCTATTGGCATAATCGACTTGATATGTAGATAAGAAATAATGTATGTTTATTTCAAGTGAATTCAAAAGATAATAACGTACTATTAAGTCAATCTGATTATAATGATTTTTTTACTCATATAGTGATAAAGCAATGGATGCTTTGGAAAAATGTTTGAACTGTATAAATTCTATGAAACGATAAAAATGAACTTAAAATAAAGTTGTAAGTACACAAGATATATTACAGGCATTAAAAAATGGTGATGATCATTGAGAAGATAAGTTAAAATTTGGGAAAAGAAGTAAAACCTAACACCCGCTTCAACCTGACATTGCGGACGAGCCGCAAATGCAGGTTAAGCGGTAGTTAGAACGACCCTGCGGGCGACAGAAAACTGGGAGTAATATTTATGTCTAAAATAACGGATAAAATGATTAAGTACTCGTATGAGTTTGCGAAAGATGTTTATAATGGAAAAATCTCAATCAATGATGCTGTTAAAGTATTATCAACAAAATACTCAATGAAGGAAACGTCTGCAAAAGATTATATAAATAATTATAAATATATGAGACTTGCTCATAAGTACGCACGTACAATGAATGAAGCAGCAACAAAATATTTCTTGGATAGTATTTATCAAGAAGATGGTCAATCAGAACTGAAGAAAGCATTAATATCAGTATTCGGTCATTTGGATTATTATGAATCACTTGGACATGGAAAATTAAATGGAATAAGGCGAATATATGAGCAATATAGTAAATTAATTAGCGATGCTGATTTGACACTCTATCCAGAAGAAGAAGAAAATATTTATAAAGAGGGAAAAGCAAAACAAGTTTATGTAAATATATATGAACGTGATCAAAATGCTCGAAAAAAATGTATTGAATATTACGGTTACAAATGTTGTGTTTGTGGAATGTTACTTTCAGATAAATATGGGGCAATAGGTCGAGATTTTATACATATTCATCATATTAAAGCATTGTCCTCAATAAAAAAGGAATATACTGTTGATCCGATTACTGATTTAAGACCTGTATGTCCTAATTGCCATGCGATGATTCATAGAAGAGTACCGCCATATTCAATTGAAGAATTAAAAGAAATAATTAAGTAGTGTGACTTTAAGAAAAATTCTTCTAACACCCGCTTCAACCTGACATTGCCTTTACGGCAATGCAGGTTAAGCGGAAGTTAGACCGATGCCTTCGGCACGATAAACTGTAACTTTGAAAAATAGGGTATATTTTTATAAATTAAAGCTTAAAACCCGAATTAATAGCTTATGTTCTTTGGATAAAGTTATGTTTTATTATAATATCTATTTGTATAAGAAAAATAAAACTTTAATCTTTGGATTTTAAAACTTGTTAAGGAAGTCAACGAGTTAAAAGTCCTTCGGACGGTCATGGTGATTATAATAATTAACTTGTTAAGGAAAACAAAACTTTAGTTTTTGTGTTTTAATATTGTTATGTAATAGTATAAAAATAAAGTTTATTTGTAGTATTAGGTTTATTGTTAAAAAATTGAAAAAGTGATATATTATTTATAGTATGATATTCGATTGGAATAATGAAAAAAATATGATGCTTAAACGAGATAGAAATATATCGTTTGAGCGGATTATTGTGGCAATTGAGCAAGATAATTTATTGGATATTTTAGAGCATCCAAATAAAGAAAAATATCCAAATCAACTTTTGCTTCTTGTAGAAATTGATAGATATGTATATGTAGTTCCTTGTGTACTTGAAAACGATGTTTGTTTTTTGAAAACTATTTTTCCAAGTAGAAAATATACGTCGAAATATCTTGATTGGAAAGGAGAAGAAAATGAATAGTGAAAAAGAGTTGTATGAATCTATAGAAAATGATGAATGGAAATCGGTAAAAAATTTTTATGATCTTAGTAATGATTTTAAAAAAGCAGCTGAAAGTATGCTTATGAAAAGCGAGAAGATAGATATAATGCTTGTCAAGCAAGATATGAATAACCTAAAGGCTAAAGCTTTTGAAGAAGGTATGGAATATGAAGTTTTTGCAGGAAGTATTTTACATAAATATTTAACTGGAAAGCTGATAGAAAGATAAATAATTTAATGCGTCTAACACGCAGTTCAAGACTGACAAAACCCGCTCTGAAGAGCGGCCGGCTAAACGCCGGTATGTTTTGCAGCTTAACTGCATGTTAGATTGACCTGCCTGAAGGCAGGCGGGTGCGGAACCAATCGAAACAGTCCTTCGACCAAAAAAAATAAAATAATTGCAATGAAAAAGGGCATTGCGAAAGGAAGGTCGAAATGAAACAGAGAAAAGTAGTTTCAATGATTGGAGCATTAGTTTTAATAATTGGTGCAGTGGTATTAATTACTGGTTGTCCGCAACCGAATAGTAATAAGGTCAATTCCGGCGATAATGATAATAGCAACAACCTTAATGGTAGTGCATGGTTTGAAAGCGGATATCATATCGGCTATTATTTTCTTGATGGAAAAGTTTATGCCGTAGATTCCAATAAGTGGGAAAAATCTTTTGCTGGTACTTATTCAGGTAATAACTATACATCATATGATGGTACGGTAATATCATTTAGTGTATCAGGAAATATTCTAAAAATAAATAATAGAGAATTTCTACGAGTGACAGACCCAAATACACTTGAAAAAGTTAAAAAAGCACCTATTGTGTAAGTATTACTGGAAGCAGAAAGTCCGTATATTATTTTGTATATTAATGATATAGACAATAGTAACATAAATATGTACTTATGATATATGGACTTTTTATATGAATTAAAACAGCTTAACTGACCAAAGACAAACGAGTAATAAAACAGTTCAAAAATTCTATATTCGTGAAATTCAAGAAAATATATTTTTTACAGAAAGATAGTCCGTCTTTATTGACAAATTTTATTTTATTTGCTATACATATATAGCAAATAAGGAGAAGTACTATGCTTGCATTACGATTAAAACCGGAATTAGAAGACAGACTTACAGCACTTGCTCTGAAAACAGGTAGGACAAAAACCTTTTATGCAACAAAGGCTATTGAACAGCAACTTGACGATATTGAAGATTATTATCTTGCAGAGCAGTCTTATAATGAGTGGATTGCAGATGGTAAAAAGACTTATGCTCTTGATGAGGTCTTCAAATAATGTTTGTTGTAGAGATTGCTCCAAAAGCTCAACGGCAAATTTTAAAATTAGAAGCAACTGAAAGAGAGAATATAAAAACATATCTCAAGAATAAACTTGTTTCTGCAAAAGATAAAAAAGGGCTATATGAAGTTGGCGGAACAGAATTAGTTGGAAATTTAAAAGGGCTTTGGAGATTTAAAAGTCCGGAATTTAGAAAATATAGAATTATCGGGTATTTAGAAGATAGCAAATTTATAATTACAGTTTTAGCAGTGGAAGGTAGAACTGATTCTTATAAAAATAAAGACGAGTTAGCAAAGAAAGCAAGAAAAGGGGCTTTTAAGAAAAATAAAATCTAACACCCGCTTCAACCTGACATTTGTTTTGTCACGAAAGTTGCTTGACGGTCGCCTGCGGCTCCCTTTTTTATGCAACTTTCGCGCCAACTTTGCCGCCGCTTTGTGCGTCGGCAAAGACACAAACGCAGGTTAAGCGGCAGTTAGATGGACGCCTATCGGCGCTGGATGAATAATATAGGTGGTTTAAATGACTGATGCACACATTGATGACATGGAAGAAGAAACGGGTGCTAAAAAAACTCCTGTCGAATCTAAAAAAGCAATAGATTTTTATCCCAATATTGCTCGTAGTTTGAATGAAGAGGATTTAAAAAGTCCTGCGGTTGTAAAAATGTTGATATCCGATAATGAAAAATATACTAAAGAGCTTTCGGTTTTACGAAACATAGAAGAAAAGTTTCACGAATGTGATAAATCATTATCTGTAGCACTTGAAAAACTAAAGCAAAAAAAATCTTCAGAAATTCTTTCCGATTTTGTTTATACAATTGGTGGTATAATTATCGCAATTTCTAGTTTTGATTTTTCAAAGCCTTTTGAAATACAAAACTGGCTATTTATTGTAATTGGTTTGATATTAATTTTAGGTGCGACTATCTCTAAATGGAGTAAGAAATAATGGATATAAGAATTCTTTATGTTAAAGATGCTGGTAATAAGTCAGCGGAACGAATTGTTCTAGAAGCAAATAATGACTGTGATATTGGTGATTATATTCTTTTTGATACAACTTATGATGGTAATTATATATCAAATAAATTGAGACATAATTACTGGTTTCCTGATAAAAAAATCAAGGCAGGAGATAAGATCATCTTATACTCAAAACAAGGTATTGAACGTTCTAAAAAAAATATAAGTGGAAATACAAGTCACTTTTTTTATTGGGATTTAGACATTGCAGTTTGGAATAAAAGTAAGGATTGTGCTCTTCTAGTAAACATTGAGGATTATTTGGTAAAAAAAATAGACATCTAACACCCGCTTCAACGCTGACATTGCCTTTGCGGCAATGCAGGTTAAGCGGAAGTTAGATTGACCCTTCGGGCAAAAAAAGGAGAATGTAATGAAAAAAACGTTTATTTGTCTAGCTAATAGCCGAAAAAATTCTGGTTATTGTGTTGCAGGTAAATTAATTGACAATTTCAATTGGATTAGGCCAATTAGCAATCGATCTACAGAAGAAATATCAGAAATTGAGATGCGTTTTGAAAATGGAGAATTGCCAAAACTGCTAGATATAATAGCTTTAGAAATAAAAGCCCAAAAACCAAATCAGTTTCAAAGTGAAAATAATCTCATAGATACTGCTTCCTATTGGGTAAAGACTGGTAGTTTTGTAGCTAATAAATTAAGTACAATTTGTGATGATCCATGTAATATCTGGAAAATCTTAATTCGTCTTATCAAGGAATTAACGATAGAATAAGTTCAGAAAATACAAAGCATATTTCGCATTCGCTTGTTTTATTAAAGCTTCATGAAAGCAAGATACTTGTACGTGTTGAAGGTGCTGAATTCAATAATGCTAAAAGGAAAGTTAGATTACAATTCGAGCTTGATAATAAGAAATATATACTTCAATTACGCATCCAGAGATTGAAAGGCAATATTTGAGTGGTAAGAATGGTGAGTATACCATTTCAAGAGAGCACTATGTTACAATTAGCCTAGGATTACCACATGCAGATGGATTTTGTTACTTATTTGCAGCAGCAATAATACTATGAAAACTCTCTATTCCATTGGGTATTCATCATATAATATTGAGGTCTTTATAAACATTTTAAAATCTATGCACATAGATGCTATTGTTGACGTTCGTTCTTCACCATACAGTCGCTATAAGCCTGAATATAATAAGGAGACTCTTAAGCAAAAACTTTTAGATAATAATATTTACTATGTTTTCTTAGGCAGTGAATTGGGTGCCAGATCGGAAGACGATACGTGCTACATTGGAGATAGGGCAGATTATTCACGAATCTCTAAAACAGATAATTTTAAGAAGGGAGTTAACAGACTGATTAATGGACTTGAGAAATATACGATTGCATTAATGTGTGCTGAAATTGATCCGCTTCGATGCCATAGGAATATATTGGTATGTCGCTCAATTAGGAAATACAATGTCAATATTTCTCATATTTTAGACAATGGAAGAATTGAGACTAATGACTCCATGGAAACACGTTTGGTAAGTGAATATTCGATGAATAAGAATGATATGTTTATGACGGAAGAAGAAGTTATTGAGAGTGCTTATGACAGAAGAAGCTTAGAGATAGCTTATAAGAGGAGTAATAATGATAACGAATATGAAGGCTAAAATATATACCATAGGTTTTACAAAAAAAGATGCTAAAACTTTCTTCTCACTTCTTAGCAAGAATAAAATAGTTAGGCTGATTGATATTAGATTGAATAATTTTTCACAACTTGCTGGATTTACAAAAAAGAGTGATTTGCAATATTTTTTAAAGAAGATATGTAACATTGAATACCTGCATTTAAGCGAATTAGCTCCTACAGAGGATATCTTAAGAAGGTATAAGAGAGGAGCTATTGGCTGGGTAGAATATGAACAACAATTTAATGCACTTTTGCAAAAAAGAAAACCTGAAAATAGCATGGGCTTGGATATACTCATGGATTCTTGTTTATTGTGCAGTGAACCAACAGCAGATAAATGTCATCGTAGACTTGTAGCAGAATATTTTAAAAAACTATATCCAAATATAGAAATAATACACATCTAACACCCGCTTCAACCTGACATTGCGGACGAGCCGCAAATGCAGGTTAAGCGGTAGTTAGACCGATGCCTTCGGCACGATAAACTGTAACTTTGAAAAATAGGGTGTATTTTTTATAAATTAAAACATAAAACCAAAATTAATAGCTTATGTTCTTTGGATAAAGTTATGTTTTATTATAATATCTACTTGTATAAGGAAAATAAAACTTTAATCTTTGAATTTTAAAACTTGTTAAGGAAGTCAACGAGTTAAAAGTCCTTCGGACGGTCATGGTGATTATAATAATTAACTTGTTAAGGAAAACTAAAGTTTTATCTAAGTATTTTAAACTAGCTAAGGAAATCAACAAAATAAAGTCCTGCGGACGGTCATGGTGATTATAATAATTAACTTGTTAAAGAAAATAAAGTTTTAGTTTTGATTTTAATGATTTAGTAATTAAAAGCTGTATAGTTAAAAATAAAGTTTTATTGTTAAGAATAAGTTTATAATTTTAAGATGATATTATTTATAAAAGGTTTGTTTTATAAATAATATAGAATTATAGTTAAATTAATAGTTTTTAATATATGCATTAAGTAATATGAAAGTTGGATATGCAAATAATAAAGCTTTGTATTAAAATTTTAAGTTTTTTATTTATTAAATATTGTAGTAAAAAGCAAAATATTGTAAAATTAAAAGCGTAATTGTTAATATTAAGTTATATAAATAAAATAAAAGTGTCTAACACGCAGTTCAAGACTGACAAAACCCGCTCTGAAGAGCGGCCGGCTAGACGCCGGTACGTTTTGCAGCTTAACTGCATGTTAGACGGATGCCTTCGGCACGATAAACCGTAACTTTGAAAAACAGGATATGGTTTTTGTAAACTAAAGCTTAAAACTCAAATTAATTGCTTATTTTTACTAAAAATGCCGTATTTTATTGTAATAACAGCTTGATAATTATACGCATAATGCGTATAATATGATTGGATATAAAATGACAGCAAAAGAAATAGAAAAAATACTAAAGGCGGATGGTTGGTATTTTGTAACAGCAAAAGGTTCTCATAATCAATATAAACATACTGTAAAATCCGGAAAAGTTACGGTCCCAAATCATAAAGGAGATATACCGATAGGAACCGTGAAAGCAATTCTAAAGCAGGCAGGATTGAAATAAGGATATATGGAGGAATATAAAATGAAATTAGCATATCCGGCAATAATAACATATTGTGAAGAAGATAATAGTTATAGTATAGAATTTCCCGATTTGCAAGGCTGTGTTTCCGGAGGATTTTCTCTTATAGAAGCGATAGAGATGGGAATAGATGCGGCATCAGGGTGGATATTAACAGAAATCGAGGAAGGAAATGCTGTTCCAAAAGCAAGTGAACCTACAAAAATAAAACTACCTGATAATAAAAGTTTTATAAATATGCTTATTTTAGATATGGATTCGTATAGTGAAAAATACTCAAGCAAATGTGTAAGAAAGAATATAACGCTTCCAAAATGGGTGAATACGCTTGCAGAAAAAAATAATGTAAATTTTTCACAATTATTACAGAACACGATAGTAGAAAAATATGTAGGTGTTATGTAAAAGCGTCTAACACCCGCTTCAACCTGACATTGCGGACGAGCCGCAAATGCAGGTTAAGCGGAAGTTAGATTGACCCTTCGGGCAAAAAAAGGAGAATGTAATGAAAAAAACGTTTATTTGTCTAGCTAATAGCCGAAAAAATTCTGGTTATTGTGTTGCAGGTAAATTAATTGACAATTTCAATTGGATTAGGCCAATTAGCAATCGATCTACAGAAGAAATATCAGAAATTGAGATGCGTTTTGAAAATGGAGAATTGCCAAAACTGCTAGATATAATAGCTTTAGAAATAAAAGCCCAAAAACCAAATCAGTTTCAAAGTGAAAATAATCTCATAGATACTGCTTCCTATTGGGTAAAGACTGGTAGTTTTGTAGCTAATAAATTAAGTACAATTTGTGATGATCCATGTAATATCTGGAAAAATCTTAATTCGTCTTATCAAGGAATTAACGATAGAATAAGTTCAGAAAATACAAAGCATATTTCGCATTCGCTTGTTTTATTAAAGCTTCATGAAAGCAAGATACTTGTACGTGTTGAAGGTGCTGAATTCAATAATGCTAAAAGGAAAGTTAGATTACAATTCGAGCTTGATAATAAGAAATATATACTTCCAATTACGCATCCAGAGATTGAAAGGCAATATTTGAGTGGTAAGAATGGTGAGTATACCATTTCAAGAGAGCACTATGTTACAATTAGCCTAGGATTACCACATGCAGATGGATTTTGTTACTTATTTGCAGCAGCAATAATACTATGAAAACTCTCTATTCCATTGGGTATTCATCATATAATATTGAGGTCTTTATAAACATTTTAAAATCTATGCACATAGATGCTATTGTTGACGTTCGTTCTTCACCATACAGTCGCTATAAGCCTGAATATAATAAGGAGACTCTTAAGCAAAAACTTTTAGATAATAATATTTACTATGTTTTCTTAGGCAGTGAATTGGGTGCCAGATCGGAAGACGATACGTGCTACATTGGAGATAGGGCAGATTATTCACGAATCTCTAAAACAGATAATTTTAAGAAGGGAGTTAACAGACTGATTAATGGACTTGAGAAATATACGATTGCATTAATGTGTGCTGAAATTGATCCGCTTCGATGCCATAGGAATATATTGGTATGTCGCTCAATTAGGAAATACAATGTCAATATTTCTCATATTTTAGACAATGGAAGAATTGAGACTAATGACTCCGCGGAAACACGTTTGGTAAGTGAATATTCGATGAATAAGAATGATATGTTTATGACGGAAGAAGAAGTTATTGAGAGTGCTTATGACAGAAGAAGCTTAGAGATAGCTTATAAGAGGAGTAATAATGATAACGAATATGAAGGCTAAAATATATACCATAGGTTTTACAAAAAAAGATGCTAAAACTTTCTTCTCACTTCTTAGCAAGAATAAAATAGTTAGGCTGATTGATATTAGATTGAATAATTTTTCACAACTTGCTGGATTTACAAAAAAGAGTGATTTGCAATATTTTTTAAAGAAGATATGTAACATTGAATACCTGCATTTAAGCGAATTAGCTCCTACAGAGGATATCTTAAGAAGGTATAAGAGAGGAGCTATTGGCTGGGTAGAATATGAACAACAATTTAATGCACTTTTGCAAAAAAGAAAACCTGAAAATAGCATGGGCTTGGATATACTCATGGATTCTTGTTTATTGTGCAGTGAACCAACAGCAGATAAATGTCATCGTAGACTTGTAGCAGAATATTTTAAAAAACTATATCCAAATATAGAAATAATACACATCTAACACCCGCTTCAACCTGACATTGCGGACGAGCCGCAAATGCAGGTTAAGCGAATGTTAGATTGACGCTTCGCGCAAAGGAGGGAAAATGAAAAGTGGCTTTTGTAAACATAATAAATATTGCTTCGATACGCAAATATCATTTGATTTATTAAATCAAAAATATATTACAGATTTTGAATCCATTTTGGATGACTCGTTTACATTAAATTTAAAAAAATATATAGAAGAATATATATATGACTTATATACAAAAAAACAGAAAGTTGTTAATTGGACTGATTCTATTTTTGTAAAATACAAAAAAATTTGCTTAATTTGCAAAGAAGAGCGTGAGTTTTTTAAAGAGATTTACATTGGAGGTATAATTTACGATATAACACAAGATTTGTTGTTTTCTAAGGTAAATCTTTTAATAGGAAAGTATTCCGCAGGTTATTTAGATTACAAAACAATATCTTCAATAATTAATGCAGGGAACAATAGAGAGGCAATATTTGATGTAGTTGATGTATTACTTCCCATTATATCTGAATATGATAAGGAAGATATTGTATTTTATAATGATCTGTATGTTTCTGCACCAAGAAGAGAATTCGGAGCCGGAGGTACTGAAGAATTTATTAATACGATAGTTATACCAATAATAAGTAGTCTTGTTGCTTCTACGATATATGATATATCGAAATTAGGTATAAAAAAAGTCAAACAGAAATTTGCAAAGAAAAATATTTATATCAATATTGAAACAGAATTGGATAAAATAATAATGGAAAATAAAGAATTATCAACAAAAAAATTGCAAAAGGAAATGAGAAGACAAGCAAAAAAAATTTTAGATAATAAAATTCATCAACTTCTTGATAGAATGCAATATAATGATTTAAACTGATAGTCAATTCGATCATGCAAATCTAATAACTTTATAAGTGATTGTGTAATACATAAGAGAAGAAACTTTAAAATCATGAAATAAGATAAAACATACGAAAGTAAAAAAAATATATATAATGTGGAAAAGAATATAAATACATAGGAAATAAAATCTAACACCCGCTTCAACCTGACATTGCCTTTGTCATGGAAATTGCTTATATCGCTTCGCCACTTACGTGTCTCTGCTTCTTTTATGCAATTTCCACGCCAAGCCCTGCACGGGCACGGCAATGCAGGTTAAGCGAATGTTAGATGGACACCTATCGGTGCGAATAAAATATGAAAAAAATAGATGGTTTAAATATTTATAGAAATACAAATGGCCGTATTATTTTTGAACTTATTGGAAATAAAAAATATTATATGAGTTCATGTGAAAAATTATTTATAATTATTGAAGCTACTTATTTCGACAGACAGTGGAAAAAAACTAATTTTAAAATACAAAAAATAGTAGCAAATATTAAAGATAAGAAAGATGATTGTAAATATCAAGATGCGAAGGAAGGATTTGCTCATGGAGAGAATAACCCTGTTCCTGTTGTAAATATTGATATTAAAATAGAAAATAATAACGATATCATACCTACACTGTGCAATGGTTTAACAAGAACAAATTTCTTATTAGCTAATAATGTAAAATATTTAGTTTTCAGTATATCTAAAAAATTATTATTAGATGATGCTGATTCATATTTTTTTATAAAAAACGATGAAATATAAAATGAAAATTAGCTAGGAAATATGATAGATGTTTTGAAGTAATGAAAAAACATTGTCTAACAGTGCTAAAAATAATCAGGGGCTTCAGATTATGACAATAAAAGAATTTGAGAATAAATATTGGTATATGAGTGAGCTTAAAGAGTTGGCAAAATCGCTAAAAATTCCATTTGATTCAAAAACTCGAAAGGATCAGCTTGAAGAAATGATTTCTCAATTTTTGCAAACAGGAATTGTGAGTAAAAAAAATAGCAGTAAGATTAAAAGTTGTAATGTAGATATATTGGATTTAAATAGTTTTGTTGACAATTTTAGAAACACAAAAGAAACATGGAAATTTATAAATACTGAAATGGATAAACGAGCACCTGGTCTGAAAATAAAATCAGGAGCAAAATATTGGCTTAATCGCTGGATAGAAAATAAACTTTCTCATGGCGAAAAAATAACGTATAATGATGTCATTTGTGAATATATTCGTTTAAATAAAACTGAAGGAAAACTTCCGCAAATCCCGTCCTGTAAATTTAATAACTTTATAAGTGATTATCTGGCAAATGAAAAAAATGCAACAAGAGAAGATGCTTTGGAAGCGTGGAAAAAACTAAAAGATATGAAGATAAAAAAAGATTATATAACATGGAAAAAGAATAAAAATACATAAAAAAAATCATCTAACACCCGCTTCAACCTGACATTGCGGACAAGCCGCAAATGCAGGTCAAGCGGTAGTTAGACCGATGCCTTACGGCACGATAAACAGTAACTTTGAAAAATAGAATGTATTTTTTATAAATTAAAGCATAAAACCCAAATTAATAGCTTAGATTCTTTGAATAAAGTTATGTTTTATTATAATATCTACTTGTATGAGGAAAATAAAACTTTTATCTAAGTATTTTAAATTTGCTAAGTAAATCAACAAAATAAAAGTCCTTCGGACGGTCGTGGTGATTATAATAATTACTTGCTAAGACAATTTATAAAAAACCACTGAAATGATTATGGGGGCTGAAAAACAGATTTTGAGAGAAGTTCTAATAATTTTATTGGAATTATTAACTTATAAAACTTGTTTAATCCTATAAAATTTGTACAAAAAATATTGGGACGGTAAGATATTTTTTTTATATAATTTCCATAACATTACAGGAGGAAAGATGAACAGTATTCAATCATTTAACAGGACAATAGACTACATCGAAAGTACTCTCGATGCTGAACCGGATGAAAAAGAAATTATGAATCTATCCCGATATTCATATCCTTTGTTCAGCAGGATATTTTCGATACTGGTCGGTTATCCTTTAAATGAGTATATCCGTTTGCGAAAGCTGAGCCGCGCTGCCGCCGATTTAAGAAACGGCAATGAGAAAGTGATAGATATAGCATTTAGGTATGGCTATGAATCGCCCGATTCTTTTGCTGCCGCTTTTAAAAAATTCCACGGCGTAAGTCCGAGCGAAGTGAGGAACGGAAAAAGCTTTAAATTATTTTCTTCTGTAAAATTATCTTTAACCGTTAATGGAGGACAAACTATGGAAATTAGAATTGAAAAGGAAAAAGCGTTTTCGATTGCAGGCTTATGCATTCAGTCTAATCAAACAACCGATTTCCCGAAAGTGTGGAATGATTTATTTAATAAGGCTTCTCATGAGGAACTTATTACTATGGGAAACGGGCAAAGCTACGGTTCATGCTATGAGGTAAAAGATTGCAATTCCTTTAATTACATGGCAGGATATGATTGTACCGACGAGCAAAAAGCCGAAACATTCGGTTTATCCGTCATGCACATTCCCGAAGCCGAGTACGCTGTCGTACAATTAAAAGGTCCAGTGCCCGACTGTATTCATCAAGGCTGGAAATATGTTATGGATACTTTCTTCCCGGAACAGGGTTATCGGCACGCCGGCACTCCTGATGTTGAAGTTTACAAAGAGGGAGATATGTACGATAAAAATTACAATATGGAATTGTGGGTGCCGATTACAAAAGAGTGAAACTGGAGGTATATTCTTTTAATAAAAATATTGAAGATAATAAAAAGTTTACAGAGGATATAAAAGAATTGGGAGTGCAGCATCAAAATAATGATATAATACCTTCAATCTTAAAAGCTAATAAAATAGATAAAAGCGTCTAACACCCGCTTCAACCTGACATTTGTTTTGTCACGAAAGTTGCTTGGACGGTCGCCTGCGGCTCCCTTTTTTATGCAACTTTCGCGCCAACTTTGCCGCTGCTATGCGCATCGGCAAAGCCGCAAATGCAGGTTAAGCGGGGCGTTAGACCGACACCTTCGGTGCATGAGGAAAAGAAAAATCAAAGAGGGTTATTATGCTAACTAGACAAAATAAAAGTGATAGATTGTTAAAGTTTAAAGAAAAATATAAAATCAAACAAAAAATAACTAATGAAGAAAAAGCTTTTTCCTCTATAGTATTTATGAAAATGGAATATTTACCAAAATGTTTCGATCATGGAGCTGTATGGAGAAATAAAGATGGTTTTCTTGTTATAGAGATGGAATTATATGATTTTGATAATAAAATAGAAAAAGACTTAAAAATATGGTGTGAAAAATGGAAATTTAGTTATATAAAAGAGAATGAATTGCTCCCATTTAATTGTGAAGACGGTCAAGTAATTATTTTAATTTCAAATTTAAAGTCAAGGAATAAAAAAAACTTGATAAAGCATGGTGTAATAGATAGGTCATTGTTATAAAAAATTAACTAGCAAGATCTCAAAAACTGACAATATCTTTGTAATAATGAATTATAACTATTAAGCAACAGCATTTATTTTATAAATTAAATTATAAAATCTAAATAAATAGCTTAGTTTTTACTAAACTTATATTTTACTATAATGAGTATTTGAGTGAGAGAATGCAAAAGTTTTATCTAAGGATTTTAAATTTATTAAGGGAATCGACGAAATATAAGCCCTTCAGATGGTCTGGTATTTATAATATAACGTAGTTAATTTACATAAAATTTTAGTTTTATAGTAAAGTTTTTAATTTTTAGATTTAATAATCAAAAGCTGTATAGGTTTTAAAAATAAAGGGGCTGTCCAAAAACTTCAGTTTTTGGACAGTTTCCTTAGATTTAGATGCGATGTTTAAAATTAAGTCATTACTGTATAAAGACTTAATTTTAAACTCGAGGGGATGCCGAAAAAGTAACCAACTTTTGAGACATCCCCTTTATGATTTTAAGATAAATATTTTTGATAAAAGATTGATCTTGTAAATAATATAGAATTATAGTTAAAATATATGAATTATTATAAAAGAAATGTAATGGCAAATGATAAAGCTTTATGTAAAATTTAAAGCTTTTTATTTATGAATATTATAGTAAGAAAAAGCAAAATAAGGCAATAATAAAAGTATAATTGTTAATATAAGCGATATAAATAAAAGTGTCTAACACCCGCTTCAACCTGACATTGCGGACAAGCCGCAAATGCAGGTTAAGCGGCAGTTAGACCGATGCCTTCGGCACGATAAACTGTAACTTTGAAAAATAGGGTGTATTTTTTATAAATTAAAACATAAAACCAAAATTAATAGCTTATGTTCTTTGGATAAAGTTATGTTTTATTATAATATCTACTTGTATAAGGAAAATAAAACTTTAATCTTTGAATTTTAAAACTTGTTAAGGAAGTCAACGAGTTAAAAGTCCTTCGGACGGTCATGGTGATTATAATAATTAACTTGTTAAGGAAAACAAAACTTTAGTTTTTGTGTTTTAATATTGTTATGTAATAGTATAAAAATAAAGTTTATTTGTAGTATTAGGTTTATTGTTAAAAAATTGAAAAAGTGATATATTATTTATAGTATGATATTCGATTGGAATAATGAAAAAAATATGATGCTTAAACGAGATAGAAATATATCGTTTGAGCGGATTATTGTGGCAATTGAGCAAGATAATTTATTGGATATTTTAGAGCATCCAAATAAAGAAAAATATCCAAATCAACTTTTGCTTCTTGTAGAAATTGATAGATATGTATATGTAGTTCCTTGTGTACTTGAAAACGATGTTTGTTTTTTGAAAACTATTTTTCCAAGTAGAAAATATACATCGAAATATCTTGATTGGAGAAGAAAATGAATAGTGAAAAAGAGCTGTATGAATCTATAGAAAATGATGAATGGAAATCGGTAAAAAATTTTTATGATCTTAGTAATGATTTTAAAAAAGCAGCCGAAAGTATGCTTATGAAAAGCGAGAAGATAGATATAATGCTTGTCAAGCAAGATATGAATAACCTAAAGGCTAAAGCTTTTGAAGAAGGTATGGAATATGAAGTTTTTGCAGGAAGTATTTTACATAAATATTTAACTGGAAAGCTGATAGAAAGATAAATAATTCAATGCGTCTAACACCCGCTTCAACCTGACATTGCGGATAAGCCGCAAATGCAGGTTAAGCGAATGTTAGATGGACGCCTACGGCGCGAAAGGAAAATAAATGTCAGAATATGAGAAAAGTCTTAAGGTCACCACATCAGAGATAGTCTCTTTATTTGACCGTGCAATTTCTAATGTTCGTGAAGAAATGCGCGATAATCCATATATAACTGAAGCATTACGTGTGCTTCAAGTAAAAGGATATCGTAGTGCAATTGGATGTGTTTGGAATGCTGTTGTTGATGATCTACGAAATAAAATTATATTTAGAAGTATTGATCTATTCAATAAATCAATAACATTAAGACGTCAAGTAAAAACATATGAGGATTTTCAAGATTATGTTAATGATGACGAATTAATAGAAGTGCTTATAAAATTGGTGTTATTAGCTGGGAAGCAA
This sequence comes from Treponema denticola, assembly GCF_024400535.1. Classification (NCBI taxonomy): domain Bacteria; kingdom Pseudomonadati; phylum Spirochaetota; class Spirochaetia; order Treponematales; family Treponemataceae; genus Treponema; species Treponema denticola. The sequence continues at coordinate 1,255,385 of NZ_CP038800.1, forward strand.
ATAAAGTTTTACGACATGCAAAGGAAACTCGACATATTTTTGATGGACATCCTAAAAGTAGCGATCCATCAATTATTAAAGTACTCGCAATGCTGGATGATTGTACTCGTTATGTCCTAAGTGTAGAGTATCCACCACAAATAATAAACATTGATGAATATATCGGAACAATGGGTGAAGCTGGTTTTGATAGAAACCTTGTTTCTATTGAAATAGCCCTTGGAGATTTGCCAGAAGTATATAAAAAAGAATTAGCAAATCGCCTCTATACTATATACATCCGTAATGATACCTCTTCCACACTAAAATCAAATATAGCTTTTGTCGTTCCTATTTTATGGAAGAATCTACTTAAAGAAAATAAAATACAAATAACACGAAGAGTGGATCAAGAAATTGGTCGTGGAGATAAACAGATAACAGATGCAGCTTTTGAGTTTATTAGACTTGTTGATTCAGATCGTTATTTATCAATAACAGCGAGACGATATAAAGTTCAGCCAATTATTCAACAATTGAGTGATAATCTATATAATTTTTCAGCCGAAAACAACTGTATACGTGAGTTACAACCTTATGCTTCCTTTATTCCAGAAGATCTTCTCGAGATTTATATATCCTCTATATCATTAACCTACATTGGTACTGTTGGTACTTCTTCAAGGTATAATAGGACTGATTGGTATGCAGATGTTGCTGCAACAATGATACCATCTATGTTTGAACAATTTGATGACAGAATGTCCCTATTATTTGTAGAATTCGTTAAAACTAATGAAGCACTACTACATAAAATATCTAGACCTACCAAATTACGAAGATTACGAAATTTAGCGATTATTGTTGCTAATAGGATTTCTTCAGCATTTACTGAAAAGGATTTTTTAGAGATCTTAACAAATGAAGAAAAAGAAGAAGAGTTGTTTAAATTACTAAGAAAAAAAGCCTAACACCCGCTTCAACCTTACATTTGTTTTGGCACGAAAGTTGCTTAGGGCGGTCGCTGCTAAAGTAATCCGCAAGATTGATCCTTGGGGCGGAGGATAATAATAAATATAGTATTCAATTAATTTGTGTTTAGCATAAATGAAAGATTAATAGGAGAAGATCATGCCAGCTGGAAAAGATGTAAGACCACATAAGTGGTCAGATGTAATTGACCTCTACGATGACGGTAAGTACGCAGCGATTTGGGGATATTATGATGGAGAATCATCACGATGTCTTGGCGTTAGATGGAATGGTGATGATCCTCATGTTGGTTATCCTAATCAGGGGGGAAATCCGTTATGGTTTATAGAGCCTGATTTTACGACAAAAAATATTTTATTAACATTACTTGATATGGTTAATAAGGATGCAAGTATAGGGAAAATAGAGAATATATTACTTGCATTAAAAGAGTTTGGCTAAAAATTAATATTTATTAAGGAGATTGATTCATATATTTTTGAAATATTAATGGTGGAACTATAATAAACTATTCTGTAAAATAATGCGAAGACAAAGAAAAAGCGAATAGGTTATTCTATTAAAAATAAAATCTAACACCCGCTTCAACCTGACATTTGTTTTGTCACGAAAGTTGCTTAGGGCGGTCATTGCTAGCGCAATTCCCTTTTTTACGCAACTTTCGCGCCAACTTTGCCTTACGCTATACGCGTCGGCAAAGGCATAAATGCAGGTTAAGCGGTAGTTAGGTTGACCTGCCTACGGCAGGCAGGTGCGGAACCGACCTATAACATTTATTCGATCTAAAATAAATTTATAGGAGAAATTTTATGGAGAATGAAGACAATAAACTTGCTGAAAAAGTTGCAGCAGGTACTGGTGCAGCATTAGGTGCTGGTGGTGCGATAGCAGGAGCTGGTGCTGCAATCACAGCAGCAGGAACTGGGGCTGGAGCTGCTGCAATAACATCTGGATTAGCTGCTATTGGTGGTTCAATGTTGGGTGGAATTGCCATTGTTGCTGCTGCTCCGGTAGCGGCGGCTGTTGGACTAGGAGCAGCAGGATACGGAATTGCGAAATCCGTAAAAAATAGAAAGAAATTGGAAGAGGAGAATAGAAAGCTAAAAGAAGAACTTTCCAAGAAATAAGGTTATCTGTAAAAACACAAGTAATATTTTTTCAGATGACTGGTCGATATTTGTAAATCAATATTTATTAATGATTTATAAAATGTATCGTAAATTAAACCTAATGATGCCCTCTAAAAATTGGAATTTTTAGGGGGTACTATAAACTTTATAAGAAATACTTTATAATCAGATTAGGAGGAAAATATGTCTAATCTTGCCTATATGTATTATAATGAATTGGAAACATTAGATTTATCAGACTTAGAAATTCTTTCTGATAAAATAAAATCGTTAATATATATAAAAAAAACGAAAAGCGAAGAACAATCAAAAGAAGGATTGAAATTTTTTAATGGAATAAAGGGTTCTGTAAAAAGCGAAATAAATGCTGATCAAGAATTATTTGGAGCATTGGAAGAAAAATATGAAAATATTAATTGATACAAATATTATCCTTGATTTAATACAGAATAGAGAACCTCATACATACAATGCCTCGATAATTATTAATTCTTGTGTAACAAAGAAAATTGCTGGTTTTATTTCAGCACATTCATTATCAGATTTATTTTTTATTTTAAGAAAGTATAAATCTGTTGAAGAACGAAAATCTTTGATATTAAATTTGTGTATGTTTTTTACGGTTATACAAGAAGGTAAAGATGATTTTATTTCAATATGTAACAACCCGAACTGGAAAGATTTAGAAGATGGTTTGCAAATGAAATGTGCAGAAAAAGAAAAATTAGATTTTATTATAAGTCGTGATAAAGAAAATGGCTTCAATGATTCTCCTGTAAAAATAATAACGCCTGAAGAATTTTTAAAATTATATAAGACCTAACACCCGCTTCAACCTGCCATTGCGGACGAGCCGCAAATGCAGGTTAAGCGAATGTTATACGGACGCCCGCACTGTGGCGCTAGATGAATCATACACTTATAGAGGAAAAAAATAATGAGTTTATTAACAAATGAAATTGAAAAAATTAAAAAAAGTATTACTAACACTCTTCCTGATGATAGAATTTTTTCGTATGTAATATTAAAGAATTTTTGGTTTGAACAAGATCAAGTATCTGACTTTGAAGATTTTGTAACAGATTCAAAAGATGATGGAGGTATTGATTTTGTTTATTTTGACGATGAAAATCAGAGAGTAATAATCGGTCAATCAAAGTATACTTCTTCATTAGAAGCAAATACTGTTCTTGCTGAAATCAATAAAATGTCATCAACTATCGAAAATTTCAAAAAAGGACATACTGGTAATTATAATTCTAAAGTGAAAACAATTTTACAAAATGCATTAGATAGACTTCCTGATGACTCTACAGAAAATATTGACTATTACATATATACTTCTTCAACTATAAATGAACAGAATATCTATAAAAAAATTAAAAATAATATTGACGAAAGAATATATGATAGAATTAATCTTGTTTCTGTTGAATCAATTGAAAGAAAAATTGAAGAAAATATTACTGAAATTCAAACTGTTAATTATGAGAAAATGAAGATTGATAATGCAAATAATTGTCTTAGATATGAAACAGAAAAAACAAAAGGTGTTTTAGTAAATTTGTCATCTATTTCACTAATTAGCTTATATAACAAATATGCAGCAAAAGGTTTGTTTGATCTCAATATTCGTAAATATATAAATAATACTTTAGATAAAGATCGTCCTGAATTTTGGTTTTTAAATAATGGTATTATTATTGCGTGTGACTCTTTTGACATTGATGGTAATACAATAAATCTTGAAAAATTTTCAATAGTTAATGGTGGTCAAACTACATATTTAATAGGAAACTACAAAGGAGCAAATTCAAATGAGTTTTTTATCCCTTGTAAAATCGTTTGTTCAAAGGATCCAAAATATACACTTCAGTTCTATTCCAAAATTGCAGAAGCAACTAATTCCCAAAAACCAATTTTTCAACGAGATATTAAATCAAATTCAAATGAAATGAAACGATTACAAACAATGCTTGATGATAATAATATATATTTAGAAATAAAACGTGGAAAAATCACTTCAAAAAAGAAATATGAATATAAAATAAAAAATGATGAATTAGCTCAATTGATAATGTCATTTGTTTATCAAAAACCTGGAACAGCTAGATCTGGAAAAAAAGAAATTTTTGAAAATCCTGCTTATTATAATCAAATTTTTATGCAAAATTATGACAAAGATCCAGATAGAAAACAATTTATTATTGATCTCATAAAAATGAATTATAGATATATTCAACTTTCAAATAAAATTATTGAAGGACTTGACCCAGGAGAAAAGGAAGTTTTTAAAAATGCCAAGCAAATGCTCTTTGGAATTTTAGGTGCTTTATATAGAATAATTAATAGCGATTTAACTCCACAAAATTTGATTAATGATATTTCTATTATAAGAAGTCAAACTTTTGTTTATGACTCATTTATTTCAAATTATTGTGCAGACGATTTAGATGAAAAATTTATAAACTTAATTACTATAATAGTTCAATGTTTAACAGAAAATTATATTGAATGTGCTAATAGAAATGAATGTTCAAGTGTAAGCAATTTCTTTAAAACAGATAAAAAATATCAAGAAAATATATTACTTAACTTTATAAAGGACTTTGACAGAAAAAAAACTACTCAGAGAGAAATTAATGAGAATGCAATATTCTTAAAAAGGTAATCGTATAACATGCACTTCAAATCGGATGTCGGGTCTACGCCCGCCACCGTTTAAGTGCGTAGTTAGATGTATTTTTTATGATAATAGTTATTACTAAAAATTATGAGGTTGAGGATGTTTGATTTTATAAATAAATTACAAGGTAAACCAACAAAAAAAGAACGCTTAGCTCAAGAAGAAAAAGTAAAAAAAGAACAAGAAAAGCTTGAGCAAAAAATTCGCGAACAAACAATAGATAAAAGTATTGAATTGTCGGTTGGAACTCAAAAGAAAAATCTTGATGTTCAAAAAGATCTGGTGGAATTAACAAAAGAAAATCACGATCTTGCCACAAAAAATTATGAGCTTAATCAGCAAATGAAAATGATGATTGATGAATACGAAAAGCGTGAAGCTCTATTAAAAGAAAAAGAAAATTTATTACATAATCGTGAAAGAGATTTAGAGAGTAAACACAAAGAAGCAGATGAACGCTTTTCGCAAATAAGAAAAGAGGAAATTTTCATTGAAGGTAGAAAAAGCGATTTAAGCAGAAATGAAGATAGAGTAAATAAAAAAGACAGAGACTTAGACCAAGAACGTGAAGATATAAAACAAGAGCGCAAGGATATTAAAGAACGAGAAAAAGAGTCGGATAAAGCAAAAGAAAAATATGAAAATTTAAAAGAAGAATTAGAAAAAGATAAAGAAGAAATAAAACGAGAAAAGGAAGAAACCGAAAGGCTAAATAAGCAAGCTAAAGAATATGAAGCAGAAGCGTCTGCAATTTATGAAAAAGCAAAAGTAATTGATGATGAAATAAAACAAAAAGAAGAAGATTTTGAACGTAAACGAAAAGAAATAGAAGATAGCCTAAACGAAAAAATTGCAGAATACGACCGAAAAATTGCTGAATTAGATATAGCTCGTGAGGCAGTTAAAGACATAAATTTTGATTCAACAGAAGAAGGTAAAACCGCCAAAATAGTTGTTAAAGAAGCAATTCGACAAGCGTTAAAATCTGTGGAAGATATAGAAAAACGATTTACCGAACTTAACGAAAAATATTGTGAAGGTACTTTCAAGGGATTTGCAACTCCAATAGAAGAAATAGATAATTCGTTTAAAGAACTGAAAGCTCAATTTGAACAAATAAAAGCACATGCTGAAGAAAATGAACTTATTGATGATCTTTCTGATTGGATTGATTTTATTGCAGAGTGCATTCTTAAAGCAGATGAAGAAATAAAAAAGTGGGAATTTTCGGAAGGCTACAGAAATATTCTCTTTGGTTTAGCATCATGTAAAAATTATGAACAACTTTTAACAATTTTAAATAGTTGGAGCGGTGGAGCCGAAGAAAATTCCGAAAGTGAAGAAAGTAAAAAGCCTTTTGTAGACTATTATGAGGTTTTAGAAGTGGATGAAAATGCAACAGAAAAAGAAATAAAAAAGGCATATCATAAGCTTTCAAAAAAATACCATCCCGATAAGCAGCATGGTAAAACTGAAGAAGAGAAAGCCGAGGCTGAACAAAAGATGAAAGAACTGAATGAAGCTCAAGAGGTTTTATTGGACAAAAATAAACGACAAAAATTTGATGAAGAAAGAAAAAAACATAAAAATAAGGAGTAAAACATGTCAAAAGAAAAATTAAACTTACCAGCACTTACTGGTAAAAAGGGAATAGCAAAACAATCAGGTGGTGGGGTAAAAAAAATTAGTTCGCTCAATCTATCGAAAAAAGTGGCGGTAGATAATATTTTGAAAGAAGAAGGCTCAACACTACAAGAGGAGTTGATAGATAAAAATAGAGGCTTAGATTTAATTTTAGTTGGCGATTTAACTACATCAATGACAAATTATCACGAATTATTGAAAAGAAAATTTAAAGAGTTGTGTATTGAAATGTTTAAACTGATAGAAAATTTGCGAATTGGAATAATTTTTTATTTGGACTATGACGAAGGGTTACCTTATATCACATCAGTATGTCAACCTTGTTCAGATATTGAAAAACTAGCTAACTTTATAGAGACAACACCTGTTTTGCGCAGTGGAAATAGTACTGATGATGAAGCAGTTGAAGAAGCCTTACATGATCTATTGCAAAACATACGTTGGAAAGAATTGCATAATCGTTCTGTTGTTTTGTTTGGTGACGCGAGCCCTCATGAACAGTATAATTGCCCTAAAAAACGCGATTTTTGGGAATTAACAAAAAGCTTGTATCATGCAAATACAACAATAAACAGTGTGTTTTGTGGTCATGGTAGAAAAATGCAAAACTATCCAATAGAGATTGGCGATTTTGACACGCCTATTGAATATTTAGTTGCTAATCAATTTTTTTCATGGATTGCAAATGTTACTGGAGGTATGGCAATAAATATTGAAAATGTTGATGATTTAATTGATATCATTATTACTTCGGCAGCTAAAGATGCAGGCAAACTCGCTGACTTGGAAGCAAAAGTAAAAGCAGAACCCAGAAAACTCAATCTTATAAAAATCGCCAAAGAGGCTGAAAGCCGAAAAATATCTTACACCAAAAATAGAAAACTATTGGAATAGATACTGTTTATAGTAGATGAGAAGTATTTTATAGTAATTTTCATTAAAAATCAGATAGTTATTGAAAAAATATCTAACACCCGCTTCAACACTGACATTGCCTTTACGGCAATGCAGGTTAAGCGAATGTTAGACTTTTTGGGTTAAAATATATATGGCAATATAAAGCAAGTACTAAAAGATATGTATATTGAATATATAGAAGCAGAAGGTAGATTGAATGTTAAATAAAAAGCTAATGGAATACTTTCATAAATATTTTATAGAAGAAAGAAAATATATAGATAGGATTGAAGCTGGTGATTTTAGTTCATGTGAATTGCCTGGTTTTTCATATAAGCTTTTTTCAGATAAAAACAGCATTCTTATTCAGGAAATTATTCCTAATATTAGAGAAAACACGACCGAATATGAGAAAGATATTAAAAATTCTTTTTTTAAATATTTAGATGAGTGCATATATGAAAATAATCGAAAAATAAAAGAAACGAAAGAAAACTACAAAAGTAATTTATCTGAATTTAAAGATAATAACTTAAGATTAGGCATATTAATTAAACCTTATCAAGAGGAAATCGATATATTCAACGAACTTAAAAAAATTAATACTGTTACTGAAATAATTACATACTATACTAATTATTTTGAAAAAATTAAAAATAATGGATACTGTGATGAGGATGCTGATATCTATGCGTATTATAGAATTTTTGAGAACTTATATAGACTCTACAAATTGGAAAAAGAGCCTGAACTTGATTACACTTCTCCCAATAAACTAGAAAATATTTATTCAAATAACGGTATATCTTTATTTGAAAACGACAAAATGTATTCCCAATGGAATTTGTTAACATTCAATCCGAAATATATGACAATAAAGGAGCTTAATCCACCTAGAATATATGATAAACGAATTAATTCATTGATATATCCTAAAAATATGAATTTAGAGTCTTTAAAATTAATAAAAAACAGTATTGCTACTAAAGAAATTGTTGACTTTTCATTTAGACCAAATTACTTTTCAGTAGGCGAAAATCAAGAAGATGGTGCTTATTCTATGGAAGAACTTGAATTTGGAAAGAAAATCGAATTATCTAATTTAAATGAAAATATCGTGTCAAAGTTATATTCTACGGAATTTGATACGCTGTGGGTCAAAAAGGAAAATAATGAAATTATTTTTGAAGAGTTGCCAAATAAAGAACGGTATTATCATGATGATAGTATTGTTTTTACAAGGATGGTCCATCTTGTATTTTTTCAAAATGAGAATTGCTGTTTTATAAAGCACATAGATTATGAGCTGATATATTATTCTATAGATGAGTATATCGCTAGGTTGGATGATGTAAAGCAAAAAGGAACTATAAAGAAAAGAAACAAAATATTCAAATATAGATAATTCCCGTATACCATTATTAAAAGATAAGGATACTGATTTTTTGATACACATATTATATACATATTTTGAATTTGAAGAACTAATTACTGAGTATTTTGAAAAAATTTAAAATTATAAGTAACTTATAAGACAATAATTAGAGAACTCACAAAATTTTTGATTTAAAGATAAAAATCAAATATGAACAGATATTCATAGTATTATTCATGCTTATTACAAAATAAAAAGGAAGCAGACAACTATTCCTAGAAAAATAGTTATTGATTCTCAAAAGTCTAACACTCGCTTCAACCTGACATTGCGGACAAGCCGCAAATGCAGGTCAAGCGAATGTTAGGTGGACGCTTCGCGCCAGGAGTTAAAATTGACAGTTATTTACTTTATTCGTCATGCTCAGTCTGATATCAGTATAAAAGAGAATAGAAATCGACCTTTAACAAATAAAGGGAAAAAAGATGCTGATAAATTAAAAAATATTTTTAGAGAAATTAATATTAATAGTATTATTTCAAGCCCGTATGTAAGAAGTATTCAGACGATAATGCCTCTATCAGAAATGAAAAATATTCAAATTGAATTATATGAGGATTTACGAGAAAAAAAATCTAGTGTTTGGTTTGATAGAATTGAAGAATTTCAAGAATATGTAAAAAAGCAATGGAGTGATTTTAATTATAGTATGAATCAAAATGAAACATTGAATGAAGTACAGCGTAGAAATATAAATGTATTATTTAATATATTAAACACAAAAACTGGAAAGACAGTTTTGATCGGAACGCATGGAACAGCATTATGTACAATTTTGAATTATTTTGATAAAAAATATGGGTATGAATATTTTTTAGAAATTGCTGGAAAAATGCCTCATATTGTAAAAATAACATTTGAGAATAATAAAGCAATAGAAATAAGCGAAATATAAACATACAATCAAATTTAATAAAGTAAAAATATAAGAAAAGGTATCAGATCTTTTTATATCAATAATAGTTATGTTTGACAAATGGCTTAAAATAATTATAATATAATTATGGAACTTAAATTTGAATGAGATTCCTAAAAAAGTAGAAACAAATCTAAAAAAGCATAAAGTTTCTTTCGAAGAAGCTCAGGTTTTTTTACACTCCAAATTCATTTTTAGTATCAGATATGGAACATTCGACTGAAAAGGATAGGTTTATTATTTTAAGATTAAGTAATAAATCAAAAATGCTCGTTGTATGTCATTGTTATCGAGAGAGTGATGAAGTTATAAGAATAATTTCTGCGAGAGAAACAATAACTAATGAAAAGAAACAATATGAAGAAAAGAAAAGTGAAAGAAGAATATGATTTTTCAAATGCAATAAAAATCCATATATTGGAAGTCTATCAAAACAGCAGATAACAATTAATCTTGATAATATCGTAATTGAATATTTTAAGAATATGTCCATAGAAACAGGGATGCTATATCAAAATATTATAAATTACTATTTACTCAATTGTGTAAATAAAAAAAGTATTTGCAGGTTTCTTTTGCAAAATAAAATTACCTAACACCCGCTTCAACCTGACATTGCGGACGAGCCGCAAATGCAGGTTAAGCGGCAGTTAGGTTGATGCCGCAATGCGGCACTTAAGAGGAGATTAAAATGATTAAGAAAATTAGAGATGAATTATTACAAACAGTCTCACACCTCTCAAATAATGAAATACAATCTATGCGAACAGATTATTTTTCAGCGATGAAAAGTACTGAACTCAAAAAAAAATATAAAATTACTTCATATAAGTTTTCATTGGGAAAATGTCATTATGTTTTCCCATTAAAAGAAACAAAAGAAATTTGTCCTAATTGTGGGGAAAAACTTTTCTTGTTAGAAAATCCACGCGATGATTTAAGAAGTTCTAATGATAATGTATTATTTTGTGAAGCTTGTGATCATGAAGAAACTTCATCTTGTGATTGCAATTTTTGTACAGAAATTCGAAAAGATTTGAAAAAAATAGAGTTAGAACGTAAAAGAAAATTCATTTATGAACGAATAGATTTTGATAATTTTGTTCCAATCTCACTTAAAAAATTAACATATAGAGAAAAATTTCTATTAGGAACACTTATTCAAGCTGGTATAGAAGATGATTTCAAAACTCTAAAGCCTTTTTCTGCCTGTTCAATGCAAATTTTCCCATCCGATGAAGAATTGAATTCAGTTTTGAATGAGTTAAAATTAAAGCATTTATTAGAATTCTCACCAAGATCACAATTGAACTGGTTTGAACCAGATTATGAAAATAACAACTTTCAATACTATTGGAAAAATGTGCAGTTTCAAATAAATATAAAAGAAATTGATGAAAATCCTACCATTACTCGGGAGTTTCTAAATCCCCAAGATTGGATGCTTAGTTACCCTAAAAATGATCCCACTATATGGGAGGAAATTGTATATTGGGAAGCATTGTCTTTATTTAATTATATTCTTGACTATTTTAATATAAGTTATGAAATCGGCAAAGAAACAGAGGTGTTTTTCTGGACAGTTACAAAACAACTTCCTCTTGCAGTTGTTTATAGCATAATTTATCAATCAGGCAAAAATATTGCAGCTTATTCAAGAACGAATCAATGCCCTAAATATATTGCTTATAATTCGATCCTTCAAAATATGCGATCAAAAAGAGATAAAATAATTGCAGGGCAGTTTCAACGTTGGGAATATAATCGACCAGATAAGGAGTGTCCACAATCGATAGTTTCGCAATATTATTTTAATACAATACTAAAAATTTGTGAAAACTATTGGAAGATGTTACCTCTGGATTTTTTTTCGATAGAGAAATAAACCTAACACCCACTTCAACCTGACATTGCGGGCAAGCCGCAAATGCAGGTTAAGCGAATGTTAGATTGACTCCGCTTTTGCGGAGCCGAAGAGGGGGGATTTAGTAGTTATGGATGTTGCTAGAGATAGAAAAACAGGTGAAATAGTATCCTCTGATGAACTTTTATTGTTACAGAACGTTGATAATCAAGGATATTCTTGTATTGGATGTTCTGTAAAAGCAACTCCATGTTCATATGCAAAACATAATAAAAAAAGACCTTACTTTAGATTTGATGAAAATATTGTACATGACGCTGACTGTTTTATTGTTGAAGATAAATATCAACATTTCAAGTCAGAAGGAAGAAACATTGAGGGATATCCTAATTCATATCCAAATAAAATGGTAATTAAAAATGAAACGATAAAAAAACTATCATCAATATCAGGAAAAGGTTTACCTAAAATTGGAAATAATTTAAATGAAAAAGAACATAAACCATCATCTCATAACTATAGTGTAAATACATTATTTCCAATTATAAAAACGTATTTGCGTACACGAAAAGAATATCATTCAATTCTACAATTAAGTATACCAGAAATTGTTGGAGAAAATTATTCTGAGGTTATTTGGTCTTTGCCAAATGAAATTAAGTTTTTGGCGAAAAAAATTAGATATTCAAAAATATATTTACCAAAGCCATATAAATTAACAGACGATATTTTAGAAATTAATTTATTGCAAGGAAAATGGGAAAATAATAAATCTGTAAAATTATATAAACTAGTAATAGATATAAAGAAATGGTCAGTAAATAAAATTGAGTATATTACACGACAGATTGAAAGTGCTATCAACGAACATAACGAAGAAACCACGAAGAATGTTTATGCGTTTTTTATTGGTAATCAATATGACAGTGAAAGATTGGAAGTAATTACAATTAATAAGTATAATTTTTTTTGTTGTATAGCTCATGAAAAATTTATCTAACACCCGCTTCAACGCTGACATTGCCTTTGCGGCAATGCAGGTTAAGCGGAAGTTAGACCGATGCCTTCGGCACGATAAACTGTAACTTTGAAAAATAGGGTGTATTTTTTATAAATTAAAACATAAAACCAAAATTAATAGCTTATGTTCTTTGGATAAAGTTATGTTTTATTATAATATCTACTTGTATAAGGAAAATAAAACTTTAATCTTTGAATTTTAAAACTTGTTAAGGAAGTCAACGAGTTAAAAGTCCTTCGGACGGTCATGGTGATTATAATAATTAACTTGTTAAGGAAAACTAAAGTTTTATCTAAGTATTTTAAACTAGCTAAGGAAATCAACAAAATAAAAGTCCTGCGGACGGTCATGGTGATTATAATAATTAACTTGTTAAAGAAAATAAAGTTTTAGTTTTGATTTTAATGATTTAGTAATTAAAAAGCTGTATAGTTAAAAAATAAAGTTTTATTGTTAAGAATAAGTTTATAATTTTAAGATGATATTATTTATAAAAGGTTTGTTTTATAAATAATATAGAATTATAGTTAAATTAATAGTTTTTAATATATGCATTAAATAATATGAAAGTTGGATATGCAAATAATAAAGCTTTGTATTAAAATTTTAAGTTTTTTATTTATTAAATATTGTAATAAAAAGCTAAATAGTGTAAAATTAAAAGCGTAATTGTTAATATTAAGTTATATAAATAAAATAAAAGTGTCTAACACGCAGTTCAAGACTGACAAAACCCGCTCTGAAGAGCGGCCGGCTAAACGCCGGTACGTTTTGCAGCTTAACTGCATGTTAGATGGACATTTTTAGTGCAAAACTTCTATAACTATACCTAATTTAATTATAACTTTATTTTAACCCAAATTAGTATATTCTAATAATACAGGAGTATAATTATGAGTGCTGATTTTGAAGTATACTCATGCACTGAAATAAATTTTTCATTCGGTGATTTGTTAGCAGAGTTCAAAAAAAACATAAAAAACTTTTTTTTAAAAAATGATATACATATTGACTTTAATGTTTCTGCAGGAATTTATAACAGCAAAACGGAACATAATAAAATAGTTACTAATAGCATGTCTTTTAGAATGCCTGAAGAAAATGAAACACTATGGATTGGTTATAACTTTACAGTTTGCGGTGAAAGAATTGCCGATTTTACACACATTGATTTTTATCCATTCGAAAATGATGAATGCATCACATCAGATTATGTGTTTGATGAGAAACAGCACATGATTTCGGATATTGAAAAGCGTATGCCACATATTATAAATGCAGGCGGTTTTTTTAATTTTGATGGGCGTGCTTGGCCTGCTTACGGATTTGCAGCTGCCGCATTTGCAAAGCTAACGGACGGAGTTATTTTTTCAGGTACAGGAGCATGGTCTTATTCAAAGTTTCCATGCCTTGCAGATGATTTCTTAAAATTTTATTTTAATGTTGACGATTCTTCAAATGACGAAAGTGACATTATTGAAGCAAAATGGTATTTCAAAAATATAAAAACATATGACTATGTTATTAATGGAAAAATACAAACATATGCGAATGTAAAATATGATATATATAAGCTATATGTCGTAAGATTGTTTTTAGATATGAATTATGATATAAAACCTAGTCCATATGATTTAAACTCATATACTAAATATGCAGAAATTAATGGCAATACAACATCATTACATTTTTTTAACGAATATTTACCGATGAAAATAGATAGTATAATTGATTCTGTAAATCGAAGTAAAAATATTTCGTCCATTTGTATAATTGATAATAGTTCTATTTTTTTAGATGAAAGATATATTGAACGAATAAAACTGAAATTATCCACACTAACAAAAGGAGGAAAAAAATATAGACGAAGGTTACAAACTGTTTATCTTGTTGCTGGAGAGGAAGTTTTTGGTTTTAAGTAATATGTATAGTATTGAGATTAATTATATTATAATACGCAACCGTTGCATTTTCTATTTGAATGTGGACATCTAACACCCGCTTCAACCTGACATTGCAGACAAGCCGCAAATGCAGGTTAAGCGAATGTTAGGTTGACACCTTCGGCGCAGGAGATAAAATGAAAAAAAAATTTATTTTAATTACATTAATGTTAGTGTTGATTTCAAATGTCTTTGCAGAAAAAAATATTATTTCTGTATTCAAAGATTCAAAAAATGTAATTGATTTAAAAAAATATCTGGAAGACGGATTAAAAGAATTAAATATAGATATTACAAAAGAAATTCCAAAAGAAAATATATCTATAATAAATTATATTTTAAAATTTACTTATGAAAATAATATTCATAAAATGAGAAATGAAAATGACAATGTAGTCTATACAAAAGAAACTGGTGAAGAAGCAGTTTTCAATAAAAATGGTGATTTAGTTACTAATGATTGGAATCAGGGTTCTTTTAATTATGGAAAATATGAGCAACCAATTAATAAGTTTTTACTTGATATATGGCCATGGTTAGTTTGGGGAAATACGAAAAATGATCCTACAACATTTGATGAAAGATTTTATTATTATTGTATGGATTTAGATCCTGGAATTCAGGAATATATTTTTTTAGAAGATAAATCACTATTAGAAAAAATAGAATATTCGGAATTAAAAGAAGAAGAAAAACTTGTATATCATTTTTTCAACTATCTATTCTTTAATGAAAAATTTAAATATAAATTAGATGAGAGAAATATTAAAAAATATAAAAAAAGTGCAGAAAATTATTGGAAATATTTATCCCAAATAATGGAGCTCAGTGGATATAAACAATAATGCCTAACATCCGCTTCAACCTGACATTGCGGACAAGCCGCAAATGCAGGTTAAGCGAATGTTAGACGGATGCCTTACGGCACGATAAACTGTAACTTTGAAAATAGTATGTATTTTTATAAATTAAAGCTTAAAACCCAAATTAATAGCTTGGTTTTTTGAATAAAGTTATGTTTTATTATAATGGCTATTTGAATAAGGAAAAATAAACTTTTATCTAAGTGTTTTTTAACTTGTTAAGGGGATATAAATGAGAAAAATGATTAGAATTTGTGTTATATTTTTGAGTTGTATTATACTACCTGGCATCATTGGAGGTCTTACTAATTTAATAAACTCTATTGTAAGTCCGGACTACTTTATTAAAATAATGCATTGGGAAAGTATAAAAAATATTATACAAACAGCGATAGCTCAAGGTATATATCAAGGAATAATACAGGGAATGTTTTTTTCATTAGTATTTTCTTGTGTTTATATTATTTCAAACAAAGCAGAATTAGCTGTTGTTTCAAGCATAAAATGGATTTTATTTATGGGTCTTATAACAATCGCACTTTGGGTGCTAGGTGGAATTATTGCGATATTATTATCAGTTCTCAGTCCTGAATTTTATAAAAAAACATTTATTGGAGTTCCGGATGAATTTGGAGCAATGATACGCTATGCATGGGTAGGAGGCTCAATTTGGGGCGTTTCTTTTGGTGGAATATTAGTAATGATAATTGGTACAATAATGTTTAGAAATAATTATAAACAGATTAAAGATAAAAAATATTAAAAATCGTCTAACACCCGCTTCAACCTGACATTGCGGACAAGCCGCAAATGCAGGTTAAGCGGAAGTTATGTGGACTGCCCACTGGGCAGCGAGTAGGAAAAAAATGGAAACTGAAGTTCTGACAAAGTTTAAATATGAAACATCTGATGAAAAAGATTTTGACAATTTTGAAATAGAATATGAAATATTACCAGCGTTTGAAAAAGAGAAATTAGATCCAAGAATAACTGATATAGAAAAAAAATTGCTGAAATTGATGCACAATCAGAAGAGCTTTATTCAAAGATAGAATCACTTAATTCTGAAATTGAACGTCTAACAAATCATGCAGATGTATTAGATTATCTTGTAGCGGTTGTCTCAGGAATAATTGCCGGCATGGTAGACAGTTGTCTTGTTGGAGAAACTGAAATAAACAAAGATAAAATTCAAGAAACGCTTGAGAACAAATATCATACGGCAAATGACAACGGATTTACGCATAAAACAAAAGATGGTCATCAGGTTGACAGTCCAATGTATCACAGATTAGATGATTTAGCCCATCATCCTACTCTTTTAGGGCTAGTAGCATCAATTTTATCAAGATATTTACGTCTTGTTATATTTATAGATGGCACAGACGGTAAACCACATATTTTTTTCTCAGATACAAGTTCAGGCATCACAAAAAAAAGAGAAATTAAAGATTTAATGCAAGCCTGGGTTGGAGCAGTTATTGGAGGAATTTGTTTATGGTTAGTTCATGTTGCAGAAAAAAAATATGAAGAAATAAATGATGAAGAAATGCCTAAACCTCTAAAGAAAATAGTAAGAACAATTGGTTCTATGCCAATGATAATTGAGATCTTAAAAGCTGTTGATGTTTGGGCTGGGCATATGATGAGTGATGTTTCTACATCTCAAGGTATTCCAGGTATTTTTTTGTCATTATTAAAAGAACTCTCCGTGTTACCGTTTTTACGTAATACAAATTTCAAAGTAAAAGTAGATAAACTTTATCGTAAAGGTAATAATAATCTAAGTGAATGGGGAGGCGTTGTTTTTACAGCTGCAAAAAAACAAGCTATTCCAGTTTTAATCAATGAAACTATCACAAGAAGCTTTTATTTTGTTCGTCATCTCATTGAAGAGTATAAGGAACATAATGAGTGGAAATCTATAAATTGGGAAAATGTTATTCCGTTTAGAAACAGAACTATTGTTAGAATGCTAACAATTTCTTCAGGAACATTTACTGCAATAGATTTGGCAGATGCAGCTATTCGTTCCGCAATAGAAGCAGGTCCGCCAACGACACCTGCTTTTTGGAGTAAATTTGTTCTAAAAGTAAACTTCGTTGGTGTAGGAAGATTTGTTATTGCAGTTGGAACAGATATCGGAATGGGAATAAAACGGCAAAAACTTATAAAAGAAAGAATGCAATACAGAAGTGAAAACGGAATGTTGCAAATTGCTAAATTGTTTTATATGCAAGAAGGAATGTGGATTGAAGCTATAGACACAGAAAAAACAATGAATGACCTATGCGATACCGCAGAAAATTCAATACTGTATTTTATGGATTCATTCAATGATATTTCTAAAAGCATTGACAATATGGATAATTATATTTCAGATGTAAAAGAAAAAAATCCAAAATTGATTGAAGATATGAAAGATATTTTGGAATGGGGGTAAAATTATGGAAAATAATGAATTAATTGAAATTGAATCAGAAAATGGAATTGTGTCTGTAAACACTAATGATATTCCTGACATTATTTCTGGAAGAATAGAAGATATTTCTCAGTTTGAAAAAGAAGTTGAAAATTCAGAATCAAGTGCTAAAGCAGCCATGGAATATGTCGGCACACAAATGACTCGATATGAAGAAAAAGGTAAATGGATTTTTAAACATCGTTCTGGGAATACTAAAGACATAATAAAGGACACTCAAGAAGCGGTAGAGCGACTTGCCTCTGCACAACAAGTGAGTGTGAATGCTCTAAAAAAGTCTTTTGAGTTTCAGAAAAAACTTGCAGAAACGGCAAAATACCTTTTTGAACTCGGTTGTGCAAATATAACTGTAAACAGAATAGCTGTTAGGGCAATTGAACAAAAACTTAATGGAGCAAGCAAAGAAGAACTGTCAGAACTTGCACGTCAAGAAATGCTTGCTGTTGTTCGTCAGTTAAAGGAACAAGAGGATATTCTAAAAAAACAAGAATTCCTTACCTCAAAAGTAAAAAAAAATGTTTCACGTTTAAATAAAAAAGACAAACTTGATAAAGAGCAGTCAGAAAGAATTGCTTCGTTAAGCAATGAGAATAAAGAACAAAATAAAAAATTATCTGGCATTCATAATTCGCTGTTAGAAAAAGAAAGAATAGACGCAGAACAATCTCAGCGATTAGAAGAATTGGGGGCTTTGATTGAAAATAAAAACTCGATCGATGAAAAGCAAGAAGCCGCAATAACTGCAAATACGGAAGCAATAAAGGTTCTTGTTGAATATACAAAGCAAAAAGATATTATTGACAAGCAGCAATCAGAAGAAATAGAAGTTTTAAAAAAATCCTCTCGAAGAAAACTTTGCATAGTTGCTATTTCAGTTTCTGTTGTGGCTATAATCTGTAGTATTGTAAGCATTATGTTATAATTTGTAAAATAATCACATAACACCGTTTTCAAAGCCGACAACACGGACAAGCCGTGTTGCGGTTTAAAACAATGTTAGAACGACCCTGCGGGCGACAGAAAACTGGGAGTAATATTTATGTCTAAAATAACGGATAAAATGATTAAGTACTCGTATGAGTTTGCGAAAGATGTTTATAATGGAAAAATCTCAATCAATGATGCTGTTAAAGTATTATCAACAAAATACTCAATGAAGGAAACGTCTGCAAAAGATTATATAAATAATTATAAATATATGAGACTTGCTCATAAGTACGCACGTACAATGAATGAAGCAGCAACAAAATATTTCTTGGATAGTATTTATCAAGAAGATGGTCAATCAGAACTGAAGAAAGCATTAATATCAGTATTCGGTCATTTGGATTATTATGAATCACTTGGACATGGAAAATTAAATGGAATAAGGCGAATATATGAGCAATATAGTAAATTAATTAGCGATGCTGATTTGACACTCTATCCAGAAGAAGAAGAAGAAAATATTTATAAAGAGGGAAAAGCAAAACAAGTTTATGTAAATATATATGAACGTGATCAAAATGCTCGAAAAAAATGTATTGAATATTACGGTTACAAATGTTGTGTTTGTGGAATGTTACTTTCAGATAAATATGGGGCAATAGGTCGAGATTTTATACATATTCATCATATTAAAGCATTGTCCTCAATAAAAAAGGAATATACTGTTGATCCGATTACTGATTTAAGACCTGTATGTCCTAATTGCCATGCGATGATTCATAGAAGAGTACCGCCATATTCAATTGAAGAATTAAAAGAAATAATTAAGTAGTGTGACTTTAAGAAAAATTCTTCTAACACCCGCTTCAACCTGACATTGCCTTTACGGCAATGCAGGTTAAGCGGAAGTTAGATTGACCTGCCTTGTGGCAGGCAGGTGCAGAACCAACTAAAACATCATTTTCGACTTCAAAATACTAATGTTCTTGCAAATAAGAAATGCAAGAAAGGAGTTTGAAATGAAGACAAAATTTTTTGTTAGAGTGACAAGTGTTATTCTGATTTTAAGTCTTATGGTTGGAAGTTTTATGAGTTGTAATCAAGGCAATAATCCGCAGCAAGGAAATACTGGCGGCGGAAACTCACAAAAAAGTCTTGATGGAATTTTATGTACAAACGGAGACTATTATTATTTTTCTGGAGGAACTATTTATGACGTTGAAATTTCAGGTTCATCACCAACTAAACGCATAGCTGGCAATTATGTTGGGACTGAATGTAATTTTGGTGGTGGTAATAAGCTCATTGCAACAGTTACTTCAGATACGGTTATACTTAATGGGACTACGTGGACTATAATTAAAAACGATACATTGGTTCAACTTGTCGCAAATGCACCGGTATCGCCATAATTAGTATTATTTTGCAAAATCAGGAAAGTTCTGCTTTCTGGTTTTGCGACATGAAATGTATTTTGAAGTAATTTTGCCTATTAGTATGGTTGTGGAAAACTGGTAAATCAATAATGTTGTTCATAGAAAATAAAATAAAACTTTTATCTAAGTATTTTAAGACTTATTAAGGACATCAACGAAATAAAAGTCCTTCGGACGGTCGTGGTAATTATAATAAATATTTGTTAATGAAAATAAAATTTTAGCTTTATAGTAAAATTATTGATTTTTTTAATTTAATAATGAAAAGCGGTATATTTAAAAATTAAAGTCTTATAGTTAAGAATAAGCTTATAAATTTAAGATAATATTATTTATAAAAGATTGGTTTTGTAAATAATATAGAATTATAGTTAAATTGATATTTTTTAATATATGCGTTAAGTAATATGAAAGTTTGATATGCAAATAATAAAGCTTTATAGTAAAATTTTAAGTTTTTTATTTATAAATGTATAGTAATAAAAAGCAAAATAGAGTAAAATTAAAATCGTATTTTTTAATATAAGAGAGATAAGAAAAGTAAAAATCTAACACCCGCTTCAACCTGACATTTGTTTTGTCACGAAAGTTGCTTAAAGTGCCTATACGGCACCACAACTTTCGCGCCAACTTTGCCGCCGCTTTGCGCGACGGTAAAGGCACAAATGCAGATTAAGCGGATGTTATGTGGACAAGCTAACCGCTTGCGGAAAGACTTGTGCGGAACCGACCTATAACATTTATTTCGATCTAAAAATAAATTTATAGGAAAAAAGAGGGAGAAAATTGAAAACTATACTTAATATTTTTTCTAGAGGATTTATCGGATTGTATGCAATTCTGACTCTTATTGCAGTGATTGCAGAAATTAAGGGGATAGGTTTTAAAACTGTTCACTTGCTGTATTTTGTCGGATCTATTTTGTTGATTTCGGCTGCGGTTACGAATCTACCATGGCTTGTATATCTTTCTTTAGTGTTAATGATTCCATTAGTAATTTTTACCGGTTATGTGGCTGGGAATTTAGAATGGTCTCATATTATAGTTCGCATATTGATTACATTACTATTGTCTTTACTATACAGATACTCAATTTGCTGAGTAAGTAGAAAAAAATGTAAAATAATTTTTTTTAATATGTATGATGATAATCAAGTTTTGGATATTTAGCTAAAAGAGTGGGGGCGAGAATTTAATCGAACTATTAAGATATAAAAGTTTTGCTTATAATTTTATTTAAAAGGGAAATTGAAAATTAACACATAACGCCCGCTTCAACCTGACATTGCGGACAAGCCGCAAATGCAGGTTAAGCGAATGTTAGACCGATGCCTTCGGCACGATAAACTGTAACTTTGAAAAATTGGGTGTGTATTTTTTGTAAATTAAAGCTTAAAACCCAAATTAAAAGCTAGTTTCTTTGATTAAAGTTGTGCTTTAATATAATATTTACTTGATTAAGGAAAATAGAACTTTTATCTTAGGATTTTAAACTCGTTCAGAAAATCTACGAATAAAAGTCCTTCGGACGGTCATGGTGATTATAATAATTAACTTAGTAAGGAAAATAAACCTTGTATCTTAGGTTTTTTAAACTAGCTAAGGAAATCTACAAATAAAAGTCCTTCGGACGGTCATGGTAATTATAATAAATATTTGCTAAGTAAAATAAAATTTTAGCCTTATAGTAAAATTATTGATTTTTTTTTTAATTTAACGATGAAAAGCGGTATAGTTAAAATTAAAGCCTTATTGTTAAGAATAAGCTTATAATTTTAAGATAATATTATTTATAAAAGATTAGTTTTGTAAATAATATAGAATTATAGTTAAATTAATGGTTTTTAATATATGCATTAAGTGATGTAAAGTTGGATATGCAAATAATAAAGCTTTATAGTAAAATTTTAAGTTTTTTTTATTTATTAAATATTGTAATAAAAAGCAAAATAGTGTAAAACTAAAAGCCTATTTGTTAATATTAAGTTATATAAATAAAATAAAAGTGTCTAACACGCAGTTCAAGACTGACAAAACCCGCTCTGAAGAGCGGCCGGCTAAACGCCGGTACGTTTTGCAGCTTAACTGCATGTTAGACGGATGCCTAACGGCACGATAAACTGTAACTTAGAAAAATGTGATATATTTTTATAAATTAAGGCTTAAAACCAAAATTAATAACTTCGTTTTTTGATTAAAGTTATGTTTTATCATAATGACTAATTGAGTAAAAAAAAGTAAACTTTTATCCAAGTGTTTTTTAACTTATTAAGGAAATCAACGAACTAAAAGTCCTTCGGATGGTCATAGAGAGCTCTTTATTTACAATTAGTAAAAAATATGAGAGTTTAATCCACTTGACATCTTATAAGTATTTTAAGATAATTATTTAGTAAAATATTACGAATATTAGAGGTGTATATGATTGCTATAAAACCTGTTTCGGATTTGCGTAATTATAATGAAGTTTTGCAGGATGTTGCTGATGAATCGCCGGTTTTTCTTACTAAAAATGGTAGGGGGTGTTATGCTGTGATTTCCATAAGAGATTACGAAAAATTGACGGCTACGCAAACTCTTTTTTCTGAATTGAAGAAAGGCGAAGAATCTGCTTTGCAAAATGGATGGCTGGACACAACTCAAGTCAGAAAAATGGCGGGACTTTGATGTTTGAGATAAAGATTGCTCCGCAAGCGGCAGCAGATTTACTTGAAATCAAAAATTATATAGAGAATGAACTTCAAAATCCCATAGCAGCACATAATACCATTTCAAAAATTATAGAAACTTATGAAAATTTGACGGCTTTTCCAAATGTAGGGATTCCTGTGGGAAAATATGTTTCATTTCCTACAGATTATAAGTTTGTGCTTTCAAATAATTATTCAATATTTTATAGAATTGAAGACGAAGTTATAAGAATTGTAAGGATTTTGTATTCAAGAAGAGATTTTGTTCGTATTTTGTTTGGAGAGAATAGTAAATAACGTATAACACCCGCTTCAACCTGACATTGCGGACGAGCCGCAAATGCAGGTTAAGCGAATGTTAGATTGACAAGCTAACTTACGCTTGCGGGAAAGGCTTGTGCAGAATTAATTTTATAGGAATTTATAAAATAACCTATGATATGGAAAATTATCTATCGAATAAACTGTAAAACTGAAAAAGTAATTTTTAGATTTAGTAATAAGAAAAAACAATTAATATATTAAACTAAAAATAAGTATAAAATATTTGGACTTTATTAAATGACTTATAAAAATAGATGCAGATATTCTTGCCGTGCTTCAGTCTCTAGGTAAAGGCTATCAAACAAGAATAAATAGTATTTTATGGGAAGCAATTACTACAGGTAATTATTAATCTAACACCCGCTTCAACCTGACATTGCAGACAAGCCGCAAATGCAAGTAAAGCAAATATTAGGTACACGCCTTCGGCGGATGAGAAAAAAAATATTGAAAGTGATTAATGCTATGAGTAAATACGATGATTTATGGAATTATGTTGTACATGAAAATAAAAATGCATTGCTTTTGTCATTTGAAGGAATAAAAACAATAAATGGTTGTGAGATTGAACATTCATTTCTCAATTATAAAAATAACTTCTTAAATATGGATTTTTAGTAGATAAAATATCACTAAAAAATATGACTATAGTATTTAGTAAGTATAATTAATAAGGAATATTATGGATTATATAGCATTGCTCAGAGGTATCAATGTCGGAAACTCGGTAAAAATTAACATGAAAGAATTGAAAATATTATTTGAACAATGCGGTTTTTCAAACGTTTCAACATACATCAATTCCGGAAATGTCCTTTTTAAATCAAATGACAAAAAAAACAGTATTACGGAGAATATTGAAAAGGCATTACATATAACTACGGGGAATGAAGTAAAAGTATTGGTAAAGACAAAAATTGAAATGGTAAAAATAGCAAGTAGTATCCCCGATAATTGGCAAAATAATGATGAGCAAAAGACCGATGTAGCGTATTTATTTGAATCAATAGATAATGAAAACATAATAGATGAATTGCCGATAAAAAAGGAATATATACAATTAATATATGTTAAGGGTGCATTAATCTGGAATGTTCGACGAGAAGATTATAATAAAAGCTATTTAAATAAAATAATATCACATAAAGTATATAAAGATATGACAGTACGAAATGTTAATACGGCCCGATATCTTGCAAGGTGCTAATAAAAAAATTAATTTAAATATAATATATACAAATAAATAAGGTGTATAACAAATGGCAATAACAATGATAACAACTCTTATGCTGATGGTGTTTTATTTTCTTTTGTTGTATGGAGGAGTGGCTTTTGTTCAAAACAAGAAGTTTTTTTCTTCAGCCCCCAAAGAGGTTTATGATGCTGTTCCTGACAGAAAAGAAAGATTTCACGGTGCCCATATAATCGGCTGGATTATAATTGCGATTGCTTTTCTTATCCTTTTGGGTGCATTTATAGTTGGAGTATGGGACGGAATTCATAATAATTTTAATTTTATTGGGTTCTTCATAAGATTTTTAATTATGCTTTACGGGATGGAAACTTTCGATATTGTGTTTTTCGATTGGGTTCTTCTCTGTCATTCAAATTTCTTTCCTCATTTTTATCCGGAAGTTAAGGATATCGTAGGTCCTCATTTATTTGGATATAATTGGAAAACACATGTTATGCATTACATTATATATATTCCGATTTGCGCCGCAGTAGCGTGGATATGTACTTTGTTTTAGGAAGCTCATTTGTTATGGAAAAAGAATTAAGATTAATTATATTTGGAGATTTTTTGATAATTATTAATTAAATTGGTATTACATGCTTGATAATGGCAATGATGGCGGCCGTTTTTAGAAAACATCGGGGCGTATTTTCCAATTTACGCTTGGATTTGTAAAACATAAATAATACTACTATGCCTGCAACTCTTGGTTATTATAATTAAGACTTGTAGTTTCTTTTAGGAGAATATGATATGAAAAGAATAAAATTTGTTATAGTGTATATGCTGTTGCTTTTAATCCTCTATTCTTTATGTTCTTGCGGGGGAAATGTGACTGTGCCGTTAGGAGTAATTATCTATATATATAAGGATAATTCTAATTCTTTTACGGCTGATGAGCTTAAACGCTTGCGTATTACTTCTAACGGAATAGTTGTTGGAGACTCTTTACCGGATGGAACGAAAATCGGCGGTTTAGGAATAGATGAAAATGGAAATTATTATCGAATATTGAGTTATTATTTAGGAACCGGACATAGTAACTGGTGGGCAAAAAAAATTAGAGCATCTTACAAATCAAAGATGAAAAAATTTCATTTTACAATAGAAGACACATCCGGTGTCTATGAAACCTTTACCATGAAGCCGCTTGATGACACATATGAGATTGTTGACGAAACTATACCGGTGATAAAGTATACTGTAATATTAAAAAAGAAGTAGAAATTTTTTGTCATATTAAAAAGCCTCTAATAACCGCTCAACGCTGACAAACGGTCAAGCCGCAAATGAAGGTTAAGCGAATGTTAGACAGGTGCGCTATTGCGCGCTTATATCTTTGGAAGGTTTTAATGAACTATAAGAACCATAATCATATAATTCAAGAAGATAATATTAAACTAAGACCAATATGTGAAACAGATTGGGAATATTTATTTCAATGGAATAAAGATAAAGAAATATTATATTTTTCAGAAGGCGATGATGTTTCTGAATATTCTAGTGAAGAAACAAAACAAATATATACATATGTTTCACAAAAAGCAGATATTTTTATTATTGAATATTTAAATGAAATAATTGGTGAGTGCTGACTTCAAGAAATGAATTTAAACGATATTATGGAAAAACTACCAAATAAAAATATTTATAGAATCGATTTAATGATTGGTAGGAAAGAATTATGGAACAAAGGAATTGGGAGCCGAGTTATAAATATGCTTACCAAATATGGGGTTAGAGAGAAAAAAGCTGATATGATATTTGCTGTTATTTCTGATTATAACTTAAGAAGTCTAAAAGCATTTTCAAAAAATAAGTATGTAGAATATAATAGAGTAGAAATAAGTAGTAGTAAATCAAAAGAAGAAATAAGATTGGTATATAGAAATTTTGTCTAACAATGGTTCCAATTTAGCTTGCCTATTCTTACGGATTTTCGGCTGCTTAGAAATAAATAGTAAACAGGTATAAGTATCCGCATTTTTCAGAAGGTAGAGTATATACTTTTAATAGGGGGAATAATGAAAACAAAAGTAGTGTATGTAAAAAGTACTTTTCCGTCAGATATTGATTCTGTATTTAAACTATTAACCGATGTAAAAACTTTACAATATATTGCATCTCCATATGCTTCATTTAAACTAATTGGTGAAGATAAAGAACTTGTTTGGAAGGAAGGACAGACATTTTCATTTTTGTTTAAAATGTTTTGCTTTATTCCTTATGGAGCTCATACAATTAAAGTAATTAATTTTAATAAAGATGGAATTTATACAAACGAAAGCAATACAAATGTGCCTGTATGGAATCATAGAATTAAATTGATTGATAACGGAAATGGAACAACGGATTATAGTGATGAAGTTGAAATTGGAGCAGGCTGGAAAACATTTATTGTTTGGCTTTGGGCTAATTGTTTTTATAGACATCGTCAAAGAAAATGGTTGAAACTTATAAAAACTCGAAAGGTAGTTAAGTAATAATGTCTGGTAATTTTTGTAAAGAGCTCAAGCTTATACATATCAATTTTTAGTTGATGCAAAGGCATATAGTAACAGGTATAGCCTTGGCATTGATGATATAGCAATTAATGAATATATAATATTTGGAGATAAATAAGTGGAATCAAATTATGTAATCCGTATGGAAGAGATTCAAGATTATACTGTTGTTGAAAATTTAACTAGAGATTCTTTCTGGAATGTGTATAGACCCGGCTGTATGGAACATTATATCCTGCACTGTTACAGGAATAATCCCGATTTTATTTCGGAACTTTCATTGGTTATAGAGATAAACGAAAAAATTATCGGGCATGTGATGTATTCAAAAGCAGAGCTGACTCTCGACAATGGTGAAAAAGTTTCTGCATGGACTTTTGGACCGATAAGTATACATCCGGATTACAGGCAGAAGGGATACGGCTTGAAGTTGTTAAAATGTTCGCTTGAAAAAGCTAGAACAATGGGAATTGGTTTTGTTTGTATTGAAGGTAACATTGAGTTTTATCGTCATGCGGGGTTTGATCTTGCGAGCAAGTTTCATATTCACTATTATTGTGAGCCGAAAGATGCCGAAGTGCCGTATTTTCTTGTGCTGGAACTTATTCCCGAATACCTTAAAATGTATGGAATTGTAGAAGCGACTTATCGTCCTCCGAAAGGATATTTTGCGGCTGATGAAAATCCCTGCGATTTTGAAGCGTATGAATCGATTTTTCCTTATAAAGAAAAATTGGTTTTACCCGGTCAGTTGCAGTAAACTATTTACTGAGAACCTTGATTTACTGATCAAAATACACCGATACTTGTATTGCAGAAATACAAATCGAATAGTAAGACAGGTGTGTAAAATTCAATAGAACTAGGGCAATTTAAAGGCTGTAAGATAAAATTAAACATTGGGAGAAATTAATTATGAGTAAAAGAATAGAAATACTAAGGTCATTTTATGATGATATCGATGAAGACAGCAGGTTAAACAGAAGCCGTCAGGGACAGTTGGAATATCTTACTACAATGAACTATATTCATCGCTATGCAAAAGCCGGAGCAAAGATATTAGAGATTGGTGCCGGTACGGGTAGATACTCGATTGCCTTGGCAAAAGAAGGATATAATGTTACAGCGGTTGAATTAGTAGAGAGCAATCTTGAAGTGCTGAAAAGAAACAGCACCGGTATTGAAAATATTGTTTATTATAAGGGAGATGCCTTAAATCTTGATAGATTTGAAGACAATCAATTTGATATTACATTATTGTTCGGCCCTATTTGTTAAATATCACTTAGCAACATGTGAAAAGCGAGAGCTGCTCGGTTCTTCAAGTCATTTATTATATATATGCAAAAAAGAAGACTAAATTAATTTAGGTGTTAAATATGAAGCAATATACATCTTACCTTTTTGATATGGGTTCTACCTTATTGGAATTCCATAATCCAAAATTGAATGAAAGTGAAATACTTAAAAACGGTCATAACCGTATGATAGCTTATATTTCTAATATTTACGGTAAATTCATTGCCGATAAAATAGACAAAGAAGTCATTTTACCTTGGTATGACTATGTTGAAAAAGAGCGTAAAATTAAAAGAATAGAATACCGTATTTGTGAAGCCTTGTTTTTAAAATTTGGAGAGTTAGGTATACATATTTCTTATAATGAAATTATTGAAATATTGAAAAAAGATTATCTTGATTTTTATAACTATGCTCATCCGAATGAAGGAGTGATTGATTGCCTTAAATTTTTAAAAGAAAAGAAGTGTAAAATCGGTGTTGTTTCAAACATTATGTACCCCAAAGAAATATATCTTGAAATTTTTAAGAGAGAAGGGCTTGATTTATTTATTGATAATTATACTTTCAGTTATGAAAATACCTATATGAAGCCTCATTCTTCTGTTTTTTTACGAGCTCTGATGCCGCTGGATGCAAAAATTTCGGAAACGCTTATGGTGGGCGATAATGAAAAAGTCGATGTTATAGGTGCAAAAGCTGTAGGATTAAAAACCTGTTTATACGATAAAGATAAAAAGTATAAACAACATCAAGCCGATTTTTATATAAATAATTTTATGGAAATTATTGATAATTAAATAAAAATAGTTTTATGAATTTACCGATTTTAAAAGAACAAATTTCACAATTTCTTGATGAAGAAGGCCGTATTGTCAGATGGCCCAAGAAAACTTATGATAAAATAAATGTCTTAAAATATTTGCAAGGAAAATTTGCCCCTGATAAAAAATATTCTGAAATTGAAGTGAATGCAGTTTTAAAAACTTGGCACACTTTCAATGATCATGCTCTATTAAGACGTGAACTTTTTGATAAATTTTTATTGGAACGTACACCGGATTGTAAAGAATATTGGGTTAATACCGATAAAATTATAATTTAAAAGATATTATTATGACTGATGAAGAAAAATTTAAAGTAAAAATCATTCAAGATGCGGAAAGATATGTAGAAAGTATATTTAGAGAAGACTTTAGCGGTCATGATTTTTTTCATACAATGAGAGTGTTTCGTACGGCAACTTACCTTGCAGAAAAAGAAAATGCCGATATTTTTATTGTTCAATTGGCGGCCTTATTACATGATGTAGATGACCGCAAACTTTCTCCGCACACAACAGCAAATAAAGATAGAGCTGTTTCATTCATGAAATCTAAAAAAATAAGCGATGTTCTATGTAAAACTATTGTTTCTATTATTGAAGAAGTTTCGTACATCGGTAAAGATTCTAATAAACCGTCTTCAATTGAAGGAATGTGTGTTCAAGATGCAGATAGATTAGATGCTTTAGGTGCGATAGGGATAGCAAGGGCATTTGCTTATGGCGGAAGCCGTAATAGACCAATCTATGATCCGTCTATCCGGCCCCGTATGGGTATGGGAAAAGAGGAATATCAAAATCATGTATCGACTACAATTAACCATTTTTATGAAAAGCTATTTTATCTTAAAGATTTGATGAATACCGATACGGCAAAAAAAATTGCGGAAAAGAGAGACTTGTATATGAAAGACTTTATTTTGGAATTTTTAAATGAATGGAATTTGAAGGATATGTAAATGCATATTTTAAAATTCCTCAACCTCTTCTCTTTTTTCTTAAATTTTGATACATTATAAGGCGTATGTTAGATTCTATAATTAAAATTCTTTTCGGTTCAAAGCATGAGCGGGATATTAAGGCCATGCTTCCGATTTTACACAAGATAAACGAAAAAGAGGCTTGGGCTCTTTCTCTCTCCGAGGAGGAGTTTAAGGCAAAAACAAATGAGTTTAGGGAACGCTATCAAAAAGGGGAATCCTTGGATTCTTTTATCCCCGAAGCCTTTGCCCTCGCACGGGAAGCAGCCAGACGTATCTTGGGAGAGCGTCCCTACGATGTTCAGATTTTAGGCTCCCTTGTTCTCCATTCCGGTAAGATAGTTGAAATGAAAACGGGTGAAGGTAAGACCCTTATGAGCGTTGCCGCCGCCTACTTAAACAGCCTTACAGGGAAGGGTGTTCATATTGTAACGGTAAACGATTACCTTGCAGAACGGGATGCCGATTGGATGAGACCCGTTTATTCTTATCTGGGTGTAAGTGTCGGCGTTATTCTTTCCAATATGGAAAACGATGCCCGCCGTATAGAATATAACTGCGATATAACCTATGGTACTAATAACGAGTTCGGCTTTGATTACCTCCGTGACAATATGCAGATGAGGCTCAAGGACAAGACTCAAAGAGAATTTTCCTTTGCAATAGTAGACGAAATCGACTCTATCTTGATAGACGAGGCTAGAACTCCCTTGATTATTTCGGGGGCTGCCGAAGACGATACAATGCGCTTTTTTGAGGTTGACCGCCTCATAGGTCAATTAAAAGAAGTCGAAAAAAATCCCGAGACGGGCGAATATCCGAATGAGCTTGAGGGAGAAGAAGTTATCGGAGACTATACGATAGACGAAAAGAGCAAGAGGGTTTCTTTTACCGATTCAGGTATGCTCCACATTCAGGATGTCCTTCAAAAGCAGGGACTTATCAAAAGCGGAAACCTCTTTGATGAAGAAAACTTTGAATATATTCACTATTTTACCCAATCGGTAAGGGCTCATGTTCTTTTCCATATTGATGTGGACTATGTTATTCAAGACGGTCAGGTACAGATAGTAGACGAGTTCACAGGCCGTGTTTTAGAGGGCCGCCGTTATTCGGACGGGCTCCATCAGGCTATTGAAGCTAAGGAGCATATTAAAATCGCTCAAAGGAATAGAACCCTTGCGACTATTACATTCCAAAACTTTTTTAGAATGTACGATAAACTTTCCGGGATGACCGGTACGGCAGATACGGAAGCCGTTGAGTTTACAAAGATTTATAACTTGGATGTTGTCGTTATCCCGACAAACCTCCCTGTTGCCCGAAAAGATGAACACGATGTAATCTACCTAAACGAAAACGATAAATTTGAAGCCCTTTGTACCGAAATAAGCGAGGCTTATAAGAGGGGGCAGCCCGTCCTCGTAGGTACGGTTTCTATCGAAAAATCCGAGCTTATTTCAAAACTCTTAACAAAGAGGGGTGTAAGACACGAGGTTTTAAACGCCAAAAATCATGAGAGGGAAGCTCTTATAATTGCAGAAGCCGGAGCAAAGGGTTCCGTTACCATAGCCACCAATATGGCGGGACGAGGTACGGATATTAAGCTGGGCGGAAGCCCCGAAATGAGGGCTAAAAAACGCACGGGCACAAATCCCAATCCCGATTATTATGAAAAAGTTCTTGCCGAAGAATATGCAAAATGGCAAAGCGATTATAATGAGGTAAAAGAACTAGGAGGCCTTTATGTAATAGGTACGGAGCGTCATGAAAGCCGCCGAATCGATAATCAGCTTCGAGGCCGTTCGGGCCGTCAAGGAGATCCGGGACGCTCCAAATTCTTCCTTTCCCTCGATGATGACCTGATGAGGCTTTTCGGAGGCGAAAACTTAAAAAATGTTATGTCCAAGATAGGAATGAGGGCAGGGGAGCCCATCGAGCATCCTTGGATAAACAAGAGCATAGAAAAAGCTCAGACAAAGGTAGAAAACCGCAACTTCGATATTCGAAAACATTTGTTGGAATATGACGATGTATTGAACGAACAGCGCTCCTTTATCTATGAGCAGCGAAATGCAATCCTTGAAGATGAAAATCTTATCGAGCGTATTTACGCAACCCTCGAAGAATTTATAAGCGAAAAATTCGATGAGTATAGTTCAAGCTCAAAGGCCGAAAAAGAAGAAAGAGCCCGTCTTATAAAAGATATCTTTAGGGAAAAGTTTGCCTATACTCTGACCGAAGAAGATTTTGCAAATATCGATAAAAAGAATCATGAAGAAGAGATAAACGAATTTGTAGAGCATTTTACAAAGGAACTTAAAGAAAAAGAAGCTCTTGCAGGTAAAGAAAACCTGAACATGTTTATCCGCTACCAATACTTGCAGGCTATCGACAAAAAATGGCTCGACCATCTTGAAAATTTGGAGTCCTTGCGCGAAGCCGTTTATCTTCGCTCCTACGGACAAAAAAATCCTTTAACCGAGTACAAACTTGAAGGCTTCGATATTTTTTATTCCATGCTTGACGATATAAGAATCGAAATAGCCTCCCGTCTTGTCCGTGTTCAAATCAGCACGGAAGAAGAAGCCCATGCTTCGCGCCAAATGCGTTCTATTCAGGGAAATGCTCAGCACAACTCAATGGGAAGTTTTTCGGGTTCAGGTCAGGGAATGGGGCCTACAGCCCTTTCTTCACGAAGCCGTCCTGAAAATGCTCAGGTTGTGCGTACCGTTCCAAAGGTCGGAAGAAACGAGCCCTGTCCCTGCGGCAGCGGAAAAAAATACAAACACTGCTGCGGAAAAAACGGGTAATGAGATGGATTTTTCAAGAAAGCTGCCTATAGGCGTTCAAAGTTTTGAGGTTATGCGGAATGATAAGTTCATGTACGTAGATAAGACGGAATATGTATTCCGCCTTGCTCATTCAAACCGCATTTACTTTTTAAACCGTCCGCGCCGCTTCGGAAAAAGCCTTTTTCTTTCTACGCTAAAAAATTATTTTTTAGGAAAAAAAGAGCTTTTTAAGGGGCTTTATATCGAGTCAGCCGAAGAAAAAAGAGCAATTTCTGAAGGCTCTGAACCATGGATTGAATATCCTGTTCTTTATTTGGATTTTAATACGGGAAACTACAGGAATGAAGAAGAATTATATATCGGTATAAATCTGAATTTGTGCCGATGGGAAGATATTTATGGACGATTGGAGGCTGAACAGAGTCTTGCAACTCGTTTTGAAGGGATAATACGCCGTGCATATCAAAAGACCGGAAGACAGGTTGTACTCCTTGTTGATGAATATGACAAACCTCTTTTACAGACTATAGGACAGGATCAGGTTCTTAGTGATAAATATCGAAACATGCTTAAAGCCTTTTACTCCGTATTAAAAACCTGTGACCAATATATAAGATTTGCCTTTTTAACGGGCGTTACAAAATTCAGTAAGGTAAGTATTTTCAGCGACTTAAACAATCTACAGGATTTAAGCCTATTAAAAGAATACGATACGATATGCGGTATAAGCCAGAAGGAGTTGGAAACTTATTTTGCACCCGAAATAAAAATTTTAAGCGAAACTGAAAATCTGAAATATGAAGAGTGTTTATCGCTTTTAAAAAAACGTTATGACGGATATTGTTTTAGTGCTAACGGCAATACGGTTTACAATCCCTTTAGTATTTTGAGTGTTTTTTCTGCAAAGGAGCTTAAAAACTTTTGGTTTACTACGGGAACTCCCACATTTTTGGTAGATTATTTAAAAGATGCCTATTATAATATTCCCGATTTAGACGGAAATATTGAAATGACAGAAACAGGTCTTGATGCCTACAGGGTAGAAACAGGTGCCCCCATACCGATTCTTTTTCAGACCGGATATTTGACTATTAAGGAATATATCCGCAGCGGCGGGATTTACCGATTGGGCTTTCCAAATGATGAAGTGCGTTACGCTTTTTTGGAGAATCTTATTCCCGCTTATACTTCTTTAGGCCTTGATGAAGCCGGTGTCTCCGTTTGGCGTTTTGCTGAAGATATATGCAAGGGCAATGTTGAAAGTTTTATGGAAAGACTGCGTGCTATATTGGCAGGAGTTCCTTATGATAACTTGTCTGCCGATAAAACTTCTTTACGTGAACAAAACTATCAGACAGCCGTCTACCTTATATTCAAGCTGATGGGACAATTTGTATTGACCGAAATTCATTGCTCAAGGGGAAGGGCCGATTGCATTGTAGAAACAAAGGATACGGTTTATATCTTTGAGTTTAAGTCGAGTGCTGCCGGAAAGGCTAATGATGCCCTTACTCAAATACGGGAAAAAGGCTATGCAGAGCCTTATGCAGCAAGCGGTAAAAAAATAAAACTTATCGGCTGTGAATTTAATGAGTCTATGCGGACTATCGGTAATTGGCTGATGGAAGAATTTTAATTAGGTATTTGGAATGAAAAAAAAACTTGCGGTGCTTGTTTCGGGAAACGGGTCTAATCTTCAAGCCGTAATTGACGGAATAAAAAACGGCTCCATTGATTATAAGATTGAGGCTGTGGTTTCAAACAAAAAAGAAGCCTTTGCTCTCAGCCGTGCCGAAAGGGAGGGAATAAAGACTATTTATCTTCCTTTTAAAAAAGGCTCATCTCGAAATGAATATGATGCTCTCCTTGCCGAAAAGGTTAAGGAGTTTAAGCCCGATTATGTTTTATTATTAGGCTGGATGAGAATTTTAACTGACAGCTTTATATCTTCGTTTAAGGATAGGCTTATAAATCTTCATCCTGCCCTGCCCGGAACATTTCCTGGGACAGAGGCTATCGAAAGGCAGTACGAGGCCTTTATGAAGGGGGAAATCTCACGCTGCGGGATTATGACCCACTTTGTCCCGGATGAAGGAGTAGATTCGGGGCCTATAATTTTTACTGAGGAAGTTCCGGTTTTTAAGGGAGACAGGCTTGAAGATTTTGAAAAAAGAGTGCATGAGGCGGAACATGCCCTTGTAATAAAAACGCTAAAATTTTTATCAAAGGTTTGATAAGCATGGAGAGAAGATTATGGGATTGGTATTGGCATCGGTTTCCGATAAGACTGGTTTAAAGGATTTTGCTTCCCGCTTAAAAGCGGCAGGTTATGATTTTATTGCTTCAGGAGGAACGGCTAAGGCCTTACAAGAGGCCGGTATTAAAGTAAAAGAAGTTTCGGAATACACATCTTCTCCTGAAATTTTAGGCGGGAGGGTTAAAACTCTTCACCCTATGATTCACGGCGGGATTTTAGCCCGCGATACCGAAGAGGATAGGGCAGAGCTAAAATCGCTCGGCTTTAGCGGCATAGACATTGTGATAGCCAACCTATACCCTTTTGAAAAAACTATTAATTCCCCCGATTCAACTGAAAGCGATTGTATCGAAAACATAGACATAGGCGGTGTAGCTCTTTTAAGGGCTGCCGCAAAAAACTATTCCCGTGTTACAATTATCTGCGACCCTGCCGACTATGACGAAGTTTCTTCCGAAATTGAAAAGACGGGAGAGATTCCTCTTTCCTTACGCAAAAGATTGGCAATAAAGGCCTTTGACCTTTGTACCCGCTACGATGCTGCAATAACTTCTTGGCTTAGCGGGCTAAGCCGGCTTAGCGAAGGTATGGAAGAAAAGACCTCTCTTACCCTCTGTGCTTATCCCGGGCAGGATTTGCGTTACGGGGAAAACCCTCATCAAAAGGCTTGGCTCTATACAAACGAGCCTAAGGCCGGCCCCTTGGGAGGAAAGGTCTTACAGGGAAAGGCTCTTTCCTATAACAATATCCTCGATGCCGACGCTGCATGGAGGGCTGTTTCTATGTTTACAAAACCTGCGGCCGTTGTGGTAAAACACCTTACTCCCTGCGGCCTTGCCGAAATAAATGAAGAACTGACAAAAAGCTCTTCCTCCGCTTCCCCTGATTCGGAAGTGTCTCTTGCTTTAAGGGCAGCCATCGACTGCGATCCAGTTTCGGCCTTTGGAAGTATAATCGCCTTAAACCGTCCCTTTGATAAGGCTTCGGTTGAAGCCCTTGGAACCTTATTTGTTGAGTGCATCATAGCTCCTCTTTTTACCGAAGAAGCAAAAGAACTTTTATCCGGCAGAAAAAACTTACGCTTAATCGAAGCTCCCATTCTTCAAGAAAAAGAAGCGTATGAATATAAGTCTGTCTTGGGCGGCTTTTTAAAGCAAGAAAAAGACTTGGGAGACCCTGAAGGTACTGAATATAAAGACGCAGCGGAAAGAAAGGCTGAGCCTTTAGAAAGGTCTCTTTTACAGTTTGCCATGAAGGCTTGTACTATGGTTAAGTCCAATGCCATTTTGCTCGCTGCCCCGATAGACCTGTCAAATCCCCAAAAAGGTTTTTGTTCCGTCGGCATAGGCTGCGGTCAACCCAACAGGGTAGATGCAGCCCGCCAAGCCATCGAAAGAGCCGGCAAAAGAGTTAAAAACTCTGTTCTAGCTTCCGATGCTTTTTTCCCCTTTCCCGACACGATCGAAGAAGCTGCCAAGGCCGGCATAAAAGCCGTAATCCAGCCCGGCGGCTCAATCCGCGATGACTTAAGCATCGAAGAATGTAACAAACACGGAATGGCCATGCTGATAACGGGCGTAAGGCATTTTAAGCATTAGGCAGAAAAAATAGGGAGCTTTATAAAAGCTGACAGTTTAAACCCCTGCCGGACTTTTAAAAGCTCCCTTAAAAGTCTTATCTTAAAAAGATTTATTCAAAAGTTACCCTGATAACTTTTTTATCTCCTTCATCAACTGCATCTTTGGAATCTACTTGGTATGCAACATGAGGCCCAACTTCTGTTTTACCGTTTAAAATCCATTTAGTGACCGAGTGTCCGTCTTTGGGTTCAAACCCTAATAGAGAGCCTTCATCCACGGCTGTGCCTGAAGGTACTTCCACCGACGGTACGTCGGGAATAAGTTTTTTTACGGTGAGCTCGTCAGAGTTGTAGTTAATGGTTATTGAAGCGGCATCTTTTAAAATGCGTGTTACCGTAACGGTATTTGCACTGTCGGCATCTTCAGCATTTACAGAGTACCAGCCATCAAAATTATTAGACGGAAATTCTTTTGAATTTATCTTCCATTTAACAATCATTTTTCCCGGAGGTATGTTTTTGGCGGTAAAAGCTAAGTAAGAGCCTTCATATACAGCTTCTCCCGGATTTATAATGACAAAACCATTTGTATCTTTTACTCCAAGCTCATCAGGATTATAGTTAATGGTTATCAAAGCCGCATCTTTTAACTTTCGTGTTATAGTAATGGTATTTGCACTGTCGGCATCTTCGGCTTTGACTGTGTAGAAACAATAATCACTGCCGGTTGCAATTGTTGTTTCACCGTTTAAAAGCCATTTATCAACCGTCTTTCCTGAGGGTATGTTTTTGGCGTTAAGCCATAACTCAGTGCCTTCATATACGGCTGTGCCTGAAGGGATTTCTGTCCAATTTCCGTCTGTATTCTTTTTTACGGTAAGCTCGTCAGAATTATAGTTAATGGTTATCAAAGCCGCATCTTTTAAAATGCGTTCTACCTTAATAACCTTTTTACCACCTTCTTCAACAGCATCTTCAGTTTTTATCGAATAGCTGTACCCCGGCTTAACTTCTTTTTTACCATTGTTTAAAACCCATTTATCAAGTATCTTTCCGGGTGGTATGTTTTTGGCTTCAAAGCTCAAGCGAGTACCTTCATCTACTGCTGTGCCTGAAGCTACTTCTGTCCAAGTTTTTGTATTTTTTACGGTAAGCTCGTCAGAGTTGTAGTTAATGGTTATTGAAGCCGCGTCTTTTAAAATGCGTGTTACCGTAATGATATTTGCACTGTCGGCATCTTCGGCTTTGACTGTGTAGAAACAATAATCGCTGCCGGTTGCAATTGTTGTTTCACCGTTTAAAAGCCATTTATCAACCGTCTTTCCGGAGGGTATGTTTTTGGCTCCAAACTCCAAGCGAGTACCTTCATCTACTGCTGAGCCTGAAGCTATTTCTATCCAATTTCCGTCTGTATTCTTTTTTATGGTAAGCTCGTCAGAGTTGTAGTTAATGGTTATTGAAGCTGCATCTTTTAAAATGCGTTCTACCTTAATAACCTTTTTCCCGCCTTCGTCAACGGCATCTTCGGCT
This sequence comes from Treponema denticola, assembly GCF_024400535.1. Lineage (NCBI taxonomy): Bacteria > Pseudomonadati > Spirochaetota > Spirochaetia > Treponematales > Treponemataceae > Treponema > Treponema denticola. The sequence goes on from NZ_CP038800.1 coordinate 1,293,619, forward strand.
TTTATCGAATATATGTACCCCGGCTTAACTTCTTTTTTGCCGTTTAAAAGCCATTTATCAAGAATCTTTCCCGAAGGTTTGTTTTTAACTATAAACCATAAATCTGAGCCTTCATCTACTTCTGTGTCGGAAGATATTTCCGTCCAGTTTCCGCTGGCGGTATCCTTCTTTTCTATGGTAATCTCACCAGAGTTGTATTTAATTGTTATTGAAGCGGCCGGTTTGAAAGTTCGTGTTACCTTAATAACCTTTTTCCCACCTTCGTCAACGGTATCTTCGGCTTTTACTATGTAAAAAAGATCATTGCCGCTATTTGGAGTTTTTTCTTTATCATTTAAAACCCATTTATCGACCATATTTCCCGAAGGTACATTTTTGGCTTCAAACCTCAAGCGAGTACCTTCATCTACTGCTGTGCCGGAAGATATTTCCGTCCAGTTTCCGCTGGCGGTATCCTTTTTTTCTACGGTAAGCTCGTCAGACTTGTAGTTGATGGTTATCTTTGATCCTTGGGTACTTTCTCCTCCACCTGCAGGGCTGTTTGCCTGATTGGGACAACCTATTAGTACTAACGATGCAGCAAATACAAATACTGCCGCCCAAATGCTTAAGAACTTAGTCTTTTCTAAACTTGTTCTTGTTTTGCGATAATTTTTCATAAAATTATCCTCCTTATAAAATATTTACTAAGGCTTTTTTAGCCTAAAGTCCTGTTTTAATACCTACCGGCATAATGGTAGAGTGCCTACCATTATGCCGATAGCCGATCCGTCATTATGTTGGTAGACCGGCTGACATTATGCAGGTACTCTCCCTTATACCGTGCAGGTTAGAGAGGCGGAAAACCTGCCTTTTTTCATCGATTTGAGTTTTTTACCTCCCATATCGATCTTTGTCCTCACTTCTACATAAACGCTGCCGGATGTCAATGTTTCGGGGATTACCGCCATCAATCGGGCAGGCTTATTTTCGGCTATGATGCGGGCCTTTACTTCTTCGCCCGATTCCGGTACAAAGAAAATTCCTTGCTCTGTATCTTTTGCGTCGAATTTAAGCCTCGCGCCTAAAAGCTCGATTATTCCGCCTGCGGTAAGACGGCTGTTTACCTTGCCCGAAACAATGTCGGTAACTTCGGTGATGTATGGGTTTGTGTCGGGGCTTTGAGTCTTTTCGGTTTTGATTTTGGGCATAGCTTCTTTTAATAGGCTGCCCGCAGTCAGGTTGAGATGAACGGAATGTCTTTTTTTGTCGAAACTGTCTGCTGCTCCGTCAAAGACTCCGGAAATACTTAGCGAAGTGTTCATAAGAGGAGTGTTTACGGCAGCTCCGTCAGCGATTAAGGCTTTTACTACTTCTCCGTAAACTTGAAGTACCGCCTTTGTGTCCGCCTTGGTAAGAGTTGAACCTTTTTCCATCATAAGGTCAATGATTTCGTCCAACGAAAACGAGCGCACATCGGTAACTTGAGCCATATAGTCGTTTTCGTTCGGTGTGAGAAGATTCTCACGAAGCGCATATTTTAACATATCTGTCTCCTTATCCGAGCCCTTAGCCCCGGCCGGATGGGGCTTTGTAAATTCGTTTTTGCTGAGGAAAAATAAAAAAAGACGGTATGAGAAAAACATACTGTCTTTGAGATGAGGCTTTGTGATTTATTGTTTGTGCGGTTGTATGAAAGTTTCTTTGTGCAGAGTTTAGGTAACGAGTAACGAGTAACGAGTAACGAGTAACGAGTAACGAGTAACGAGTAACGAGTAACGAGTAATTATGGGGCGAGACTTCATTTTGTCAAGTACTCTAAAGCAGTTTCTGAAAATATTTTTATCTGATAGTTCTTGGGCTTTCTTTCTTTTCATTGGTTAGTATTTTAGCACGGATCAGGGGATTTTGACAAGACCTTTCTAAAATTCTTTTCAGTACGATATTTTTTGTATAATCCTATCTTTTTGCCGCCAGTTTTTATTTACGCGGACTTGAAGATCCAATTGAACCTTGTAGGGGAAAATTTTACGCAGTTCGGCCATGGATTTTATCCTTATGCTCTTAATTACTGCGGCTCCCTTGCCTATGAGCATAGCCTTTTGGCTTTCTTTTTCGACATAGAGGAAGGCTCGAACCCAGAGCTCTTTGCCGTTTTTACGCATTTCGGCATCTTCTACTCCTGCATAGAGGGCGTGAGGGATTTCTTCCCTTGTGTGAAGAATGGCCTGTTCCCTTATAATCTCTGTAATCCTAAAGACTACATCCTGATCCGTGTAGATGTCTTCTGGGTATAGGGCTTCCCCTTCGGGAAGAAGTTCTATTAGGAGGGAAAGAATTTCGTTTATGCCCTCATCCTTTAGGGCGGAAATTTCAAAGATTCTTTTTTGCGGAATATCGGGTAAGAGGCTTAAAAGCTCTTTTTTTACAAGTTCTGCTTTTGAAGATTTGAGGTCGGCTTTGTTTAGGCCTATTACGGTTTTATTTTGCAGGGGAATAAGAAGAGAGCAGATATTTTTTTCTTCTTCTCCGAATTCCCGTGAAAGATCTATCAGATATAAAACAGCATCCCCTTCTTCTAAGCGGGTTTTCGCGATTTCTTGAAGTTTTAGGTTTAATTTTTTTCCGGATTTGTGGTAGCCGGGGGTGTCTATAAAAACTATCTGTCCCTTGGTAGTGTTTACGATACCCCTGATTGCGTTTCGGGTGGTTTGCGGAATTGCTGAGACAATCGAAACCTTTTCGCCTGAAGCCGTATTTAAAAATGTAGACTTTCCGGCTGAAGGGCGGCCTATTATCGTTACAACTCCGCTGTTCATTTTATGCGCTTTGGCATCCTTCACAAGATGTGCAAGAGTTAAACTTTACCTTGTTTTCGGTAAGCACAAGTACCTTTGTCGGGCAGCCTTCAACACACTTATTGCAGGAATCGCAAAGAGTATAATCTACCTTGGGTATTCCGTCTATTACCTTGATAGCTCCCGTAGGACAATTCTTTTCGCACTTCATGCACTTTATGCAGCCTCGTTTACAGTTTTTCATAATTTGAGGCTTACGCGGGTTTCTGCATGAACAGAGGGCTATAGCTCCTTTTTGATTGATAGGAACTGTCGTTAGAACATGCTGCGGACACTGGGCTACACAGACAGCGCAGCCCGTACACTTATCATAGTCTACTTCAGGAAGTCCGTTTTCTTTGATATGAATGGCATCAAAGGGGCATGCTCGCTCACAGTCTCCAAGGCCTATACAACCCCAATCGCATTCCTTTGTTCCGTTAATCGAAATTTTTGCAGCCTTACAGGTTTTTACGCCTACATAGTCGCACTTATCTCGGCAAACATCGTGAGAGCCTTGGCAGGTTAAAACCGCAACTCTGGCGGAAGCCGAGGCATCAACTCCCATTATTTTTCCTATGGCTTCGGCAACAGGGGCTGCTCCTACAGGGCATCCGTTTACGGGTGCATCTCCTGCCGCAACTGCTGCTGCAAATCCGTCACAGCCGGGATAACCGCAGGCACCGCAGTTTGCCCCCGGAAGCACCTCTCTTACGGCTGCAGCCGTCTTATCCGGTTCTACATAAAAGATTTTCTTAAAAAAGCCCAGCAAAAGGCCCAACAAAAGAGACAATACCAGCGATACAGCCAAGGTCAATAAAATAATATTCATGCATACTCCAATAAAACTTTATTTCCCTTGTATAATGCCATATTTTTACATTTTGTGCAAGTAATGGGTTTAAAAAATAGGTTAGGAAATACGGGTTTTAATTGTTAAAATTATTTTTTTATGTTATACTATGACCATGAGTACGATTAGAGAAATGCCCATCGGCATTCAAAGTTTTGAAAAACTTATAACGAGTGGTTTTTTTTATGTTGATAAGACCGAGTATGTATGGAATCTTGTTAAAAATCCGGCTCCATATTTTTTAAGCCGCCCGCGCCGCTTCGGGAAAAGCCTTTTGCTTTCCACTCTAAAAGCCTACTTCCTAGGGCAAAAAGAACTCTTCAAAGGTTTAGCGATTGAGAAATTTGAAGAAACCGAAAAAGGAAAACGCGAAATCTGGCAGGAGTATCCTGTACTCTATTTGGATTTTAATATAGGCATTTATGATACAAAGGAAGGTCTTTTAAATAGACTGGGCTCTTTTTTGTGCGAATATGAGAACATATACGGAAGTACAGGCCTTGACCTGCCCGATCGTTTTCAAAATTTAATAAAAGCCGCTTATGAAAAAACCGGCAAGCAGGCTGTTATTCTTATCGATGAATATGATAAACCCCTCCTTCAAACGATGTGGAAGGATGAAGCCTTAAACGAAACCTACCGCACAATCCTCAAAGGTTTTTTCGGCGTTATCAAAAGTGCAGACCAATACCTCCGCTTTACCTTTTTAACCGGAGTTACAAAATTCAGTAAGGTCAGCATCTTCAGCGATTTAAATAATTTACGCGATTTAAGCCTATTGTCGGATTACTCTGCTGTCTGCGGCATTTCTCAAGAAGAGCTTGAAGCCGATTTTAAACCTGAGATTGCAGCCCTCGCAGAAAATAATAGCTTGACTTATGAGGAAGCTCTTGCAAAATTAAAGCAAAGATATGACGGTTACCTTTTTGCAAGAAAGGGAAAGGCAATGTATAATCCGTTCAGCCTTTTAAATGTTTTTGCTTCCCGAGAATTTTCAAGCTATTGGTTTGCAACAGGTACGCCGACTTTCTTGGTAGAATACTTAAAGAAAGCTTATTATAATATTCCCGACCTTGACGGAAATGTAAAGATGAACGAGTCCGGTCTGGAAGCCTACCGAGCAGATGCAATAAATCCTTTGCCCATTCTTTTTCAATCGGGATATTTGACAATTAAAGATTATAACGATTTTTCGGGGCTTTACCGTTTGGGTTTTCCGAATGATGAGGTGAGGTACGGTTTTTTAGATAATTTGCTTCCGGCTTACACCTCGATAAGAACGGATAAAACGGGACTTTCGATTTGGGAATTCTATGAACAAATTGAAGCCGGAGATGTGGACGGCTTTATGCAAAAAATGAAGGGAATAATTTCAGGAATACCTTACGATAACTTAACCGAAAAAGATTTAGCTTTGCGTGAACAAAATTATCAGACAGCGGTTTATCTTGTGTTTGCCCTTATGAATCAGTTTGTTCATACGGAAGTTCATTGCGCAACAGGACGGGCTGACTGCACTGTTGAATTTCAAGATAAAGTTTATATCTTTGAATTTAAGCTTACCTCAAACGAAACGGCTGAAAATGCCGTAAAACAAATCAAAGAAAAAGGCTACAAAGACAAGTATTCCGGAAGCGGTAAAAAAATTATAGCAATCGGTTCTAGTTTTGATGAAGAAAAGCGTACGATTAAAGATTGGCGGGTTGAATCTTGGTAAATTTTGTATAGGTCGTTTATTTGTAAGCTCTGCCTATAATACTTTTTCATATAGTTCATAATTGCCGATATGAGTGAAGCCTAAATCTTGTAAAATACAATGCTCATTTTTATCGGCAAAAAAATATAAGTGTGAAATCTTTATTTCTTTTGCTTTGTTTAATGCTTTGATTGTTAAGTTTTTAAAAATAACCGGATTAAATTTTTTATTTATATAATCTATGCCAAATATTTCCATAAAATAATTTATGCAGATAAAATAAATATTTCCGATAAGTTTTTGATTTTGATAATAAAGATAAATATACCACCTGTGTTTTTCATTTGGATTTATAATTGCATCATATAACCTTTCAGAATTCCAGTACATATTCTCACAAGTATCATGAAGTTTTTTAAACTCATTAAAATTATCTTTGCTTACAGGAATAATGCACTCATCTTCTTCTTTTGTTGTATAGTCTTTAAGTTTTAAAATATTTACATAGCTTTTTTCGATACAATCAAATTCACATTTTTTTAAATGAGAGATTGCAGAATAATTTATTTCAGGAAATCCGAAATGAATCATATACCCCTTATATTTAGGAATTATATACTTTATAAACTCATCAAAAGCAATTTCAAAATGATGTTGAATATTAAAAGCTTCAAAGCCTATGAGTTTATCTTTTTCTAAAACATAATAATGAATCCAGCCGGCAATTTCTTTTTCATATTTAAAAAGTAAGATTTGATGAGTCTTATCGTTTATTCCGCGTTTTGCATGTAAGATAAAATCTTTTTTTGTTTTTATCCCGTCGGTGTAAGTTGGGTATGAAGAAGTTTTTTGATCCAATGCCAGAGAATAAGCAAAGTCCGAATATTTATCAAAATCTTTTTTATCGAGATGTTCTAACATTTTTCATACACGGCCCTTTTACCGCCGATCAATTTGGGGCGGCTTTTGAGGGCTGTGAGCCTCGCCGAGCCTATGTACTTGGTTTTAAGCCTTACGGGTACTTGCACAAATTTTACATGCATTCCGATTTCGGTGTCTCCTATGTCTATGCCGGCATGGGCCCTTACATGTTCTATCATAACCGGAGACTTAAAAAGATTGTAGGCGGCGAGGGAAGCGGCTCCTCCTGCGTGGAGGGCGGGAACTACGGACACCTCTTCAAAGCCGTATTTTTCTTGAGATTCCTTTTCGATAACGAGGGCTCGGTTTATGTGTTCGCAGCCTTGAACCGCCAAAAAGATTCCCTTAGGTTCAAGGACTGAAAGCAGGGCGGAGACTATTGTTCTTCCGGCTTCTTCATTTGAGGCCTTACCGATTACTCCTCCCGAAACCTCGCTGGTGCTGCAGCCTAGAACAAGTATGTCTCCGGCTTTTAAAGAAGCCGCTTCAAGAAGCTCATTTAAGGCGGCTATAGTTTCTTCTTTTATTTTTTCTAAATCGATCCCGCTCATATTTTCTCGCCCTTAAATTAACTTCTTTAAAGTTTTAATCCTGCCTTTCCGCAGGTTTTTCCTATCTCGTAAATTGAAGCACCTTCCATTTCCTTTTCAAAGGCCGAACGGTTTTCTTCTTTTACTTCTACAAGAAGACAGCCTGTGGTTTCCCCAAAGAGGCTTGCAATCTTTGAAGCTCCCAGCCTTGTGTGGAAGTCTTTTTTTAATTCGGCTCCTATGCCGCTTAAACACATTTCGTAGAGGGCGGCAGCAAGGCCTCCTTCGCTTAGGTCATGGCATGAAAGCACCAAGCCCTTCATTATATTGGAGTGAAGTTTTTTATAAAGCTCAGCTGCTTCTTTTTTAAAGGGTGGAACGGCAGCGCTTTCTCCTGAAGGAATGCCGAAAAGTTCTGCAAAAACCGAGCCGCCGAAAGAAAATTGAGGCTTACCTACGAGGTAAATAGCCGAACCTTCTTTTTTAAAGTCCGAGCCCGGAACCTTTCCGATGTCGGGAACTATTCCCATCGCCGATATTAAAAGTGACGGCGGAATGGAAACTCTTTTTCCTTCCGAGCTCAGGTATTCGTTATTAAAGGAGTCCTTCCCCGAAATAAAAGGGGTTTTAAAGACGAGGGCAGTGTCATAGCAAGAGCGTGCCATCTCTATCAGTGCCCACATGGTTTCGGGACGGTTGGGATCTCCCAAGCAAAAGTTATCGAGGATGGCTGTTTTTTCGGGGTCTGCTCCGGCTGCAACGGCATTTCGGACAGCTTCGTCTATCGCACTTGCTGCGGCTGCATAAGGATCCAAAAGGCCCTGCCTCGGATTTAAGGCATTTGAGATAGCAACGGCTTTTTTCCCTTCCGTTTCCATAGGCTTTATAACGGCTGCATCCTGAGGCACATTTCCTTCAGGTCCGTCATAGGGGCGTAGAATTGTTCCGCCTTGAACCTCATGGTCGTAAAGCCTTACTATGTCTTCTTTTGAATTTACGGCATGATGATTTATCACTGCCTTTAGAGCTTCATTCAGATCGGGTTCCTTATATTCAGGATATTTTATAAAAGGTTTTCCATCTTTTGGAGGAGCAGCTTTTAGTTTTCTCTGAGGCGGGCCTGAATGTAAAAAGCCGCATGAAAGATTTATTATTTCCTTTTCGCCGAAGCGTACCCTTAAAACGGCATCTCCGGTAAAACGGCCGAGGTTTGTCAATTCCACATCATTGGCATCGCAGAGCTTTTGTAAGGCATCGAGTTTATCATCGGGAACGGCGATAACCATTCTTTCTTGTGCCTCCGAAAGCCAGAGCTCCCACGGGGCAAGGCCCTGATATTTTACGGGGAATTTTGCGAGGTCTACATCGCAGCCGAGGGCCGAAGCCATTTCGCCTACGGCAGAAGAATAACCTCCCGCTCCGCAGTCGGTAATTGCAGAATAAAGACCTTGATCGCGGGCATCTATAAGAACTTCCGCTACCTTTTTTTGAATTATAGGTTCTCCAATTTGAACCGATGAGCCTGCAACATCACCGGTGCTTGCATCCATTACCATCGAAGAAAATGTAGCTCCTCTAAGGCCGTCCCGTCCCGTTTTTCCGCCTAAAGAAATAATGTGATCTCCGGCCGAGGGTTTTGTGCGGTGCTTGCCTCTGGGGGCAATGCCTGCACATCCGCAGTAGACTAAAGGATTTGAAGCATAAGCCTCGTGGTAGTGAACGCCTCCGTTTACGGTCGGAATGCCCATCTTGTTTCCGTAGTCCTTAACTCCTTCTATAACGCCTGAGATTATGCGTTTAGGATGAAGGGTTCCCTTGGGAACATTTTCTGCCGGAGTGTCGGGATGGCCGAAGCAAAGGACATCGGTTACGGCGAAGGGACGGGCTGAAACGCCCATAACATCTCTGATAACGCCTCCGACTCCCGTGTTGGCTCCTCCGAAGGGCTCGATAGCGGAAGGATGATTATGAGTTTCCGCCTTAAAGGAAACTTCATATTTTTCGTCAAATTCGATAATACCGGCATTGTCCACAAAGGAGGAAAGCACCCAAGGAGCATTGATGTCATCGGTTGCCTTTTTGATATAGGTTTTAATTATGCTGTTTACGCAAAGACCGGGATAGGCTTTTTTTTGCTCCTCTGTTAGAGAGGTGCCGTCAATGTCTATTTTTGCCTTAAATGTTTTATGAACGCAGTGCTCGCTCCAAGTTTGGGCTATGGTTTCAAATTCCGCATCGGTACAAGATCGCTTTTCCGTCTTGTAGAATTCCCTGATAGCCCTCATCTCGTAAATATCCAAGGCAGCCCGCCTTTCGTTTGAGAGGGCTAAAAGTTCCTCATCGTTCATGGAGGCTATGTCTATGAGTTCAACTCTTGTATTAGGCTCATTTTTTCCGTCATGTTCATGAGCCCATGCAGGTTCTACAAAGCCTATTTTATACTGCTCTATGACATCATTGCATAAAAGGCTTTTTGCAATCTTTTCTATTTCGGGTTGGGTTAGTTCGCCCTGAATATCGTAGGCTTTTCCGCTGGTAATTTCTTCAACGCCGAGAATACCGAGTTCTTTGACCGCCCTCAAGGCCTCGCGTGAAGATGAGTCCGTAACTCCCGGCTTTAAGGCTGTTTCGATATGGAAAATATTTTTTTTATCTTCTATTGTAAAGCCTTCGGTTTGGCTGTACTCATAAAGCTCATCGCAAAATAAGAAGTCGGCCAGTACCTTTTTTTCTTCATTTGAAAGATTTCCGCGTACAAAATAAAGGGCTTCAGTATTTATTTCTTTAACGGTTTTAAAGCCGAGAACATGGGCCTGCTTTAAGAGCTCCTCATTTTTGGGTATTTGAAAGTGCAAGCCTTCCTTGCTTTTAACACAAAATCGGTAAATATTCATAGACAACCTCTTAACTTCCGATGGATTTTGGATAATTATATATGGTTAAGTATACTTGAAGTGAGGGAAAAATTCAAGGTCTTGAATTTGTGACATGTGTAGAAAGTAAAAATTGACATAATCTTATTTTTTCATTATAATGAGCCCTATGTTAAATCCTGAAAATATACGCAATTTTTGTATTGTAGCTCACATAGACCACGGTAAGTCTACATTGTCCGATAGGCTTATCGAAAAGACTAAGATAATAGATGAGCGCTATCACCGCAATCAGATGACCGACGATATGGATATAGAGCGGGAGCGGGGCATTACCATAAAAAGTCATGCCGTTCGAATTCCTTATACGGCTAAGGACGGCAAAAATTATGTTTTAAACTTTGTAGATACGCCCGGGCATGTAGACTTTTCCTATGAGGTTTCGCGTGCCATTGCCTCTTGCGAGGGGGCTATCTTAATTGTAGATGCCACTCAGGGTGTTGAGTCTCAAACCCTTTCAAATATGTATCTTGCCCTCGAACATGACTTGGAAATTCTTCCCGTCATAAACAAGATTGATTTACCTGCGGCTGATATAGATGCTGCAAAACATCAGATAGATCATGACCTGGGACTTGATTCCGATGCGGCTGTGGCCGTTTCTGCAAAGACAGGCGAAAATATCGATGCTCTTTTTGAAGCGATTATAACAACATTTCCGCCTCCCAAGGGCTCAAAGGATAATCCATTGCAAGCCCTTATCTTCGACTGCCACTACGACCCTTATCGGGGAGTTGTAGTCCATGTGCGTGTTTTTGAAGGAATGATAAAACCCGGAATGACTATCCGCTTTATGAATACCGGCGGCGAATACAAGGTAGAAGAAACGGGAACATTTGTCCTCGATCTTGTAAAGCAGGATTCCTTACAGGCAGGAGAAGTAGGCTATATAATTGCAGGTATTAAAACCGTTTCGGATGTAGGTGTAGGAGATACCATTACCGATGCCGCCGCTCCGTGCAAGGCCCCCTTATCCGGCTTTAAAGAAGTAAAGCCCGTAGTTTTTTCTTCCGTCTATCCAACGGATACAAACGATTATGAGGAGCTCCGCGAATCATTTGAAAAATTAAAACTGAATGATGCAAGTTTAACATGGGAAAAGGACTCTTCTCTTGCACTCGGCCACGGGTTTAGGTGCGGCTTTTTAGGCCTCCTTCATCTTGAAATAGTACAAGAAAGGTTGGAAAGAGAATTCGATCAGTCGGTTATTTTTACGGCCCCCTCGGTACGCTATAAACTTACCATGCGTACGGGAGAAGAAATTATTTGCGATAACCCTGCCGATTATCCCGATGAGGGACTTATAGCTTCTGCCGAGGAGCCCTATATAAAGGCAACGGTTATAACGCCTACAAATTATCTTGGAAATGTTATGTCCCTCTGTATGGAAAAGAGGGGAGTGCAGACCAATATGACTTACTTGGACGAAAAAAGGGTTGAGATGACCTACGAGATGCCCTTAGCCGAGGTCTTGTTTGATTTTTATGACAGGCTTAAAAGTATAAGCCGCGGTTATGCTTCCTTTGATTACGAGGTTATAGAGACCCGTCCTACCGACTTGGCAAAGATAGATATTTTAATTAACGGAAAGCCGGTTGATGCCCTCGCCCAGCTTGCATATAAACCAAGTGCCTACGACAAGGCCCGTCTTGTCTGCGAAAAACTTAAAGACGAAATTCCGCGTCAACAGTTTAAGATACCTATTCAGGGAGCTATCGGAAGCCAGGTAATAGCCAGAGAAACGATTTCGGCCTTGCGTAAGGATGTTCTTGCCAAGTGCTATGGGGGAGACATCACCCGAAAGCGAAAACTTCTCGAAAAGCAAAAGGAAGGAAAAAAGCGCATGAAAATGATAGGCGATGTAGAGCTCCCGCAGTCCGCATTTTTAGCAGTATTGAAAACTAAGGAGGATTAAATTATTAGGGGGAGAGAACACCCCGTTCCCTTACTGGCTTTTCAAGTCAGAGCAGGGTTTAGCCTTGAAGCTCTGCTGGCTGTACTCTCCCCCTATAACCCCCTCTTTTGACCTCGAAGCTACGCTGGTTATACCCGCGCTGCCAAAGGACTTGCAGTCCTTTGGAATCCTGCATTGTTACAAAGTTTATGGTTTATTTTTTGGTTGAGATGAATACAAAGGAGGTTGGGTGAAATTACAGTTTTTCGATTTCGGATTCGGTAAGACCTGTAACTTGCATAATTTTTTGCAACGAGTCACCCAACTGTTTTAATATTTTAGCCGTTTCGCGCTTATTTTCATAAATACCCTTATACCTAGCGTCCATCTCAAAAGTAGACATTAACCTGTATTCTTGCCTTGCCTGTTCATTTTGTTTTATTTCTTGTATCATAGTTTCTATCTCCCTTGTAAATTCATTTGTTGCTTCCCCTGTTTTAAGGTATTCTAAAAATTCTTTTAATTCTTTGTCTTCAGTGTTATTAAAGGCCTCTGCATTTATTATAACCTTTCGTGTGCCGTCTTGTAAAGGGGTATTTTTGTCCTCTATACAAAGATTTTCAAAGGTATAAACAGGCCTATTTTTGCCTATAGCATCAAAGGTACAGATAAAAATTATAAAACTGTCGTTTAAGTTATTATAGGAATTGCCTTTGTCCAAAAAAGAAATATCTATGGCAGCTTGGTAAAACCGCATCCGTTTAGGGATATTCCTCTCGTTGCTTACCTGCATTTCCACATCGTATAATTTACCGTTTTCTGCCTGTACTAAAACATCAAATCTTACGGATTTTGCCTGTTCGTAGGTGTTAATATTATGCTGTATCGAGATATATGCAATTTTACCGATTGTATCAGCTAGAATTATCTCGATGAGTCTTTTACACAAATCCGTATTTTGCATAACCTTACAAAACATAAAGTCATCCTGTAATGTTAAATCTTCAAATTTTTTTAGCATTTGTTTATCTCGCCTCCTCATTATATTTATAAGAATTATTTGAAAAAAATAGTAAATTATAAAAATATTTCTATAAATTGAATTAAAATTAAATTGTAAAAATCGGACTCAGGATGTCCATGGTTCCAAACTTCGAGAGTTTTGCGTAAGCAAAACTCTAAGATTAAAAATGTGCATGGACGCACATTTTTAATCGACCCCCTTTTTCTTTTCTCAAAAGAATGATATAATCGCCCATTGTTTTAATAAATAATTTTTTAAGGATGGGAACAATTTATGAGCAAAAAGACCACCGATATTATTGTTATAGGTTTTGCTTTATTTGCTATGTTTTTAGGAGCCGGAAACTTGATATTTCCGCCTACTTTGGGACACTTATCGGGAAAAGACTGGATTTTTTCTCTTTTAGGTTTTTTGGTAACCGGTGTCGGAATGCCGGTTTTGGGTATAATATCTATGGGAAAGTGCGATGGGCAACTTTCCAATTTTACTAAAAATATAAACCAATTATTCGGAACTTTTTTTATAATCTTTGTTATGCTTATAATAGGGCCTCTTTTTGCTATTCCAAGAACGGCAGCTACCACTTATGAGATAGCTATCAAACCTAATTTTGGGATAAGCTCTGTTCTATCGTCCTTTATATTTTTTGCGGTTACTCTTTTCTTTGTTTTAACCCCTAATAATGTTATCGATAGGGTAGGAAAGTTTTTAACGCCTGCCTTGATAGCCGTTCTAGGCCTCTTGGTCATAAAAGGCTTTTTTACTCCCATCGGTAAACCCTCAGATCCTTCAGTCGATAAGATATTTTTAAGAGGCTTTAAAGAAGGCTATCAAACTATGGACGCTCTAGGATCCATGATATTGGCAACTATAGTTATTTCAAGTATCGGTGCAAAAGGCTACACGGAAAAAAAATCTCTTTTAAAGATGACAATCTGGACGGGTCTTATAGCCTGTATAGGCTTAGGTCTTGTTTACGGCGGGCTCGTATATGTAGGAGCAACAGGAAGCGCTGTTTTACCCGACAATCTTTCTCGAACCGAGATTGTAGTTCAGTCCAGCGAAATATTATGGGGACGGGGAGGACGGATAGTTTTAGGTTTGGCAATAGGCTTGGCATGTTTGACTACCTCAATAGGTCTTACTGCAACTGCAGGAGAGTATTTTTCTAAAAGATTTAAAGATGATATAAGCTATCGTGCAACCGTTATAATTATCTGTGTCGTAAGTTTTTTCCTTTCAAATTTCGGTGTAGATAATATTATCTCTATTGCAGGACCGATTCTTGAGGTCATCTATCCTGTAGCAATCGTGTTGATAGTTTTAAATTTGTTTGCAGAATTTATACCGAACAAGTATTTTTTCCATGGTGCGGTAATAGGCACTCTTTCGATAAGTATCCTTCAAGGTTGGGTTGCGGCTCAAGAGCTTATCAACAACTTACTTATAAAACTGGAAGCATTTCCGGCTATGGATCAGGTGGGTATGAGTTTTAATACCACCATCAATGTATTAAAGACTCTCCCCTTTGAAGGCATAGGATTTCCGTGGCTCCTTCCTGCATTTGGGCTTTCTCTTTTGTTAGGTTTTGGTTATATTATTATGCAAAAAACGGAAAAGGCTCCTTCAATGAAGAAGGAATCTCAAGAAAAGGATGAATAATGGCTCAGATAGAAAAAGTTGATTTACTTGATTTGGATGAAGAAGATTACGATACGGTTCTAGCTCCAGATATCTATTTTAGCGGTAAAATAGAATGTAAAAAGCCTTTTATGATTAAAGGTCATGTTGACGGACTTTTGGTTTCCTCAAGCGATGTAACCGTTGATGAAAATTCTGTTGTTAAGGCTAATATCCGTGCTGATAGGGTAGTAATCAAGGGCTCTGTTGAAGGTAATGTACTAGCCGATACAATTGTTCATGTTTTTTCCTGCGGGCGCTTAATAGGTGATGTTACAGCTCCTGAAGTAGTTCTTGAAAGCGGCTGTACTTTTAACGGAATTTGTACTATGACAAAGGATAACCAAGTTGGCATATAAGAGTATACTATCAAAGATTATCTTTAAATTTCTACTTGTTCTTTTTTTCCTTTCAATGTTTGAGATTTTTGCTCAAGATAAACCCGATGCCTTGGTATTATATAAAAACGGTAGATATGCTGAAGCGATTGCCGTTTGTGAGGCTGAAATAAAAGAAAATCCGAATAATCTTAATAGTTATGTTGTAATTACGTGGGCATTATTGGCCTCAGGTCAATATGAAAAAACTTATGATATGACAATCGACGGCCGAAAGATTGCACAAACAGATCCTCGTCTTATTGCCACTCAGGCAGAGGCCTGTTTTCATCTTGGTAAAAATTCTGAAGCCCTTAAGCTTTTTCAGGATTATATTTCATACGCTCCTAATGGAGTGCGTATTCCTTCCTCCTATTATTTTATGGGGGAAATATATTTACGAATGGGAAAGTACAGGCATGCCGATATTTCGTTTTCAGTAGCCGTTACTTTGGATTCTTTTAACAGTCTTTGGTGGGTTCGTTTAGGCTATGCACGGGAACAGACGAAGGAATATAGCTATTCTCTGGAAGCTTATAACAAGGCCCTAAGTTTGAATAAAAATCTTATAGACGCACAAAAGGGCCGTGAAAGGGTCTTGCAGCGTTTTTAGTTTATGAATGATTTCTTTTCCGTTAGGATAGAAACTCTCGGCTGCCGCTTAAATCAAGTGGAATCGGAGGCTCTTGCAGTCCGTTTTGCCGAGGCCGGCTTCAATGTTTTTTCAAAAGAAAATAACGACTCATCCTTGGCTGTAAAACTTTGCATTGTCAATACTTGTACGGTTACGGGAAAGGCCGAACAAAAAGCCCGCCGTCTTATAAGGCTTTTATTAAAACAGCATGAGGATGCTGTCGTTCTGGTTACCGGCTGTTATGCAGAGTTGGAAGCGGAAGCTATTGAAAATATTGATAAACGGGTCATAGCCTTTTCGGGTAAAAAAAAAGATGAACTTGACGGTTTACCTGTATTTTTAAAAGATGCAGATTTTAGTACCCACACCGTTTTAAAAGATCTCATCCTATCCTTCCGTTCCAATGTGTATTTAAAAAAAACTAAAGAAAATTCATTGGATAAAAATTCTTTGCCCAATAAGTCTGATAGCCTAAAGTCGATGTTTAAACTAAGCTCTTCAACATTTTTTTTCCATTCCCGGGCTAGTTTAAAAGTACAAGACGGCTGTAATAATGCTTGTGCCTATTGTAGAATAAGACTTGCTCGCGGTACTTCCATTTCTTTACCGGCCGAAGAAGCTGTACGCCGTATAGTGCAAATAGAAAAAAACGGTGCGCATGAAGTCGTGCTTTCTGGGGTTAATCTATCTCAGTATAAAGATGAGCGCTATGGCGGTTTCGCATCTCTTTTATCCATGCTTTTAAAAAATACAACACAAATAAGAATCCGTATTTCGAGTATGTATCCGGAATGTGTGGATGAAGATGTGCTTAAGGTTATAGAGGATAAAAGAATCTGTCCCCATTTTCATCTTTCGGTGCAGTCAGGAAGCAATAAAATTCTAAAAGCTATGAATAGGCCCTATATGGAGGCGGATATAATAAATGCTATATATAATTTACGCAAGGTAAAGGATAATCCTTTTATCGGATGCGATATCATTACAGGTTTTCCGTCCGAGACGGACGAAGATTTTTTAAAAACATTTACTATGTGTGAAGATCTGAAGATTCCGGGAATCCATGTATTTCCTTTTTCGGCCCGTCCGGGAACAAAGGCCTTTTTAATGAGGCCTCAGGTTCCTGAAAGAGAGGCCGGAAGAAGGGCTTCTATCCTTTCCGCTTTGAGCGAAAAGAACTATCAATCTTATTTGGCTTCATGCAGCGGAAAAATATTTTTCGGTGTTATAGAAAAACCTGTAAAGCATCAGCCTTTAAGGGTCGTAACTGAAAACTATTTAAGCCTCCCTTTAAAAACTCATGGTGAGACTGAAAATTATAGGGGAGGAGAAGGGATTTTTGTGCTAATAAAAGAAGGAATGGCTTATCCGTTTTTCGGTTAGATTTAACTAGAGGCAATGCGACGGCTTGACTATTTTTTTTGTTTTCGATATAATTAGTCCTAAAATTTTATTATATCGCACGCTTAGGGAATGTGCAGAAGGAGAATTGTTGGCTGAAGTAAAAGGTTTGCGGATAAATGATCAAATCCGCGTAAGAGAGGTTAGGTTAATCGGGGTTAATGGAGAACAAGCCGGTATTGTTCCCACTATTGAGGCTGTAAAGATGGCCGCAGAAGCCGGACTTGACCTTGTTGAAGTTGCACCTACCGCGAAGCCTCCGGTTTGCAAAATAATAGATTACGGTAAATATCGATTTCAAATGGAGAAAAAGCTCCGTGACTCCAAGAAAAATCAAAAGCAGCAGATGATGAGAGAAATCAGAATGCAGCCTAAGATACATGACCATGATCTTGAGTTTAAATCCGCACATATTAAAAAATTCCTTGACGGCGGCGATAAAGTAAAGGTAACCGTGCGTTTTTGGGGACGCGAACTTGCTCATACTGAGCTCGGTTATGAAGTTTTAAACAAGGTTTTGGAAAAACTTGGGGGTGAAGAAGCCTGTACCCTCGAGAAAAAACCTGCTATGGAAGGACGGACAATGTCTATGACATTGAGTCCCAAACAAAAAAAATAAGTTTATAATAAATTTGGAGGTACTTATGCCTAAGATGAAGAGTAAAAGAGCTGCTAAAAAAAGATTTTCTCTTACTGCAAGCGGTAAGGTAAAATACAAGCAGATGAACAAGGGTCATATTATGACTAAAAAATCTCAAAAACGGGTACGCCGTCTTAAGAAATCGGCCATTCTTTCAGAGGCTGACAGCATGAAGATGCGCAAGCAGTTATTACCCTACGGTTAATTTATTTGAAATAGAAGTCAGGAGTTTATAATGTCAAGATCAACAAGCAGTGATAGAAGAATTACAAGAAGAAAAGCTATATTAAAGCAAGCCAAGGGCTTTAGAGGCCGCCGCGGTACCAACTTTAAGGCCGCCCGCGATGCAGTTCGAAAGGCCTTGCTTCACAGCTATGTAGGAAGAAAAGATAAAAAGAGCGATATGAGGCAGATATGGATTACCCGTATCAATGCAGCCGTCAGGGCTGAGGGTATTACCTATTCACGCTTTATTGCCGGAATGAATAAGGCCGGAATCCAATTAAACCGAAAGGCTCTTTCAAACATGGCTATCGAAGATCCTACCGCTTTTAAAGCTGTAGTGGAAGCTTCAAAAAAGGCTTTGGGAGTTTAATATGCTCAATCTCGATCAGGTAAGACTTCTTGAAAGCAAGGTAGAAAGGGCCGTACAAATGATAAAAAGCCTTCATACCGAAAAAGATTCTCTAAAGAAAGAAATTGAAGTTAGAGACAAACGCATTTCCGAGTTGGAGAAACTTATAGTAGCTTTTAAGGATGACCAATCTAAGATCGAGGAAGGAATAATCAACGCACTTAATCAATTAAGTGCGTTTGAGGATGCCTCTTATACAAGAAAGAATGAGGTAAGGCCTCAAGCTGCAGAAACAGAAACGCCTGAGCCCTCACAAGAACCTGCTCCTGCAGTCCCTCCTAAAAAAGAGCAGACGGCACAAGAAACCGCTTTAAAGGAAGAACCTGTTTCCGATAATCTTCAAAAAGATCTTGATGATGTTCTAGGGCAAGCCGCTGCAAATAAGCAGATGGATATATTTTAGTTAAAAATGAGCAAGGGACAATTAAATATAGATTTACTGGGAACTTCCTTTGCCATTCAAGCCAATGAGACCGATGAATATCTAAATAAAATCTACAATCATTATTTACATGTTTTAGATCAAGTAAGACAAAGTTCAAGTGTTAAAGATCCGCTAAAACTGGCAATCCTTGCAGGTATTCTGATTGCGGATGAGCTATATAAAGAAGAATTATCGGAACAAGGTTCTCAAGATATAATTAAAGATGCCTTTGATATCGAAAAATCCGCTATGAGAATGATAGAAAAAATAAATGAGGTGATATGAAAATCTGGGTAGATGCAGATTCATGTCCTGTTAGAATAAGGCAGATTACAGCTAAGGCCGGATTTCGTCTTAATATTCCGGTTGTTTTTGCTGCGAACAGAGAAATTCCCTTATCCAAATATGATAATGTGAAGATGGTTGTTACTGAAAACACGGAGCAGGCAGCCGACCTTTACATTACCGAAAACTCGGTTGAAGGAGATTTGGCTATAACGAGGGATATTCCATTGGCGAAACTTTTGGTAGATAAGGGGCTTTATGTGATAAACGACAGAGGAACGATTTTTACCCATGATAACATAAATACCTACTTATCTGCAAGAAATTTTATGTATGAATTACAGGCCAACGGTCTTGCTCCGGAAAAAACAAGCTCTTTCGGAAAAAAAGAAATTCAAAAATTTTCAAATCTTTTGGATTGTATTTTAACAAAAATCTTAAAATAAGGACTGCCGGACTAAAAACTTAAGTCCTTATTGTACTTTTAAGGAGAAAATGATACTATACTTCAATGAAAAATAGATTTATTTTACCGGTATTGATTTGTCTTTTTTTTATAAGCTGTAAACAAGATGCCGACTTATATTTATATGATAATATGGATAACTTGGCATATGAGCAAAAAACGCTTATTGAGGTTTTAAAAAATACGGAAAGCAAAGAGATGAGTTTTGCCGTTAAAGATAGAATTGCAAAAAATCTCAAAGTTAAAAAAAAGCATAAGTCTCTGATTGTTTTTTTAAGTTCTCTTATCGAAAATAATCCCGATGATATTTATAAAGCTTATTGGCTTTTGATGTTAGCAAATGAATATATGGAACAAAAAATGCCTGAGTCTGCCGCTTACTTTTTTGAAAGGGTGATAAAACTTGATAATGATATGGAAGTCTCCGGCAAATCTATTCAATACTTAAGCCTAAAGAATTTAATAAATATAACAAACGAGCCTAAACGCCTTGTCGAATATTATTCTCTTTTACTTTCAAATTTTTATGACAGCATTGATCCTGCCTATTCTTATTTTATGCTTGCACAAAATTATGAAAAATTGGGAGAATGGAATTCGGCTATTCAAGCTTATTCAAAATTTATAAGTCTCGGACGCTTTGATTTGGTTATTCCCGGCATTCCGGATAATTACGGTTATGCTCGAAAAATTGTCGATTACAGCACTTCGACAAAAAACTGGACAATGGAAAGCCTGGATGAACTTTTAAAAATTATCAAAGCTGCAATTCAAAGAAAAGATTTTGATACCTTGGAAAGGTACCGCTCAAAGGTAAACTTTTTTTCGATGGCATGGAAACAGGAACTTTCAGATATTTACGGTTCCCCTGATTTTTCTTTAAGAAACTTTATGCTGGGCAGTTATATAAAAATTGAACCGGAAATCGATCCGTCATCAACCCCTTATGAAGCTTACCTTAAAACCTCAGGTTGGAATCAATATTCCAGAATTTGGTATTTATATTTTAGGAAGGTTAACTTTCCTGCGGATCCCGAGATTCATGGAAGATGGGAATGGGCCGGTATTTATTACGGAGAAAAAATTTAGTGAAAATAGGGCTTCTTATCTTTTTTGTTTTGCTGTTTTTAAAACCATTGCATTCAGCATCCTTAAATTTTACGGGAGATGAACCTGTTGAACTTCGGCAATCTAATAAAACTTCCCTGTCTTATAATCGGCAAAAATCGCTTCATGGTACGGTTATTGTGCCTTTAAAATATCCTCTAATCGAAAGGTTTAGGAATCAATACTTAAATGAAAACGGTTTAAGATATTTAGAGTCGATTATGCAAAGATCCGCTCCATACCGAAATTTCATTATTGAAGAGCTCCGCAGAGAAAATCTTCCGGCCGAACTTTTATTTTTACCGGTAATCGAATCAGGCTTTTCTCCTAAGGCTGTTTCAAAATCGGGTGCTGTAGGTATTTGGCAGTTTATGCGGAACAGTATAGGCGGTTATGATATTCATATCGATGAATGGATGGATGAAAGACGCGATCCTTGGAAAACCAGCGTTGCTGCCGTAAAAAAACTTAAATGGAATTACAGCTATTATAATGATTGGTACTTAGCTCTTGCTGCCTATAACTGCGGTGTAGGAGCCTTAGATAAGGCTATCAAAAAGGCAGGAAGCCGCAATTATTGGTATTTGGCTGAAAAGAAATTTTTAAAGACGGAAACATCGCTCTATGTTGCCAAATTTTTAGCAATTTCTGAAATTCTTATGCAAAGTGAAAAATACGGTATCGATTGGGGGATGGCTCTTGGCTATGAAGCGACGGAGGTAATTCCAATAAAGCGTTCGATAGATATTATGCTTCTTGCCGAAAAACTTGATGCAGATATGAATCTTTTTTCTGCCCTTAATCCATCTCTTAAATTTAATATTACACCTCCGAATATAAAATACGATCTACGTGTCCCTATTGAGCATAAAGAAGCGGCTACGGAATTGCTTAGCAAAAATACTCTTCTTATAAAATACTATAATTATAAAATAAGATCCGGAGATACCCTCTATGCTTTGTCAAAACATTACAGTGTAAGTATTAAATCTATAATCAACTATAATCCTCATATTAAGCCTGAAGCTCTTCAGATAGGGCAGGTATTAAAAATACCTGCCTTAAAGGATGTTAAATCATACCGCCGCAAAGAAGATGATCAAAACATGGAATTTAAAGATACATATATAATAAAAAAAGGCGATACATTATGGTCTATAGCCTTAAAATACAATGTTCAAGTTGAAACTCTTGCAGAAAAAAACGGAATTGAGGTAAATTCGATACTTTCCTTAGGTCAAAAAATAAAGGTGCCGATAATAGACTGATAGGGAGAGATAAGCAAATGAATGGAATTTTAAAAAAAATTAAAGCTTTAAAAAAAGACGAGTTCTCTAATAAAATCTGCGTTTTTCTTTTTTTGGTTTTTACCCTTTTTACCGTAAATTTAAATTCTTATGAGCCTGTGCTTAATTCTTCTTCGGTTCAAAATTGGGAAGATGGGACAATCGATTCTTTAATAATGCTGGATATAAACAAAAGCGGATTTTTTCTTCCAAGCGATAGAGATGCAGCTTTTAATACAATCGAAAAATATATGCCGTCGCTTTTAAAAGATATTTATCTTTCGGTAATCGTAGACTCTTCGCATAGGTTAGGAAATTATCTTGCAGAAGAAAAGGTAAATTTAAACAGTATAAATAAAATTATTGAAAGCGGAAGTTATAAAAATCCTCATTTTTCTTCTGACTTGTCAAATGCTTTAATAAAAACAAGTACACAGATGCATGAGATTGCAAAGCTCTTTATAAACCATAAAACTCCCTACATACCTTCCATTCCTCCCAGTACGGCAGTCAGTAAGTCTTATACAGGCATTTTGATTGATGCAAGAGGGCTTTTGCCTGTACACGGTGAATACACAAATGAAAAACTTCAGCCATGTATTTTTCCTAAAATATGGGACACCGATATGGTTACAATATATGAAAAAAATATGGTTGACCCTGAGATTGCAAAAAAGAACAGTTTGGTCTTATATTCTTCCTCTTTAAATGAAGAATTATATAGGGATAGGATAGGCACTGAACCTTTGAGAATTATAGCTCGGGGGCTTTTCGGTCAAAACCGGACAGATCCTATTATCTCTATGGAAGACAGCGGCCGTATTTTATCTAGACCTGAGAATTTGAAGCTTTTAAAAGAAGGGAAAATAGTTATAATTTGTGATGAGGACATGCTTAGAGTAACAGAGCCTTTTACTCCCCCTGATGAAAATTATTATTTTGCCTATCATGATATTGAACTCTTGCTTGAAAAGCATAAAGAAAAAGGGATTACACTATCAAATCCGAAAAATATAGTAAAGATAGTAATGTACGATATACGGTTTGTTGCCGATATGCCCGATGTCCTTCCTGAAGAGATGGGAAAGATAGACCTAATTGCCGAAGCTCTTTTGAAGTTGGGTCCTTACACAAAATTTTTAATTGAAGGCCACACGGCAGATCTTAACAGGCCCGAGGACGAAAAAATTCTTTCGGTGCAAAGGGCTGAACGGATTGCAGACGAAATTTCTAAGAGAGGAATTGACCGCTCAAGGATAATGACAGCCGGCTACGGAAGCACAAGACCCTTGGCTCCAAGCAATAATGAAAAAAATATGGCAAAGAATCGGCGGGTAGAAATTACCGTTATTCGGGAATAATATATGTTTATATAAAAGCTATTCTAAAAATTTGATACTTTTTTTAGTATAGATTGTTTAGGTTATATTGAATATTTGTTTTAAATAAAATTGGAGAATAAAATGATAAAAAAAATTAGGGCAAAAGCGGCTTTTTGCAGTTTATGTGTTATTCTATGTTTGATTACAATGACGGTTTTGTTGTTTTCTTGTTCGAGCCTCCCTACAGATGAGACTGTATCTTCAAATTTGACGCCTATTGAGTTAAACCAAAAAGCTCAAGAGGAAATTGATAATGGTCACCTAAGAAGCGCTCTTGAGTATTATAAAATTATAATTAAGCGTTATGGTTCAGATCCCTCGGTTAGAACTGCTGCTGAATATGAAATCGCCCATGTTTATATTAAGAAAAAGAGATGGATCGAGGCTGATACAATGCTAAAAGCCATTATAGATAGATACGAAACGGCTGGCGGTGCCGGACTTGCGCCTAAATATCTGATACTCGCAAAAAAGGATTATGCAAAAACACAAGACTATATGCAAAAGCATAATTTGATTAACAAAAAAGAGAATTAAGATAAAACTACAGTCTTTTTTCTATCCACTCAAAAATATCGGCTTTTACTTCCTCTTTGTTTGTTTCGTTTAAAATTTCGTGGCGTGCACCCTCATAAAGTTTTAAGCTAAGGTCTTTTATGCCGTTAGCCTTATAAATATCGTATAATTTTTTTACGCTCTTACCCAAGTCAGAAACCGGATCTTTATCGCCTGAAGTAATGAGTATAGGTAATGAGACGGGAATTTTTGACATTTCGGAAGGCCGATGTGTTTGCTTTAGACCATTTATAAGATCCTGATAAAAACCGAGAGTACATACAAAACCGCAAAAATCATCATCTATATATTTTTGGACTTCATTTTCATCCCGCGAAAGCCAGTCAAAATTTGTTTTTGGGGATTCCACTGCTTTATTGTAAGCTCCAAAACTAAGTTTATCCATGAATTTGGAAGGCTTTTTTTTATCTGAAAATAATTTATTTAAACCTACAGCTATGCCTGCTATTTTTATCATGGGATTCGGGCCTGCGCTTCCTACCAGTATGGCTGCCCTTACCGTTTTACCGTAGTTTTCTATATAATTTTGAGTTATAAAAGAGCCGAAGGAGTGTCCAAGTATTATGATGGGGATATCGGGATAAATCTTTTTAATTTCTTCATTTATTTCTTTTTGATCTTCTACGACTCGTTGAAAGCCGTCCTTGTCGGCGAGATAACCTCTGAGCATAAGTTTGCCGGCTGTTTTACCATGCCCGCGGTGGTCGGCAGCAAATACGGTAAAGCCCCTTTCGCAGGCGTCTTCGGCAAAGCCTTCATACCTAAGGGCATGTTCTGCCATACCATGTACTATGTGAATCACAGCCTTGGACTTTTTTTTAGAAAGCCATTGATGAAGGGCGACAGCTTGTCCATCGCTCATTGTTTGATAAATTGTCTGCATAAATCATCCCCCATAAAAATAGTATAATCCATAAAAATAAAATTTTCAATCAAAAACAAAGATACAAAGTTAAGAATTTGAAATTTCTTTTATTTTTAAAATCTATTTGATTGATTTTTTTGCTCTAATATGGTATAAATCATCATATAAATTTTATTTATGGGGAATGTATGGGGTGTATAAAGAATATCTTCAAGGCTATTAAAAATCCTAAAACTTATAAAAGTGAAAATTTCTTTTATTTTTTATTTTCAGTTATTTTGATAGGCGGAATTTTATTTGCGACCAGACGGAAGGTTGTAAATTATCCTTATGATTCAATCGAAAATTTTAAAACTATGATCACCGTCATTGAAAAACCTGTAATTATCAAAGGCGAAGGTTCGGAAGGTTTTTTTACCTCCGGAAGAGAAATTACTTTAAGTCCTTACAAGATCGGAAAATATGAAGTTTCCTATTCATTTTGGAATGAGGTCTATGAGTGGATTATCAAAGAAAGCGGGCATGAATATCAGTTTCAATCTTTAGGACAGCCAGGGATTTATATGGGACATTCGGCAGATCCTGATGAAATGTATGAAATTAAAGAGCTGAAGGAAAAGGCAGAAGAAATGGGAAAGCCTTATAATACGGTAAAGGCTGGTGTCTATCCTGTAACAAAAATGTCGTGGAGCGATGCTATTATTTGGTGCAATGCTTTAAGCGAAAAAGAAGGCTTGGATCCGGTTTATTACTATGACGGTAAGGTTTTACGCAATGCTTTAGATGTTACAAAAAGCGAAAATCCCGATGTACGTATGAAAAATAACGGCTACCGCCTTCCTACTGAGGCCGAATGGGAATTTGCTGCCAGAGGCGGAGATATAGAGGCTTCTGATTGGAATTTCGGATTTGCAGGAACAGACGACATTGAAAATGCCGGAGACTATGTTTGGTATAGAGGTAATAGTTCTCTATTTAATATAGGTTCATCAGGTGAAATTATAGATATTCATCCAATAGGCCAAAAAAGACCCAATAGGTTAGGGCTCTATGATATGTCTGGCAATTGTTGGGAGTGGTGTTTTGATCGGTATAATCAAAGAAAAACTGGTCAGTTTATTGACCCTATCAATAAAGATGGAGCCAGACATAGAATTATAAAAAGCGGTTCTGTAAAGCATGGTCTTAGTTTTTCCCGTGTAAAATCTTGGGGTTATGCTATTCCGGTAAATCCGGGGTATATTCTGGGTTTTAGATTGGCCCAAACAATTGACAATAATAATTAAATCGGTTGACATAATTTTATTGAATGGATAACATAATAAATCCGTTTATTTTTTGATATGGAGAAATGGTATGAGTTTAGATAACGCAAAAAAAGAAAAATATGTTCAGATTCTGAAGGAAGAGCTGGTTCCTGCCCTTGGATGCACGGAGCCTATAGCTATTGCTTACACAGCTGCCAATTTGCGGAAGATTATGGGCGGTATTCCCGATGAAATCTTAATTGAAAGCAGCGGTAATATCATTAAAAATGCAAAGTCTGTTATTGTGCCCAATACCGGCGGAATGAAGGGGATGGAAGCTTCTGCCTTGATAGGGCTTATCGGAGGAAATGCAGATAAGGGCTTGGAAGTATTAGCCGATGTAACCGAAGAGCATGTAAAGCTTGCTCATGACTATTTAGCCAAGTCATGCACTAAGCTTAAACTAATGGATACGCCTGCAAGCCTTCACATAAGGATTACAGGAAAACTAAACGGCGATACCGGAATTGCAGAGCTCATTCACCAGCATACAAATATCGTACTTTTAAAAAAAAATGACGAAGTTATCTTTGAAAAGCCTTTTAGCTTGGAGTCTTCCGCAGGTGCTTTAACCGATAGAAGCTGTTTAAATGTAAAAGATATTTTGGAGTTTGCAGACACTGTTCCGGTTGATGATGTTTCTCCAATCATTATGAGGCAGGTTGAATATAATATGAGAGTTTCAGAGGACGGTTTAAAATCTTCTTACGGCATTGAAACGGGGAAAAATATTTTAAAGTATAACCAGAAGAAGGGTGATAGTTTTTCGGTTAAGGTTCAAGCGGAAGGTGAAGTCGCAGCAGCCTCCGATGCCCGTATGTGCGGCTGTTCTTATCCGGTTATTACCAATTCGGGAAGCGGAAATCAGGGATTAGCCGTTTCGGTGCCCGTAGTTGTATATGCCCGCGAAAATAAGTTAAGCGAAGAAAAACTGATCCGCTGTTTGATTGTAAGTAATCTTTTAGCCATCCACCAAAAAACCGGAATAGGCAGGCTTTCTGCTTATTGCGGTGCGGTAACTGCCGGAGCTGCCTGTGCTGCTGCAATTACCTATATGAAGGGCGGCTCTTATGAACAGGTTTGCGGAACAATAGCAAATACGCTGGGAGTCGTTTCAGGAATTCTTTGTGACGGAGCCAAGCAATCCTGTGCCGCTAAAATTGCCTCAGCTTTGGACTCTGCTCTTTTTGCACATGAACTCGCTATGGACGGCGATTTTTTTGCCGGAGGTGACGGCGTAGTCAAGGACGATATCGAAAAAACCATAGCCGGCATAGGTGTTGTTGCTGCCCAAGGTATGCGCAAAACCGACGAAGTTGTGTTACAGGTTATGCTTAAAGACTAATTCCCGTTTAGAACATAAAAAATTCTTTTACGGGTATTTCCCCTGTTGTCCGTAAGGGTCAGCTCATGTCTCCCTCTTAGGGCCGCCCTTAAGGGCTGAATCTTCATTTGATGATAGGATTTTGTACTTCCTAAATATTCTCCGTCCAAATCCCAGTAGATGACGGCCTCGGGATTTTTATGGGCGGCTTCTGCAACCAATGCCCCAAAAGAGCCGTCAAGTTCTGTCGGAATATAAACCGAGGTTCCGTCTTCGGGAAATAAAATTTCAAACTCGCCTGCATTTGATGCCGTACTTTCCGGAAGCCATTGGGGGAGGCTCTTATATTCCGGGTGTCCCTGTTTATAAAAATATTCTGCAGCAGCCGGGAGGACAAACCTATTTTCTATTTTAGGTAATTCGTTTATGTCATTTGCCTTAACTTGAAACTTGCCGTCGGGACTTAAAGATACCTTTTTACAATAAGGACAGGTGTTTTGGGTATGACTTTCTATAGGTTTTAAAACAGCCTTTGCGTTTTTACAAAATTCTCCTGCGGGGTAACCCGAGTCTGCACAAGCTTTTATAAATTCAAAATCCTTTAATTCTTTTTCGGGCCAGTCCGATTTTGGCAAGATATTAAAAATTTCAAAGAGGATTGGTGCGGCCAGTTTTGTGCTTGTAATTTCAGGCCTTCCTTCTCCCGAAGCGTTTCCGCACCAAACGCCTACGGAATATTTAGGCGTAATCCCTATAGTCCAAGCATCCTTGTTCCCGTAACTGGTTCCGGTCTTCCATGCAATTTTTTGATTTTGTGCATAGAGCTGCCATATAGCCTCTTCTTCGGGCCTGTTCCCTTCGGTCAGCACATCCATTGTTATTCTGCAAGCTCCCGAAGAAAAAGGAAATTTTTCGTCAAGTTTGTTTTGAGCTTTCAGCATCATCTTTCGATAAGTGTTTGTAATTTCGTAAAGGCTTATTTCTCCTCCTCCCAAAATCAGGGGAAGACCGTATTCATCGGCCGAACGGTTAAATGTTGTAAAGCCTGACCTTTTTAAGATATCCAAAAAGGCGGGTATTGTAAATTCACGCAGGGCTCTTATAAACGGAATGTTTAAAGAATAGGAAAGGGCCTTGCGGGCAGGAATCGCTCCCGAATATGTGTAGTTACTGTTTTGAGGTGTGTAGCCTGCAATCTTTGTCGGAATATCTATGAGGAGTTGATCCGGTAAAATCATTCCCGCATCCAGCATTGCCGCAAACAAAAAAGGTTTTAATAAACTCCCCGAACTCCGCCTTGCGTGAACCATATCGACATGCTCGTTTTTTGCATTCGGACTTTGAAGACCCGTGTTTCCTATATAGGCTAAAGTTTTTCCCGTTTCGGTATCTAAAATTAAGACGGCTGTATTGTAAACACCGCTTGAAAAATTCCTTTTAAAATGATGGTCAGCAATTTCAAAAACTATTTCCTGTAAAGAATAATCCAAGCTGCTTATGTTTTTTTGATTGGAGCTTTTTGGTTTTAAAAACTCAAGGTAATGATAGGCCTTTTGCGGAACGGCCTTAGGTTTATCGGGAACGGGTTCTGCAACGGAAAGAGTGTAGGTTTCCTTATCGATTTTTTTTTGTAAAAAAAGATTGTACAAGAGCCTGTCCCTCTTTTCTTTTAAGATTTCGGATTCTTTTCCCGGGCGTACCAAAGAGGGTTGATTGGGAAGG
Organism: Treponema denticola; assembly: GCF_024400535.1. Taxonomy (NCBI): domain Bacteria; kingdom Pseudomonadati; phylum Spirochaetota; class Spirochaetia; order Treponematales; family Treponemataceae; genus Treponema; species Treponema denticola. The sequence goes on from NZ_CP038800.1 coordinate 1,322,396, forward strand.
ACTGCAAGGCAGGCGGCTTCCGCCCATGTTAAATCTTCAGGCCCCCTTCCGAAATACCGCCATGAGGCTGCTTCAAGGCCTACAACATTTCCGCCGTAGGGTGCGTGGGAGGCGTAAATATTCAATATGTTTTCCTTGGAATAAGAAAGCTCCAAAAAAAGAGATAAAAAACTTTCTCTTAGTTTTTGCTTAAAACTTCTTACCGGATTTTTTTCGGAAAGGCGGGAGGTCTGCATCGTAATTGTAGAGGCACCCGAAACTATTTTTTCTTTTAAAATATTTTCAACTGCAGCCCTAAAAACCGAAAGAGGATCTATCCCAAAATGAAAATAAAAATTTTTATCTTCATAGTTTAGAAGGGCTTCCCTGTATTTTTCAGGCAGTTTTGAAGTTTGAGGAAATCTCCATTGCCCGTCACTTGCAGCAGATGCACCTAAAAGTTTTCCGTCGGAGCTGTAAAGAGTAAAAGAATAATCAACTTTAAAGCCGGGCGTAAAAAAAAGTATTAAAGCTAAAACAATTAAGGAAGAAATAAAGGCCGGTATCAGAGCTTTGATAATCTTGTTAAAACGCATATTACGGGAATTATAACATAAGATAAATATGTGTACAAGGGAATATTTTTGAGCAACCCTTATGATTTGCAATTATTTATGACCGATACTTTTAAATAATTTAGTTATTTTTAGGCAATGCGCTATCTTGAAGATAAGCTTATTTTATGATAAAATAATTTTATAAGTTATTTAAGATTTACCGCAAATACAAGTGGAGGTAGAAGTGAAAAAAAGTTTATGTTCTTTGTTTTTTTGTATGGTTTTGGGCTCTTTATGCTTTGCTCAGTTTGCTATGCCCGAGCCTGTGCCTCCTTCCGTAATTTCGCCTCGAATAAACGGACTGGGAGCTTGTTTTACTGCTGATCAATCCGAAAGAGACCGCCTATTTACAAATCCTGCGGTTTTTCCGTTTTTAACAAAAAAATGGTCTTTTGGGAAAATTGCTTTACATGCAAATGAAGATAGTTTTGGAGGAATAAGTGCCCTTACAGCTTCTGAAAAAATAAAGACTTTTACAAACCATCTTTATAAAAACAATAAAACTTTTTTTGATTTTAATGCTACAGGTCCAATAGCTTTTAGTTTTTCCGATAAAAATTTTGCAGTAGGCCTTTTTAATAGATCTATTCTTCATGCTGATGTAGAAGCCTCTATTATGAAAAAACTTCTAATAGGAGAAGAACTTTTTTTGACAGGAGGCTACGGTATATGTCTTTATGATGATACCGTAAATAAGGTATCTCTCGGTTTTCAGATGAAAGGCTTTTTTCAAACATTCTCTTATGCCTTAAATAAAAATCAAGTTTATATGGCGTCGGCAGCTAATTCGGCTTTTAAAGATCTAAATATTGTATTGGTAAATGCAGTAGGTTTAGATGCCGGTTTTTTATATAAATGTGAAGATTACTTTATTTTAGGAATCACATGCAGGGATGCCTATACTCCTGTTTTTTTAACTCCTTATAATAATTTTGATGATTATAAAAAAGCCCGTCCTGCCGGCAAAACACAATATAAGACTCTTTTACCGAATTTAAGTATAGGAATAGGCTCTATACCGATAGGAAAGGATGTATGGCCAATGGTTTCTTCATGGTCTTTTTATCTGGATTATCAGAACCTCCTTCTCCCTATTTTTAATAAAAATAAAAGCCCTTTTCTTAACATAGCTTTTGGAACGGAAATAATCTTTCATGAGGTTTTGAGCTTTACCTTGGGAATGACGGAATGTTACCCTCATTTCGGCTGCGGGCTTAATTTTACATATTTTCAAATAGATTTTTCCGCTTTTTTAAAGGAATTGGGAAACAAGCCCTGGGAACAGCCTAAACTGGGGATAGACTTTTCTCTTTCCTTTGAATATTAGATTAGAATTTTAAAATTTGGTTTTTAGGGATTTTTATGTCTGAGAATTTACAAACAGCAAGACGTGTTAAAATTTTTTCACGGCTTGCCCTTTTTTCTGCAACTCTTTTATGGGGAAGCACATTTGTTGCTGTCAGCAGTACAAATGATTTTTTTAAACCTAATTTTTTATTGGCTTGCCGTTTTTTGCCCGCCTGCTTAATTCTTTGTGCCGTATTTTTTAAACGGCTTAAAAAACTTGACAAGCGTTATTTAAAGGCCGGAATGTTTTTAGGCTTTATTATGTTTGCAGGTTACTCTCTGCAGGCTATTGCAATTACTACTGCAGGAGGTTTACCGGGACGGAGCTCATTTTTAGTAGCAACCTATTGTGTTATTGTTCCTTTTGTAAATGCTCTTATCTTAAAAAAGAAGCCGGATAAATTCAATCTTTTTGCTGCCTTCCTTTGTTTTACAGGCATACTTACCATATCGATGCCGGATTTGATTTTGGAAAATTCCAGCGGCATAAATTGGGGAGATGTCTTTTCTCTTATAAGCAGTTTTATATTTGCCGTTTATATAGTTTTTTTGCCTAAACTCATGGAAGACCTTGATACAGCCCTTATAACGATTGTTCAATTTGCCTTTGCAGGAAGCTATGCCCTTATTTTTTCTCTTTTGTTTGAGGACAATTCAGGTACAATTTGGAATTCTCAGTCTATTTTTACTCTTGCTTATTTAACGGTGCTTTGTACGGCTCTATGCGTTTTACTTCAAGCTGTGGGACAAAAGAACACTCCGCCGACTACGGCTGCCCTTATTTTTTCTCTTGAATCGGTGTTCAGTATCTTTCTTTCGATAATAGTTACGGATGAAAAATTTACACCTGCTCTTGCTTTGGGCTGTTCTTGTATATTTATTTCGATTATCATTTCAGAAACAAAGCTTTCTTTTTTGACTGAAAAATTTAAGCTCAATAAGCGGTCTTCTAAAAAATGATTACTTATTAAGGTCTTTTGTAGGTTTGCAGTTAAATTCGCTTAAATATCAAAAGGCTGCATCGGGATGGTTTTTATGGATGTATTCCGACCATTCGTGATCGGCTCCGGCTATGTGCTCGACGAGCCATTTACCCAAAAAATCGTAGAATTGAAGTCCCGTTTCGATATCGCCGGAGGCTAGAGGTACAATTGCATCCCTGATTTTTTTTATAAAAGATTTATGTATTTCTGCATGTTCTTTTAAATAGGGATAACCGTATTCTTTCATTACTTTTTCTTCTTCTTCAAAATGATAATATGTGTAGTCGGATAAGCTTTTTATTACTTTACCGATTTTTAGTTTGTATTCTTCTTGAGGTAAGTCAAACAAATCTTTAAATTGCCCCATTATGTTCAAAAGCTTTTTATGATGCAAATCTATCGTGTTATATCCTACACTCAATGAGTCTTCCCACTCAAAACATTTAATTTCACTCATAAGACTATTTTAACTTATTATCAAAAAAAGTCAAGGGAAGGAGCGTGGTGCACAAGGGCTCAAGGGATTGAAAAATCAAAATTAAAATAGACTTGACAAGTAATAAAAAATATATTACTATATGGATATGGAATATACAGTAGTTATGCCTAAAAAATTGGATAAAATAATCAGACTTATGCCTGAAAAAGCTCAAGATATTCTGCATAATCTAATTTTAGACATAAAAAAATCAGGTCCCGTACAGCCTAAATATCATAACTACTGTAAATTAAGTGCAAATACCTATCACTGCCATTTACTTTATAAATGGGTAGCGGTATGGAGATGTGAAAAAAATAAACTCATAGTGGAGGTCGAATATGTTGGCAGTCGTGAAAATGCCCCATACTAGTTTTACCGTATCGGGAGATATTCCTGAAAATATTTTAAATATATTAAAAACTTACTATAAGAAACATCTTATACTTGAAGACGAAAAAAGTGAATATGTCGAAGCTTCAACGATGGACTGGTATAAAGAAGCCGAAAAAAGACAAACTCCTGCTAAGACTTTGCGTTTTTATCGAACACTTAATAAACTTACTCAATTACAATTAGCTGAAAAACTAGGTGTTACAAAACAGTTTATCTCCAACATGGAAACAGGACAAAAGCCTATAAGCCGCAAAACCGCCTATTTGCTTTCTGAAATCTTCGGTATAGACGCAGGGCGGTTTATATAGATGATTTTTTTGCTTGATCTTTTTTATCTTAAACACTTAACATATTCTTTAATTTCCTCATTTAAAGGCTGATGATTTCCTTTTCACTATGATTTACCATAATTTCTTCAAATAACATATTTGTCTATCATCCTTTATTATTAAAAGTTCTAATTTATTCATCAATCCTATAAACCATATCGCCGCTATTCCAAATATACATAGAGGCTGACACAGGCTCTTTTCCTTCTTCCCAAAGCAATCCTGTATATGTTGTGTTATATCCGAAGTATCCTTCCGTTAAAATTTCAAACTCCATGCCGGAAAATTTTTCAATATATTCTTTTAACCCGATGGCTTTCCCTGAAAAATCTCCCTCATAAACAATTTTGTCAAATATCCAAACACTACATTCATCTAGGTCACTGCCATAAAATACGACATCTCCGGGATATATTTTTTCTCCATTTTTGGTATACCGAAATAATTTATCTATCTTTAATGTCAATATGTCGTCATTAAAGATGATTTTTTTTATTTTGCTATCATGGAGGCTAAAAGGAATATTACTGCTTCTATCATGTATAAAATCCATTTCCATCTCCCATAATACTAATTTGCCTTACTCAATATCCGTAGTATTGTACCATATTTCTGCTTTGTTTTATAGCCCTAACTCTTGCCTTGTGTCCTCGTTATCCGGTATGGTGCTTCCGGCATACGCTACTATGGGTTGTGGATTAAGAATTTAGCGGCTGGCAAACTGTTCCATATCTTATTTCTAACATAGTTGTGATTACATCCATTACTGTGCTGATGAATATTTTATCTGTATTTTCAGTGCTTCCATAAATTCTCTTTTCCAAGTTTTTTGGTTTTTGGACATAAAAAAAAGTATCGGCTATTTGCTTTTACTTCCTCTTGGTAATTTTATTTAATTGTTTTACTTCGACAAACCGGGATTTATCTAATAAACTTTTTCAAACACTTCGCATAACATAGGAGCTTGTTCATAAAAATTTTTGCCAACCGATTTATATTCTTCACAAAAAAAGCTGTCATGAACCTCTTTCCAATATTGATAGCTCCTATCCCCTTCGCCTTCATGCCATGCATGTTCTGGTGTAATTAAGTTATAAGGCATGATATACACTACCTTTGTTTGCGTAATACATACCGGCTCTTCTGAACCATTGAGAATAATATTATACTCTCCCACCTGCGGTATATCCTCTCCAATTTCATATAGTTCAAATGCTGAGGTCGTAGCTGTCTTGATGTTACAATTCACTAATTTTGCCAATTCATCGGCCATCTCTTTTGTATTGCCGAAACTCCAAGCTTCATATTTTGTATCTTTCGGCAATTTCTTTTCATTACAAAATTTAATCCAAAACTCTTTTATTTTATCACTCATTCAAATAATCTCCTCAACTTCAAATTTGTCCTCCGCTTCATTATATTCCTTTTCCCATATTTTGTCATTTAATCAAGTTTCGACTCCTTTTTCCCTCGATCTTGAAAAAAAACGATTAATATGTTAAAATGCCGGACAATGTTTGACCAATTAGAACCCTTATTGCCTGAAATTAATCTATTTTTACAAAATATTGGAGAGATTTTTACTCTCAAGGAGCTTAAAGATTCTATCGGCTTAAAAAGAATTGATGATGATATTTTAGGTGCTTTTTTGATATCCTTTTCCTTAGCTTATTTTATTCCGGATCCTGATTCACCCGATGGGATTTGGGCTAGTAAGCACTGTTTTTTTTCCGGTAAGGAATTCCCTGTCCAAATTTCCAAAATGGAACGAGAGATGGAATCCTTTATTCCCGGCTCCCGTTTTTTACCTTTTTTACCTGCAGATAAGTATGCCCATGATATAAAGTTTTTTTATGAAGGAAAAGAAATCCCAAAACAAAAGCTATATTTAAGTTTTGAGAGAATTTCTTCTTTTTAATTTTTGTACACCGAAAACGACATTTCCCATGTTTTATGTGAAGACTATGAAGAAAACATGGCATCTTTTTCCGACTCTAACGAAGGCTTTATTCCTAATTCTAAATTTGCCGTGAGCGCTTGGGATTTTTCATCTGTATTTGATCAATTCGGTTTTGATTCACCTATCCGTTTTTTTGTGCGTATTAAGGATTGGTCTAAGGCCGAGTTTGAAATTTTAAAAAAGAAACCTGTAATTTCTGAAGAAGATATATCGGTTTGGTTTACACTTTTTGAGGGTGCAGTAAAAACTGCCTTGCAAATTCTTCCAATGGATTCAAGCACTCAGGAGATAGTTTCTTTTTCCTATTTTTTGGGAGAAAACATAATTTTCAGTAAAAAAGCCGCACCCATGGAATTGTTTTTTGAACGGAAGGATGTTTTCGGTATTGTACCCTACGGCATAGAAGAAAAATTTTGGGTTTTAAACGAACCTATAAAAAATCCTGATAAATGGTTTGATTATCCGGTCGGGGAAGATGCAATAGATGATTTTTTTGAATCGATAAGAAGACCCGTAACGGCAGGAATGATCAGATGTTTTGTTCTGGACTTTTTATCTTCACATTATATGGAACGCTTTAATGAGGAGACTAAACTCCTCTTTATAAATGAAGGCCTTTCTTTGTTTATTCCTAAATTTATGCCTGATTATGAAAGTATATCTTTAAAATGTAAAAATTATTTAGAAGCCTATTACGATATTGAGATTAAAAGCTATAATCCCTTTAAAGAAGATGCTGCAAAAGATTTGCGTTCTGCCTTGGTTTATTTTTATAAAAATCTACTTTTATTTTTTAATGAGATTTCGGAAGCTAAACTGAAAACTTCCGACTTTGATGGGCAGTCCCCTTTGATGCTCTACCAAATTTTTGACAAGATATTCCAATGGAGCGAATTTGTTGCTGCTATGTCTCCGGAAGATTCCAATTTTATTGAAGTAATGTCTATGTCTCTTGAAAATCTGTCTTATGTATATACTGATGTGAAGGTCGAAATCAGAAATAAAATATCGGCTCTCACCTAAAAATAATCTTGGAGGTTTTTTATGAAAAACGAACTGGAAGCTATTGCTCTTTCAATCAGAAGTCTTTCGATGGACGCAATCGAAAAAGCCAATTCAGGGCATCCGGGGCTCCCTTTGGGAGCCGCCGAATTGGGTGCTGCCCTGTATGCTAAAATCTTAAAACACAATCCTAAAAATCCCGATTGGAAAGATAGGGACCGCTTTGTGCTTTCTGCAGGCCATGGTTCGATGCTTTTGTATTCAGCCTTACATATTTCAGGCTACGATGTTTCAATAGAAGATATAAAAAGTTTTAGGCAGCTCGGCTCCAAATGTCCGGGGCATCCCGAATACGGCGACACTCCCGGTGTTGAAACTACCACAGGACCCTTGGGTCAGGGAATTTCTACAGCCGTAGGTATGGCCATTGCCGAAAAGATGCTTGCCGCCCGCTTTAACACAGCCGAGCATAAAATAGTAGACCATTATACTTATGCCCTTGTGGGTGAGGGCTGTTTGATGGAGGGCGTTTCCTCAGAAAGCTCCAGTTTGGCAGGCCACTTAAAATTAGGAAAGCTCATTGTTTATTATGATGAAAATAAGATTACTATCGACGGTTCGACCGACTTAACATTTACCGAAAACATCGAAGAAAGGTACAAGGCCTACGGCTGGCAGGTATTGCGGGGCTCGATGTACTCCTTTGAAGATATTGAACGCCTGACTCTTGAAGCCAAAAAAGATGAAAGGCCGACTCTTATTATCTTAAAGTCCGTTATAGGTCAGGGGGCTCCGACGGTTGCAGGCAAAAACAAGGCACACGGCGCTCCCTTAGGAAAAGACGGCATTGCCGAAGCCAAGAAAAATCTTTTACTTGAAGGAAAAGGAGATTTCTATGTTGCAGAAGAGGCTTATGCTTTCTTTAAAAAGAGAAATGAAGAGCTGGCTCTTGCTGAAGCCGAATGGAATAAAACCTTTGAAGTCTGGTCAAAGGCCAATCCAGAAAAAAGAAAAGAATGGGATCTTTCCTTTGCCAAAGGCGGAGCTGATGAAGCCCTTGTAAAATCTGTAAAGCTCCCAGAATTCAAAAAGGATGAAAGCATTGCAACCCGTGCCGCCTCAAAAAAGGCCTTAAACGAGTTTGCAAAAGTTCTTCCCAATCTTGTCGGAGGTTCTGCCGATTTGGAAGGCCCCAATGCCGTAGGCTTGGACGGAATTTCAGCCTTTTCTCATCAAAATCCTTCGGGAAGATATATTTATTTCGGTATCAGGGAATTTGCAATGGGGACAATCACAAACGGCATTCAGCTTCATGGAGGTTTTAGGGCTTTTTGTGCTACCTTCTTGGTCTTTGCCGATTATCTACGCCCTGCTCTCCGCCTTGCAGCCCTGATGAAGCTTCCTTCAATCTATGTATTTACCCATGATTCAATCTTTGTAGGGGAGGACGGCCCAACCCATCAGCCCATAGAACTTTTAGCCTCATTGCGGGCTATTCCGAATGTGCTTGTTTTACGCCCTGCCGATGCAGAGGAAACAGGGGAAGCATGGAAGCAGGCTCTCTTACACAAGGACGGCCCCGTATGTTTAATCCTAAGCCGCCAAAATTTACCTGTCTTGGAAAAGAGCGATCTTTTTTGGAGGGAATCGATTAAAAACGGTGCATATATTGTAAAGGATGTAGAGGCTTCGGCCTCAGGCTGTACGGTAGGCAAGCCGGATAGGACTCCTGATGTAACGGTTTTGGCTACGGGTTCCGAGGTAAGTATGGCAGTAAAGGCTGCAAGCCTTGTAAAGGATAAGAAGGTCAGAGTTGTTTCCGTCATGTCTAAAGAAAGGTTTGAAAACTCGCCTAAGGATTTTAAACATGGAGTTTTGGGCGGATGTAAAAAGCATATCCGTGTTATTACCGCCGAAGCGGGAATCTCTCAAGGCTGGGAAGGGTGGACAGGCTGTAAGTGCGATAATTTTTCGATTGAGCGTTTCGGTACCTCAGCCCCCGGAGCCAAGGTTGCAGAACACCTAGGCTTCACGTCAGAAAACTTGGCAAAGCTGATAGAGAAAAATTAATAATTTTATTTGAACTTTAAGCCCAATTTGGAGGTATTATAAAGATGAAGCAAATGATGAGTAAGTTTTTAACGGACAGTAAACCTGTCTTAAAAAAACTGATAGAAGAGCTTTCTAAAGAATTTGAATATGTTTCGATTTTGGGGAGTGACTCAAAGGGAAAATCTTATTCGGTACGCAAAACGGCTGTTTCGGTTGGGGATTCTTTTTCGACCGAAAGAGGTTTTGTCTTGCGGGTTTATAATGGTCTGGGATATTCGGAGTATTCTTTCGATGTAATTGATGCCGAAAATATCAAAAAAGAAATCAGGCGTATTGCAAAAACCGATATTGAGTTTTTAAAATCGAAAAACCTTGAAAGAATTAAGTATCCCGTAGTTGAGGAAGAGGCTTTAACAAAAAGCTTTTATGCCGAAGTAAAAGAAAGTTTTGATTCGATGAATGACGAGCAAAAAATAAAAAGGCTTGAATCCGTAATGAAAAAGGGATTTGACTATTGCCCCGAAATGATAGATTTTCAGGTCAGGTATGAAGAGGTTTCCGTTTGCAAAATTTTCCTTTCGCAAAAAAAAGATTTGGAACAGGCCTATGCTTATGCAATTTCTTATCTTATTCCTTATTTAAAAAAGGGCGAGGCTGTAAAGTACAGCTACCAAGCTTTTTCGGGAAACTGCGGCATGGAAATTTTACACAAAGTTGAAGACAATATCAAAAAAAGCATTGATGCAACAAAGGAGCTTTTGGATGCCGAAAGGATTAAGCCGGGAGTTTACGATATTATCTGTAAGCAAAATGTTACGGGCCTTATAGCCCATGAAGCCTTCGGGCACGGGGTCGAGATGGATATGTTCGTTAAAAACCGCGCAAAGGCTAAGGAGTTTATCGGCAAGAAGGTCGCTTCCGAAATTACCGATATGCACGACGGGGCTGCCGCTGCGGAGCAGGTTTCTTCCTATCTTTTTGATGATGAAGGAGTCTTGGCTCAAGATACGCAGATTATCGAAAAAGGAATTTTAAAGCGTGGAATCTGCGACACCCTTTCGGCCTTGAGCTTAGGTATAAAACCAACAGGGAACGGAAAGAGGGAATCCTTTGAACGCAAGGCCTACACCCGAATGACCAACACCTTTTTCAGTACAAAAAAATCTTCCCTCGATGAGATGATAAGGTCCGTAGATTTTGGCTATCTTTTGGACGGCTATTTTAGCGGCATGGAAGACCCTAAAAACTGGGGCATTCAATGTGCGGTCGAAAAGGGATACGAAATAAAGGACGGAAAACTTACAGGCAAAATAGTCGGCCCGATTTTTTTGACCGGCTATGTTCCCGAACTTCTTTCCTCGATTTCTATGATTTCAGGCGATGAAGACTTTGAGCTAGGCGGTTCCGGTTTTTGCGGAAAAGGTTATAAAGAATATGTAAGAACCTCTGCAGGAGGCGGATATATTAAGGCACGGGGGAGACTTGGATAATGAAAGATAAGATAATTTCTATTTTAAAGAATAAAAAAAATATAGACGGATACAGGCTTGTTCTTACAAAGATAAAATCGGGCGAGATGTTTTTGGTAAGGGATAAGATGGATATGAACCGTGCAAAAAATGTTCTTCATACCTCGCTCACGGTTTATAAAGATTTTGAAGAGGCCGGGAAAAAATACAGAGGTTCTGCCGATGTAAGTCTTTCGCCCACAATGGACGAAGAGGAAATAAACAAAAAAATTGAAGAGGCTGCTTTTGCCGCTCAATTTGTTAAAAACGAATGGTATCCTCTTAGCCGTCCTTCTTCCGAAAAGCCCTTTAGTATTTCTTCTTCATTCGATACCGAAAACTTAAATGAAGAATTGGTCAAGATTCAAAAGGCAATTTATAAAAAGCGGGATACGAAGGCCGAAATAAACTCTACCGAAATCTTTATCGACAACATGGAAGTCCAAATAGTAAACTCCGAAGGCGTGGATGTTCGGTTTAAAAAATACAAGGGCTATATCGAAGTTATAACGGATTGTTCTATCGGTAAAGAAGAAGTTGAAATTTACGGAGATAATTCTTTTTCGACTGAAAGTGAAAAGCTCATAGACAATATGGTTTCGGAGCAATTAAAGGAAACTGAAGAAAGGGCTCTCGCCGAAAAGGCCAAGCATCTTAAATCGGTCAATGTAATAATCACAAATACGGCAGCCGCTTCTTTTTTTGACTTTTATATTTCGCAAGCCTCCGCTTCGATGGTTTATACAAAGTCTTCCGCTGCTAAGTTGGGAGAAAACTTTCAAGGAAGCGGGGTAAAAGGAGACAAGGTTAACATCAAGCTCGTTCCCAATATGGCGGGCTCTCCTTATTCCGCTCCCTACGACGGGGACGGTCTTCTTTTAAAAGAGCACGAGCTTTATAAGGACGGCATTGTAAAAACTTACCACGGCTCTATAAAGTTTGCTCATTACTTAAATGTAGAACCCACGGGCAATATAATAAATTTTGAAGTCGGTGCAGGAGCTAAAACGGAAGCCGACCTAAAAAAAGAGCCCTATGTCGAAATATTAACATTTTCCGATTTTTTTCAGGATGAGGTAACCGGAGACTTCGGCGGCGAGTTTAGGCTTGCCCGCTATTTTGACGGAAAGGCTCTGCACATAATAAATAACGGCTCAATTTCGGGAAACATGTTTGATGCCCAAAAACAATTTTACTTTTCAAAGGAAAGGGTGCAACATTCAAATTATTTCGGCCCTAAAAGCATTATGATTCCGAATATGGAAGTCTTGGGAGATTAGGAGGCTTATAATGGAAAAAGGAATTTTTATCGGCGTAGGAGAGAGCAGGGTAGAACTTCTGCCTAATCGTGCAAATAGGCACGGCCTCATTGCGGGGGCTACGGGAACGGGGAAGACTATTACCTTAAAGGTAATTGCAGAGGCTTTTAGCGACATGGGTGTTCCCGTTTTTTTGCCCGATGTAAAGGGAGACTTATGCAGTTTTGCCGAAAAGGGCGAGGCTAATCAAAAAATAAACGAAAGACTTGGCCTTTTGGGGCTTTCCGAATTCGAGTTTAAATCCTATCCTATACGCCTTTGGAGTATCTTAAAAGAAACCGGTCATCCCATCCGCACTACCATATCTGAGATGGGGCCCCTTCTTCTATCCAAACTTTTAAATTTAAACGAGGTTCAAGCAGGTGTTCTAAACATTGCCTTTAGAGTAGCAGATGAGGATGGATTACTTCTTTTGGACATAAAAGACCTAAAATCGATCTTGGTTTATATAGGCGAAAACAGCAAAGACTTAAAGCTTAAATACGGTAATATTTCCGATTCTTCAATAGGAGCAATTCAACGGGCTCTCCTCATTTTGGAAGGAGAGGGTGCCGATAATTTTTTTGCAGAGCCTGCCTTGGAAATTGCCGATTTTTTTAAGCTTACCTCGGACGGGAGGGGCTATATAAACATTTTAAATTCTACGAGCCTTTATCAACGGCCTAATCTTTACTCGACATTTTTGCTTTGGTTTTTGTCCGAGCTTTATGAAAACCTCCCTGAAGCCGGAGACACGGAAAAACCGAAAATCGTTTTCTTTTTTGATGAAGCTCATCTTCTTTTTAATAATTTATCTTCAGTCCTCATCGAAAAGATAGAGACCATGATCAGGCTTATCCGTTCAAAGGGTGTTGCAGTTTTCTTTGTTACGCAAAATCCTGCCGATTTGCCTGAAAGTATTTTAAGCCAGTTGGGAAATAAATTTCAACATGCTCTCAGGGCATTTACTCCCAAGGACCAAAAGGCCATAAAGCTTTCGGCCGAAACTTTCAGGTCTAATCCTAAATTCGATACGGCTAAGGTTCTTACAGAGCTTAAAACGGGTGAAGCCCTTGTTTCCCTCTTACAGGAAGACGGAAGTCCATCTGTAAGTCAAAGGGTTCTGATAGCTCCTCCTAAGAGTAAGATAGGAACCGTAGGAGAGGTAAAACTCAAAGCTATTGTTGAAGAGTCGCCCCTTCTTTATAAGTACAAGGATATAATCGACAGGGAATCCGCCTATGAAATTCTTACGGGCAGGTTTGAAGAAAAGAAGCTTGTTGCCGAAAGAGAACTTGAAGAAAAACGCCTTACTAAGGAGGCCGCTGCAAAGGCAAAAGAAGAGGCGGCCTTAATCAGGGCCGAGAATGCCCGAATACGGGCAGAAAATGCAAGGCGCCGTTTGGAAGAGAGTCAAAATAAAAAACAAAGAAGCGAAGCCGGGAGGCTGGGCCGTGTCTTGGTTGACAGCATGACCCGCACGGTAGGCAGAGAAATTACCCGCGGAGTTTTCGGCTCGATAAAAAAGATGTTTAAGTAGGTTAAGGCTAAAAGGTGTTTAAAAAAACTAAAAGAAAACTCTTTTATTTTTTTTGCTTTATATTTTTTTTTGCTTTTATCAAGGCTTGTGTCTTTGATGTAAAGAAGGTTTCAGGCCCTTCTATGGAGCCTTCTTTAAAGGACGGGGACTGTGTATTTATTTTTAAGTTTGCCTACGGTATAAAACATCCTTTAAATAATAAGTATATTTTCCGTTGGGCAAGGCCTAAAAGCGGCGATATAATCGTGTACCGAAAAGACGGGCATTTTACCGTAAAAAGATGTTTAGGTATTTCGGAAGAACCTATAGAATTTTCTAAAAAATTAGGGTACAATTACGATTATTCGATGAATGTTTCCGGAAAAGATATACCCTTGACGGCTGTACAATTCCGCAATTTAGGCGGTATGTCCGATGAAGAACAAGTGCGGGTTCCGGCGGGTTATGTTTTAGCCTTGGGAGATAATCTAAAAGAGTCTCATGATTCCCGCGATTACGGTTTTGTCCTCGTTGACGGTATTTACGGTAAGGTTTTTATATGGAAGAAGTAGATAGTTTTATTTCAAAGCCCCGGTTTTGGTTTTTTATAAGTCTTGTAATATTGTTCACAGGTTTTCTTATACTCCAATTTGCAAAGTATATGATAATGAAAGAACCTGTAGTTATTACGCCTAAGGTTTCGACCGAAAGGGGGACTATATATGACAGAAATAAAAAAATCCTTGCAGTTCAGACAACTATCTATAATCTTTATGCCGATAAAACCCTTATGAAAAATCCTGCCGAGGCGGCGAAGGTCTTGGCCCCTGTTTTAATGCAAAACGAATCAGACCTCATAGAAAAAATTCAAGATTCCAAATCCAATTTTTTATATTTAAAAAAAAGAATGAGCGAAAGTGAAAAGGATTTGGTTAAAACAATTATAGATGAAAATAAATTAAGCGGTCTTAGGTTTGAATCTGTATTTAACCGAACCTATCCTGAAAATACCTTAGCCTCTACAGTCGTAGGTTTTTTAGGAGATGACGGCAGGGGAAAAACAGGTATTGAATACTCTCTTCAAAATATTCTCTCTCCTCCTCCTGAAACAAAGGGCTATACGGGCAAGGGCTACGATGTTTATTTGAGCATAGACGGAAACATTCAATACATGCTTGAAAAAATTATATCTAAAACGATGGAAGAAACAAAGGCGGAGTCGGCTGTTTTTCTTGCAGTTGATGCAAAGACGGGAGAAATCCTTGCCTATGTAAATTCCCCATCTGCTTCCCTTGCAAATTTTATCGAAAGCACTCCTGAACAGCGTTTTGACCGTCCTGCAAACTATGTTTATGAGCCGGGGTCGGTTTTTAAGATATTTTCTATGGCTGCCTTTTTGGAATTGGGTACTACTAAGGACGGGGATATCTATGACTGCAATGCTCTTTTTGAATTTAACAGACCCAATGTAAAACCCATCACCTGTTTAAAGTCTCATGGAAAGGTAAGCCCCCGCGATATAATCCGCCTTTCCTGTAATGATGCAACTGCCCAGATTGCCGATATTACCGAAAAAAATGCTTTTTATAACAAACTTCGGCTTTTCGGTTTCGGCGAAAAAACAGGTATTACCCTGCCCGGAGAAACGGCCGGAATCTTTTCCTCTCCTCAAAATTGGTCGATTCGTACAAAGCACACAATCGCTATGGGGCAGGAAATAGGAGTTTCCGCATTACAGCTGGTGGAGGCAGCAACAGCTTTTACTAACGGAGGAACAACTTTAAAGCTCTCCCTTATTTCAAAAATAGCGGATAAAAATGAAAACATTGTATATCTTCATAAGCCTACAAGCATAAACAAGGTAATTTCTGAAAAAAATGCCGATCTGCTTTTAAGCTATATGCGAACAGGCTCCATAGAGGGTATAGCTTGGAGGGCATCTATCAACGGTGTTCCTATTGCCGTTAAAACCGGAACAGCTCAGATGGCAAACGAGAAGGGCGGAGGCTACAGTAAAACCGATTTTATTTCAAGCTGTATAGGAATTTTCCCGGCAGATGACCCAAAGATTATTTTGTATACGGCAGTTATAAAACCTGTCGGACAAATATACGGCTCCGTAATTGCCGCTCCTGCAATCTCTGAGGCCTCCAACGAGATTATCGATTATTTGGGCTTAGCCCGTGAAAACGCTCCTACAGTGGAGCATACGGGAAGAATATCTATAACCGATAGTAAATCAATAGTTCTAAAAGATAAGATGCCGGACTTAACGGGAGTTCCAAAAAAACTTTTACTTGAGCTTCTTTTACAAAAAGACTTTTCGGTAAAAATTACAGGTAACGGATATGTCGTCTCTCAAACTCCTCCGCCCGGCACACCTCTTAAAAAAGGAATGAAAATTGAGCTCAATCTCGAATAAAGAAAGCGCCGGCAATCGTGAAATTTTGTACAAGAACCTTTTTTATAATGCGGAACTTTTTACTCGCCGGTTCCCGGAGCTCTCTGCTGCCTTAGGGCTTGACTCCGAAATCGGTATTAAACAATTTGCCGAAAGAATTTCTAAAAGCTATTATCTTGAAGAAACAAAGTTAAAAGGAAAAGATAAAAAGATTTTTACTGCATGCATAAACGGAAAATACATTCATTCAAAATATAATCCTATAAGCGAGGCCGAAAAAAATATCTCCCTTGATTTTTTTGAAGATAAAAAGGCTAAAAGCTCTTGTGTTTTTTACGGTCTTGGTTTGGGCTATACTCAAGAACTTTATGCAAAAAAATATCCTAAATCTTCGCTGATTATAATTGAGCCCGACCTCTTTGTTTTTTTTCTTTTTTTACAAAGCCGTCCTTTGGATGATTTTTTTATGCACGAAAATCTGATTCTTCTTTTAGGCCTTTATCCGAAAGATGTGTTGGATTTTTTTGAAAGCAAATCTTTTTTTGCGCTTCCGATTTTTAAAATTCATTCCTTGATTGATGTAAGTGCTTCTTGGTTTTCAGAGTTTGAAGCCTTAAAAAAACGGAGGAATGAAAAAACAAATTTAAACAAAAATACCTTAAAAAAATTCGGAAAACTTTGGCTTAAAAATTTTTTAAAAAACAAAACACAAGTAGAAAATCTTCCCGGCATCTTGCACCTAAAAAATCTTTTTTATTCTTATCCTTGCATGATAATCGCTGCCGGCCCCGGCTTGGATGACACGATAAATCTTGTAAAGGAAAATGAAGATAAGTTTATAATCATTGCGGCAGATACGGCTGTAAGGGCTTGTCATAGGCATGGCCTAAAACCCGACTTTATTCTTTTAATGGATGCTCAATATTGGAACTATCTTCATCTTGCAGATCTCGACATTTCGGATTCGATTCTTATTACCGAATCTTCCGTATATCCGGCCGTTTTCCGTCTTAAAACAAAAGCCAAGTTTTTATGCAC
Source organism: Treponema denticola (assembly GCF_024400535.1). NCBI lineage: Bacteria > Pseudomonadati > Spirochaetota > Spirochaetia > Treponematales > Treponemataceae > Treponema > Treponema denticola. The sequence continues at coordinate 1,339,303 of NZ_CP038800.1, forward strand.
CTCTATGTTTCCCCTTGCTCAATATATAGAAAATCTTATAGGCGAAAAGGGGAAACTTGTTACAGGCGGTTCCGTTGCAACAGCTTGCTGGGATTTTGCAAGAATTTTAGGCTGTCCTGAAATTATTTTTGCAGGCCTCGATTTAGCCTTTTCCGATTTTCAAACCCACTTTAAGGGGAGCCGCTTTGAAGAAGATGTAAATGCTTTTTCAAACAGGTTTTTTCCTTCGGAAACAGCTTCTCATCTGAGTCTTTATTCCGCCTCACCTCAATTAAAAGAAGGCTATGAGGGAAAGGTTTTAAGCGACAAGAGAATGGAGATGTATGCTTGGTGGTTTGAAAGTAAGATTGCAGAATTCCCCGATATTAAAACCTATAAGCTTTTACCGCGGGGCTTAAAAATTCCGAACATGCCTGCTTTAAGCAAGGAGGGATTTTTACTGAAGGCTGATAACTCTTCTTATTCAGCGAAGATAAAAAAGGAAAAACTTAATGCCCTATGTTTCCTTAAAAATACAAATAGATTTAAAGAAAATAAGCGAAGCCTTGACTCTGCAATGAAAGAACTAAAAGCCGATATGGAAACAACAGAAAATATTTCGAAAGAGGCCATGAATATTTGTGAAACTATTTTATCCCTTTTAAAAAGCAAAAAACATATCGAAGAAGATTTTTTTAAAGATAGTATAAAAAAACTGAACCTTATCGATGAAAAAATTAAAACCGATAAGACAAACGCAATAATCGGTTTTGATCTTTTGTTGAGAGAAGATAGCGGAAAGGAATCTGGGCCTAATGCTAAGCAGCCGATTTCCGTTTATGAAGAAAATCTTTTGCTCTATAAGAAAATATATGAAGTATGTTCAGCCCTTACAGGATTTAATTTCTAAATATAAAAAAATAAACAATTCCGTTATGAAACGAATGTATCAATATTATACAAAGAGCTGCCGCTATAAAAGCTGTTTTTTTCTCCCGTTTGGATTCAATATTTTTTTTGATTATAATATATAAAAGTCTAAAAATAATGCCTGCTGCCATAGCATAAAGCACATTAAAAGAACCCATGTAGCGGTGAGCAAAGGCAAAACAAAGTATGGGAAAAACTTCAGAGCTTAAAAAGCATGATTTAAAGAATCCGGAATTTTCTCCATAAAAGCTTTTTATCCTAAAGGGTAGGTATATGCGGTATAGAATTTCTTCATAAGATGCCAAAAAAACTATTTTTCCCATAAAGGCAAGTATATTAAAAAATCCTTCCGGCTTAGAAGGGAGGGTAAAATTGCCTGTATTTAAGATTGGAGGAAGCACAAAAATGCTAAAAATAAAGATAAATTCCAATAAAATTCTTATAGTCTTCTTATCAAAATGCATAATTTATGCTATTATAACACAAAGCGGTAAATATGTATATTATAATTATTTGTGCAGTTTTGTTTCTTTCACTGATAGCGTTCTCCTTTACTTTCCCGGGCAGAAAGGCCTTGGATTTTTTGAGGTTTTTTGTTGAAGGTAAGGATAAGGGCTTTTTATTTTCTAATCTTTTTTTATTGTGGCGTACTGCGAACTATGTAAGGCTTGAAGATAAAACGCGTCTTTTTTGGTCGGTAGCAGCCTTGGATGAATGTATCCGTTTTATCGCCCGTCAAGTTGAAAATCCTATGGATTCCGCTATCTCTGAAAAAATGCAGGTTTTGCTTAATAAACTTTATGATTATCGCACAAAAATAGAATTGGAAGAAGTTCAAAAAAAACGAAGTTTAGAGTCCACTCATGAAATTTATGTCGGACAGATTTGTATTATATTTGTTGCCGGTGAAACAACTGTATATGCTAAAATTATGGCTAACACAAAAGATTACTTGGTTTTTGCTCTTTTTGATGCTTCTGCACAGCGTGCAGAGAAGATAAATTGGCAGGGAAAGGCTGTAAGAGTTTACTTTTGGAAACAAAATGACGCAGGATATATTTTTACTTCGGAATCCGTTAAAGCTAAAAAAATCGGAGACCATACGGAAATCTATATTAAACACTCAAAAAAAATAGTCCGTACCCAAAAACGAAAATCCGTAAGAGCCTCCTGTGATCTTCAAGGTTTAATGTTTCCTCTTCATGCAGGAGATCCTTATAATTCCAATTATGAAACTGAAGGAGGGGTAAAAACTAATATAAAGGACTTATCTGAAACCGGAGCAATGTTCTATGTGCGCGGAAAAGCTGCAAAAGGTATAAGAATGAAACTTCAGTTTCAGCTTAAGAATGTTGAGATTGTCATGTGCGGAAAAATAGTACGCTTTATTTATGATCAGCCCCTTAATAAATCTCGGGTACATTTTAAATGTGAATTCTTAGATCAAAAAATGAAAAATACCATACTTTCATATATATATAATATTGCTACCGGCGATAATAATGGGTTTATAAATCATCTTTTAGACGATACAGCTTCAAAGGATGATAAAGAAAAAAACGGCAAAGACTCTGCTTTAGAGGAGAGTGCAGCTCAAGTTCCATTTGGATTATATGATTTTGCAGAAGGTGAAGGTTCTATATGAAAAAAATATTTTTAATTATAATTTGTCTACTATGTTCTTTTTCTGCCGTTGCGGTAAGCCAGGATCAGCTTTTAAGTCTTCGCAGAGATTTTATTAGCGCAGGAATTGATGTAAAGCTTGTTATTTTACGCTCAACTCTGGAATCCGATGATGAAGGCTTAATTCCGCTATATAAAGATGCCGTTGAATATATAAAAAATTCTTATTCAATATTAAAAAACGATACCCGCTTGCTGAATATAGGAATAATTGCAGTCAGCAAGCTTGGAGAATTAGGTGAGCTGAAATCGGCTCCAAATATACGTTATTTGTTTTCTACAGTTGAAAATGAGGATTTTCAAATTGCGTGTTTAAGAAGTTTAAGTAAGCTTGTCAAAAATGATTCTGTCTTTATCGATTATTTAAACTCTCTTTATGAAGACGGATTATCCGGTCTCGTTTCAGGTAAGACATTTAATATAAATATCTTGACCGTTTATGCTGAGGTTTTAGGCAATTTTGCCGATCCGTCTTCGTTTAATGTTTTATTTAATACCCTGTTTTATCCTGTAAGCACTAATTTAAAAAATACCGTCAAAACAGCATTAAATAATATTTCTTTTAATTATTTTGATGAAATTTTAGCCAAAACAGGTCAAAAAAATATACAATATATATGGACACTGTATTTATTGGCAAAAGAGAATAAGCGTATTGAAAGTGCCGAGTTGGGTAAAATTACTGAGCTTGTAATTGATTACGGCCTTAAAAATCTAAAAGGCTATGATTTTCAAGATGCGGAAAATTTGATTGCCGAAACCTTGCCCGTTTTATCTGAATTAAAATGGAGTAAGGCATCGCCGCAAGTAAATAAATTTTTCTATTATGCTCAAAGTTTACGCAAATCAGCTGATAGGGGAAATGAGCTGCTTATTTCGATAATCGATTGTATGGGAAATTTGGGTACAATCGAATGTTCTCAAAATTTGTCAATATTTTTAGGTGTGTTAAATTCGGAAACCGAAAAAACAAAGCAATACGATGAGCCCTTAGTGCTCAGTGTAATTACGGCTTTGAGAAAGCTTGGAGATAAAACCGCATTTGACTATCTATTGTATATTGAATATTTAAACTATTCTGAAACGGTTAAACAAGCTTCTCGAGATGCCATAGAGGAGTTAAAGTGGTAAATGAGAAAAAATTAAAAAATTTTCACAATCTTTTTGTTTTAAAACCGATTGTCGTATCTGCACTAGCTGCAGTTTTAACATTTTATTTTTTTTGCTTTATTGAGCCGTATTTTGACGGGTTTCTATTGCGCATTATCTTAATTTTTTTTATTTTATTTTCTTTTGTACTTTTTTTGACCTTTTTTTTCTTAAAAAATAAGGTTAAGCTTATTTTTGCTGGTTTTGTTATAGGATCTATTGCTGTCTTACGCCTTATTTTTATATATGCCGCCCCATTGACTCTTGCAGAAGTAAATAATGTTGAAAGCCTTCAAGCTGAGCTTACGGGAGAAGCCTATCCTGCAGGTGATAAATACTATGCTGCAAATGCTAAACTTATATCCTTATCTTATAAAAACGGAGCTAAATTCTCAGCAAAGGGGAATATAAAAATATTTTTTCCTTCTGACATGATATTGCAAAATAATGCTTTTGGTATTTCGACCTACAAGGTCGTCTATAAGGCCGGTTCAAGAAAAGAAGCTTTACATAATTTTTCTAAGGGTGTAATATTTGAAGCTTCAGGCCGTTTCGGAGAAAAGAAAAACGGTGTGAGCCCCTTGGCCTTTTTTGGAGACAAATTCGTTCCCGAATTTTTAGGCTGGAGATCGGCCGTTTTAAGATTCAGGGCTTTGTTGCGGTTTTATCTGATGAGATTATTGTCAGGGTGGGGGAGTGCAGGTGCCTTGCTTTTAGCCCTCCTTTCTGCAAACAGGGATTTTTTGATTTTTCCTGTTTCGGAAGCCTTTAAAAATGCAGGACTTGCTCATGTCTTGGCTCTTTCCGGTATGCATGTTTCTTTGGTAAGCTTAACTGCGGTTCAAATGGGAACAATATTCGGAAAAAAAAGCCTCGCGATAAAGTTTTCTCTCATTTCGATTATACTTTTTGTTTGGTTTGCAGGAGCGGCGCCATCTTTAAACCGTGCTCTCGGCATGATGATTTTAATTATTATAGGAAAGTCTTTGGGTCTTCAGCCTCAGATGATTTCTGTTTTATGTACGATGCTTATTTTTCATATTGCCGTAAAGCCTGATGATGCCCTAAGTCTCGGCTTTATGCTTTCTTACGGAGCCTTGGCCGGTATACTACTTTTTGGAAGTGCAGTACATGATATCTTAAACGGAAAAATACCTCCTAAAATATTGGGAAGTTTTTCGGCCTCAATAAGAGCTCAAACCTTTACCGCTCCAATTGTAATAAGCAAAATAGGAGTTCTGGTACCCGTAGGTATAATTGCCTCTGTTATTGTAAGTCCCCTGATATCTGCCTTTTTAATCTTAGGCCTAGGGGCAATTTTTATTTCTCTTTTATTCCCATTTACCGGCTTTATTTTTTCTTACTTTTTAAATGGTTTTTATAACTTGATATTTTTTATTATTCGAATTTTTGCCCTTTTTCCTCTGATGACGGCAGACTCTTTTTTTGATTGCTTGACTTTTGCGATACTCCCCTTTACGGCCGGTCTAATTTCTATGTTTTATGCTGATAGAAAATTAAAACGAAGAGAGAATCTTTTAAAATGAAAGTTTTAATGCAATATGCTTCAAGTGAGCTCAACGTAAAAAACTCAAGATTTTTAGCCGAAATTTTTCCTATAAATTCGGCAGCTGAAGCTAGAGATCTTTTAAAAAGCCAAAAGGAGAAATATGAAGATGCCCGTCATGTAGTCCATGCCTTTGTTGCGGGCGAAAACGGAGAAGTCTTAGGCTGTTCCGATGACGGTGAACCTTCGGGAACAGCAGGCAGACCGGCTCTTGCAGTGCTCAAGGGTTCAGGAATCACAAACATAATGCTTACAATTACACGCTGGTTCGGCGGCACCCTTTTGGGAACGGGCGGTTTGGTAAAAGCTTATTCTGATTCTGCAAAACTTGTATTAACCGAGGCTGTAACCGAAGAGCTTATCAAAAAAGAGCCTTTTCAATTTGAATGTTCTTATTCCGAGTGGAAAAATTTAAAACGCGGTCTTGATGAATTTTCGGTTGAAATGTTACAAGCCGATTACGGTGAAAAAGTAACAATAAACGGTCAAATTCCTTTAGATAAAAGAACACCCTTTGAAGCTTTTATAAAAAATACTTCAAAGGGCGGTATAAGTTTAGTCTTCCCAACCTATACTCAAAGAGATTGCAGAAACTGAAGCTGCTATATTCATTGCTTCTTCAATGCTGAGGGATTGGTTAGTAAGCGTTTGAAAGTTAGCTTCCGCTTCAGCCAGAGTTTTTACAGACTCCGATAAAACCTCATTGGCTTTAATGTTTTGAGCTGGGGTTACCATACCTGTATCGCTTATAATAACGGAGTCTCCGATATTTACCCTTGTTTCAATTCCATCGTTATTGACATAGGACCATGATCCGCTTGTTCCGATTAAAAGGCCGTCAGAGCCGATCTCGCCGGATGTTCCTCGGACAGAAGCCGTTGCAACAGGTGTTTTTACCTTAAACTCAACCTTTTTTGTTGACGCCGGTTTTACATCGGCTTTTACTGAACCTACATTTAAATAGACTTCTGAAGAAACGGTTTCATTCTTTTCGGCAATTTCTTCAATTGTAAGTCTTGTCATAGGTTTAACCGTAATAACGGAACCGTCAATCTTTAAAGTCAGTTCGGATTTAAATCCTGTTGAAATCGTAAGTCCCGATGTTATTTTGTTTCCTGCCTTTGCAGGAATCCATTTTCCGCCTTGCTTTATTTCAGCCTTTCCCTTGACTACAACAACCTCCCCGCTAATCGCTAAAAGCGGAGTTAAAATAAAGCAAACCAAACTAATAATAAAAAATACCTTTTTCATCTTTTTCTCCCATAAAAAGTCAACAAACAAAATCGACTTTCTTAAAAAAAATTAAAATAGATGGCAGATAAAAATTAAACTGCAAGATTCATACGGTTGTATGTTCCTTTCATCTTTTCACAGTCAAAATCTTCTTTATTGCTGAGCATTGCCCATACAATCTCTGCCAACTTCCTCGCAGCGGCTATGATTGACTTTCCGCTGCCCTTATGTGTTTTCATATATTCATAACGCTGCATTAAACGCCAACAGGCAGTATCTTTGCAACGTCTTATACCCATTACCAATTGTACAAAGCTCACTCTTAATTCCTGCGGGCCTCGCTTCGTAATTTTCCATGCCTAATACTTTCATTAGAATCAGACACCCATGGAACAAGTCCGCAAAGGCTGCATATTTTTTTGCACTTGCAAACCTTCCCATATCCTCAGTATAGGCTCTTATGGTCCATGCCGTTATCTTTCCACAACCTCGTATACTCAAAAGACGATTTACCATTTGATCATCCTTTGTCAATTCTGTAAGTTGTTTTTCTATTATCTTGACACTTTCTTCCATTTGCCTTATAATTTCAAACATCAGTTGTACTGATTGTGCCTCGAGCACGTTGTCGTTATTCGACTCAAGGACGTCCAGAACTTTCTGGCGTCCTTTTTTACTTTGCAGGCTCCGGCTTTCATCTTTTAGCCCCATGCTTACCAAAAGAGCATGCACTTCATTCTTTTGTCCCACTATAGAGCGAACCAATCTTTCTCTCGACTTTAAAAGACGTCTGATATTCTCCGTTTCTTTACTGCAAAGATAGCTTTCAGGCAGCATGTCTTTTGATAGAAACTCTGAAATTGTACAAGCATCATGCTTATCCGTTTTTTTAGCAGATTCGGTTATAACCTTGAACCTCAAAGTATTTATGACTGTAACTTCTGCTCCTGCCTTTTCTACCTCGTGTTTGAAAAAACGGGTGTTCCCTGTTGATTCAACTCCAATTTTTACAACAGCTCCGATTTCTTTGTAAGCTTTTATTCTTGTCATAAAGTCGGCATAACCTTTGTCATCAGTTTTATATTGTCTTATCTGATTTAGGGTTTCAGACCTTTCTTCCGTTCTTACATGAACTGTAAACTGTGTTTTGTGCAAATCCACACCAATAAAAAATGTCATTTCGACCTCCCTCCCTTTGTGTTTCAGCGGAAAGTCTTTTCGGTAATATATTCCAATCTCCCATTCAGTCTTTAACGACTACTGTATGATGCGGCAAAAGCTCTTCATTCTCCCATTCGGAGGTCATTGCCTCCACTAAACATGACGAACTATTGCCTGGTTTCCACTGAACTTCTTTTTAGTTCAGTTTATCACATTACCGTTTGTTTGTTTACTATTTTATCATACCTCCTATAAAAACTTTTTATAGCAAATATCAATTTGCGAAAAAAGTGTTTTCAAGTGTGTGCCGGAAAGCACACACATATAATAATGCGATGTTTTGTGCAAAGCACAAAACTCGTCAGATAAACAGTGAGGCAGAATTCCTGCCGAGCTGTTTATCATATCTCCTATAAAAATCTTAGAAGGAAATTATACCCTTTAAACCAAATCGGGCATTAACATTTCCATTTTTTGTTATGAACATACCTAGGTCACCGCTTACTGCTATATCTTGCAGTATTGCGTAATTTACCGATGTTGCCCATTCAAACCCTTTCAGAAAGTCATTTCCCTTGGCTTGAGGCGATCCATGAGTTATAATATTGAATTCCGAATTTAAGAATAGATCGGTTATAGGCTTGATGCTCCCATTTAATCCGATTTTTAATAAATCACTATTTTCAATAAATCCCACTTTTGAAGCATTTGAAAGTGTAAAAGATTTAAATGCCAGTTCTCCTCCTGAAAACCATTGAGTTTTTAAGCCTACTTTTGAACTATACTTTTCAAAATAGTAGTTAATTTCTCCCGATAGAAAAAAACCTATTTGAGGATCTTTTTTGTTATTCCTTGTTATGATTGAAGCCGACGCTGAGGTAAGATAAAAAAGATTTTTCACTATAGGTCCGTTTACCGATATGGAGACATAATTGTTCGTTGCCTTTGGATTTTGTGTTGCAATGAACGAGTTTAAATCAATGTCAATTGCATGACGCAATGATTGAAAAGGAATATGAAACAAAGCGGATATATGGACAAAAGACGGTGCAAGATTGTAAATTTTTGTTTGTTCCTTTGATTTTGATATTGACATTATGCCCGCAACATTGGTGGGATTTATATAGGCGTTTAAGAGCCCCGTATATCCTAAGTTAAAATATGTTGAAAAATTAGTTTTTTTGTATGCTATATATACACCATCGATGTTTTGATTTAAAATTACAGCTGTTATATCAGAAATATTGTACCTGCCGGCATCAATGGTCAAACTGTCATTACCTATGGGAAATAGGAACGAGAATTTGAGCATATCCAAATTAAGAATATGATCTAAATCCAGTTTTCCATCAGGTTTTATAGTTTTTTTTAAATTAAACAAATATGAAGACTGAATAGCAAAATTATAATTTCCTTCTTTATCAATATTTTGTTTAGCCCAAAGAGATAGGCTATCGAAATGAGATAAATTTATTTTGTCTTTGCTAAGGTCAAATCCGAGTCCTGTTTTAAAAACTCCGCCTCCTTCAAAGGCTGAAATGTTTAATGCAATAGCTAAAAACAAAGATATAAATAACTTTACTTTTTTCATTATCTATCCTCCTTAGGCATTATTTTGGCCAATAGATTAATTGCGGTAAACGGCGTAATATGTGAAGACGGAACCGTTTTATGGGGAATCAGCTTCATTGTTTTAAGCTGTCTAAAAGCGTAGTGCGGATTTTTTGCAATCCCATACCATAAGCCATGCTTTATAGAAGAATACTGCAAAGCCAAGTTAGAAAATTCATCAAACCTTATCGGCTCATCATGTTTTTTATTTTCAAACATTTTAAGGTCCTTAAATTTATCGAAAGCAGCCTGATAAGAATCGGTATCATTAACCTCGCTGGTTGCTGTTCCTACAAGGTAACAAGCCTGTCCTATTGTCAAAGTTTTAGCCTGCAAAATCTCATCCACCTTTTCTGCTGATTGAGCAAAAAGAATTGCTCCAATAACTAAATATATAAGAATTGTTGATATTTTTTTCATACCGCCTCCTGTTATCACAGTTTTACTTATATAAAGTATATCACAAAAAATAGAAAACAACAATCAAAATATAAAAAAAATGAAATTATTTTCTTCTTGAAATTTTATTTTTTTTGTTGTATGGTGATTATAAGGCGGGAGGGATTATGGCAGCGGGAAAACAGCTGATTAAAGAAAATAGTGCCTATATAGATATTTTGCCGGAATGGGCTCAGGAGCTTTCCAGAAAATATTGCTCAAAAACGGCAAACCTTTACTTTGTACATGGAAATATAAGGGATTTTTTACCCCATCAAATAACCGAATACGGACATAATTTTTTATTTGTAAAAATAAGGGACTATATTTCCGAAGTTTTATTTGGAAATCAGGATATAATAGTGTACTACGATAAGTCGGGCGGTATTTCTTTTTGTACTTCCGATATGGAAAGAGCTTATCTTGAGACAATGCATACGACTTATCCTGATGTACCTCCCGAAAACTTTTTATCCCGCGATCCTGAGGAGGCTTTTTCTTACCTTGAAAGGTATTTTGTTCTAAATTTCGGCAAGAATTTGAGGATTGTTCTTATCGTAGATTATGCCGAAACCATAATTCCTGCCGATGAGATCGGAAATTTGGATGAAACCGATAGGTACTGTCTTGTTACCCTAAACAGATGGTCCCATGAGCCTTCTTTTACTCGGGAAGATATCTCGATAATAATGCTTACCGAAAACCTGACAGACCTAAATCCCCGCCTTACAGCTTCTCCTTCTACAATAAAGGTGCGTATTCCCCTGCCTGATGCAGCCGTAAGGGTTAATTTTTTAGAACATTTAAGACGTACCGAGGAAATCCTTTTAGCCGAGCGGGGCTTGAGTCCTGAAAGAATGGGCGCTTTAACCTCCGGTTTAAACCTATTAAATCTCTACCAGCTTGTAGGAGAGTCTTATCAGGACGACAAGCCTATAAGTTTGGATTATTTGGCAACCAAAAAAAGGGAAATTATCGAAAATGAGGCCGGAGGCCTCTTGGAATTTATAGATACGGATTATGACCTATCCCTTGTTTCAGGTCATGACTTTGTAAAAAAACGCTTTAAAATTGCGGCAAAGGCTTTAAAGGCTGCCCGAACCGATGTTCTTCCTATGGGCTATCTTATTTCCGGGCCTATAGGCACAGGGAAAACATTTATAGTGTCGGCCTTTGCGGGCGAAATAGGTATTCCTATGGTGCGTTTACGCAATTTCCGCTCCCAATGGCAGGGAGCAACCGAATCGAATCTTGAAAAAGTGCTGAATATTTTGAGGGCTATGTCGCCTGTGGCTGTGATGATAGATGAGGCCGATGTTGTGCTCGGAAACCGCACCGCTAACGATATATCCGGTACTTCGGGACGGGTTTTTGCTCAAATAGCAAATTTTATGGGAAATACGGCTTATAGGGGAAAGATAATCTGGTTTTTGATTACCTGCCGCCCCGACCTGATTCCCGTCGACTTAAAAAGACAGGGCAGGGCCGAAGAACATCTGGCTCTTTTTTACCCCGAAACCGATGCCGAAAGGCTCGACCTTTTTGAAACCCTTCAAAGAAAGCTCCGCATCAAGCTCCATGATGTAAATTTAAATTCGATAATAAAAAAGATTAAATTCGATGTATCCGGTGCGGATATAGAAGCTATTTTAGTGCGTGCTAAGATGAATGCCACTGTAGAAGGCAGGGCAATGGTTATACAAAAGGACTTGGAAGAAACTATAGCTGACTTTATTCCGCCTTCTTATCCTTATGAGATAGAGCTGCAAAACCTTGTTGCAGCAATTGAATGTACAAGCAAGGAGATGGTTCCGAAAAAGTATCAATCTATGCAGCGCTCTGCCATGTCCTCGGAAATTTTCGAGATAAAGCAGCTTTTAGGCGAAAAATAATTTATAAAGTGAAAAATAATCAAATATCGGCTTGACACGCTATATATAGTGTGTTATTCTGTAGTGTATAATTAGATACGCTATTTTTGGGAGGGAAGGATGCCGGCTTTTAGGCATCCTGTAAATAAAATATGAGATGTCCGCATTGCGGAAGCTGCGATGATAAGGTTATGGAATCAAGAACTCTGGCTCAAGGGGACTGTATACGCAGAAGAAGGGAATGTCTTGCCTGCGGATACCGCTTTACAAGCTATGAGCATATTGAAGAAAAACCCTTTATGGTTATCAAAAAGGACGGCCGCAGGGAACCCTTTGACCGTAAAAAGCTTGAAAAAGGTATTGAAAGAGCCCTTGAAAAGAGGCCTGTTTCATCAAATATAATTGAAAATATAGTAAGTGAAATTGAAGATCAGGCTATTTTAAATTCAGGCCTTAACAAAGAAATAGAAACTACTGTTTTAGGCGAAATGGTTTTATCTCATTTATATTCCGTAGATAAGGTAGCATATATTCGCTTTGCCTCCGTTTATAAGCAATTCAGCAACTTAGATGAATTTGTTAGTGAGGTAAAGAAGGTTCGAAAAATAACTAAATAATGTAAATAAATTGGGAGGTATTAAAAGTTATGGAGGAAAAAAGTACAAATCAAACGGTTTTTCCTGAATGGAAGTCCTTTTTAGGGACAATGGAGAAGGCAAAGCCTGAAATCTTGCGCTCGGTAGTAAAGCGCTCAGGAGAAATTGAGGCGTATAATCGTAAAAAAATAGAAAAAGCTATTAATAAGGCTATAACCGCAGTTGAAGGCAGTCCCAACGATGAAAAGGCTGTGTTTTTAACCGATAAGGTCGAAGAAAAGCTTAAAAATATTATGGCATCCCGTTATGCCCATTCTATTCCGGCAATAGAAGAGATTCAGGATGTTGTAGAGCTTGTTTTAATTGAACAGCAGGAAGCCCGTCTTGCAAAGGCCTATATCCTGTACAGGGCAAAGAGGGAGGCCGTACGGGATGCAGAAAGCCTCATGCTGAATATAAACAGCACCATGGACGGCTATTTAAGCCAATCCGACTGGCGCGTAAAAGAAAATGCCAACGTAAACTTTTCTTTAGGCGGTCTTATTCTTCATAACTCCGGTACTATTACGGCAAATTATTGGCTTAAAAATATTTATACACCGGCTATTGCCGAAGCCCATATAACGGCAGCCTTTCATATTCATGACCTTTCAATGTTTTCAGGCTACTGTGCAGGCTGGTCCCTTAGGCAGCTTATCCACGAAGGTTTGGGCGGGGTTCCTGATAAGATTACCTCAAAGCCGCCTAAGCATTTGTCGACCCTTATTCAGCAGATAGTCAACTTTTTAGGCATTATGCAGAACGAGTGGGCCGGAGCTCAAGCCTTCAGCTCCTTTGACACATATTTGGCTCCCTTTGTAAAAAAAGATAATATGAGTGAAGCCAACGTAAAACAGTGCCTTCAAAGCTTCGTTTACGGTGTAAACACTCCCAGCCGCTGGGGCTCTCAGGCTCCCTTTACGAATATAACCTTGGACTGGGTATGTCCGCCCGACCTTGCAAACCAAAAGGCTGTTGTCGGCGGAGAAACACAGGATTTTACATACGGCGACTGTCAAAAAGAAATGGATATGATAAATAAGCTCTTTATTGAGCTTATGCTTGAAGGAGATGCCGCAGGACGCGGTTTCCAATATCCAATTCCCACTTACAATATAACCTCCGATTTTGACTGGTCAAGTCCGAATGCAAAACTGCTTTTTGAGATGACTGCCCGATACGGTACACCCTATTTTCAAAACTTTATAAATTCCGACCTAAATCCCGGGGATGTGCGTTCCATGTGCTGCCGTCTTCAACTCGATAAAAGGGAATTGCGTAAAAGAGGAGGAGGCCTTTTCGGCTCCGATGAGTTTACGGGTTCCATAGGGGTAGTTACGATAAACATGCCTCAAATCGGGTACCTGTCAAAAACCGAAAAGGACTACTTTGACCGCTTGGACTACCTCATGGACATCGCAAAGCAAAGCCTTGAGATAAAGCGGAAGGTAATCGAAAAGCTCTTGGAGGGCGGCCTTTTCCCGTATACAAAGAGGTATTTACATCATTTAAACAATCACTTTTCGACTATAGGAATTTGCGGTATGAACGAGTCCTGCCTAAACTTTTTAGGCGAGGATATTGTAAGCCCTAGGGGAAAGGCTTTTGCCGAAAAGGTATTAACCTATATGAGAAACCGCCTTGCCGACTTCCAAGAAGAAACCGGCAGCTTATTCAATCTTGAAGCAACTCCGGCTGAAAGTACTTCTTACAGACTGGCTCGCCACGATAAAAATCAGTTCCCCGATATAATAAGTTCGGGAGATGCCGAGCCTTATTACACCAACTCAAGCCAGCTTCCCGTTGCCTATACTACCGATGTTTTTGAAGCCTTGGATCATCAAGAAAGTTTACAGCGTAAGTATACGGGAGGTACGGTTTTTCACATATTCTTGGGTGAATCTATCAAGGATTGGGAATCTTGCAGGGATTTGGTTAAGGCTGTTGCAAACAATTACCGTATTCCCTATTTTTCGGTTTCGCCTACATTTTCGATATGTCCTGTTCACGGCTATCTTGAGGGCGAGCATTTTGAGTGCCCTTATTGCAAGCGTGAAAAACAGGCAAAACTTGAACTGAAACTGGCCGAGCTTGAAAAAGAAAGGGCTGAGGTCTTGAATGCTTCTTCTAAAATTTAAGGTTTTTAGAAGAAATGTTAAAAAAATAAATTCTTCATGGAGGAAAAAATGAAGCAAAAAAAGGTTGATCCTTCAAAGATGTTAGGAGCTTTACGTACGGTAATAATACTTGTCGTAATTGCTCTTATAGCTTTTTCGGGAATAAAGGTTATCCCTACAACGGATAACGGAGTTGTTACCCGTTTCGGTAAATATGCAAATACCCTTTCACCTGGGCTTAACTTTGTAATTCCCTTTGTAGATCAGGTTTATAAGGTTCCGGTTAAAACCGTTCAAAAGGAAGAATTCGGCTTTCGCACTGCAAGATCGAGTGAAAGAAGCGAGTACCAAAATTCCATTTTAAGTGAATCTTCAATGCTTACTGGGGACCTAAACATCATAAATGTTGAATGGGTTATTCAGTATAAAATAGTGGACCCTAAGGCTTGGCTTTTTAATGTTGAAGAAGATCAAAGAAATAAAACCGTCAGAGATATTTCAAAATCCGTTGTAAACAGCTTGGTAGGGGACAGAGCTATAATGGACATAATCAGCTTGGATCGTGACAGCATTGCAGTTTTAGCACAAGAAAAAATGAACGAAAAATATAAGCAGATCGGCATTGGAATTTCCGTTTCATCGGTACAATTGCAAAACATTGTTCCGCCTCATGAAGTTCAAGCTGCCTTTGAGGATGTCAATATAGCGATTCAGGATATGAATAGGCTCATAAACGAGGGAAAGGAAGCCTACAATAAAGAGATTCCTAAGGCAAAGGGTGAGGCTCAAAAAATGATTGAAGAAGCGAGGGGCTATGCTTCCGAAAGAATAAACAAGGCAAACGGAGATGTTGCCCGTTTTAACGCCGTTTATTCGGAATATGTAAAGGCTCCCGATATTACGAGGAGAAGGCTCTACCTTGAAACTCTTGATTCTATTTTTAAAAATAATGAAAATATTACCCTAATAGACAAAAACTTAAAAAACCTTTTACCTTTAAAAGAATTAAATAAGGGAGGAAATTGATTTTATGGAAAACTATGAAAATACCGAAAACGGAAACACTGAAGATGTAAAATTTGAAAATCTTTCTTCCAAAAATAAGATAAAACCTGAAAAAGCAAAAAAAGATAAAAAAGGTTTCGGATTGTTTTTCTTTGTGGTTATACTCATTATTTTGTTTTTTTTCCTAAAGCCGTTTTATATTTTAAATGAAGGCAATGTTGCCATTATAACGAAATTCGGAGCTGTAGTAAAAACGGAAAAAGAGGCTGGGCTTCATTTTAAAATGCCCTTGATTCATACGGTAAACAAATACACGGCAAAACTCTTGCGGTTGGACGGCGATCCTCAAAAGATTCTTACCCTAGAAAAACAATATCTTAGAGTAGATACTACCAGCCGATGGCGTATAGTTGACGTAAAAAAGTTTTACGAATCCCTTACAACTTATGATAGTGCTTATTCCCGCCTTTCGGATATTGTAGATTCATCGGTTAGAGATATTATTTCGGTAAACAGTCTTGCCGATGTTGTACGAAGCTCAAATATTATAAATGAAAGTAAAACCACGGAAGAGTTTAACCTTGAAAATGCCGAAGTTGACCTCGGTTCCTTAAAAACGGAAAAAGTAAACTTTCCTGTGATAAAAAAGGGCAGGGAAACTCTGGCTGATGAAATTCTCGCAAAGGCCAATAGCCAGCTCGGTGAATTCGGCTTGGAAGTGGTTGACCTAATTTTTAAAGGAATTAAGTATTCGGATGAGCTTGAAAATTCCGTATTCAGCCGCATGATAAAAGAAAGGAATCAGATTGCCGGAACCTTTAGGTCTACAGGCGACGGTGAAAAGCTTAAAATCTTAGGCGAATTGGAAAACGAAAAAAGGACTATCTTGTCGCAAGCTTATGCCGAGGCAGAAAGGATAAAGGGAGATGCCGATGCAAAGGCTGTTGCAATCTATGCCGAAAGTTACGGTAAGTCCCCCGAATTCTACAGCTTTTGGAAAAGCATGGAAATTTATAAAAATTCCTTGCCCGAAACTGAAAAAGTCCTCTCAACAGATATGGAATATTTTCAGTACCTATATAGGCATTAACATTAGAAGAAGTTTTTCCGATATTATATAGAAATAGGGGGGATGATAAACAGTTCGGCACAAATGGTGCCTCACTGTTTATCTTCGAGTTTTGTGCAAAGCACAAAACATCGCATTATTTTATGTAGTTTTGCATAAAGCAAAACTACTTGAAAAAACTCTTTTCGCAAATTGATTCGCTATCCGCTTTAGCGGATACGATGAAAAATTTCCTTGCAGAACAGAGCCGAAAGGCTCTGATGTTTCCTGCAAAAAGGTTTTATGGGGGTTAAAATTTTGAGAAGAAGCGGAACTATAGGACGTATTATTGTTCTTTTGATATTGATTGTTTTACTTGTTTTCGGAGGCCTATTATGGTTTGATTACTTAGGCCTGATAAGCTCAAGGAGCTTGTTTTCTCCTATTTACTCCTTTTTCGGTTTAAAAACGCCTGAGGGTATTGCTCCCATAGATGCCGATGATATGGCCAATTTGGAAAACGACCGCTATGAAAAACGCTTGATGGCTTTAGAGCTGCGTTCTCAGGAATTAGATAAGCGGGAAGAAGATGTTCAAACTCAGGAAAATGAAAATAAACAGGTTGCCGAAGAGCTTGATGACCGCAGGCTGGCTATAGAAGAAAAAGAAAAGAACTTTAATCTTTTGGTTGTAGAGCGGGATGCCCGTGAGGCGAACATAATCCAAATCGCGAAATATATAAACGGTATGCCCCCTGAAAAAGCCGTTTCAAATCTTATAGCTATGGACGATCAGGATATAATTGATGTGCTTAGGGCTGTAGAAAAAATAGCCTCAGAAGAAGGTAAAAACTCTTCGGTTGCTTATTGGTTTTCTTTGATGCCGGCTTCCAGGGCAGCAGAGATTCAGCGTAAGATGGCAAATAAGCCTGTTACCTTCCCGTAATCGGAAATTTAAGTTTTAAAGTTAAAAAATGTTTTTTCCGACGATTTCGTTTTCCCTATTTTTTCTCTTAGTCTTTTTTTTGTATTGGTATATTTTTAGGCAAGAAAAAGAACGGAAAATCCTTTTGACAGCCGCTTCGTATTTTTTCTATGCGATGTGGGATTGGCGTTTTTGTATTCTGCTTTTTGGTTTTACTCTTATAAATTATTTTTACGGTTTTCTTCTCGATAAGGAAAAAGATTATGCTCCGCGTAAGGCTATCCTTATTATTATTTGTATCTTGGATCTTTTATATCTCGGATTTTTTAAATATCTTTATGGATTGCTTTTATATCTAAATCAATTTTTTCCTGATATGTATACGAATTCCCCGTTTTTAACGAATATACGCTCTTGGTCTCTTTTGCTGCCTGTAGGAATTTCTTATTATACTTTCCGATGCATGAGTTATGTCTTCGATATTTACCTTTGTAAGATAAGGCATGTAAAATCTTTTTGGGATATTTTGCTTTATGTTTCGTTTTTTCCCCAGCTGTCCTCGGGGCCGATTGTTCAGGCCGAGTATTTTTTTAAAGACCTTCCTCGAGCTCTTAACTGTGATAATGAAAAAGGAGCAAAACCCATAGCCTTTGACCGTGCAATTGTGCTCTTGATTTCAGGTTTATATAAAAAAATGATAATTTCAAATTTTTTGACCATACTCGTTACCGATAAAATTTTTGCAAATCCTTCGTTTTATAATACATGGGAGCTTATTTTTGGAGTGCTATGTTATACGATTATTATCTACGCAGATTTTTCGGGATACAGCGACATGGCAATAGGCATAGGTATTCTTTTAGGGTTTAATACGCCTGCTAATTTTAACCGTCCCTATATTTCAAGGTCAATATCAGAGTTTTGGAGACGATGGCATATAAGTTTTTCTTCTTGGCTTAGGGATTATCTTTATTTCGGCTTAGGCGGTTCCCGCTTCGGCCTTGCCAGAGCCCTCTTTGCGCTTTTTTTTACGATGCTCATCGCAGGCCTTTGGCACGGGGCTTCGTGGACATTTCTTATTTGGGGAGCTATGCAGGGGCTTATGCTGTGTATAGAAAGAATATTTTACGAAAAAACAAAATCTTTTAAAATGGATGATAGATCTCTAGGAGCCGGAAAAAGCGAAGCCGAAGGGAATAAGGTTTTAAATGCTTTAAGAGTTATTTGTGTATTTATATTTATCAATATAAGCTGGCTTGTCTTTTTTTCATCTTCACTTTCAGAGTTGGGGATATATTTAAGAGCTTTGTCAGATTTTTCGAAACCTTTTCAAATTATAAGGCCCTTTATCCTTTTGGTATTTTTTGCAGGCCTTATTTTACAAATTCCATCCGAGAACTTAAGAAAAAAAACTTTTACAATTTATACACATCTTCCGATGATTATTAAGGTGATAATTACCGTACTTTTTTTTGTCTTTCTTTATACGGTGTCAACCTCGGGCATTCCGCCGTTTATTTATTTTGCCTTTTAATTTGGAGTAATTTAAGATATGAAGTTAAAAAATGGAATACAAAAAATAAAAGCCTTATTTCCTCTTAAAAATAAAAGGGCCGGATTTTATTCTCCGAATAAGGGTATTCTATTTTTTTTATTATCCGTTTTTTTATTTATGCTGCTTTTGGGCAAATCCTTAGAAAGTTTTACATTAAAAATTAAAAATCCGTATATTTCAAAACTATATCAAGCCTTTATTAGTCCTATTTCCGATATATCTCAAAAAACTAAGTTAGATGCTTTAATTCCGGCTTCCAGGGCTGTTTTTTTGCGTATTGCAAAATTAGAAGGTTTAAGCGATTGGGATTCTTTTTATAATATGGATATAAATTCAGATATTGCATCTCCTTCCTCAGCCGTTTCTAAAAAAGAAGCATCGATAAAAGATATATCGGATGAATTGGAAAAGACAAGAGAAAGTTTGGCTGCTTCAATGGCAGTAAACAAGGATACCGAGGCTTTAAAAGATGCAGTCGACAAGCTTGAAAAAAAACTTGAAAATTTAAACAATCTTTTGGATAGATTAAAGATGCTTGAACAAGAGCGGACAGCAGAGCTGGAAAAACTGAATGCAGAAAAAGAAGCCTTATCTTTAAAACAAAAAGAACTTGAGCAGGCCAAGACCTTAGTTCAGCCGGAAGCAGATCCTGAAAAAGAAGAAAAAGTTGTAAAAAAAATATATACATATAATCAAGAAAAACCCTTGCGTATCTTAATGGTAGGCGATTCTCAGATGCACAGTATAGCAGCTGGCTTTTTAAGGCTTACAGGTCAAAGCTCTTCCATAAGGGTAAAAGAAATTTCGGTTCATTCTTCAGGTTTTATAAGAAGCGATTATTATAACTGGCCTAAAAAGTTAAAGAATGTTTTTGAAGAAAGTAAAAACGAACCCTATGATATCGCCGTCATTTTTTTAGGAATGAATGATTATCAAAATTTTTACGCGGATAACGGCAAAGTCCTTGTAAAAGAAACCGAAGACTGGGAATCGGCTTATAGGGATAAGATAAAAACTCATTTGAATGTTTTACTTGCAAACACAAAAAAAGTGTATTGGCTGGGAATGCCTATTGTACGGGATAAAATATACAATGCCCAATTACTCTATCTTGAAGACTTACATAAAAAAATAGCATCGGAGTATTCGAGTTTAATCCTTAATAAATTTTCTCTAAGCAGTGTCGCTCCCGGAGAAGGGGTTCCTTATACCGATAGCCTTAAAACCGCCGAGGGTAAAAAAATAAGGCTTATGAAAGATGACGGGCATCATTATACGGTTTCAGGCGGCGAATATGTTATGCAGCCGTTTTTAGAGCTGCTTTATAAGGATTGGGATCTGGAGCCCTGTACGCCTTAATTATACACTAAAACAGCTTAAAATGCTCTTATAAATTACATAAATTTCTATTATTTTGTATTGACAAAACTTTATAATTGGATATAATGCTTAAGACATGATTAAAAGTGCGATCAGCCTTAGAGCTCATGCAAAAATTAATCTGCATTTAGAAGTTTTAGGAAAGAGAAGCGACGGATTTCACGATATTGTAAGTGTTTTTGCTCCGATTTCTCTTGCCGATGAGCTTTTACTTGAAAGGGTTCCGGATAATGATTTTTGTAATGTTTTGTCCCCTTTGACGGCTTTGCCTGAGGACAATACGATTACAAAAGCTTATAAAGAGTTTAAAAATCTTACCGGTATTAAAGACGGCATTTCCATTAAGGTCTTAAAAAGAATACCTGAAGGAGCCGGTCTCGGGGGAGGTTCTTCCGATGCTGCTGCCGTTTTGCATGGACTTAATGATATGTTTTCTGCTGGTTTAGGCAGTGAAGATTTAAAGGCTGCCGCTTTGAATATAGGAAGCGATGTTCCGTTTTTTTTGCATGGCGGATCGGCAATTATAAGAGGCCGGGGAGATAAGATAAAGCCGATATCCATAACTTCGAGCAGTTATTTCGGTATTTTGCTTTATCCGGAGATAAAGAGTTCAACTCCAAGGGCTTATAAACTTTTGGACCGAAAAGACTCGGAAATCCTTAATCCTACTTTTGATCCTGAGCTTTTTTGCGGCAAAGATTGCCGTGAATGGCCTTTTTTTAATACTTTTGAAGATGTTCTTTTTAAAGAATACCCTAAGATAAAAAAGGCAAAACTAGACCTTTTGACTTACGGGGCCGATTTTGCTCTTATGAGCGGGGCGGGTTCCTCAGTTTTCGGACTTTTTAAGGATGAAAAAACTGTAAAAAATGCTTATTCTTTTCTTTTAGAGCAATATAGCAGATGTTTTTTCTTCTTGTTACTTGCGTTCTGATAAAAAGCGTAGTAAAATATTGGTAGGTAGAGATATTTACCAAATATTATTATGCAAGGGAGACGCTTTATGGAAATTACAGAAGTCCGTATTCAACGAATTAGTCCTGGGAGTAGTTTAAAGGCTTATGCTAATATTACATTTGATAATTGCTTTATCCTTCATAATGTGAGGGTTATTGAGGGCAGTGATAGTTTGTACATTGGAATGCCGAGCCGAAAGTTAAGTAATGGTGAGTTTAAGAATATAGCTCATCCGATAACTTCTGAGTTTCGGGAAAAGATGACAAAAGCCGTTTTGGATGCTTATGAAAAAGCTCCTCCGCTTTCTGAAAAAACTGAGCTGCAGGAAAATTAAATTAAGCGTTAGCTTTTGTTGAATGTTAGTTTTTCTTACTTTGGATACAATTGCAGTTTTGCATTTTGTATATATTTTGGGACGTCGGCAAGTGGTAAGCCAACGGCTTTTGGTGCCGTCATTCCGTAGGTTCGAATCCTACCGTCCCAGTATTGAGTCCGCTTTTTTAGTAGAGGACTTGTTGCAAACTAAATACTTGGTATTAGAGGAGTTCTGGTATTATGGAACAGAGACTGTTAAATGCAAATGAAAGATCGGCATACGGTAAAAGTGCTGCTGTAAAAATGAGAAAAGCAGGCCGTATTCCAGCTGTAATGTATGATAGGCACGGCAAATCCGTTTCTCTTGATGTTGATGAAGGAGAATTTATGAGGCTGTTTAAGCTTGTTACTGAGAGTACTATAGTAACATTAAACGCTTCCGGAAAAGATTATGAAGTTTTTATTAAAGATTTTCAACATGATATTGTTACAGATAAGATTAAACATATAGACTTTTATGAAGTAGAACGAGGTAAGCCTCTCCGCACAAAGGTTAAAATCAAGCTGCAAGGGTCTCCTGAAGGTGTTCGCCATGGAGGTATTTTGGAAACAGGTATTACAGAACTTGAATTGGAATGTTTGCCTAAAAATTTGCCGCCTAGAATTGTTGTAGATGTTTCATCTCTCGATGTAAACCAGTCCTTGCATGTTCGTGATATTAAACTTCCTGAAGCTGTTACGGTTTTGACAAGCGATGATATAACCGTAGCTGCAATTAAGTTTGCTGCTGCTGAAACTTCAGCACCCGTTGCAGAGGAGACCGCTGAAGCTGCTCCTTCTGAAGAAGAAAAATAATTTTTATTTTTAAATTTATATAAAAAGCCTTCCGGTTCGGTTTAATTTCTAAATCGGAAGGTTTTTTATGCTCTTTTGATTATATTAAAAATGATTTTCTTTATGAGTTGACCATTTTTGTAAATTATGTAAAATCTATGCATAATCGTATGGCAAAATCATTTTTAACAAAGGTATTTCAAAATTTTTCCTCCTTAATCGGTAAAAAGTTTAATGAGCCCATAAAAATATTGTTAGCTGTTTCGGGCGGAGCCGATTCCATGGCCATGCTTTCTGCTTTTTTGGACTTGCGAGAAAAAATAAATGCTGAAATTTTTGTTTTGACTGTAAATCACAATATCCGGCCTGAAAAAGAAAGTTCAGGGGATGCCTCCTTTGTTTTAGATTTTTGTAAAAATAAGTGTCCATGTATTTTGGCTGAGATTCCTAAAAATAAAATATTGGAGGAAGCCCGCATCAGAAAGACGGGGATTGAAGATACTGCCCGTTTTTTAAGGTATAAGGAATTTGAAAAAGCCGCTGATAAGTTTAATGCCGGCTATATTTTAACTGCTCATAACAAAAATGATTATTATGAAACGGTATTGATGAGGCTTTTTCAAGGCTCTGATCCTGAATCTCTGATGGGGATCTCTTTTAAACGGGGGAGATTTATACGACCTCTCCTTAATATCAGTAGATACGAAATAGAAGAATACTTAAAAGAAAAGAAAATTTTATGGAGGGAAGATTCAAGTAATATGGAAGCTTCCTATTTAAGAAATAAAATTCGTCATAACCTTATCCCCGCTTTAAATCTTTGCTTTGACGGCTGGCAAAGCGGATTGGAAAAAACTTTAAATAAAATAAAGGCTCAAAACAATTTTCTTGCCGATTCTTATAAGGCAAAAAAGAAAATAGGATTTTGGACTTTGCAAAAAAATGAAAAATACGGACTATTTTGCTGTTGTGATTTTCTTTTTTTTATAAGACTTGAGGATATTTTAAAGTATAAATTTCTTCAAGAAGGTTTAATTATGCTGAAAGGAAAAAGAAGAATTCCTCAATCTGTTTTTGATGACCTTATGCATGTTTCCAATGAAAAAACAATAGTTTTTTCAGGAGGCTTTTGTGCAAAAAAAGAAAATGATGTTTTATTCCTTTTTAAACAAAATCAAGAGAAAAGGTCCGAAGAGATCGGCTATTCCGTTTGGGTAGATATGCCCGGAAAATTTGATACGCCTGCAGGATCGTTTACTTCCATAAAAGAGGCTCAAGGTTTTTATTTGATTCATGAAAGCGATAAAACTTGCGGTATAGGTCCTTTTAAGCCTCCTTTTTGTGTACGTTCACGCCTCTTTGGAGATGAAATTGAGACATCTTCAGGCTCAAAAAAATCGGTAAAAAAGGTTATAAATGAGTGGAATATAGACTATGAAAATAGAAATATTTTGCCGATAATCGAAGAGGGCGGGGTAGTTAAAGGTATATACGGAGCCGTTTTCGGCAAAAAAAATTGGTATGTTGTAGGAAGTTAGGAGTAAAGAGATGAAATATTCCTGTAGATTCAAGTATTTTAAACTCAAGCATAGATTATGTGCTTTTTTTATTTTAATTTGTATAGGTATTTATGCAAATCAAACTGAGGGGGTAAATTTATCTGCTGCCCTATCATGCTTGCAGAATTCCGCTAAGCTTTTTACCGAAGAAAAATGGAAGGAAGCTTTGTTTGAAGCCCAGCTTGGAGAGGTTTATGATCCTAAGACGGCAGATTTTTTATATATGCAGGCTATATGCAGTTTAAAACTGAACTATCCTAATGAGGATATCTTAGAAAAAGCTGAAGCGGCATGTGCAGATGGGATGATTTGGCGCCTATATGATATAAATACAGGACGGCTTCTGGCTGCTAAAATAAATTGCATGACACTAAAATACAAGGAAGCCTTAGAGCTTGTCTCTCTTTTACCATTTGAATCGTCTGATGGGGATTATATAAAAGCAGATGCTCTTTACGGTCTTGGGAGAGATGCAGAAGCAAAACGCTTAATATCCGAGGCTATGGATAGATGGGCATTTGATTCCCGCTTTGCTAAATTGTTTTTTTTAAGGGAGCGCGGAAAAAGGGTCAGTTTTTTTGGGAAAAAATTGGCGGAACATATAATTTCAAGGTTATATGCATGGCAGGATGAAGATCCGTCATTGCTTTTGCTTGCAAGTCCTTTTGAAACTAGATCCGATGAAAATATTAGACGCTTAAAATTATACCGCAGTATGTATCTGCCTTTTAGTGAGTCTTATGATATTGATGACCTATATAACCGTTCTTATTCTACCTTATTATGTCTTAGATATGGGATAATCGATGAGCAGACAGCCGTAAATGAATTCATGGCTATAAAAGTTTATTATTTTAATCCGATTTTAAAAGAGTTCATGCTTACCAATGCTATTTATGAATCTCATTTAGTTGAACTTTTACGCTTAGTTGTAAATTCAAAGCTTAGGAATGAGATCAAAAATTTTCTAACCGTTTATGACGGTTTGATTGTGGATGATGAAAACGGAGACATGATTATCGATTCTAAAATTTATTATAAAGATGGAAGGCCTTGGTGTGCAGAATTCGATAGTCTTCAAACAGGATACCCGGAATATACTGTAGAATGTAACTTTGGGATTCCGTCCATAATTTACGGTAAAAAAAATGAATACTCGGCGGTTTATGATATTTACCCTTCCATAAAGACATTTACAAAAGACGGTATAAAATATACTATGCGCCCTAAGGATTTAAACTGGGCTCCAATAGACTTAAAAGAATTAAATTTAAGACTATACGGGTCTCATCAAAAAGAACATGCTTTTTTTTCGTTAAAGCTTAATAAAAAAGTGAAAAATTTACATGAAGGAACTTTAGTTTATTCTTCAGTCTTTTCTGAAGAAGATACTTCATATATTGACGGGGGAGTAAAGAAGATTTTTTTTGAAAAAGGAGTCCCCATAAAAGCAGAGATTAAAGTTTTTGGAAATCCGTATTCGCAAACAAATTATAGAAACGGTTTTCCGGCATTTGAAATTGTAGATAAAGATGGGGACGGATACTTTGAAACCAGAGTTGGATATGATTCAAAGGGTGTATTAAAAAAGATAGATACTGACCTAAATAAAAATAAATTATACGAGTACTCCGAGTCTTACGAAAAAGACGGTTCGGTTATAAAGGTTTGGGACAGTGATGAAGACGGTTCTTTTGAAATTACATATACACAATATAAAAATGGAGACTCTAAAACCGAATGGATTCATCCCAAGCTAAATAAAAAAATCCGTGTCAGCTATAAAAACGGCAGACCTGTCCAATTATTTGACGGGAAAGAAACTCTTGGAATTATATCTTCCAATAGTGGAAATATATTTTGGCTTAACCGAAGTCCTACAAATATTGAAAAAGTAAACCAAAAAATTATAGAAATATTTAACCAAAGCGCTCTTCCGGTTGTTTCGCATATGTTTAGCGTAAACGATATCGAGGTTTATGCTGTGCGTTCGGGAGGATTTATTTTTGCAGAAATCGTTAATGAATAAAGTCTATATAAGTTTTTCTCTTTTGTTTTTATTTTTTATTTCATGTTCATCTACCCAAAAGCCTTTATATGTAGATTATTCGGATAGGTCCAGTATATTGTATCAAACTACTTATACCGAAAAACTTTTGAAGTCCGGTAAAATAACCGATGCTTTGGTACGCTCTCAGATTCTTTATCTTAATACGAAGGATTTTGAAGAGGTTGATGATATTAGATCAAAAGCTTTGGAACAAGCTGAATCTGCTTTTTTTAACAGCATAAATGAAAAAAACTGGGATGAAGCTATACGGTATTTTAGATCCCTTACTGCGATAGGAAAACGGCCTTCGGAATGGACTGAAGAGCGTATATTTGAAGAGAGGAATACTCTTTGGAAAAAAAATTCGGATATTCCCCTTTTAAATTTACAAAATAAAAAAAATCCTATCTCAGGCAGTTCAGCCTCTTTTCCTAAAAATATAGAAGAAATGATTAAAGGTACTCTTACTGTTTGGGTAGATAGAGGCTCTCGTATTGAAAAAGGTTTTGCCTACGCTGATATAATTATCGGTTCAGGTTTTTTTATAGACCAGAGAGGATATTTTATTACAAATTACCATGTTATTCAAAGTGAAGTCGATAAAAAATATAAGGGTTATTCGCGGCTTTATATAAAGTCCCCGGATAATCCCAATATAAAGATTCCTGCAAAGGTTGTGAGCTGGGATCCATTGTTTGATTTAGCCTTGGTAAAGACGGAATACTCTCCCAAATTTATTTTTAATCTGGGCTCTTCAAATGACTTAGGAGTCGGAAGCCGTATTTATGCGATAGGTTCTCCTGCTGGTTTGGAAAAAACCCTTACCTCAGGTATAGTATCGGCAAAGTACCGAAGGCTTTTTTCGATGGTGGATATAATGCAAATAGATGCTGCCGTCAATCATGGGAATTCGGGCGGTCCTATAGTGGATGATAAGGGCCTTGTACAAGCCGTAGTATTTGCAGGCCTTGAAAGAAACGAAGGCCTTAATTTTGCAATCCCTGTAGAGCTTTTAAAATCTATTCTTCCCGATTTATATAAGGGCGGAGAAGTCAGGCATTCTTGGCTTGGCTGCCACGGTCAAGAGCAAAAAGATAATTCAAAGATTTTAAACGGAGTTCCGAACGGTGTTCCAAACGGTGTTCTTGTAAATTATGTTCTTCCTGACGGCCCATTTGCGGTTTCCGGCATAAAAGAAGGAACTATAATAAGCGGCATTAACGGCCTTTCTGTAAATTCGGTTGAAGAAATACAGGCCTATTTACTCTCAATCGCTCCCGAAACAATTGTGAGCATTAAGGGCTATCAAAAAAATGAGGCAGGTATTTATGAAGAAAAAACTTGGCCTGTTTTATGTGCCGAACGCCCCTTATATCCGGGAAATTCCGTTTTTAAAAAAGACAGTATAGATAGATCCATGCTTCCCGTCTTCGGCATTAAGCTTGAATCCTTGGGTAAAAAAAATACCTACCGTATCGCCGAAGTAATACCGGGAAGTTATGCCTCAGAAAACGCTTTCGGTATAAACGATTATATTGAACTTAACGGAAAAAAGTGGGACGATGAGAATGAAGAAATTATCCATGTGCGTATTTATACAAAAAAAGTTAGAGCCGGCTATATGGATAGCTTTATGATTTTGAGTACCTATCTTGATAATCCTTTTTTCTTTTAAACATGGAAACTTTTTATTATTAGGTAATATATATTTGAATTAGAAAATTCCGCTTGTTAATAAGATAATCCATTCTTACCACTCCTTTGCGCTCGCCGCGCCCTCCGCGGTTTATAAAATTTAACCGCAGCGGCCGCAGGGAACGCAGGGGGAATTTTATATATTTTCGATTATAAAGTAATACTTGCTATCAATAATAATCCATTCTTACCCGTTCTTTGCGCTCGCCGCGCTCTCCGCGGTTTATTTAAATCTAACCTCTTACAATTTATAAAACATCAGTCCTTGATTTTTAAGCCTCTTTATAGTAAAATCTCTTAATTAAAAAAACTTAAGGAGAGTTAAATGCCTAAGATAAGTTCAAAAACAGTCGATGCAGTAACCGAAATGACAGATATTGTATCCCTTGTCGAGAACTATACCCGCTTGGAAAAACGGGGGGCAAATTGGTGGGGCTGCTGTCCCTTTCATAACGAAAAAACTCCTTCTTTTAATGTCGTTCCCGATAAAAAGATGTATTATTGTTTCGGCTGCCATAAGGGGGGCGGAACAATCAACTTTTTGATGGAAATGGAAAAGCTTTCCTTTATGGAAGCCGTAGAGCGGCTTGCAAAAAATGCAGGCATCGAGGTTATCTATGAGGGCGGCTCCTATGTTCCTGATGAAGATGCAAAACTTAAAGATGATATTTTAGAGCTTTATGACAAGGTCGCAGGGAGCTTCCATTTTCTTTTAACTCAAAATCCTCTAGGAAAAAAAGCCCTTGACTACCTCCTTTCCCGTAATGTTTCTCCCGAAATAATCGAAAAATTTAATCTGGGCTACGCTCCTCAAGATAGGTATTGGCTTTATAAATTTTTGTTATCAAAAAATTACTCTGAAGCCCTGCTGGCCAAAACCGGCCTTTTTTCTAAAAATTATAAAAATATCGCTTTTTTTTCGGATAGGCTGATGTTTCCGATTTGCGACCGTCACGGTAAAACAATAGCCTTCGGCGGCCGCATTTTAGAAGGGGAGGGACCTAAATATTTAAACTCTTCCGATATGCCTCAATATAAGAAGGGAGAAACGGCTTTTGCATTTCATCATGCCTTACCCGAAATTCGAAAATCAAAATCGGTAATCTTATGTGAGGGCTACATGGATGTTTTAGCCTTTTTTCAGGCAGGAATCGAAAATGCCGTAGCCCCTTTAGGGACGGCCCTTACCGAAGAACAGGTAAAACTCTTAAAGTCCTTTGCCGATACATTTTACCTTGCCTTTGATTCCGATCAAGCAGGACAGGAGGCTTCCTACAAAGCAATTAAACTTTGCCGAGGCTTAGGACTTAATGTGCGGATTTTATATATAAAAGACGGTAAGGATCCATCCGAAATTTTGCAAAAAAAAGGAAAAGACGGCTTGAAATTTCTTTTGGAATGTGCTATATTCGATGACGATTATCTTATACAAATTGCGTCCATGAGATTTGATATAAGCAGTCCGGAAGGTAAGGCAAGGGCTATAGCCTTTTTGTTTCCGTATATCGAGGTTTTAGAATCCGATATTCAAAGAGAGTCTGCGATTTCTAAGCTTTCATCGGCCTTTGGTGTCAGTCAACAAGCAATTTTCGGCGATTATATTAACCGCGAAAAAAAAGCTCTAAGGCATATCGTTGACGAAGTAAAACAAAAGCCGATAAATATAAGAATGAATGCCGAGTTACGATTGGTACTTGCAGTGGCGGCAAATATCGATCTGTTTTCTCGTTTGCGTTCCGAATTGAGCTCCGATGACTTTGAGGATTTTTATGCCAAGTATTTGTTTATTGTTTTAGAAGAATGTTATAGAGAAGGTGCCTATACTTATGCAAATCTGATGCACAGATGCGGTGATGAAAAGCTAAAAGAAATTATTTCGCAAACAATTTCTAAAGGCGAATTCGCCGATAAGTCTGAAAAAATAGTTGATGACGGCATAAATTTTATAAAACAAAACATTCTGCAAAAACAAAGAGACAAAATTATAGGCAGACTTAGATTATTACATGGAGAAAAGGGTATCGATACTATAAACTTGACAAATCAATTAATGGAAGAGAAGCGGAGTATAGATATTCAATTAAAGAACTTGAAGGGAAAGGTGTATGACTGATCTCGAAAAAAATCCTGCGGTTATTAAACTTTTAGAATATGCCAAAAGAAAACGCACAATAGGATTGAGTGATCTTGACGATCTATTGCCCGAAGACTTAATGTCTCCGGAAACTATACCGGATATTCTGGATATTTTAGAAACTGCAGGCATTCAAATAAAAAATGAGGGAGTTTCTGAAAATAATTCAGAGACAGAATCCGAATTTTCAACCGATGAAGATGATGATGACCAATTATTAGATGATGATTATAAAGATGATGAGGATATAGATTTAAAAGCGGACTACTCTGAAGATATTGGGACTTCTTATGGAGAAAAAGAAAAAGCCGATAATGAAGTTTCAAAAAAATTGGTAAGAACGGCACATGAAGCAGGTGTTGATGATCCTATAAAACTTTATTTACAAGAGATAGGTAAAGAAGAACTCTTGACTGCCGATGAAGAGGTTTCTTTATCAAAAAGTATGGAGGATGGAGAGGCTATAATAAAAAAAGTTATTAAAAATTCCGGAATTTTAATTCCTGAATTTTTTGTCATCGGACAAAAGGCCTTTTCAAAGTTGGATCCGGCTGAATCGAACAAGCCCCGCAAAGAGCTTAGTGAAGAGATGGCAGAAAAAAAAAGGCTCAAACAGGTTTATGGAGATGGTTTAAGAAATATATATTCCGAAATAAAGCAATATGTTGCTCTTAAAAAACATTGCTACGACCGTGAAACATTAGAAAGCTTTTTAGAAAATCCTGAACTTCAAGCTTTGCGTAAAAAAATTTTTAACAGCCTTAAACGGATTCACATAGAATCGGAGGAAATTGAAAAGATTTCCGACCGTTTCCTTGTAGCTACCGAGAAAGTTCGGGATTATGAAAATAAAAAAGAGCGTAAAGAAAAACAGCTGGGTATTAAAACTTATGCCGATTTAAGAAAACTGGGGAAACGTCTTGCAATTCCCAGAGAAAGGGAAAAGCTTGAAGCTGAACTTAATATTTCAGCTAATGAACTTAAAGATATTTATACACAAATTCAAATTTTAACCCGAAAAATACGTAAGGTAGAATATGACTTTGAAGCAAAGGTTGATGAGGTTATCGATCTTACAGCTGAAATCAGAAACGGTCAAGTAATGCTTAAAAATGCAAAAGATAAGCTTATAAATGCAAACTTACGGCTTGTAGTTTCTATTGCTAAAAAATATATCAATAGAGGTTTGCAGTTTTTTGATCTGGTGCAGGAAGGAAATATAGGCCTTATCAAAGCTGTCGAAAAATTTGAGTATCGTAAAGGTTATAAATTTTCTACATATGCTACTTGGTGGATACGTCAGGCTATTACCCGTTCTATTTCGGATCAGGCCCGCACAATTCGTGTTCCGGTTCATATGATTGAGCAAATAAATAAGGTAAACAGGGAGTCGCGTCAGTTGATGCAAAAGCTCGGCAGGGAACCTAATGATGATGAAATAGCATCACAGCTTGGCTGGTCTATCGAAAAGGTTAAGCAGGTTAAAAATGTTGCCCGCGAGCCTATTTCTCTTGAAACTCCGATAGGCGAAGAAGAAGATACTCTATTAGGAGATTTAATAGAAGACAAGGGTGTAGAAAACCCTTCAAACCGTACCGAACTTACTTTATTACAAGAGCAGCTTGAAATGGTCCTTTCAAGCTTACCCGATCGCGAACAGGAAGTTTTAAAAATGCGTTTCGGTATAGAAGGCGGTTATCCTCTTACTCTTGAAGAAGTGGGGCTGTATTTTGATGTAACACGCGAAAGAATAAGGCAGATAGAAGCCAAGGGATTAAGGCGTCTACGCCATCCCAAGCGCAGCAGAAAATTAAAAGATTATCTTGATAATTGATTTGTTGATAATCAAAGGGGTGTAGTTTATGGATAATGATGTACTGGAAAAACTGAGAGCTTTGCAGGATATTCTTGCTCGAAAGAACGAACTTGAAACCGAAATATTGGATGCTCCAAAAGCTCTTACAAATCAAGAAGAACTTTTGGAAAAATTAAAGTCCGGCTATATTGATAAGAACAGCGAATATGAAGAGCTGCGTAAATGTATTGCCGTATTAAAAGCAGATCTTTTTGAAGCTGAACAAAAGAGGGAAAAGGCCGAAAAGGCTATGGATAATATCGAAACCCAGCGTGAATATGAAATTTTACAAAAGGAAATCGATGAATCCACCAACAAGACTGAAACGATAAGAAAAGAATTGCAAAGACTTGAAGGCCAGTTTAAAATTTTAGATACAACCATTAAACAGGAAGAAGAACTGATTGAACAGACCGAAAAGGAATTAAAAGAAAATAAAAGCATGCTTGACTCGGAAGTAGCTGAAAAACAAAATAAGGTAGAAGAACTGAAAGAAGAAGAAAAAAAACTTTCTCCGGGTTTGAGCGATGAAACTATGTTTAAGTTTGACAGGATCATCAAAAACAAACAGGGCGTAGGTATAGTTTCTATTCAGGGAAATGTCTGCATGGGCTGTCATATGATTTTGCCTGCTCAGTTTGTGAATGAGGTTAGGTCAGGTCTGGATATAAAATTTTGTCCTTATTGCAGCCGTATTTTGTTCTATGAGGAATCTGAGTTGACGACTGAACAAGAAGCCTTTTTTAATGACTCTGATATGGGAGGCTTGGCCGATTTGGATGATTTGTCAAATGACGATTTTTTTTCAAGTCTTGAAGAAAACGGAGATGATGATTAGAAAATTAGGGATTAAGGGAACCGCTGCATTTGCAGAGGAAAGTCCGGACTCCTTCGGAAACGATGCCGGCTAACGGCCGGGGAACGGAAATTAAAGTTTCCGTTTACAGACAGTGCAACAGAAAGTAAACCGCCGCATTTTGCGGTAAGGGTGAAAGGGCGGGGTAAGAGCCCACCGCGTTTTCGGTAACGGAAACGGCAATGTAAACCTCATCGGGAGCAAGGTTAAGCAGTAAAGAATCTCCGATTCTTAATTTACGGGTTAACCGCGATAAAAACTTGCTGTAAAGCTGGTTTAAGAAAGATGGTTCCGTCTGTTTTACAGAAACAGAATCCGGCTTATTAATCCCTTTTTATATTTTTGGTAGCGGAAAATGAAATTTTTAAAGGAAGAACAACATAGAAATTTCTCAAATAAAAAAAGAGGCTCAAAGAAATTCTTAATTTTTATACTTTTTCTTTTGGTTTTATTTGCCGCTGCCTATGCTTTATATGTTTATAGAAAAAATTATAAAGATATCCCTTCAATGAAAGAAGTCTACGCCGATTGGAACGCACAAAATTATGAAAATGTATATCAAAAGACGGAAAGTATTTTAAAGAAACGGGTCTATGACGGAGAGGCTCTAGCTTTAAGAGGCTTTGCGGCTTATTATATTTTTGCGGAACAGACAGATTTTTCTATAAGTTATTCCTATTTGAATGACTCAATTTTAAATCTTAGGCAGGCCATGTATAGAGTTTCAAAGGCTTATCAACCTAAGATTGCATATGTACTCGGTAAGGCTTATTATCAAAAGGGTTATTATTATGCAGATCTTGCATTAAAATATCTGGATATCGCACATGATTCGGGAGAAGAGTTTAAGGACCTATCCGAATTCCGAGGCATGTCGGCTTCAATTTTAGGAGATCC
Organism: Treponema denticola; assembly: GCF_024400535.1. Classification (NCBI taxonomy): domain Bacteria; kingdom Pseudomonadati; phylum Spirochaetota; class Spirochaetia; order Treponematales; family Treponemataceae; genus Treponema; species Treponema denticola. The sequence goes on from NZ_CP038800.1 coordinate 1,372,741, forward strand.
TGAGAGGGCTGTTGAGGCTTTTACTGAGGCTCTTGCCGATAAACCTTCCGATTTACTTTTTTTTGCTCTTGCCGAAAATTATATTAAAATTTCGGATAAACAAAATGCAAAGCTGTATTTATTTGAAACCATAGATAAAACGAAGGATACACTTTTAGAATTAAAATGCCGATATCTATTAGGTAGTTTATTTCTTGAAGAGAATAAAATAGAAGAAGCTGCAAAAGAATTTAATATAATCCTAGAAAAAGATAGCACATCTGCGGATGCTCATTACGGTTTAGGTGTGATATATGAACTTCAGGGTGATATGATAAAGGCGCGTGCCGAATGGAGGAGGGCATTAAAACTTGATCCTCTGCATCCAAAGACACGGGTTAAACTAAATTTATAAAATTTTTGGGGGATAATATGGGCTTTTTTAAAAGATTTTCAACTGATATAGGTATAGATTTGGGAACTTGTAATACCATTATTTATGCTAACGGAAAAGGGATAGTTGTAAACGAGCCCTCTGTCGTTGCTGTTGAACGAGGCACAAAAAGAGTTGTTGCTGTCGGTTCGGAAGCTAAACGGATGCTTTGGAAAACACCGGGAAATATTGTGGCTATACGCCCTTTAAAGGACGGTGTTATTGCCGATATGGATACTACCGAAAAAATGATACGCTATTTTGTTTCTAAGATTTTACCTAAACATCGTTTGATAAAACCCAGAATGGTTATAGGTATTCCAAGCTGTATTACGGATGTTGAAAGCAAGGCCGTTTATGAAAGTGCTATGAAGGCCGGAGCCGGAGATGTTAAGGTTTTGGAGGAATCATTGGTTGCGGCGATAGGAGCTAATATTCCTATTCATGAGCCGGCCGGTAATATGATATGCGATATCGGAGGAGGGACAACCGAAGTTTCGGTTATCTCGCTTTGCGGTATGGTTGTAACAAATGCTATCCGTGTAGGCGGCGATGAATTTGATCAAGCCATTATTAAGCATGTCCGCTCGGTCGATAACCTGATAATAGGAGAACAAACGGCAGAAAGGGTAAAGATAAGTATTGGAAATGCATCCCCTGAAAAGACAATTGAAAAGGTCGAAATTAAAGGCACCGATGCTATAACAGGTCTTCCCAGACGTTTGGAAATAGATTCGGTTGAGGTTAGAGAAGCCTTAAAAGAACCTGTTACTCAAATAGTTGAAGAAATTAAAAAAACTTTGGCGCAGACACCTCCTGAGCTTACAGCTGATATTGTTGAAAGAGGTATTGTGATGACCGGCGGAGGCTCTTTATTAAAAGGCTTACCTAAGCTTATAGCTAAAGAAGCCCGCGTTCCCGTAATATTGGCAGAAAACCCTATGGATTGTGTTGCTATAGGAGCCGGAAGATATTACGAAGTTTTTAGAGATATGACTGTTGACCGCAGCCTTTATGACAGTTTAAATGATTAAGATGCCGGCATGAAGAAAAAACTTTCTCTTAAATTGAATCTTGAGGTTTTTCTTTTAATTATATTTCTTCTGATATCATCGGTTTTTATGGCTTTTTCAGGAGGATCCTTTATTTTGGATTTTAAGCGTGTGGCTTTTTCAGTCAGTGCCGGAACCGAAAAGGCTGTTTATAATGTTTCCTCTTTTGTGGGAGAAAGCGTTGCAGCTGTTCGGGAGTTGTGGGATTTAAAATCCAAGTATAATGAACTTTCAAAACAGCTTGAAAAATACGAACTTTTGGAGCGCTCCAATGCAGATATAAAAAGAGAAAATGAAGAACTTCGTACTCTTCTTAAGTTTACCGATACTGTTCAAATTTCAAATATTCCTGCAGAAATAATAGGTTATGATCCAAACGCTCTTTATTCCGGAATGATTATCAATCGGGGAGCAAAACATGGCATAAAAAAAGACATGCCTGTTATAGCTTTTCAAGATGGAAATATGGCCCTTGTAGGAAAGATTGTACAAGTCGGCAGAGGTTCCTCGATGATTATACCGATATATGACTATCAGTGTCATGTTGCAGCAAAGGTTGATTTGGTAAAACACCGCGGAGTTGTAAGCGGACAAGGTAACGATGATTCTCCTTTAATTATGAAGTATATAAAGAAAAGAGCCGGAGACGATATAAAGGTCGGTGATAAGATTATTACTTCGGGGTTTGATGATTCTTCAATTTTTCCGAAAAATATTCCGATAGGCTTTATTTCAAAAATTAAAACACATGATTATGAGTCTTCTCTTGAACTATACATAAAGCCTATAATTGACTTTTCCTGTTTGGAATATGTTTTTGTGTTGGATACTTCAAAAATAGAGAAGGAGTTTTAAATTGAAAAAAGTTATTTTTTGGACTTCTTTAAGTGTCTTTTTTATAAGCTTGCTCCAGACAGCTATATTTTCTCATATATCTTTTTTTATGGTTTTACCCGATTTGGCTTTGCTTACAGTTATTTATATAGCTATTTCAAACGGATCCCTTACAGGTTTAGTCTGCGGTTTTATTGCCGGTTTTTTGTCGGATTTTTTATCGGCAGCGCCTATAGGTCTTAATTCTTTTATCTTTACATTGGCAGGATATTTTGTAGGAAGATTTTACGGTTTATATAATTTAAATAAAATAATTTTTCCTTGTGTTTTAGGCGGGCTTAGCTTTTTATTTAAAGCCTTACTTCTTTTTGTTTTAAAGCTTTTTTTTGGACAAAACATACATACCTATAATATTTTGTCTATTGATTTTGTTTTAGAAATTACTATAAATATTATTTTTTCTCCTCTGGTCTTTTTATTTTTCAATTTATTTCCTCAAGCTTTTAAATTAAAGGAATATGGTAATGTATGAAAAACAACGAAGATTCATTAAATTATCGGCTTAGATTATTTTCAATTTTTGTATTTTTTATTTTAATAGCGTACACTTATAAACTTTTTTCAATGCAGATTATCTATGGAGATCAATTTAAGCAAAAGTCTCAAAATATATCAAAACGCACAACTTTGATTCCGGCTCAGCGCGGAGAAATTTTTGATAGAGAAGCAAATACGCCTATGGTTTTAAACATAGATTCATTTGCTGTTGATATTGTTCCGGGCGAGGTTCCCCGTCAAGACTTTGATACTGTAATAAACCGCCTAAGTTCTATATTAAAAATTCCCGTCTCTCAGATAGAAAAAAAATTACCGGCAAGCATAAGAAAAGACTTTCGCTCCATAGAAGTAAAGTCCAATGTCGATTATACGACAATAGTACAGGTTGCAGAAAGTATTGATGATCTTCCCGGTGTTTCATGGCATTCTAAACCTGTCAGAAATTATGTAGATACCCGCTCTTTTTCTCACATAATAGGATATGTAGGTGATATCACTGCCGATGAATTGACTCGTTTTTATAACAAAGGCTATACCTCAAACAGCATAATCGGAAAAGCGGGAATTGAAAAACAATATGACGAAATCTTACGGGGAACTGATGGGGTTGAGTACCGCACGGTAGATGCTAAAGGCAGGTATATTGAAAATACTACTGCCGTAACACCGCCTAAAATGGGAAATAATCTTATACTTACGATTGATAAGAGAATTCAAAAGCTTGCAGAAGATGCTTTGGGTCCACGGATAGGAGCTGCTATAGCCTTAAAACCTGCAACCGGCGAGATCTTAGCGATGGTATCCTATCCTTTCTTTGATCAAAATATTTTCGGTAAAGAAAATACAAGCTCTTTAACAAAAGAACTTTTTGATAATCCGAATAAGCCTCTTTTAAATAGAGCCATAGATGCAGCTTATCCTCCTGCTTCTACATTTAAGGTTATTATGAATACCGCAATATTAAATGAAAAAGCCTTTTCTCCGGAGGCCACTGTTTCTTGCTTGGGAGAAATAGAATATGGAAACCGCGTATTCCGCTGTCATATACGAAAACCCGGTCATGGAAAGCTTGCGCTAAACGAGGCTTTGGCAAAGTCATGTGATGTTTACTATTGGACGGTTTGCCGTGATTATTTAGGGGTTGAGAAAATTGTAGATTATGCAAAGCGTTTCGGTCTGGGGCAATCGGCGGAAGTGGACTTACCTAGCCAATCTGAAGGGTTTGTCCCATCCCCCAAATGGAAAGAACGCCGCTTCCATGAAAAATGGCTTAATGGAGATACTATGAATATGTCTATAGGACAGGGCTTTACCCTGGCTTCTCCGATGCAGGTTGCTAATATGGCTTGTATGGTTATAAACAATGGGGTGATTTATAAACCTCATCTTTTAAAGGAAATAAGAGATCCTGCAAGCGGAGAGGTCATAAAGAAAATAGAACCGGAAATTTTACATAAAGAAAATATAGGCCGGGAAATTTTTGAGCAGGTAAGGCAGGCTATGAATCTTGTTACAATACAAGGGGAGGCTAGGATACCTATGAAAAATCCTATGTTCCGGTTTGCCGGTAAGACAGGAACCGCTGAGGTCGGTCTACAGGATAGATGGCATTCTTGGATGGTCGCTTATGGACCTTATGATGCCCCTCCTGAAGATATGGTAGTTGTCTGCGTTATTGTTGAAGCTGTAAATGAGTGGGAGTGGTGGGCTCCTTATGCCGCTAATATAATTTTACACGGAACTCTTGCAAATCAAACATATGATGAAACTATTGATTATTTGGGCTTTAGACATCTTCCGGCAGTTATACGGAGGAGTGAATGAACATACGTAAAATTACCAACTTTGATTATTTACTCTTTTTGGCTGTTGTTTCTTTGTCATTTATCGGTATCCTTTTTATTTATTCTTCCGGTATCAACTCAAGCGGTAACCTTGTTTCTAAGGAATATATAAAACAAATTTTATGGGTATCCACCGGAGTTCTTTTGCTTTTGCTTTCTTGTATTTATGACTATAGGCGTATCAAAGATAGAACATTTTTAATTTATTTATTAGGCTTATTATTACTTCTTTATACTAGCATCTTTGGAGCTGTTCGGCATAATGCAAGAAGCTGGATAGGTTTTAAAAATTTAGGTATTCAGCCCTCCGAATTTATAAAGCTGATTTTTATTCTTTTTTTAGCCTACTATTTGGATAAATCCCAAAATGAAGCCCCTATTAAGCGGTTTATAAAAGCTATTATAATAATGCTTGTTCCGGTTGCTCTGATTTTAAAACAGCCTGATCTTGGAACTGCAAGTGTATATATTCCGATTTTTTTGATAATGTGTTTTATTTCGGGTATTCCCTTGCGTTTTATTTTATATGTATTTTTTCTTGGGGTTTTGACGATTGTTTTTACTCTTATGCCTCTTTGGGAGGAGGTAATTTTAAAAACAAGTCATGTTATGACAAATCTTCTAAAGCGTTCTCAAATTTCAATTATCATACTATTTGCAATGGGGATATCGACGGTCATTGCAATGATAGGAAATGTTTTACTAAAAAAACGATATTATTATTGGATTGCCTATGTCCTTTCAATAATTACTTTATCTTTTGCAGGCTCTATTGTTGGAGTGAGGGCTTTAAAAGAATACCAGATGATGCGCTTAATTATTTTTTTGGATCCGGAAGTTGATCCTCTAAAACACGGATGGAATATTATTCAGTCTATTACAGCGATAGGCTCAGGGGGCTTAACCGGAAGAGGTTATCTTATGGGTACACAAAGTCATTACCGTTACCTGCCGGAGCAAAGTACGGACTTCATATTTAGTATTCTATCGGAAGAGTGGGGCTTTTTAGGCGGTCTTTTTGTATTTTTTCTTTACAGTATAGTGTTTTTTAGACTCTTTATTTCAATAAAGCGATGTGATGATCTTTTTGGTAAGTTGATTGTTTCCGGTATTTTATCTATGTTTTTCTTCCATTTTTTTGTAAATGTAGGAATGGTTATGGGAATTATGCCTATTACCGGTATCCCGTTATTATTTTTATCCTATGGAGGGTCTTCTCTTTGGATGGCAATGATTTCTATAGGAGTAGTTATCGGAATAAACTTAAGGCAGCTATAAAGGTATTGTATGATCATGACACCACATAAATCGTTTATTTCGTACTTTAAAATTTTTTTATTTAGGCATAAAATACTTTTTGCGAGTTTATGTTTATTCTTTTTTTCTCATATTGGGCTTACTTTGTACATACCTCAGCTTTTTCAAAAGTTTATAGACGGAGTTTCAGGCGGACTTGGGACAAAAAGCATTTTAGTAATTGCTCTTTTTTACTTGGCATTTGTTTTTTTTGTAGAGGTATTAAATGCTTTCCGCAATTTTTTTATGCAAAAGCTTTCTTGGAGTTTAACTAAAGCACTGCGTTCCGATATGCTAAAAAATCTTTTGCAATTGGATATGGGGTTTTATCATAATAATCCTATCGGTGAATTGGTAGAATGTGTTGAAGGAGATATATTAATTCTTTCAAATAATATTTCTACTTTTGTGCTTGATATAATTTCGAATATTATTATTCTATCGGGCATTTTAATAATTGTTTTTTTTAATTCCGTTCTATTAGGATGTATTTTTGTTCTTTGTTCCGTTATCAGTATTATTATGATGTTGCGTCAATCTAAAAAAGATACTAGTTCTCTTGAGACTGTGCGAAAAAACATGGCAGAGGTTAATGCCCTTGTTACGGAAAGTATTACAGGACGAGAAGAGCTTCACAGCTTAAACGCAAAAGGTAAAATCCTTGAAAAGTCAGACAGCTTACATGATACATCTTTTAAAAATGAAAAAAAATTTTATAGACTTTTTACTTTTACGATGATGTTAAGCCAAGCTATAACATTTATTGAAAAATCATGTTTGGTTGTGATCTTGTTTTATTTACTAAAAGATGCGAAGCTAAGCCTCGGTAAAACTTTTATGTTATATAATTATTTTGTGCTTTTAGAATGGCCGCTTGAAATGCTCGCTCAAAATGCAACTACATTTCAAGGACTTGGTGCAAGGATAAATAGAGTCTTTAAATTATACATTGAAAAGCCCCATATTTCTTTTGGGAATAAAACTCTCGATGATAAAACATACAGTGTCGAGTTTAAAAATGTTTCCTTTGCTTATGATGAGCGGGATTTGATTTTAGATAATTTAAGTTTTAAAATAAATGCCGGAGATCATTGTGCTTTACAGGGAAGAACGGGAAGCGGAAAATCGACTCTTGTAAAGCTTTTATTAAAGCTTTACGAACCTCAGTCCGGGGAAATTTTATTAAACGGTGTTCCATTAAATGAGTTCAGTCAAAAATCGCTTGCTGAAAATATCGGATATGTTAGTCAGAGTATTGTTCTTTTTTATGCAAGCATTCGGGATAATATCCGCATGTTTGACGAAAGCATTTCTGATGAGCAAATAAAAGAAGCTTTAAAGAAAAGCGGAATGTATGAAAAAATTATGGCTCTACCGGGAGGCTTAGATTATATTTGTGAAGACGGAGCGGCAAATTTTTCCGGTGGAGAAACTCAGCTTTTAGCTTGTGCGAGGTTATTCTTAAAACAAAGTAAAATTATTATTTTGGACGAGTCCACTGCAAAACTTGATAACACTGAGCAGGAAAAAATTCAGCTTGCATTTAATGAGCTTATAGAAAACAAAACGGCAATTATAATTGCCCACAGAACTGAAACTTTAGAAAAAACAAATGTAAAATTTTTATTTGAGAATGGAAAATTATCTCAAGGAGAAAAAGCTAACCTCTCCGAAGGAGGAGCAAATGAAACAAATTAAACCAGAATCCTTATTATCAGTCAACTTAAAAGTTATAAAACGGCATCCGTTTTTTTTCTTGGCGGCAATGGTCTCGGCTTTTTTGCTTCAGTTTACTGCCGGATTGTTTCCTGCATTTATCGAAAAGCAAATGTTTTCTCTTTTTGAAAATAAAATTGATTTGCCATTGGGTGTTTGGTTTATTATTATTTTGATGGCGACCGGATTTTTGTTTACAGCTTTTGCATATATAACTATGAATATGGGATGGCTTTTTAGAACAAAAATAAAAAAACCTTTTGTAAGTAAAATGCTTCGGGCAATTATATTACAACCGAAAGAGTTTGATACTTCTGAAGCAATCGGGGAAACCGCTTATAAATTCCGTGAAGATATAGATCAACTTTCTTTTTTACTCACAGGATCTTTTCCGCATTTTTCTACATCGCTAGTCGTTGCTATAGTAACAGTTGTGTTAATGTTTTCCGTTAATGTAACTTTTACATTTATTGCTCTCTTTTTAATTGCTTTTAATATTGGGATTATTACTTTGCTGCTTCCAAAGGTAGAACGCTGGCGTGAAAACAGTCTCAAAGCGGTTGCGGCGACTTCAGGTTTTTTAACGGCCGCATTACAATCCACCCAAGAAATAAAAACCGATTATAAAAATCAAAACTTTATAGATGCTTATTTTAATATAAATCAAAAAGCTGCAAAAGCCGCTCTTCAGGAAAATATCGGCAGCTCTTTAATTAAATCACTTTTTAGATTGGGGCATCAGCTGATTACTTCGGCAATGTTGATTTTTATTGCTTTAAACATCGAGACTATTAATTTTTCTGTGGGAGATCTTGCTTTTTTTATCAGCTTATCTGTTTCACTATCTAACTTTGCATCTTCTGTTTCGGATTTTTTTGTCAGCGTAAAACAAACAAAAATTTCTCTGGAGCGTGTTCAAGATATTTATACAAAAGCTAAAAACGAGGATGCACAGCTTGATATGAAAATTCCGCAAGAATATAATATCGAGTCCATTGTTGTCAAAAATCTTTGTGTGGAGTATCCCGAGAGCAATTTTAAAATAGAAAAATCGTTCGATATTTACGGCGGGGAGTATTATTTTATTACAGGTGCCGTTGCTTCGGGAAAAAGTTCTATGATAAAGTCCATGCTGGGAATTACTAAAAAAACCGGCGGTGAAATAATCTTAAATGGAAAAATAATAGAAAATCCCGAAGCGATTTTTGTTTCGCCCCTTGCCGTTTATGTTCCGCCGACCCCGCAAATTTTTAACGCAAGCTTGCGTGAAAATCTTTTACTCGGTGTCAGCTCTGAAAAGGAAGGAAAGATTACCGAAGCGGAAATCCAAAAAGTTTTAAGAATTACCCGCTTAGACAAAGATCTGGAAACTATGCCCAACGGCTTGGAAACAAAAGTCGGTAATTTAACGGGAGGCGTTTCCGGCGGACAAACCCAACGCATCGGAATTGCAAGGGCTCTTTTATGTAAGACTAAACTTGTAGTTTTAGACGATTGCTTTACTGCCGTCGATTCCGGTCTCGCAGGCGAAATTCGCAAAGACATCGCCGTTCTCGATGATTTAACGGTAATCGAAATAAGCAACCGCAAACCAAATCTTGAAATGATTCCGAGGATAAAACAGCTTGAGTTTTAGACGGGCGTTAAGCCGAAGGCTATCTAATCCTTTAAATAGAGTCAATGCGGCCTATTGACATTTTATGCGGTTTTTTGGTATACTTCGTTCCTAGTGTTTAAATTTGTCCGGTATAAACCCGTTAATATGCCGGCAAAAGATTTTTTTATGAGGTATAAAGATGTACGCACTTATTGAGTATAAAGGCAAACAGTATAAGGCTGAAAAAGGGGTAAAACTCGTAGTTGATAAGCTTTCTGCAGAAAACGGAAGCAAAATCGACATCGACACCGTTCTTTTGATCAGCGATGGAGATAAGGTTACTGTAGGAACTCCCTATGTAAGCGGAGCTAAGGTTTCTGTCACAGTAGGCGATTCTTTCCGAGAAAGAAAGGTTATTGTTTACAAGCACAAGGCTAAGAAAAACTACCACAGAACCCAAGGACATAGACAGGGACATACCTGTATTACTGTTGACAATATTGTCGGATAAGAAAAGTGGTAAAAATTCGGCTTATTTCAAATGCTGAAAACTGTTTTTCGGCCTTTGAATCGTCAGGCCACGCCAGCGGCACTCACGCTGATTTTGGCGATAATGAAAGCAAGCCGGAAAAAGGCGGCAATATAGTTTGTGCCGCCGTTACCATTTTGCTTAAAACGGCTGTTTTAAGCTTAAGCTCGGTTCAAAAAGAGAGTTCAAGCTTAAAGGCCGAAATACAGGCTGATAATCCGGGCTATCTTTCGGCAAAGGTAACAGCTTTTTCGGAGGAAGATAGGCCCAGATTGCAGTATTTACTGGAATTTTTAACAATAGGTTTGATGGCCATCGAGGCCGAATATCCCGATTGTTTGGATTTACAGATAGAGTAAGATTTTGATAATTTTTTTGGAGGATTATTATGGCACGTAAAAAGGGCGGCAGCGGTGCAAAAAACGGAAGAGATTCCAATCCTAAATATTTGGGTGTTAAAGTTTACGGCGGAACAGAGGTATCGGCCGGTTCAATTTTGGTTCGCCAGAGAGGTACTTCAATCCATCCGGGGAACAATGTAGGCTGCGGAAAAGACTATACATTATTTGCAAAAGCTGACGGTGTAGTTACCTACCATGAAAGAAAGGGTAGAAAACTCGCATCTATCGAAGCAAAATAATTTGGCTTCGAGTTAATGTATAAAAAAGCCGGTTTTTGCCGGCTTTTTTTGTAGGAAAAAAGAGCAATTATGGTAAAATTTGCAGATGAATCTAAAATAAGGGTTTCCTCAGGAAAGGGCGGCAACGGCTGTATTGCCTTTAGACGGGAAAAATATGTTCCTATGGGTGGTCCCTCAGGAGGGGACGGCGGCCGAGGCGGAGACCTTATCTTTGAAATACGCCGTAATATGAGAACTTTAGTTCATTTGAGACATAAAAGAGTGTACAAGGCAAAAAACGGCGGAGGAGGGGAAGGCTCTCAGCGCTTCGGTAAAAAAGGAGATGACTGCGTAATCCCTCTTCCTCCCGGCTGTGTAATAAAAGACCCTGAAACCGGCAAAACTATTTTGGACTTTGGAGATGCGGAAGAAGGCCGCTTTGTTTTTCTCAAAGGCGGAAACGGCGGTTGGGGAAACTGTCATTTTAAGACCTCCACCAATCAGGCTCCTAAAACTGCCCTTCCCGGACAAGAAGGGGAAACAAGGGAAATAATCGTAGAGCTTAACATAATAGCCGATATAGGCTTGGTAGGCTTCCCTAATGCGGGAAAATCCTCTCTTCTCGATTATTTTACAAATGCAAGGCCTAAAATCGCTCCTTATCCCTTTACCACCAAAATTCCGAACCTCGGAGTTTTGCGTGTAGACGAAGAAAGGGATGTCATCATTGCCGACATACCGGGAATCCTTGAAGGAGCTTCCGAGGGTATAGGACTCGGCATAAGATTTTTAAAGCACATATCCCGTTCGGCAGGTCTCGCCTTTTTAATAGACCTTTCAGACGATAATTATTTAAAGGCCTACGGTATTCTTTGTAAAGAACTGGAAAGCTATTCAAAAGAATTGGCCCAAAAGAAAAGAATAATAATTGCCACAAAATTGGATTTACCCGATACAAAAGAAAGATTTACGGAGCTTAAAAATGCAATCCCCGATCAGGAAATTTTAGGTATTTCGCTTTACAATGAATGGGGCTTGGAAGAGGTAAAAAAAGCCTTTATCCGCTTGGCCGATGAAATGCAAAGTACAAAACCTCAAAAAGAGAGTCTTGACCCTTATGAACAAAATAAAAATTTTATGACGGCGGAGCTGGATGATGTTTCTTATGGAGAAACATATGACGAGGAGCACTTTGGAGCAACGGTCAGCCTAAGCCGTAAAAGGAAACCGAAAAAATGAGGCTGGCAATTTTAGGTGGTTCTTTTAATCCTATCCATTTGGGACACTTGCATTTAGCTATTTCCGCTTATAAAGAATTTTCCTATGATAGGATTGCTATAGTTCCGGCCTATATATCTCCTTTTAAAACTTTTTGCAAGGAGACTCAAACTTCAGATAGGCTTAAGATGATCTCTCTTGCAATTGCAGATAAGCCTTACATGTACTGCGAACTCTACGAGATTGAAAGGCAGGGTATTTCTTACACGATAGATACGATAAATTATCTTTATAAAAAATTTCCAGATATCGAAGGAAAAATAGGCCTAATTATAGGGGATGATTTAAAAGAAAAATTTTCCTTATGGAAGAATTCGGATGAGCTTATAGAGAAAACCGATATTATAATCGGCAGAAGAAATGAAAAAGAAGATTTAAATAGCTGTTTACAAAAAAAAGACTTCCCATTTAAAGAGTTAAACAATGATATTTTAAATATTTCTTCCAGCATGATAAGGGAATCGATCTTAAAGGGAGAAGATTTTTCTTCTCTTGTTTCAAAAGAAGTTTATGCTTATATTAAAGAAAATGGACTATATAAAAAGATTAAGGATGAGTTTCATTAAACTATGAGTATTACAGATATTGCATCAAAAATAAAGGAAATAGACTCTTACGCAAAAACTGTTCTAAATGGTTCAAGATATTCTCATTCTCTTCGTGTTGCAGATTATGCCAACATTCTTGCAAAAGAATATAATAGCGAAGCCGTTTTACCTGAACTTGCCTATTTTACAGGTCTTGCCCATGATATCTGTAAAAAATGTTCCGATGAAGAGTTGGTAAAACTTGTAGAAGCTGACGGGCTTGGAATAGATGAGGTTGAAAAAACCCGCTTAAATCTATTACATGGGAGGGCTGCTGCTGCGGTCTTACGAAAAAAATTCGGCATCAATGATGAGTCTGTTTTAAAAGCTGTTGCATTTCACACATTCGGTTATGAAGGAATAGATGCCTTGGGGAAAATAATTTATATAGCCGATAAGATAGAACCGGGCCGTCCCGATACCGAAAACTTTAGGGATATGGTAAAATCTTCTTCTCTTAATGAGTTGATGCTTGCAGTCTTGGATTGGAACCTTGCCTATATCAAAAAAAAGGGAGCAAGTATTCATCCGGAAACAAAAAAAATGTATGAACAAATACAAAAGGAGCTTAAAAAATGAAAATAAAACTCATGGATACCGGAAAAAATATTTTATTCCTCTTAGTAATTCTCATTGTTTTAATTACTTCCTTTGTTTTAGTCCTTTTAAAAATGCAAAGAGATACCGTACAAGATTATATTTCATCCGATAAAATCTTAAAAGTTCTTTTAGTTATTGAGGATAATGGGGTTCCGATTTCTACGAGTATATTAGCCTATTACCCTGAAACAAAGAGGGCTGCGATGTTCGACATTCCTTCAAATATAGGTTTGATTATTCAATCTTTAAACCGTACCGACGGAATAGGGGCTGTGTATACCGAAAAAGGTATATCAAGCTTTAAAAGTGAAGTTGAAAAACTTGCAGGTATTTCCGTACCTTTTTATCTGACATGCAATCTTGAGAACTTTTCTATGCTTACCGATATGCTTGGGGGGCTGTCGGTTTTTATTCCGGCTCCAGTTGATATCAATACCGAGCACGGAAAAATATTGTTACCCTCAGGTTCGGTTTCTCTTGACGGAGATAAAATAAGAGACTTCCTTGTTTATGAAGATGAGTTGGATGCCGATGGTGAAGCGGCCTCAAGAAAGCAAAAAGCCGTTCTGGCTCTTTTTAGGGCTATAAGCGATAATTCACCTGAGATTTTTTCCAAAGATAGATTTTCGGTTTTAAGCAATAATTTTAAATCGAATGTTGCCGGTTCCGATTTAAAAAAATTACTTGAATCTATAAGTAAAATGGACTCTGAGCGTTTAGTGCCGCAGAGGCTTACAGGAGCTGTAAGAATTATCGAAGATAAGCGTCTTTTAATTCCGTTTAGGGAGGGGCAACAGATAAAAGAAATTATCCGCCAAACAATTGCGGTATTGGCTTCCGATGATTCTTCAGCCCTTGAGCGGGTTTATGCCTTGGAAATTTTAAACGGGACCGATATTCAGGGGCTTGCAAAAAGCACCTCTGAGCTTTACCAAAGCTTTGCCTACGATGTTGTGAGTATAGGAAATTCGGAAAGCCTTGTAAGTGAAACAGTTCTTATTGACCGAATCGGAAACCCTGCCGTAGCTCAGATTGTAGCAAAGGTTATAAGATGTAAAAATATTCAAACAACCCAACTTCCTTCCGGCGGAGATTTCGGAAGTGAAACAAATGTAGACTTTACTTTGATTTTGGGCTCGGATTTTAACGGTTTTTTTGTTGTAGAAAAGAAAGACAACAAAAAAGATAATACTGATAATGATAAGGATAAAAACTAATGATAGAAAATTTTGACTTTTATACTCCAGCCTTGGAGCTTGGAAAATTATTGCGCGATTTTAAGGGCGAAGATGTTGTTGTTCTGGACTTACGGGATAAAAATATTTGGACGGATTTTTTTGTAATTTGTACCGTAACAAGTGCTGCTCATTCAGGCGGTTTGGAAAAAAGAGTGTACGAATTTTTACCTGAACACAATTTGGAAGAATATCATACCAAGCGTAAATCTCCTGACGGGGATGAGTGGAGGCTTATAGATTTGGGCGGTATTGTTGTGCATCTTATGAGTGAAACAGCCCGTAATTTTTACAGCCTTGAAAAAATTTGGTTTGATTCAAAAAATATTCTTGAAGACTAATCTTTCCGATAAGAAGATTAAAAATGGACAAAGCAAATCGTTTTAAAACCTATGTCTCTCTTTTTGCAAGTTTTTTTAAGATAGGGCTTGTAACATTCGGCGGAGGCCTTGCCATGCTGCCTATCTTAAAAAGAGACTTGGTTGATTCTAAGGGTTGGCTTACCGAGGATGAGATTTTAGATTATTTTGCTATAGGGCAGAGTACACCCGGAATTATAGCTGTAAATGTCGCCACATTTGTCGGATACAAAAGGGCAGGGGTGATAGGTTCTATTTTTTCTACATCGGGAATCGTTTTTCCATCCCTAATAATCATTACCCTCATAGCCGCCTTTGTTTCAAATTTTAATGAGCTGGTTTGGGTACAAAAAGCTTTAAAGGGAATAAATGTTGCAGTTTCCGTATTATTGGTAAAAGCTGTTTTTTCGTTTGGAAAGAAAACGGTTTTTGATCTTTGTACATTTTTTATAGCAGCTCTTTCATTTATTCTAATGTTTGCTTTTAATGTGCAAGGAGTGTGGATCGTCATAGGTTCAGCCCTTTTAGGCTGGATTTTTCAAACCATCAAATCGAGGCGGGGTTTAAAAGAAAATAGGAGAGAAGAATTCTGATGAGCTTGATTGGTTTGTTTTTTTTGTTTATGTACATAGGACTTTGCACTATAGGGGGAGGTCTTGTTGCTATAACCCTCATGCAGCAAGAACTGATTCCCCGCGGGCTCATAAGTTCCGAAGATTTTTTTGCAATGGTAGCCATTTCGGAATCTACGCCTGGACCTATGGGGATTAATATGGCAACCTATATCGGCTATGAGCTTTACGGCGTGTTAGGAAGTGTTGTTTTAACTACAGGTATTGTTCTTCCTTCACTGGTAGTTATAGTTTTGATAGCCCGCTTTGCCTCAGCCTTCCAAGAAAAGCCCTTGGTAAAAAAAAGGTTTTACGGTTTAAGGGCAGGGTCCGTAGGTATGATTGCAGTTGCCTGCTGGCAGGTCATAAATATTTCCGTTTTAAATTTACCTGTCTTTAGAGTAAGCGGTAAAATAACGGACATTGTGCATATAAAACAGTTTGCATTTTTTTGGCTCCTATTTTTTGTAAGTATCTTTTTTAAAAAGCTTCATCCGATAGTTTTGGTTGCAGCCGGTGCTCTATTCGGTATTTTGTTTTTATAAGATATTTCTTTTTACACTAGACAAGGCGCCTAGATAAGTGCTATCATCACTGGTTCTATGATGAAAAAAGACGATAACTATGCTCTTTTAGGTATATCCTCTGAGGCCTCGGTTGCCGAGATAAAGACGGCTTTTAGAAAAAAAGCTAAGCTGCACCATCCGGATTTAACTCAGCACAAAACGGGAGAAGAAAAAGAAAAATCCGAGTCGGCTATGAGGCTTCTTTTAAATGCTTACCAAAACATCTTAAAAGAAAAAACGGACAGTGAAAACCCATTTGATTATTTCGATTTTTTTTCAAAGAAAAATGCAGCCGAAAGTTTTGATTATCGGCTATGGCTTTTAAAAAAAACGGACTACGAAAGCCGTGCTAAGCTCATCTTCTTCGATCTTTTTCATGGATTGGAACAATCCGCCGTAGAAGAATACAATAAAAGAAGAAGCGAGGCGGGAGGCTTCTACCTTTCAAAGTATTTTAATAGAGAAGATTTTATGGACTGCGGATTTGTACTTGCAGAAGAGCTTTATTTCCGAGGAGAGTATTATGAGTCTTTTTTACTTTTAGAAGAGATCTTCTATTTGGAAAAACAAAAGCCGTACTTTAAACATTTTTTTCCCGAAGTTACCGACTTGATAAAATCCATAATAATCGATAAACTGCATAGGTATGTTGAAGACGAAGTTGCCCTAGACTGCTATGAAGCCGCTTTGGAATTGGATTTTAAAAAGATAGATAGGGCTAACATTTTTAAGCGTATGTCCGAAATATATTATAGGTTTGGCGACACATATAAAGCTTCACAATACGTCAATGAGGCAATGAAGCTTAGTCCAAAATTAAGAGGAATTAAAATTATTCAAAATCAACTGGAGAATCATTATGATTATAATTAAAACGGAAGAACAAATTAACGGCATCAGAAAATCCTGTAAGGCTCTTGCTCAACTCTTTGAAGAATTAAAACCCGTAATCAAGCCCGGAATTAGTACAAAAGAGCTGGATGATTTTTGTGTCAGCTACATAAAAAAAATCGGCGGCGTTCCCGCATGGTATTCCGAAGGATTTCCGGGGGCAGCCTGTATTTCGATAAACGAAGAGGTTATTCACGGCATTCCAGGTAAAAGAATGGTAAAAGATGGAGACCTTGTTTCGATGGATATAGGAATAGACCTAGGAGGATACATCAGCGATTCTTGTGTAACCTACCCTGTCGGCAATGTTTCAAAAGAAAACCTCAAACTTTTAGAGGTTACCACTAAGTGCCTTTATGCAGGGATTGAAGCATGTAAGGCAGGTAAAAGAGTTTCCGATATTTCAAAGGCGGTCTTTAATTTGGCCAGTGCCCACAATTACGGGGTCGTTTATGACTATTGCGGACACGGTGTAGGCCTCGGTGTACATGAAGACCCGAGTATTCCTAATGTGCCTGAAAGAATGAGGCCGAATCCCCGTCTAAGAGCCGGAATGGTAGTCGCAATAGAGCCTATGATTAACATGGGAACAGCCGATGTCGAGGTAAAGAAAGACGGCTGGACTGTCGTAACGGCCGACAGGTCGGTTTCATGTCATATGGAACACACGGTAGCCATCTTTGAAGACCACACCGAAATCTTATCGCAGTTATAGGAAGGCCGCTTTGATGAATTCGATTATTTCATGGAATGTAAACGGCATCAGGGCCGTAGAAAAAAAAGGCTTTTTGGATTGGCTTAATACCGAAAATCCCGATGTGCTTTGCGTGCAGGAAACAAAGGCAGCAAAAGCTCAACTCAGCAAGGAGCTTACCGAACCCGATCTGCCTAATGGAAAATATTTTGCCTATTGGGCTTCTGCAAAAAAAGCAGGTTATTCGGGAACGGCTATCTTTACAAAAAAAGAACCCCTTCAAATAAGAACAATGGGCTTAAAGGAATTTGATGATGAAGGAAGGGTTTTGGTTGCAGACTTTGACAAGGTTTCGATTATTTCTGCTTATTTTCCCAACTCGCAAGACGGTGGAGCCCGCCTGGATTACAAGCTTGACTTTTGTGCAGCAATCCTCGAATTTTGCGATTCTATACAAGAGGAAGGAAACAATGTAATTCTTTGCGGGGACTACAACATAGCTCATAAGCCTATAGACCTTGCAAACCCGAAAGCCAACGAAAAAAATCCCGGCTATCTCCCTGAAGAAAGAGCATGGATGGACGAGTTCACCTCATCGGGTTATACCGACACATTTAGGCATTTTTGCCAAGAACCTGCAAAATACACATGGTGGAGCTACAGATTTAGGGCCAGAGAAAAAAATATCGGTTGGAGACTGGATTATCACTGTGTAAACGATTCCTTTTTACCTAAGATAAAAGAATCGCTTATTTTAGACGGAGTAATGGGATCGGATCACTGCCCCGTCAAGTTAATCTATTAGTTAAGGCAATTTAAAATCAAGGACAACCGGTGAGCAAAGCTTATCTCAAAAAACTGAAGTTTTTCAAAGTTTCCTATTGACATAATTTGGAAAAACTGATAATATCGCCTCTGTTACGCCGTTGTAGCTCAGTCGGTAGAGCAAAGGACTGAAAATCCTTGTGTCGACAGTTCGATTCTGTCCGACGGCACTTTGAAGGGATATAAGACATTCTTATATCCCTTTTTTTTATATTTATTTATAAATTTATACCAATTATGTTCTAATTTTACCAAAAAAATTTAAGTTTTTTTTATATAAACCCGATAATAATATCAGCTGTCGGGTATACAAACGGCATTTTTTTGACATCCGGATGCCGTTTTTTATAACCGGATAATACATGATGCGTTTTGAATCATATTTCAAGAACGCTTAATTTAGAGATTGGCATAAGGTGCCAATCTCTTTTTTTTACCCTATAAATAAAGGCATGTCTTGTTTTTTTTATGTGTAAATGTTATAATATATTCATGGAAATTTATGATAAGGAGTATGCAAATGGCTTATAAAATTTCTAATGAATGCACGAACTGTGCCGCGTGCGAAAGTGAATGCCCCGTAAACGCTATCAGCGAGGCCGGCGGCAAACACGTAATTGACGCTGATACATGTATCAGCTGCGGTGCTTGTGCAGGTGTTTGTCCTGTAGAAGCAATCTCCGAGGAATAATCTGCTTAAATTTTAAGCCGGTTAAACCTCAAGTTCGAGTCTGTGGGGGAATTTTATGAGTCTTAGAAAAATTATAAAGGGTTATGGATCGATTTTTTTCGGTTTTTTGACCTTTCTGGCTATAGCCGGAATGTGTGTGCTTGCAGGTTTTGCAGTAGCTTTCCCTTTGTGGAAATTAGCTTCCGTAAATGTAGGTTTATACACAATAATTTCCATAAGCTTATTTTCATGTGCTCTTATCTACCTTATGGTAAAAAAAATAATAAAGGCATATAAAAAAAGCCCTCGCAGACTCATTATTTCATTTTTAAGAAAGTTGACCATAATAGGAGGTCTTTTGATTTCCTTTAGGCTGGTTTTAACATTTCATAAGATATCAGCACTGATAGTGCTGATTCTTGTATTTTTTATTTATGGTTTTTTAGCTTTCGATCTAAATCAAACTAAAAATAAGAGTAATGAAGGCCTTTAAACTTTTCTTTTTTTTCTTTTTTTTGCCTTTACCTATTATAGCACAGACTGTATATCCTAATATAGAAAAACTGGGTATGGATAATGATACTTTTGTTCAATACAGTGATGATGTTGCAGAAGCACGAAAAGCTTTGGCGGCTTTAAAAACCGGAGATGAACTTCCTATAAGGTTTTATACTTATAAAGCAACAAATGAGGATACAATTCAAAAAATTGCATCCCGTTGTTGTATTCCATATGATGCAATTGTTACTCTCAACCGTATAGAATCAATTCAAACCGAGATTGCAGGTAAAATATTTATTCTTCCTACACTGCCTGCGGTATACCTTCCTCAAAAAGCTGCTTCAAGTATAGAAAAATTAACAGAAGCTCTTTTTGGAAAATATAATGCAGAGCCCTTAAAAATAAAAATATATGAAGCTTCCGGTACAAGGGAGGTCTTTTGTTTTCCGGGAGAACTTTTTGACGGAACAATTAGGGCCTTTTTCTTCAAGCCCTTTTATCTTTTTCCTCTAAAAGAAGCTGTTTTGACTTCGGATTTCGGACAAAGACCTGACCCCTTTACAGGTAAAAAAACTTATCATCCGGGGATAGATCTGGCAGCCCCTGCCGGCAGCCCTGTTATGGCATGCGCTGCAGGGCGTATAAAAGAAATATCTTATAGCAAGGTCTACGGCAACTATATAATTTTAGCTCACACGGACGGCAGAGCCAGCCTATACGGCCATTTGAGCAAGGTCTATGCGAGCTTGAATGAAACCGTAAAATCGGGTACAATTATCGGCGCCGTAGGGTCTACCGGAATGTCTACAGGACCTCATCTTCATTTTGAAATACATGAACATGGTATACCAAAAAATCCGGCGAATTTTGTAGATAAAAATAAATAGGAATTATATAATCATTATGAAAGAAACAAAATTCTTGACTGCCGAATATAGAGAAGAATTCGACAGTTTGGTTTCCCATCCTATTCAATCATGGATTTGGGGAGATTTTAAAGAAAACATGGGGGCCGTTCCTGAAAGGATAGGCTTTTTTGAAGACGGAAAATTAAAAAGCGGCATTCAGATTATATTTTCTAAAATACCTAAGACCAATTATACGGTTGGTATAGCCTCAAAAACCCTAATGCCCGAATTCGAACATATTGAAGCCTTAAAAGAGGCAGCAAAAAAACATAGGGCTGTATTTATAAAGGTAGAACCGGATGTCTTTAGTCCTGCACAAAAAGATAAGTCTTTAGAAGCGGCTTCTTCGGAAGCCGGCTTTTTAGATGAACCTATTGAAGATAAGAAAAAATTCTTGCTGAAAAACGGAGCAAAAAACGGAAAGCCTTTTTTTGAAAAATATAACTTTATCTTAGACATTGATAGGACTGAGGAAGAACTTTTATCTTCTTTTCATTCCAAAACTAGGTATAATATCCGCCTTGCCGAAAAAAAAGGAGTAAGCATAATCGATAAGAGCACCGAAGAAGGCATGGAAGATTATATAAGGCTTATGGAAGAAACTACAAAAAGACAGGGCTTTTTTAATCATAACGGGGAATACTTTAGACGGATGTTCAAGATATTTCCAAAAGATACCCTTAGAATATTTGAAGCCGTTTATAAAGAAGAGGTCTTAACTGCATGGATTCTTTTTAAATTTAACGGAAAACTTTACTATCCTTATGGGGCATCCGGCAATAATCATCGCGAATTGATGCCCAATAACCTCATAATGTGGAAGGCTATTCAATACGGGAAAGAGTCAAATTGTTCAGTTTTTGACCTTTGGGGCTGTTTAGGCCCTAATCCCGATACGACGGATTCATGGTACGGTTTTCATAAATTTAAAGCAGGTTATAATCCTGAATTAGTAGAATATATCGGCACCTTTGATTTTGTATATAAACCCTTTATGTATAAACTTTTTAATCTTGCAGATAAAATCAGATGGATTATTTTAAAAAATAAGAAAAGATAACTTTAAGTTTTTTCATCCTTAGCCGATAAATAAATATCGGCGGACGGTTCCCCTCCCACCCACCGTCTGCCGATAGCCTGATGGGCGGGCCGGTTTTTAAACCGGCTCTTTTTTTATCCGGCCTTTTATGATGAGGCTGGCTATCTCTACTTTTCAGACAGCCTTACAACCTACCTACTTGTAAAAAACTTAAAATTGTGTTTTATTTAACTGTATGAATAGGCTGAGCAAGGTAATATATTTATATCTTATTTTGATTTTTCTCATTTTAGCAGGCGGAGCCTTTGCCCTCGGAAAGATGATGGCAATGACAAAAAATATAAAACAAAGCGAATTATTTGTTGACTTTAATCCGGCTTTGCCGTCAAGAATATTGGATATAAGAGGAGACCTTATAACTGAATTCTCATTGGATGAAAAACGGGAACTCATAAATTACGGAGATATTTCTCCATATCTAATTGCAGCTCTTTTAGCCCGTGAAGACCGCCTTTTTTATGAGCACAAGGGTTTTAGAATAAAATCGATTATCAGGGCTGTTATAGGACAACTTACGGGAAAATCATTAGGAGGCGGAAGTACAATTACTCAGCAAATCGCAGGGCTTTTGTATTGTGATAGGACCGATAGAAGCATAAAAAGAAAAGTAAAAGAGCTGTGGTGGGCTATCCAGGTGGAAAGGCGGTACTCAAAAGACGAGATAATGATGCTATACCTAAATGAAGCTTATTTCGGAGGGGGAACAAATGGGGCAAGCGCCGCTTCCCGTTTCTACTTCGGACACTCTGCAGCAGAGTTGACACCCGCTGAAGCCGCTATCTTAATTATTCAGCTTTCAAATCCTACAAAGTATAATCCCTTTACTTATCCTAACCGAGCAAAGGAAAGGCAGGAAAGCGTTCTTGAAAACATGATAAACCTAGGTTTTGTTTCTAAAGAGGAGGCTTCAGATTCCTTTGAAGACTACTGGGCTAATTTTGACTATACAAGAATAGCTTTATCGGCCTGGCTTACCCGCGAAGATAAGGCAAGATGGT
Organism: Treponema denticola; assembly: GCF_024400535.1. Lineage (NCBI taxonomy): Bacteria > Pseudomonadati > Spirochaetota > Spirochaetia > Treponematales > Treponemataceae > Treponema > Treponema denticola. The sequence goes on from NZ_CP038800.1 coordinate 1,395,020, forward strand.
TTTCGGAATATGTAAGGCGGGATGTTGTAGATAATATGCTATACGGCACAATGAACCTCTATAAGGACGGATATACGGTACATACTACTTGTGACCTTCGGCATCAAGAAATTGCTGATAGAGAATTTCAAAAATATATTACTACAGCAAATGAAAGAGTTTTAGCCTCAACATCCGCTTCTTTTAGTCAGGCCGAAAGATACAGTAATTTAACGGCCCTTTTAAGTCTTTGTTTCGGTATAGACTCTCTCAGTGTAGGTGAAAAGCAGCTTACGGTAAAAACAAACTCTTATTATCGAAATAATCTAAATAATACGATAGATGTACTGGCTCTAATGTGCGGTATAGACAACCTAAAAACTCTTACCAAACAGTCAACAGCCAAGATGCAGGAAGTTTTGATGGAAAGGGTTGTAGAAGGCACATTTATTTCGATAGAAAATGAAACAGGATACATTACAGCCCTGATAGGCGGAAGTCAATTTAATGAGTCCAATCAGCTTATAAGAGCTACTCAATCTAAACTCCAAGTCGGAAGTACAATAAAGCCTTTGATATATTCTGCTGCAATAGATGAAAAAGTAATAACTGCAGCTACAAGAATGGATGATACTCCTCAGGTTTTTGAGTCTGCCGACGGAGTACAGTATATTCCGAATAACTATAGCGGAAAATGGAATGGCACTGTTTTGGTATATAAGGCATTGCCCCTTTCGTTAAATATTCCTGCAATTAAAACTCTGGAAATGGTAGGCTTTGATAGGGCTATAGACCGTATTGCAAATCTTATGGGTATTACGGATCCTGCCGAAATTGACAGAACATTTGAGAAGGTATATCCTTTAGCTCTTGGAATCAGTGCGGTAACCCCTGTTCAGCTTTTAAGAGCCTTTGCTATCTTTGGAAATCAAGGAAGGGCTGTTGACCCGATTGCTGTACGGGCTATAGAAAATAGAGATGGTGTAACAATAATGGATCCTGAGCTTGATCTAAGAATTGAGCAGCGCAAAAGAGGCGCCGCTATGCAGGTAATAAGTCCGAGCAATGCCTTTATTATGACGGAAATTCTAAAAAAGACCATCACTCTTGGAACCTTATTCGGTGCGTCTTCAGGCGGTAAAAAATTCGATTATAAGGATGAAAAGACAGGAAAAACTTTTAGGATGCCGATGGCTGCAAAAACCGGAACTACCCAAAACTGGTCGGACTCATGGGCTGCTATATATTCCCCATATTATTCGGCAATTGCCTGGTACGGTTTTGATAGAGGCAGTTATTCTCTAGGAACGGATAATGCCGGTGCTGCTCTTTCAGGATATGTAGCGGCAAACTTTATGCGTGAAGTTCATAAAAATAAGCCCTTTAAAGATTTTGTAAGACCTGAAAAAGGGGTGCTAATGGTGGATGTATGTAAAAAATCCGGAATGCTCCCTTCAGAGAACTGTACCGATGAAACAATCACCCTTCCATTCCTATATGGAACGGAACCTACCGAAATTTGTACCGAGCATACGGCAGGTATAAAGCTTAAAGATATAGGTATAGACAGAATAAAAGGGGCGGGTATGGCAAAAGGAGAAGAAGAAATAAAGATAGACATAGACCCTCTTGAAATTGACCCGTCAATTTTTATGGATCCTCAGCCGAATGGAGATGTTTTACCTGAAACTGAAAATACTGAAAATAACAACTCAGAATCAGGGAATGAAGAAGATAGCACTGAAAATCCATGGATGTCATAAATATATAAATTAGTCTTTATTTCTATTGACTTTTTTTTGATTATCTGATAAAATCCGTTTCAGTTGCGGCGGTGGTGGAATGGTAGACACGTCAGCTTGAGGTGCTGATGCCTTAACGGGTGTGCTGGTTCAAGTCCAGTTCGCCGCAAAAAAAGGTTTATTTTAAGCGGTATAATAACTCTTAAGATAAACCTTCTTTTTTTTCATAGCTGTTTATAAAAAAAGCCCTTATAAGAAAATCACCTTATAAGGGCTTTTTACTAAAACTTTATACAGTTTTTTAACGGCTTATTTAAAGAGCTCGTATATTTCTTTTCGGTAAAGCTGATTTATCTTATGACGCATCATCTCGCCCTTTGCAGACAGTTCCCTTCCTGCTTGAAACTCTTCAGGAAGCAGAACAATCTTGTTTATCCTTTCAAAGAGTTTAAAACCGGTCTTTGAATTGACAAGCTCTGCAACTTCCGCCTCATACATTTTCTGTACATTAGAGTCATGTACAAGCTCGGTAACAGGCACATTCCGTAAACCGTTATTTGCAGCCCATGATTGAAGGTTCTCTTTATGAACTACAATTAAGGCACCCAAGGCTCTTTGATCTTGACCTAAAACAACGGCAATAGAAATTAAGGGGGATTCCTGCAGTTTTACCTCTATCGGGACAGGCTCGATGTTTTCACCTCCGCGTAAAACTATTGTATTTTTCCTGCGGCCCTTAAGAATTAGCTCGCCGTCGATTGTCTTTATTGCAAGATCGCCCGTATCAAACCAGCCTTCTTTATCGATAACCTCAGCTGTCCTTTCCGGATCCTTATAATATCCCTTTGTTACGGCATCACCTTTGACAAGGAGCAGCCCTTTCCTGTTATGAGGCAATTCGTTTCCGTTTTTATCTATAATTTTGGATTCAAAACAGGCTAAAGGTTTACCCAAAGTTCCGAAAACGGGTTTAGGCATGGGCCGTACACTAATAACAGGGGCTGTTTCGGTAATACCGTAGCCTTCGACAACGCTTATTCGGATAGCCCAAAAAAATTCATCAACATTGGGCGGTAAGGCTCCTCCGCCTGAAACCCCTGCCTTAAAGCATTTACCGAACTTTTTACGGATTGTACGGTAAATAAGTAAATCTCCAATATAATACATAGGGGCAATACACAAAAGAGGAAGAATAGCCAAGATTGGGTAGATAACCTTAGTCCTTCGTTGAAAGTGAGGACATTGACCCATTACCCTGCGCTTTAGGCGCATTGTTTTTATTCCGACTTCAATAAAGAATAAGAAGAGGTAATAAAGAGGGCGGCCTCTTTTTTTCATAGCTTTGAAGATACCGTCATAAACAGCCTCCCAAATTCGCGGAACGGAGGGGAAAAGAGTCGGATTTATCTTTAACATATCTGCTAAAAGAACGCTTCCTATCGGCTTTGAATAAGCGATAGTTCCGCCAGAAATTATGATAACATATTCGCAAGCTCTCTCGAATGAATGCCAAACCGGAAGAACCGAAATTGCTTTTTGGCCGGGTTTAAGGATAATCCTATCAGGAAGCTCCATAAGCTGAGTCATAAAGTTTCTATGGGTCATAGTAACCCCCTTAGGATTGCCCGTAGTACCTGATGTAAAGATTATCGAAGCCAAATCATCGGTATCGACATTTTCTGCATATTCTTCCGGCTTGAATTTGCCTTCAATCCTTGCAGTTTTGCCTAATTCTATAATTTCAGCATAGGTATAAAATTTAATATTTCTTTCTTTAATGTCGAATTCTTCTTCAAATTTTTTAAAATCGGCATTATCTATACTTATAATCGATTCCAGAAGGGGAATTTCTGCTATATTGCTCAAAACTTTTTTGATTTGAGCTTCATTTTCTAAAACGGCAAATTTACATTCCGAAAAAGAAAGGATGTGAGTAATTTCCTGTTCGGTAGCATCACAGCCTCGCGGAACATCTGCAGCCCCGATATTCATAATACCGAAGCTTGCATGCAGCCATTCTTTGCGGTTATCTGCAATCAAACCGATATGATCTTTCGGCCTTGCTCCTATCGAAAGCAAGCCTGCTGCAAAATCAAGAGAAATCTCATACAGCTGTTTATAAGAAAGACTTTTAAAGTCCTTATCTTCGCCCTTAAACATTTGAGCTCTTATGTTGGGGTATTGTGCCGAGATCCGTTTTAATAATAACGGTAATGATTTATCTAAAGTTTTCATACTGTAAATATGCTATCATAAATGTAAGAATATATCAATATCTAAATAAATTTATCATTGGTAAAACCTAAGGGCTATGCACTAATTGATTTATTGATCTAGATGTGATATAATAAAATACAATAAATCTTAATTATTGAGGTGGACTAATGATAAAAAATAAAAAGATTATCTTGTTTGGTGCTTTGATATTGTTAATTTTAACATCATGCAAGCAAGGTTTTTTTTTAAAAGTTAGGATAAAGGCCTCTCCTGAGTTAAGGCTTAATTTGGGAACAAGAGAAATTAAACTAAGCGATTTTATTTCTGAAAAAAAAATAAATGAAGAGATAAAAAAGATGGGTGACGGTTTGAATAAGCTCAAAGTATATGAGTATTCACCTAAAGAACACCCTCAGGATCTTCACTATCTTATGCACTTTCCTGTTTTCGATATAGATCTAAATATGAACGAAAATTTTGAAGCCATAAAAAAAATAAATGACGGATTGAGTTCAGGCTTAAAAGAAACGGAATTTAAAGTACCTAAGATAAACCAAAGTAAATCATTAAACATACCTCTCGACATAAATGATACTATTTTGAAATCTTTTAATAAAAGCGGTAATATCCCTTTGTCTTTTCCCTCTCTTGAATATGAAATGGAGACGGATATTCCGGATCCTATTGAAATAAGTTTTGAAGATTCTTTTTCTTCTTTAACTTTCGGCACACCGGCTTCTTTAAAATTTTCTATTGCTGCAGAAGGCGCCTCTCCTAGTTTTAAAATATTGATAACAAATGCAGAGCTGAAAAAAATGGATGGAACTCTTATTTCATCTTATACCGGAGCTGCAGAAACAGCTGAAGTGGATCTTTCCAATAAAATAATCCCTAATAAATGTAAAATGTATCTTAGCTTTAAAACGCAGGGAGGAGAACCGGGCCATTATTTTACACCTAAACTTAAAAAAGAAATAACAGGAAAAATAAAACGGGTTGAGGGTATTAAGCTTCATGCTATAGAGCATACCATAAGCACTACAAGTATCGAGCTCGGTGCAAATAACTTTGATTCTGCAGAAATAAGAGAAGGTAATATCAAATACTCGATAAGTCTTCCTTCCGGTTTGACCGGCTTTACTATTTCGCCTTTCATACAGATAAGTCAAGGTGTTGGAGGCTTAAATTGTGATATGACGGCTTTAGCTTCTGAACAAACTAAAAATTTAGCCGGGGAGACAATAAATAATAAAAATATAGATATTTCGGGTAAGATTAATATTTCGGCGAACGGAGCTGATTATGAGTATACCGATAATATGAATGCGGAAGTAAAATTCGATGTAAATATAAATAAATTTGAATGGGTAAAACTCAAAATGGCCGAAGATTTTAAGCCGGAGTATGATTATGATCAAGATATCACCGAGATAAAAAAATTGGTAAAAAAAATAAAGTTTAATGAGTTATCTTCAAAGATTAAATTGGAAAACAGTCTACCGCCTGGAAACGATATAAAAATTAAACTTTCATCAAATTCTTTTGGAGTAGATTCAGGCTTTCAAACATTCCCGGCAGGTACAATAGAGAAGGAAATGTTTAAACGCGAAAATTTTTCATTAGATCTATCAGGTATCAATAAGTTTGATTTTAAGGCAGAAATACAATTTCCCAATTACGATCAGGTTGCAAATATCTTAACTCTTAATAATATTGAAGGCGGAGCTGTTTATAAATTTGGAGGAAAGTTAGAATTAAATACCGATTGGAAAGAAGCAATTATAAAACCCGGCGATGCCGGAGCCTTGGAAGACTCCTACCCCAATGGAACTAAACCAATAGGATTTAAGCTTTTGAACGATCATCCCGGTTTGAAAAACCTTCGCTTTAAACCTATTAAGGGGTATTTTTATTTAAACTCCGATATCATAAAGAGCTCAAATCCGGGCTTAAATGCTGAGATGAATCTTTCCATGTTATACGGTAAGGATAATACGGGTATTGAAGAGCCTCTTGCTTCTTCAAATAATATAAAGTTTGTAGATAAGCTTCCTGATTTTACGGGAACTTCGCCGGAAAATTATCAAATTCCCCCTGCCAGCATGAACATAGACGACTTGAAGATTAATAATTTAATTGAATATGGGGCTAATCAGCTTAAGTTTAAGTATAAATTTAAGCTTAACGAGCTAAAAGTAGAAAGGTCTAAGATCGAAGGTCAAGAAAATACAAAGCTGAGGGCCGATATTCTTTTTGATATTCCTATGCTTATTAAAGCTGAAAATAATATAGAATACAAAATCGAAATACCCGATATTTTATTCCGTCAGGAAGCTCAGACAAATACCGATCAAAATAATTCAAAGGAAATTCTTGACATGGTACAAAAGATGGAGCTTGTAATTGACTATAATAACCAAATAGGAGCGGGACTAAAAGCTGAACTTGTAAATAAGGATTGGACTGATGGAGGAGGAACTTTTAAATTTAAAAAAGAGGTAAATTTGGAAGAAGGCAGCGGCAATATACATATAGCTTTAACGGCTGAAGAGTTAAACTATATAAAAGAACACCAGCCCTTTAAACTGGATATTAACTTTATATTACCTAAGGGTGATTATAGCCTTAAAAAAGACGGTAAGTTAAATTTTCAAGCTTATACCCTTCTAAAAATGAATGTGGATAAAGAATTTAATAGGTGAGTAATATGACAAGAAAATATCTTTTTTTTATAATAGTCTTTAGTTTTATTGTAAATGCTTTTGCCGAAGATTTGCAAGAAACTGATATTATAACCGGACAGGCTGAAACTATGCTCAATGAGGTTAGATCCCGCAACGGAATTGAGAATTCGTCTAGCGGAGAAGAGAGCTATGAAAATGTTGAAGCTGTTGTTTTAGAAAATGAAGAAAAATCGATTGAAAAGGCAGATGATTCAATCATTGATGATTCAATAGTTGATCTACCGCCGAAAAAATCCTTTTTTAAAGACGGAAGACAAGGCTTTGCCTTAGGAATTGATATCAATGTAGGGGCTTCAAATTCTTATTTTTCTTTTACCGATTTTTTTAAAGAGACCCTTGAGATAGATTTAAATAATATGTCTAAAACTTTGCCTAATGCAGGTTATTCCGTATCCGCAGCTACTAATATAAACCTCTATTTGGATATATATATAAAGTCAAAGGCTGAATTCGGTTTTTTTACCAGAGCTTTGGATGGTAACGCTTTTGTAAATATTCCTAAAGATATCATAGACTTTGCAGCCAAAGGTAATACCGGCGGCACAGGGCTGGACGGCAGTCTGACGGGCTATGGCCGATGGTTTACAGATACAGGGATTTTTTACGGGATGCAATTCGGAGGGTTTAAATTTCGTGTAAGTGCTTCTTACTTTATACCGCTATTATACACGGAATCAGCTATGGGAAACTATAAACTGGTCAATGATCCTGTTACCGGTAAAGTTGTTGCAAATGGAGACTTAAAGTTAACCTTATATTCCCATATTCCTGTTTTTGGACGGCCTATTAATCAAAGCGGTATAGATATAAAAGATATTTTGTCGACAGGCGGAGTCGATTTTAGTTTTTACGGTTCTTATAAATTTAATGAACTAGCAAATCTTAATTTGCATATTATAAATATTCCGATTTATCCTTCACGTTTAAATAAGGGCCTTTCAAAAACATTTGAAGGCAAATTTGAAATGGAATCAATTCTCCAGTATATTGACAAATTTATTCTTCCTAATAAGCCGGGAGAGATAAAGCCTCCAAGAAGTTCCTTTGATGAAAAGGATATTGCCTATGATTTACCTCAAAAAAATATATTTAGATCTCTAAAGCTTAACATAAGCTCGGATATAAGACCTTTTTTTAACGACTATTTGATTATTACGCCCAGTCTAGGTTTCCATTGCTATCAGCCTTTTTATATAGATGGCGGGCTAAGATTGGAAAGCCGTTTTTTAAAAGTTCTGGGAGCTTATATCGGAATGAGCCGTGAAGACAGGGTTTGGAAAAACACTGCCGGCCTTTTTTTGGAAACAAGAATTTTTAGGCTTGAGACGGCTGTTTCATCAGCATCTCCTTCATTTATAGGTAGTTTTAGAGGAACAGGGGCAGAAGCAACAATAAAACTTGTTTTAGGATATTGAAAATTAGTATAAAAAAAAAGAACTTCGTTTTTTTAAAACGAAGTTCTTTATCGGGCAACCCGGATTTGAACCGGGGACCCCAAGTCCCCCAGACTTGTACGCTAACCAACTGCGCTATTGCCCGTAACGGGGGGTATAATATAGCAAAACTAAAAAAATGTCAATAGGTTTTGCAAAGTTCGATAGCGGCGTTTGACCTATTGCCCGATAAAATTTAATTGGATTAAGAACGGAGGTAAAATGCTTAAAAACACGGATTTAAAAAAAGATGCTCTTATCGGTACAAAGCGCTTTTGGTTTTTAATGTGGGGCTTGGGCCTTGCAGGGCAGTTATGCTGGAACATCGAAAATCAGTGGTTTAATACCTTCGTATATGCTAAAATAGCAAAAGATTCTTCAATAGTAACCCTAATGGTTATTACGAGTGCATTAGTAACAACCTTTTCAACTTTTTTATTCGGTACCTTATCCGATAGGATAGGCTCAAGGCGCCGATTTGTTTCGATAGGTTACATCGTCTGGGGACTTACCACCATCCTTTTCGGCTTGACCGAATTTGTAGGAAGAGGACATGTCGGAACAGGGGCTAAGGTATCTGTATGGGCTGCCGTTCTTGTTATCCTTGCCGATGATTTTATGAGTTTTTTCGGTTCGATGGGAAACGATTCGGGCTACAACGCATGGAGTAACGATATGACGACGGATAAAAACCGCGGACAGGTTGGGGCTGTGCTTGCAATTCAGCCCGTTATAGGTACGATAGTCGGCACTGTGCTGGGCGGTCTTTTAATCGGAGCCGAAAACAATTACCAGCGTCTTTTTTGGTCTATGGGTTTGTTTGTCATAGGTACCGGTCTTATTTCACTTTTTTTGTTAAAGGATGCTCCCGATTTAAAACCGCATAGGGAGGGTTCTTTTGGCAAACAGTTTGCTGCGATTTTTAAGGCTGAAGGCTTTTTTTCGCACAAAGAACTGATGCTCGCCTGTATAACGACAGCCGTCTTTTTTATTTCGTTTAATGTTTATTTTGTTCACATGGGAAACTGGATGATTTACCGCATGGGCTTTGATGCTGCCCGCATGGGAATAATTCAAGGTTTAAGTTTGCTTGCTGCTTCCTTATCGGTTATTCCTGCAATCGGTCTTATAAATAAAAGCCGAACGCCGCGCCTTGCCGCATTTGCAATTATTCTTAATAGTATGGGCCTTTGTATTTTATCGCTTTTTATAAAGCCGGCCTCGGTCAAGCCGGATGCAGTGTTCAGCCTGCAAAATATTCCTCTTTTTTTGTCCGTATTTTTAGCCGGTACGGGACAGATTCTTGTAACCCAATCGATGACGATGTGGGTAAAAGAGCTGTACCCCGAAACCTCGCGAGGACAGTTTGAAGGTATGCGTATTCTCTTTTTTGTGTTGACTCCGATGATTATCGGAACAATAATAGGAAATTTTTTGGTAAAAAATGGGGCAGGTTCCGTGGTAAACGAATTCGGCATAACCGAAAATATTCCCGTAGAGTCTATCTATGTATGTGGTGCCGTTTTAGCGCTCTGCGCCTTTATTCCACTTTACTTTGCATCTAAGCTTTACAATAAGCGAAAAAACAATGAGCCTAAGGACACTGAATCCTATGAGAAAAAATAAACCTATAAAACCGCTTTTAACACCTTGGGGAGAAAGCCTAAACATAGACTGTCCCTTAAACGAATATCCGCGGCCTCAACTTGTAAGAGAAAACTGGCAGTGTTTAAACGGACAGTGGGACTATGCAATAACGGAGACAGAAGAGGTTCCCGAAACATGGGACGGAACTATCATAGTTCCTTTTTCACCCGAGAGTCTTTTGTCGGGCGTCGGAAAACAGCTTCTTCCCGGAAAAAGATTATGGTACCGCAGAGAATTTGCCTTTGAAAAGTGTAAGGAGGGGGAAAGGCTTTTATTGCATTTCGGGGCGGTTGATCAGTATTGTTCGGTCTATATAAACGGAAAAAAAGCAGGTTTCCATTCCGGAGGCTATTGGCCCTTTTATTTCGATATAAGCGTTTTTTTAAAGGACGGCAAAAACGAAATTGTAGTCTCCGTTACGGATAATACGGATACGGGCGATGAAGCTTACGGAAAGCAGACCCTCAACCGCGGAGAGATTTGGTATACGGGACAAAGCGGTATTTGGCAAACGGTATGGGCTGAAAGAGTTCCCGAAACCTATATTCAAAGTGTAAAAATAACCCCTCACTTTAAAGAAGCTAAGGTTGAGCTTGAGCTTTGTATGTGCGGAGCTGATTTGCCTCATCTGACAAACAATGCTTCGGTTAAGATCTTTGACGGAGAAAAAGCGGTTGCAGAAGGCCTTTTTCAAAACAACCGCGCCCTTGTAAAAATGCCCGATGATTTTAAAAGCTGGAGCCCCGACAATCCTTTTTTATATGATGTCGAAATCAAAGCGGGAAAAGATACCGTGCGTTCCTATTTCGGTATGAGGGAATTCGGCATTCTTGATGGGAAAGCAGGCCCCGTTTTAAGTTTAAATGGAAAGCCTATTTTTCATCACGGCCTGTTGGATCAGGGCTATTGGAGTGACGGCATGTACACTCCTCCTTCCGACGAGGCTATGATATGGGAAATTAAAACTCTTAAAAGCATGGGCTTTAATATGCTCAGAAAACACATAAAAATAGAACCGCTTCGCTGGTATTATCACTGCGATAAAATCGGTATGCTTGTTTGGCAGGATTTTGTAAGCGGAGGCGGGCCATATAAGGACTTTGTTGTAAAGTATGCTCCTTGGCTTGGTTTTAATTTTAAAGACGGAAAAAGCCGTTATGCTCTTCACGGAAGAAAAAGTGAAACCGGCCGGAAAAATTTTATGCGCGATGCCGAGCGTACTATCGATTTATTGTATGGCATAACATCTCTTGCAGTCTGGGTTCCTTTTAACGAAGGTTGGGGCCAGTTTGATGCCGCCTCAGCAGCCGCCTTTGTACGCAAAAAAGATGCTGCCCGCCTAATCGACCATGCAAGCGGTTACTTCGATCAGGGAGAAGGGGACTTTCACAGTTACCACATTTACTATAAGGCCTTTAAACCTAAAAAAGACAAGCGGGGCAGGGTACTGGCCCTTACTGAATTCGGAGGCTTCAGTTTGCCGGTTCAAGAACACATGAGCTCTGATATTCTATTCGGTTACAAAATGTTTAGAACCAAAGAAGAGTTGAATGATGCTGTTTGGAAGCTTTATGTAAAGGATGTTTTTCCTGCTATTGAAAAGGGCTTGAGTGCTTCAATCTATACGCAGGTAAGCGATGTAGAAGACGAAATAAACGGAATTTTTACCTATGACAGGAAGGAAATAAAATTTGATGAATCATTGGGATTAAAAATTACAAAAACATTAAACGAAATTTTTAAGGAGAAATTTAATGGGAATTTATAATTACACAGTTAAGGACAGCTTAGGAAATGACTTTTCTTTTAATGATTACAAAGATTATGTTATTTTAATCGTGAACACGGCTTGTGAGTGAGGGCTTACTCCTCACTTCCAAGGTTTGGAAGCATTATACAAAGAATACAAGGATAAAAAGTTTCTTGTTGCAGCTTTTCCATGTAATCAGTTCGGCGGTCAGGATCCGGGCACAAACGAAGAAATCAGAAATTTTGCTCAAAGTAAGTATGAGGTTTCTTTCCCCATAATGGCAAAAATTGAAGTCAACGGTGAAAACACCGAGCCTCTTTTTTCCTTTCTAAAAAAAACTTCAAACGGTGAAGACATAAAATGGAATTTTGCCAAATTTTTAGTTGACAAAACGGGAGAAGGGGTTACCGCCTATGCACCGACTGTTGCACCTGAAGACTTAAAAAAAGATATTGAAAAACTATTGAATTAGGTTTTTAATATATAAATCATTATAGATAATTTTTTAATTAATTTATTGCGTTTTTTTTTTCTTTGGTATATAATCCTTTTTCAAGGAGATTTATATGAACGCAAAAAAAAATAAAGCCTATCTTAATTGGTTTATTTTTACCGTACTTTTAACTTGTGCTACATTTTTAACATCGTTTTTTCCGCTTTGGGCAAATGTTCCTATCAACATTATTGCTCCCATAGTAGTGTTATTTGTATGCAAAATGGTAATGTTTGAGAGACTCAAACTTTCGACCCTCATAATAATGAGAACTCTTATCGTTCTTGTTTTGTTTAACCTTATGAACGGAGACCTCTTTGTTAAAATTGTTCTTATTTTTTTGGTTATCAATATTTTGGAAGCAACTTTTACCGATTTATTAAAAAATAAACAGCCGTATAATTTTGTTACCGGTTTGGTTCTTGCTGCTTCCGTTTTTTGTCTTGCCGGTTCTTGGCTGCCGGAGTATATGGGACCTCTTACAGGTATTTATAAGGCCGAGGCAGGTGTTTTCGGAGAAGGTCTTTTTGCTTCTAAAAATGTTTTTATGCTGGGAACAGTTTGCTGGATTTTGGCTTATACGATTTGGAACTGGCTCTTTGTAATAGGAGAGTTTAGTCCCTCTATTGCTCTTGAACATGTGGGCATCCTTCTAATGCCTCTTTTGGGAATATGTATTACAGGCACTCCCGGCTTTTGGCTGGTATTCCGTGCAAACTCTCTTACAACCGGAGGAGTTTTTCAAATTTCGTGCAAAAAGTTTATTGAAAATGAATTTAAACATGAATCAATGATAAAACTTTGCGAAAAAATTAAAACTTCAAAGGTTCAGTGTATCTTAATGATTGTGAACTTAATATTAATGGCTGTTCCGATTATTATGTTTTTTACCGGTAAGGGATTTTAATGCTTTATGAAAAATTATGATGTCGTTATTATAGGAGCCGGAAACGGAGGACTTGCATCTGCTGCAAGTCTTTCGCAGGCCGGAAAAAAGGTATGTGTGTTGGAAAAACACAATATCCCCGGCGGCTGCGGTACAAGTTTTTGCCGAGGCCGTTTTGAATTTGAAGTTGCTTTACATCAGCTAAGCTCCATGGGAACAAAGGAAAACCCCGGCCCTCTTCGTAAGCAATTTAGACGATACGGAATTGAAGATAAAATCGAATGGATTCCTATCGAGTCTTTGTATAAAATCAATTTGCCTGATGGACGGGGAATTACTCTTCCTGCAGATAAAGAAGAAGTTCAAAAAAAACTGATTAAAGAATTTCCTGCAGAAGCGGAAAACATCAAAAGATATTATCAAACAGTTTATAAGTTTAATGAAGAGATAAATTCTTTTAGGGCAAAAAGTGCAGGCTCTACAGGAGAACCTTCGGGATTAAAAAAATGGCTTACCAAAACATTATTCCCTTCCGTATATCCTACTTTGACAAAGTATGCCGTACGAAGTACACAGGATGTTCTTGATGAGTTTTTTAAGGACAAGGCTCTGCAATTATGCCTTTCTGCCTATTGGTGTTTTATGGGTGTCGCTCCGGAAAACTTTCCTTTTACGATTCTTGCTATGTGTACTTATATTTATACCGAAGATAAGCCCTTTTATGTGCGGGGAGGTTCTCAAGTTATAAGTCAAGCCCTTACCGAGATGATTCGGGAAAACGGCGGAACTATTTTATTTAATAAAAAGGTTGAACGCATTATTATCGAAAACGGAAAAGCCTGCGGTGTTATCGATGATGAAGGAGAAGAGTTTAGGGCAAAGAAGATAATATCCAATATTTCGCCTACTCAAACCTATGCAAAACTTTTACAAAAAGAAGAAATTCCGGATTCAATCCGATCGTATTTTAAAAGCTATAAACCCGGTATTTCCGCTTTAACTTGTTTTATCGGGCTGGACTGTCCGCCTGAAACAATCGGCTTTACCGATTCTTTTAATTTGACCTATTCAAGTTTGGATGCAAATGAAGATTTTAAAAATGCCTATAAACTGGATACCTCAATCGATCCGATTATTTCTACCTGCTATACAGTAGACGATCCCAAAGTTTCGCCTCCGGGTACAAGTATAATTACGGCCGGAACTCTTAAATATTCGGAAGCGTGGGAAAAACTTTCGCCTGAAGAATACCACCAAAAAAAATATGAGCTTGCTTCAACAATAATTGACAGGCTCGAAAAACGTTTCCCCGGTTTACGCAGTCATATTGAAGAAATAGAAGTTGCAACTCCCTTAACTCATATGCGATATCTGGGACATCCTTCCGGAGCTATTTACGGATATGAGCAGGATTTACGCTCTTCGGTATTTTTCTTTCCTGCAACGGATAATGTTATTCCTAACTTGGTTTTTGCAAGCGGATGGGTAAATACCTGCGGTTTCGGACCTAATTATATGTTTGCCGATAAACTTGCCTCGTCATTATTAAAGGAGATGGACAATGAGTGATCTTAAAACTCTTATTATAAGCCGTATGGAAAACGGAGCAAATATATTAAATGAATTGGCTGTTTCAAAAAGAATAGGGAAGGATATTACGGTTGACGCATCGGCTGTCGAGAAAAAAATAAATCAATATCATCCCAATATTATGAAACTCATAGTTTCTGAAACGGAAAATATCGGCAATTATGCAAAAAAAATCCGCTTTGTAAGCGAAACAGGTTTTTTACCGATTTTTGAAGCAGGGCAGTATATCAACCTCTTTGTTCAAATTGAAGGGGTAAGAACTTCAAGGCCTTACAGCCTTTCTTCTTCTCCTAAAGAGCGAAGCTATTTTGAAATTATTGTTGCAAGACAGGAAAAAGGTTTTGTCTCCGATTATCTGATTGATAACGTAAAAGCCGGGGATAGGTTTGAAGCTAACGGCCCAGCTGGTGTATTTCATTTTAATCCGGTTTTTCATCATAAAAGACAGGTATTTTTGGCAGGTGGAAGCGGTATAACCCCCTTTCTTTCGATGAGCAGGGAAATACTTCATGCCGGTTTGGATAGGGAAGTTTATCTTATCTACGGAACGCGGAATGAAGAGCTTGCTATAAACCATGAAGAGTTAACTCGTCTTTCTGCCGAATTTAAGAATTTCCATTATTCTTTGGTTGTGTCGAATGATCCCGAATGTAAAAAATACCGTACGGGTTTTATCGATGCCGAATGTATAAAGGCCCTTGTTCCCGATTATAAAAATGCTACCTACTATATTTGCGGCCCTGAAATTATGAACCAGTTTTGCAGCAAGACTTTAACCGAAATAGGTATTTTGCCTAAACACATAAGGCGTGAAATGTTCGGTGCACGGCAGGATATTCAAAACGAACCGGGCTGGCCCGAAAACTTAAGCGGAAAAGAAACTTTTACGATAAAAGTCGGCGATAAGAAAATTCCTGCATTATCCGGTGAAAGCGTTCTGACTGCTCTGGAAAGATCCGGTATAAGAATGAATGTATGCTGCCGAAGCGGTGAATGCAGTTTATGCAGAATCCGTTTGGTTTCCGGAACCGTTTTTACGGCTCGCGGAGTTTTAAGCCGATATGCGGATGAACTTTTTAATTATATCCATTCGTGTAAAGTTTATCCTATAAGCGACTTGGAAGTTATTTTGTAATTTTATTTATGGAGGTATTAAAATGTTTTTCTTTACAGGTTATACATTAAAAACTGTAATTGGATTTGTCTTTTTACTGGTCATGCTCATAGGACTTAATGAATTGACAAGAAGGAGCAAATGGATTTCTATTATCTTTTATGTTGCTTTACCGATTGTTTTTTCTATCTTTGTTTGGCCTATCACGACTGCGAACGGAAGCTCAGGTGCAACATGGTTTGCATGGGTAAAAACTTATTCGGCTTTGGCAGGTGTAATAGGTTTTATGCTTTTACGCTATGTAAAAAAACTTGAGACAAACAAATTTATGCTTACCTTTCCCATGCTGATTTTGGTTATCAATATTTTGGAAGCTGTTTATGCGGATATTGAGTGTTATTCTATGCATGGGGTAGTACGCGGCGGTCTTTTGATGGAAGGAGGCCCTTGGAATATTATAAATGCAATTGCAGGTATATTTCTTTGCCTTTCTCTTTCGGGCTGGTTAAAAATAAAGATAAGCAATACGAAATCACGGGATATGATTTGGGCTGATCAATTATGGTTTTGGATTATTGCATACGATTTATGGAATATTTCTTATTGCTATAACTGTATCTCAAACCGATCTTTTTATGCAGGATTTACATTGATAGTTTCATGCACGGTGGCGGAATTCTTCTTCCGAAAAGGCGCATGGCTTCAGCATAGAGCTCAGACTCTTGCGATCTTTGCAATGTTCTCGCTTACTGCTAATTATGCCTCATATACGGATTGGTTCGGCATTACATCAACTCAGGCTGACGCTCCGAAAACAGTATTGGCTGTTGCTGCTTTGATTGTAAACCTTGCCGTATTTGCTTACGAACTATACATCATAAGCAAAACAAAGCGTAATCCGCTTAAAGAAGAAGTCTTTACCGATTTAAAATCATATAAGGCAATCCTTGCAGAAAATAAATTGAACTAATATTACTGACGGCCGTCCAAGTACGGCCGTTTTTTATAATTCTTACACTCTTGTTAATTAAAAGATAATATGATATTGTTTAACACGTAGATTATAATGAGGTATGTTTGTTATGATGAAATTTAAGCACATTTTTATGATTTTATTTTTTGCGGTAGTTTTTCAGATTTTGGGAGCTCAGGCTGTTCTAAGTCCCGAAGTTCTGAAAAAAATAAACGGAGCCGTATTTGAAGTTGTTGTTTTAAAACCGGAAGAAGGGAAGCTGGAATATGAAAAAAAACTTCCCATGGATAGAATTCCATTTGCAATACGAAACGACAAATATATTCCCATAGGAACCGCTTTTTTAATGGATGACGGCAAATTCTATTCTGCCGCCCATGTTTTTAACCTTTATGAAGAAAGTTTTTATAACGACTACAACCTCCGTTCGGTATCGGGGGATATTTATAAGGTAGGATCGGTTTTAAGTTACTCTGTTGAAAAGGATTTTATAATTTTTGAGGCAGAAAATTATAAGCATGTAAAAGGCGAAGGCCTTTCAGCCTTAAATGAATTTAACTTAAATACCCCCACCTTTTCCGTCGGCAATGCTTTGGGCGAAGGCATTATAATCCGTAACGGTCTTCTTACAAGCCAAACCTTTGAAGAAAGAAACGGAAAATGGAAGTGGCTTAGGTTTTCGGCTGCAGCCAGCCCCGGCAATTCAGGAGGACCGCTTATTTCACCTGATGGAATGGTTTTGGGAATTATTACCATGAAAAGTGAAAATGAAAATTTAAACTATGCACTTCCCTTTGCCGAAACAAAGAATATTGCAAAAAATCTAGGTACGGTCTATCTTCCTATTTTTTATAGGCTGCCGCATATTCTTGAAGAAAGCAGTTTTTATGAATTTAAGTATGAAGAAAAATTACCCAAAAAGCTGACGGAGGTTCGAAAATCGGTCCTGTCCGATTATAAAAAATTTACACTCAGCATTATAGATGACTTGAAGAAAAAATATAGTTTTTCCGGAGCCGAATCCTTTACCAAAGCCTTGGGTTCGGAAGAGATTATGTATGGAGCTTGGGCTCCTTCTTTTCCTCTTCATTTGGCCCGTCAGGGAAATAAAAAGTGGGGATTATTTATTCCCAATGATCTAAAAGAATATAAGCTTCCTCAAAACGGCAAAGTAGTTTACGGTAAAATGCTTAATTCAACCATGGCTTTGATAAAAAAGCCTGATAATGTAAGCGAAAAAGAACTTATACAATCCCCTAAATTATATATGGACTATATTTTAAGTGCTGATCGTATTTATAGGACCGTCGCAGGAGAAAAAGTTCCTGTTTTATCTTATGGACAGGCATCAAGGTCTGAAAGCCATATAGATGTTTACGGTAGAAAATGGCTTGTAAATTATTGGGAGCTTCCCTTTGCAGACGGGGAAGTTATATCGTATTCTCTTCCTGTTCCGGGAGGAATCTATGTTATGAGTAAAATTGATGCCATTTCTTCTACAAGGAACGGACATAATCTTGATTATAGTTTTATGACAGACTATATTCTACCTTCGTATAATGCAAATTTCGGAGATTGGAAAGAATTTTTATCTTTATCGCCCAAAGATTATCCTATTGACCCTATGCTTGCAGCAATTAAATTTGATTTTAATTCAAAGAATACGATTATAAAAGCCGGAGATTATGATTTTTCAATATCCAAAAAAGACTTTTCAAGTGATAAAGAAACTACCTTAGTGCTTTCTTTAGGATTTAATTTAAAAGGCAGTACGCCCGGTATTGAAGTGCGTAACTTGCAAATGTTTACAAAGGCCAGAAGCGATGATTATATATATATCGGGCTCTCAAAAAATTTAAAACCGCCTAAGGAAGCTCCCGAAAAAAATATAGAACAGTGGCAGCAAAAAATAAATCAAGCAGCTCCTTATAATGCGAAACCATATAATCAAGATCAGTATACATTTTATGATGAAATTCTTTTTATGGATGATATAAAAAAATCCGATACGGAAAAAATCAATCAATTGTATTATATAAGTTTAGAGTTAAAACAACAGGATAGGTTTGAAGAAATTCAAAAATTGGCTGCTGAAATAAAAAAAGGTTTAAAATCTCCCTTAAAAAAATAACTAGGGAATATTTATAGGAGGTATGATAAACAGTTCAGCTGAAATTCAGCTTCACTGTTTATCTACCGAGTTTTGTACTTACGGGTACAAAACTTCGCATTATTATATGTGTGTGCTTTTCGGCACACACTTGAAAAAACTCTTTTCGCAAATTGATATTTGCTGCAAAAAGGTTTTATAGGAGAAATTATGGCAAAAGAATTTAGAACAAAAGCCGAAATAGATTTAGGCGAAGGTTTTAAAGTTGAATGTGAGGCATCAGGCAAGAAAATTATTGCGGATGAGCCCTTGAGTTTCGGGGGAACCGATTTAGGAATGAACCCGATAGAACTTCTTTTAAGCGGTTTGGGAGCCTGTAAGTGTGTTACTTCAAAGGTAATTGCAAAGAAAAAAGGTCTTAAACTGGATTATTTGGCTGTTGAATGTATAGGCTTTTTTAGACCGGGTACACTGGGACTTTCCGATATTGAAACAATATATCATATTAAGTCCGATGCTTCCGATGAGGAGCTTGAAAAATTTATGGCTTTGGTTGACGACAGCTGTCCGGTACACGCCACAATCAAAAATCCTGCCCCGATAGCTCATAAACTGGTTAGAGTCTAGAAACATTGAGCACTGTACCCCGATGCTCTGCGTCGGGGTTGTTGATTTAATCCGTATCTTTAAGAGCTTCTTGTTTTTTAGCCTTTTTCTTGCGTCTATGCTTAACCTGTTTGCCGAGTTTTGCAGGGCGTACTTGGCTTCTCTCCATTGATACCTTAATTCCCAAATCATTTAAAACGCTTTTTACTGCAAATTCCAATTCCTTTCTTTGAGGGTTCATGGGGAGAATAAAGTGCCTGCATTCCTTGTAAACATAGGTATAAACTTCTTGCGGCGGCCCTTCGGGATTTGCAATCAGTCTGATGTAATCTTTAAGTAATGATTTTAAACATTCTCCCTGTTTTATTTGAGGTTTAGCGTCAACTTCCTTATCCAAAAGAGCAAGATTTTCTATATATATCTTTTTAAATTTTGAAGACGAATCTATAAAGGCGCATGCCCCAGGCTGTAGGTAAACATAGAGCTTAAAATCCAAAAGCTTTTTTATAATATCGCTTGCATGCCCGCTAAAAATAATCTTATTTATTTCTTCGGTTATTCTTGAAGGGGATACAAATTCCAAAAGATGGGCATTTTTCCGTATTTGAAGCTGTAGAAAAAACGGAATACCTGAATCCGTCATTGCTGCATACTTTATAGCCCTAATCATTCTTACGGGATCTTCTGAAAATATAAGTTTAAGCGGAATAATAGGTCTTATTTTTTTTTCTCTTATATCGTTAACTCCGCCTATATAATCGATTACGAGCTCATGGATCGGGTCATAATAAAGAGCATTTAAAGTAAAATCCCTTCGGTGTACATCCTCATCTATAGTTCCGAACTTATTTCCTATGCTTCCGTCTTCGGTTGATCTAAATGTGCTCACCTCATATATTTTTTCTCCGAAAAATATATGCACCAACCTAAAACGCCTGCCTATTATTCTTGAATTCCTGAATATTTTCCGTATTTTTGAAGGTTCTGCAGAGGTTGCAATATCGAAATCCTTTGGAACATGACCTATCAATAGATCTCTTACTGCTCCTCCTACTATGTAGGCTTCAAAACCTTGAGAATTTAAACGCTGTATAATTTTTACGGCTTCAATATCTATTTTTTCGAGGGCAATATGGTGCTCCTCCTGAGTATAGACTAAAGCCTGCCGAACCTGCTTTCCTTCGGCATTTTGACCGTATCGAACTAACATTTTTGAATGAATATATTGCATGTAAAAAGGCTTTATGTCAATGAGTATTGCCTATTTTTATCAAAATTCTATGGTTTTAGCTAAAAAAGCCCTTTAAAAATTCGTTGAAATATGGTATACTATCTTTTCTATACATTAGATAATTGCATATTGGAGAAGTTGCGAAAAAATATGACAATAGATAATGCAGGACTCGGAACTATAATCTCTACAGACATCGTTGTTTTAAATGATCAAGAAAGAACCTTGGTTAAGTATGCTTTTGAACGATTAAATGAAGAATACAAGACCACTGTTTTGGAAATAGGAAAAAAGCTCATGGATTTGGAAAGAATGTCGGCTGCGATTTCCCGCTTTCCTTCAATCCATGAAACAAGCGTTCTTGCAGGTGAAAAACGCAGCCAAGAAACCCTTATAGAAACTTTATGTAAAACTCCTTCCGATGCCCGTACTCTTTCAATGCCTACGAAGGCCGTATTGGGACGCGGCTTTCTTGTAGCAAAATTCCATATCTTTTCTGCTCTTACCAAGGTCGCTTCAAATTCATCATTTTCGGAAGAAAAAATTGAAGAACTTAGAGCTGCTACTATGAATATCATGTTTACGATTATGTCCGAAGATGTTTATATTTCTATTTTGGACAGCAATATTTTGGATAAACAAAAACAAGAAAAAGTTGCAAATGCCTTAACCTATCTTTGGGAGCACCGTTTGGATCAAAACACCACTTCATTTGCTCCCGTTCTAACCCGCGTTTGGACTGCCCGTGACACAATAGCTCCCGTATTCGGTACGATGATGGGCACCAGCGAGCTTTTTTTGCTTTCTTCCAAATTGGATGATTCTTGGCAAAGTTTTATGCTTGCAAAACTATCCAATAAGATTATAGGGCAGTCTTTGGAAGAGTTTTTATTCGGCATCTCATATGAAGATATCCTTTATGTACGCAATCAGCTGGTAAGCTGTAAGATCCTTGCAATGGGTAGAGAAGATGTTGCCAAGCTCTTAAATAAAAAACTGGATTTTGATAATTCCGATCCTCGTCATTTTTACTCTTCCTATGTGCAGCGCCGAAACAATGCCGATGCCCGTAAGCGACTCAATGCCGCCGGCCCTAAAAACACGATTGAAGACTACTACATCAGCTTTTTATTCGAAAAAGGCTTGGAGCTAAAAGACGGGAAGGCGGAGACAAAAAAGTAAGCCTTATTCTCGTCAAGTATTTTTGGGAAGAATATTGTTTCATTTGCCGGATTAATAATAGAAATTGTTTTTTTGTAAAATTGTCAAAAATTTGGCTAAGTCCTCAATACTTGTAATAAAAGGAAAATATATAGAAACAAAGAATTCTTTTTCGGTAGATGATGCGATATTATCTCCAATTTTATCGTAATTTTGTTCACTGCCATAATCTTTAAGATAGTTTTCAACGCCATATATTTCGAAGTGAACAGAACTAATTATATTCCAGTCAAAAAGTTGTATTTGATTCCTTGATATCTTTGTTGTAATTGAAACAGTATCAAAGTCGAACTCAATATCACATAATCCGATAAAGCTGATTACAGGGATAGGGTAAATATCCGGCTGATATTCTCCTTCGGAATTTTTATGATAATGACCATTAAAGAAACCTCTGTTTATTTTGCTGCCTGTATACTGTTTTATCAATGTTCTATGCAGTTCATGTGATTTATGGATTATAGGAGAATAAATTCGATTTAGTATTTCTCGTGTAGCTTCTGCCATAGCGTCTAATTTAACAAATTTGAGCCATTTATACAAGTTGTTTTTTTGCTAAAAATATGTCTGACCTAACTTCTATAGTATGTTTTTAGATTTTACTAATTCCCGGCCTTCAGTTTGTCTATCGTTTTGACCATAGGTTTATACCGTGAGAGATTTTTGTTTGTAACATTGTCCCATGCCGTGTACATGTGCCCGAGCATAGCAGGGTTGTCCTTGTACAAAAGCGAATAGTCTATGAGAGTGCTTACCGCTTTAATGCTCTTGAAACTTGTAGGCAGGACACGGAAGCTCTTGTTTAAAAAAAACGGAATGGAGCCGTAGTGTTCCAGCTCGTCATAGTGCCAGTCGCAGATGATGATGTCCTTAGGAATGAGGTCGACGGCGGGGTAGGTGCCGTTACATGAGCTTTCGTATTCGCCCTTATAACCGCTATCTTCATCCTCGCTGTCGATGAGGCGGTCGCCCCACATATACATTGTAAACCCGCGTTTTTTGACACAGTGATCGTAGAGTCTGTTCACGGCACCGGCGAACAGCTCGGCCTTGTCTTTTCCTCGGCAAAGGGGGCAGGCATCTTCGCCTATCAAAAATACTTCGTCCAAGCCGACGTGTATTTTTTTTACCGAAAAAACTTCGGTAATCTCGTCGATTAAACCGAATAAAATCGTGTAGACTTTTTCATTGGAAGAGCAGAGGCTTCGGCAATAAATACCCTTATTGCCGGGGTAGAGGCCGGGCGTTTCGTCCAGTTCGGGATAGGCTTTGAGCAGGGCAAAGGTTTTGTTTTTCCATGATTGATGGCCGAGGCAGTTTATTTCGGGGATGAGGTCGATGGAAAGCCTGCGGCATTCTGCAGCAATTTCGCGTGCAACGGTTTCGGAAAGCACATATTTGTTATAGAGTTTCGGATCGCTTTTCCATTGATAGTTATAGCCTATTTGAAGAAAAAGCGTATTGATTCCCCGTTTTTGTAAATCGGGCAGTTCTTTTATCAGATTTTTGCCCGTTTTGTCGGTATTTACGCTTGCGTGAAATGCAATGACGAATTTGCGTTTAGGCATGGTGCCGTTTGTTTGAGCGTAAACAGCCGGCTGTAAAAGCAAAAGCAGCAAGAAGGGTACGAGTACCATTGCTTTTTCTTTGAGAGTTTTTGCTATCATAGTGAACCTCCTCATTTAGTATACCGCCTTCATCACTCCCACTCAATAATTATCATAGCATATTTGTTTCTTTTATGTATTGTCAGTATCTATTAAGTTTCTAAAACCAAACATTTTATACCTATTTTTTGTGGTTTTAGAGGTTTTTAGTATCAAAACAGTATCAATAATGATACTAAAAATATTACTATCATAATCATTCCATTTTTATCTTTAATACCACATCACTATTGCTTAATAATCGCTTTATTTCTTCCTTGCTTAAATTTTTAATCTTCCCAATTCGAGTATATTCCCATGTGTTTGCTCCATAAAATACAACTATTTTGTTTCCGGAGTACAGCATTATATCTCCGGCTTCTGCTGTAATTCTTTTATCAGATGAGGAGTAAGTTTTACCCAATTTCTCCTACCTACTCGAAATCGCTATATTTAGATAACCGGGATGGTTACCTCTCCTTGTTTTAATTCTTCCTTTAGTTCCTTTACAGTATTATTGTTTTCCCATTCAACATCAAGTACAGTGCCATCTATTTGCATGTCTTTTATCATATTTTCGCATCTTTTCCAAAGTAATAGTCTGTTTAACGATTTCTTTTTCCGGTATTTTCTGTCCCTCGAATTTCCTCATGATAGAAATAATCCACGATCACCGGATGTCCCTGAGGGACTCTGCCATAAGGCATTTCATTATCCACAAAGGGACAATCATACTTTTTAGCCATTTCCTCAGCTTTTACTTCAAGTGCTTCAAAGTAGCTGCGGTTATGCTTGTTATAGATCTCATCATAAAGCGGTACAAGATCAGGATATTTTCCAGCGATATAATCCATAATCGTCTTCTTGAAACCGCCCCGAAGATTGAGATTTTCGAGCCAGAACAGATCGCACTGACCCTTTACCAGCTCAAAGATCGCTTCAAAATCCGTGATACCGGGGAATATCGGGGATACGAAACAGACTGTACGGATACCTGCATCATATACCTGCTTCATAGAAGCGATACGACGCTCAATGCTCGAAGCAGAGTCCATATCGTTCTTAAAATTTTCATCCAGGGTGTTGATCGACCATGAAACGGTTACTCGTCCAAGCTTCTTCAACAGATCAATATCCCGTACCACAAGATCAGACTTTGTGCAGATTAGAATATCTGCGTCACTGCCGATCAGCTGCTCCAGAAGTTTTCTGGTATTCCCGAATTGCTCCTCCTGTGGATTGTAACCATCCGTCACAGAACCGATGACCACCCGCTGTCCGGCATATTTCTTCGGATTTTTAATTTCCGGCCACTGCTTCACATCAAGGAAAGTACCCCATTCCTCCCTGTGTCCGGTAAAGCGCTTCATAAAAGAAGCGTAGCAATACTTGCAGGCATGTGTACAGCCTACATAGGGATTGACCGAGTAACCGCCTACCGGCAGACTGGACTTGGTCATGATGTTCTTTGTTTTCACCTCACTAATGAGGATTCCATCAATTACTTCTGCCATGATCTCTGTGCCTCCAACACTTTATTGAATTCTTCCGGCATTTCCTGAATCATATTTTTATCCCCTATGATAGAGATAAGGTCTTCCTTCATAAACACCGGGATGCCGAGCGCATGTGCCTGATCCGTCAGAGACCATGCCCATTCCGGCTCCGTATGAATCTTCCTGCTCTGAGCTCCGGTCATGGTGCCGACAACGATCCAGTTGATTTTGGAAAAGTCGACTGTACCAGAATCGTCGAATAACGGCTCAAAGGTAACATGGTAGTGTTTTGCTCTGACGTTTTTCCGAAGGGCGTCAATACGCCACAGTTCTGCTTTCCTCGTTACTGTAACGCCAAACCATGCGTTTTCCAGATCGGTATCAAACTCCAGCAGATCGGGGCGCTTGGTGAGAAACAGGAACTGATGCTGTGGATTTTCACGGATCTTTGCAAATACCTCGTCTCTCCATTTCAGCTTCCATCCAGAGAGATCGCTCATGCCGGTAAGAAGAAAGTTCTGCGGACGTTTCTTTTCCATCATCTTGAGCTTATCCGGGAAGAACTCAGGAACAGCGAAATCATCAATCATATGCCAGCGTTTCACATTGTTGCGGGCATAGCAATATGCACACCCCACTGTGCAGCCGATGACGATATTAATGTTCTGAATCTGATTTTTGATACAAATACTCATGACTCCTGCCAATCCTCAAGATTCTTTCTAATGCGGTCGAGGCATTCCTCAAACCGGGTAATTTCTTCTTCTGAAAAACCTTTGTAGTAAATGCTGCCCATCTCATCAGATACAGAATCGTACTCGCCCTTTAAGGCATGTGCTTTCTCAGTCAGAAACAGGAGTGTTTTCCTTTTGTCCGTTTCAGACTGAATGCGGCTTATCAGCCCTTGATTTTCCATTCTTTCCAGCATCGTCGTAAGAGAAGTTATCGCTAATCCACATTTGATCGAGAGTGACCCAATCGGGATTCCATCCTCCTGCCACAGCACATAAAGAATACGCCCCTGGGCTCCATTGAATGCATCAATATTCTTTTCACTAAGAATCTTCTCAAATATCCGATCTCCAAGCTGTTTTATTTTGGTGACAAGAAATCCTCCATTCATTTCCATACAAAAACCCCTATATAGTAGTTTATTAAAACATACTATATAGGAGCTTTATTGTCAACAGTTTGTATGTCTAAATAGAGGTAAATTCAAATTTATCAACCACTATTTCCACAAAAGCCTCCCACCAAAATGATGGAAGGCTTTCTAAACAATTTATCTAAATTCAACAACTTCTTTTTAAACCTACTTTTTCTCATTTTTAGTATCAAAACAGTATCACTAAGGAGCTTTTTGCTTCCGTAAACCGTTGTAATATTGTATTTTCAACGATTTTACGGAAGAAACATTTTTGTTACTCTACTCCCACTCAATAGTCGCAGGCGGTTTTGAGGTTATGTCGTAGACTATTCTGTTGATACCCTTTACTTCGTTTATGATACGGGAAGAAACCTTGTCCAAAACCTCGTAGGGAATACGTACCCAGTCGGCTGACATAAAGTCCGAGGTTTTTACTGCACGCAGGGCGAGGGTGTAGTCATAGGTTCTAAAGTCGCCCATAACACCCACCGTTTTTGTTGAGGTAAGAACGGCAAAATACTGGCTTAAATCCTTTTTTATGTCAGCCCGTTCAAGTTCACTCCGCCAGATAGCATCGGCTTCCCTTAAAATATCGAGCTTTTCTTCGGTTATCTCGCCCATGATTCTTATGGCAAGACCGGGACCGGGGAAGGGCTGACGGTGTACCAAATAATCGGGGAGGCCGAGCTCCGTGCCTAATTTTCTTATTTCATCCTTAAAAAGCGTTTTTAATGGCTCGATGAGGGACTTAAAACTTATGTGATCGGGAAGGCCTCCGACATTGTGATGGCTTTTGATTACGGCAGAACCCTTGGTACCGCTTTCAACTACATCGGCGTAAATTGTGCCTTGGGCAAGGAAGTCCACAGTTCCGATTTTTTTTGCTTCTTCTTCAAAAACGCGGATAAACTCTTCGCCGATTATTTTCCGTTTTTTTTCAGGGTCGGAAACGCCTTTTAATTTCCCCAAAAAACGGCTTTCCGCATTTACGCGGATAAAATTCATTGGAGCATCTCTAAAGGCTGCCTCTACCTCATCTCCCTCATTTTTACGCATAAGGCCGTGATCCACAAAAATGCAGGTTAAATTTTTACCGACAGCCCTATTTAAAAGAGCCGCAAGCACGGAAGAATCTACTCCTCCCGATAGGGCTAAAAGCACCTTGCCGTCTTTTACGGTATTTTGCACATCTTTTATTGCCTCGGCTAAAAAGCTTTTCATATTCCAATCGCCTTTAGCACCGCAAACATTGTATAAAAAGTTTTTGATTATATTTTGCCCTTCTTCGGAATGTTCAACTTCGGCATGGAATTGAATGCCGTAAAGTTTTTTTTCTTTATTTGCCATGGCCGCATTTTTTGTATTTGCCGTTTGAGCTGCCGAAATAAAGCCCTCAGGCAGGCGGGAAACGCAGTCTACATGACTCATCCAAACAGAAGATTTATCTTTTATGTTTTTAAAGAGCGGAAGATTAGTGTCGAATTTTGTTAGGGTTTTGCCGAATTCTCTTTTTAAGCTTTTTTCGACCTTGCCGCCTAGGCAATGGGCCATGGCCTGCATACCGTAGCAAATGCCTAAAATCGGAATATTTAAGTCAAAAATTTCTTTTGGGGGCAGGGGAGCTTTTTCTTCATAAACGCTGTTAGGCCCTCCCGTAAAAATTATACCTATGGGCTTATTTTCCCTTATGTAATCAATGGCCTTTGAGGCCGGAACAATATCCGAATAAACATTTAGGTCACGCACACGCCTTGCTATGAGCTGATTATACTGACCGCCGAAATCTACAATTAAAATTTTTTCCGTAATCTTCATAAAAGTATTTTAGCCGATAAGAGCTTTTTTTTCAAGTAAACCAAGTTTTTTTTTACGAATGCATAAAAAACTCCATTTTTAGGGCTTTTTTCATATCCTTACGCTGAAGGCTGACTTATAATATAATTTAGCGCCTCCGACAGTAAAATTTAGCCTGAAAATAAGTTTTTTTATTTAATTCCTAATTACAATAAATTCTTTTTAAAAGTGCCGCCTATAATCGAGGCAAGGATATTGAATTGTTTATCGAATGCGACAATGTCCGCTTTGATATATTTTCATTCGATTAAAGCAAATCCTTCTTAAAATTGCTATGTTTTCAGCAGTATTTTTTTCTCAGGCTTTGACATTCATCATCCCTAAATATTACATCTTTTTCTTCTCTACTATGCCCGATATCGAAGGTTTCAAATCTTAAAAGTGTGTCTTGAAAGTCTTTATCTTCTATGGAAAAATAGTCTCTTACATCATTATATGTTGCCGGTTGATTTTCTTTTAGAGCTAATACGTAATCACAGTTTTTCTTTGTTCCCACCTCATTTTTAGCCAATCTTGTTTTACTTCGGCAAATTCTCCTATTTCAAACACAGTTTGAACCCCGCTGCAAACAGCGCATAGTGCTATTACCAATTTTTTCCAAAAACTATGTGCGCTTATTTATATAATCTTCGTGCTCTTGTCGTGCGGGAGAAAAATGCGGCCTTGCCTTTTTAGGCTAATCCGTGCTATAATAACCCTTGAGGTTTTTATGAGCGATATTGAAAGTCAAATGTTAAAGAAGGGGCTTATAAAGGTTCCTATCGATGAAAAAAGTGCCGGAAAAGAAAGTCCTTATAAGAGAGTTGCCAAATTTCTTTTTATAATCGGAGCGGAGCAGGCTGCCGATGTTTTAAGGCAGCTTACCAAGGAACAGATAGACAAGGTTGTAGCAGAGCTTGTTACGGTTCAATCGATAGATAAAAAAGAAGCCTATGATATTCTAAATGAATTTAACGATATCTATAATAAAAACCAAAATCTTTTAGGCGGTGTCGATACGGCTAAGACAATCTTAACCGAAGCCTTCGGCGAGGCCAGGGCAGAAAAAATTCTTGAAACTGCCGTGCCTCCTAAAATGCCCAAACCTTTTGAGTATCTTGAAGGTATGGATAAGGAGCGCCTGAGCCGAATTTTACAAGGCGAGCTTCCGGCTACAAAGGCCATAGTCCTTTCTCAATTGGAGCCTAAGCAGGCTGCGTCCTATATAAGTTCCATTGAAGATGAAGACGAAAAAAAAGACATCATCTTACGCCTTGCAAAACTTAAAAAGATAGATGCTGAAGTTCTTACTCAGGTAAGTGAGGCCTTAAAAAAGAAACTTGCCGATGTAAATTTAAACCGCACAAGCTCGGTTGACGGTGTTTCCGTATTGGCCAATATCTTGCGTAAACTGGATTATGAGACCGGCTCAAGTATTTTGGATTCTCTTGATCTTGAAGATGAAAATTTAACCGAAACTATAAAACGAAAACTTGTTACCCTTGATGATATTATAAATATGAATCCAAAGCACATTCAATATCTAATCTCTCCTATGACCGATAAAGAATTGGCTCTTTTGATACATAATCAAAGCGAAGAATTTAGAAAGGTAATCTTGGCGAATATGTCTAAAAGCCGTGCTGCCTTGGTTCTCGATGAAGAACAGTATATGGGACCTGTTCTAAAGCGTGATCTAAATAATACCGTTGAGCACTTTTTAGCCCGAGTGAAAAATGAAGCAGAGCGGGGAAGAGTTATTATAGTAAAAGATGAAGACGATAAGTTTGTGTATTAGGTATCTAAAAATTCCGGACTTGCCGGTTCTGTATTTTTATGCTATAATTAGTTTATGCAAACAGAAAATACGGCTTATTTAAGTAATGAAGACTCTTATACAATATTCTCTTTTGGTGATAAACGATTAAAGTTTATAGCACCTTATTCATTGGAGAGATATGGAGATGTTGTTAGTTGGGATAAGGGCTATCTTGTCGTTTCTGCTAAATATGCTCATAATTCTGAGTTTGAAGAAGAATATATTGATTTAATTCCTATATTAGAAAATCTGTATATTGATACCGAAAAATTTTTATCATCAATTCAAAAGGTGGAGGTAAGATATGCCTGATTTATATAAGATTGCCGATGAAGCCGATGTAATTGCTAATGGTTTTGCTTTTAAAAAGATTCCTGAAGGAATACGAGTTTTTAATTTAAATAACGGGTATGGTGCAGCAGTCTTTAAACAAGACGGAACATTAATTGAAACTAATATGGACGATATTGAAATAATTGTTTCAAAAAAATATTTAAAAAGTTGTTTAAAATATATGGAAGATTAAGATGCCTAAATATTTTTCTTTTAAAGTTGCAGGATATTATTTATATTTTACTTCTAAATGTATTATTGAGGCCTTTCATGTTCATGCAAGTGATTCAAAATTGACGGAAAAAAGTTCGGCTAAATTTTTTGTTAAAAGTGACGGCGAGACAATAATTCAGAATCGAGGAGTCCTCAATGATAAAGACCTAAGAAAAATACAGGGTTTTATCAAAGAGCGGTATATTGAAATGTATGAAAAATGGTGTGAGTATAGCCATGAGAGTTTTTACACGGGAAAATAGGTTTTAATAAAATTATACTTCTATGATTTTTCCCCCGATTGAATAAAATAAAAATTTATGTAAAATAATGGATGGAGAAAATTATGATAACCGGAAAACGTTTTAAATTTATTCTATTAACTTTTATTTTTGCTGCAGGTCTTTTTTTTACGCAGGCCGGTGTTCTTTTTGCACAAGATAAACCTGATGCTCTAAAGCTTTACAGGCAGGGCCGCAGCCTTGATTCCATAGGAAGGCGTGAAGATGCCGGAACCGCTTATCTATCCGCTATAGAAATTTGCCGTAACGAATTAAAGGTAAATTCTAAGAATATGGATTCTTATGCCGTATATACATGGTGCCTTTTTCGATTGGGCCGATACAAGGACACCGAACTGGTATGTAGTGATGCCTTAAAGATCGGGAAGGATGCAAGAATTATCGAAACCTTGGCAGAGGCTCAGTTTTTCCTAGGGAATTATAAAGACGCGTTGCGGAATATGGAAATGTATATCGAGATGGCTCCCAACGGCGAGCGTATAAGCGTTGCTCACTTTTTTGTCGGAGAGATTTACCGAAATACAAAAAAATATCACAAAGCCGATATTGCTTATTCCATTTCAGTGCACTTGGAGCCTTCCAATTCTCTTTGGTGGTATAGGCTTGGAATTGTCCGTGAAGCGGCCGGAGAAAAAGAAGGTGCGATTGCAGCCTATCAAACGGCAGTAAAACTCCGCCCCGAGTTTAAGGAAGCAGCCGAAGCCCTCAAACGGGTAAAGATTTAAATGCCTCAGCCTCTAATAGATTCCTTACAAAATTCTATCCGCTCATGGAAGGACATGAAAGATGCCTTCGATGAGATAGATGAAAATTCTTATCCCTACAACATTACAGGAATTTCCGGAGGCCTTTTTGGATTTTTTTTAACGGAATATTTGTATACGACCCGTAAACCTGTCCTCGTGGTAGTTCCGACAGAAAAGGAAGCGGAGGCCGTAAGAGCCGACTTGGATTTTTCCGGAATAGAAAATTTTGTGTTGCCTTGGTGGGGCTCTCTTGCCTATAGACCTATTTCGCCTACAGCTCCCGTCTTTTCCGAACGAGCCGAAGTGCTGATCCGCCTGCTTGAATCCGGGAATGAATCCTATACAAAAAACAAACCTCCGGTTTTTATTACCTGCCAGCGTTCCTTTTTAACTCCGGTTCCTCCGGCCGATTATTTAAAACAAAATAATGTAGAAATTACGGCAGGTTCAAGCCTTGATATTTTAAGCCTTGCGGAGCTTTTAAGCCTTTGGGGTTACATAAGAGTTCCGCGTGTAAGCGTGAGAGGTGAGTTTGCCTTGCGGGGAGAGGTCTTGGATATCTGCCTTGCTTCCAATTCGGGTTCGGAAAAAACGGCTTACCGAATCCAATTTGATTTTGATAAGGTAGAAAAAATAAAGAGCTTTGATATAGCAAGCCAAGGTTCTTTAGAGGAATATAAAAAAATTAACTTCTATCCCGTAAAGGAAGTAATTTGGAATGATGAGCGTATTGACTGCTTGGAAAAAAATTTAAAAACCTATTCGGAATTTTCTGAAAGTATTTTAAAAATTATTGATGCCTTAAAAGAATATAAAACATTTGAAGGAGAAGAAATTTTTTATCCTCTTGCGTTTCAAAAATCTTCTTCCGTTTTAGAATATGCGAAATTAAATAAGATTCCTGTTTTTTATTCGGACTATGACAGACAAAAAAATTCTTCGGAAATTTTACTTAGAGAATATATGGGGCTTTATAAAAAAACCAAAACTCAATTTGATGAAAACGAAAAACGAAAAGCCCTTATTTCTGAATATCCCGAACCTCAACGCATCTTACTTCAATTTGAAAGCAATGTACAAAAATATAATAAGTCTATTTATTTTAGAACTTTAGCCGAACAAGAAGATAAAAATAAAACTCTTAAATTTAAAACCGATCCTCCCCGCAGTTTTTTCGGGAACATAGTTTATTTACGCGAAGAATTAAATAATCTTTTAAATGATGATTGGTCTATCTTCGTATTTGCTGAAAGCAATAATCAAGCCCTCCGTATCGAAGAAATTCTGCACGAAGACAGAATAAAAATTTTACCTTATAACCTTTCAGGCGGCTTCGGTATTCCTGATCTAAAAATTTTGGTAATCCACGAAAACGAGATTTTCGGCCGCCGCCGAAGAATTCCAAAATCTGTAAAGACTGCAAAGAGTTCGGTTATCGATACATTTATCGAATTAAATCCGGGAGACTATGTTGTTCATGTAAATTACGGCATAGGAAAATTCCGCGGTATCGAACGCGTTAAAATTTTAGATACGGAAAGGGATTATATAAATCTTTTATATGCAAATGATGAAACCGTTTTTATTCCGATTGAGCAGGCCGACCTTGTTCAGCGTTATATAGGAAACGAAGGAGAGGCTCCTCATCTCGATATCCTCGGCTCAAAGTCTTGGGAGAACAGAAAGAACAAGGTAAAAAAATCGGTTGAAGATATAGCCGCAAAACTCATCGACCTTTATTCTAAAAGAAAGGCGAGTATGGGCTTTGCTTTTCAAAAAGATGATGAATGGCAGACAGCTTTTGAAGCGGCTTTTCCTTATGAAGAAACCGATGACCAGCTTACCTGTATCGCCGAGGTAAAAGAGGACATGGAAAAACCTGTTCCCATGGATAGGCTTATCTGCGGAGATGTAGGTTACGGTAAAACCGAAGTTGCAATGCGGGCTGCCTTTAAGGCCGTTATGAGCGGTAAGCAGGTTGCCTTTTTGTCGCCTACAACTATTTTGACCGAACAGCATTTTGAAACCTTAGACAAGAGGTTTAAAAACTTCCCCGTAAAGTTAGCCCGCCTTTCCCGCTTTGTTCCAAAGGGCGAACAAAAAAAAGTTTTGGAAAAATTAAAAAAAGGCGAAGTGGATATTTTAATCGGAACTCACCGCATAATTCAAAAAGATGTTGTCTTTAAGGATTTGGGTTTGATGATTGTCGATGAAGAACAACGCTTCGGTGTTAAGGATAAGGAAAGATTAAAACAGATGAAGCACAATGTGGACTGTCTTTCCCTTTCTGCAACTCCCATTCCGCGAACCCTTCACATGTCGCTTTTAAAAATAAGGGACATGAGCGTAATTGCAACTCCTCCTCAAAACAGAAAACCTGTCGAGACGGTTATCGCCGAGTTCAATGCGGAAAAAGTTGCCGAAGTTATAAGACGGGAATCGGAGAGAGGCGGGCAGGTTTTTTATCTTCATAACAGGGTTGAAAGTTTGGATGAAACTCTTTTTATGCTTCAATCTCTTTTACCCGAGATTATGATTGAAACGGCACACGGCCAAATGTCTCCAAACCAACTGGAAGAAATTTTTGAGCGCTTTAGTTTGGGCGGTTTTCAAGTTTTAATTGCTACCACCATTATCGAAAACGGCATCGACATTCCGAATGCCAATACCATCATCATAGACCGAGCCGACATGTACGGCGTTTCCCAGCTTTATCAGTTGAGGGGAAGGGTAGGCCGCTCCGACAAAAAGGCCTATGCCTATCTTTTATATCCTGACGATAAGGCTCTTTCCGAAATTGCTATGAAGAGGCTTCAAGTTATTTCAGACTTTACCGAGCTCGGTTCCGGTTTTAAGATTGCGATGAAGGATATGGAAATAAGAGGAGCCGGAAATCTTTTGGGCAGGGAACAATCGGGAGATATTTATTCCGTAGGCTTTGATTTATATTTGCGTCTTTTGGACGAGGCTGTTCAAAAACTTCAAAACCAAGATTATGAACCTGTTCAAGAATCCGTTATCGAGCTTGAGTATTCGGGTTTTATTCCCGATTCATATATTTCAAGTCCCGAAACCAAGATGGAAGTTTATAAAAAAATTGCAGCCGTTAAGGTGCAGGGAGACCTCGACAGGGTTTACTCCGAAATTCTTGACCGCTTCGGCCCTGCCCCCTCCGAAGTGGAAAGTCTTTTGGCTCTTTCAGAAATAAAAATTATCTGCAATCATCTTTCTATTGCAAGTCTAAAAGAAAGAAAGGCTGCTGTCCGCATCGAGTTTGCCCGTGTATCAA
Source organism: Treponema denticola (assembly GCF_024400535.1). Lineage (NCBI taxonomy): Bacteria > Pseudomonadati > Spirochaetota > Spirochaetia > Treponematales > Treponemataceae > Treponema > Treponema denticola. Next base: position 1,429,580 of record NZ_CP038800.1, read on the forward strand.
AAATCTCTGTAGATAAACTTTTGCGTATGATAAAAGAATCCGCAGGCCGTGTAAGCCTTGACCCAAAAGCCCCGAATGTCCTCATCCTCCAAACCGGCAAAATCGGCTTAAAAGAAAAAAGCGAATTCATCCGCGAAAAACTCGGCAACTTGATGTAGGAAACTTAACCGCAAGGGCCGCTAAGAGCGCAAAGAGTTTTATGAATCTTACTTGACAAATTATTTACATATATTATAGAATATATTCTACTATGAGAAATAGAATATAAATATTAAGATAAAAAATTCCTCAGGTGGTATATTCTTGAAAAGGAGCTTGTTTATGGACAAAAAGAAAATAAAAGCTATTTTTGAGATTGCATGTTTGTACACTGTAGTTATGTTTTTTATATATTTTATGGGCAAATATGCTTCTTATATTGCTTATTATGTTTTTGCGGATCCATCAAACCGTAGTGAAACATATAAATCTTATGCATACCTTATTATGAGTGTATCTTTGTGTTTTATTTTACTTCTTATTTTGTACCTTTGTAAATTAAAACTAAAAGATGTTATAAAATTTTCTAAATTTAATTTTGGTTTTGTTATAAGATTAGTTTTTATTCAACTGTCAATGCCTTTTATATTGAATATTAATTCTTCAAAAGATATAAGTTTAATTTTTAACAGTATTAAATTTTGGTTTGAAGCATTACAGGGTAAAAGACTTGTAATATATCAAACGCTATTTAAATCGCAAATTGACTTAAATTCTTTTATGCTTATGTATATTATTATTGTTGGACCTATAGTCGAAGAAATATTCTATAAGCATGTTATTTATGATAAACTAAAAACTGTTACATCTGTCAGAATTGCTGCCATGATAACCGGCTTATTGTTTTTTTGCGGACATATGCCTTATTATGAACTAAAAATAAATATATTAAGTTTACTTTTTCTTGGTCTTTTAACTACCTATTGCTATGAAAAAACAAATACGGTCTGGACATCAATAATTATTCATTCTGCATATAATGCTTATGTTACATTTATACCTATAACTAAACTAGATTTACGTATATTAATTTATTTAACTTTTTTTGTTACTGCTCTCGTAATCATTACAATTGATGTTATCAAATATGTAAAAGTGCGGAAAACTTTTAATGAAGTACAATAAGATAAAAAATTCCTCAGGTGGTATATTCTTGAAAAGGAGATTATTTATGGACAAAAAGAAGATAAAAGCTATTTTTGCGATTACAGGTCTGTATGTTTTATTTGTTTTTTTTGCATATTTTATGGGTAAATATGCTCCTTATATTGCTTACTATGGTTTTACGGATCCATCAAACCGTAGTGAAACATATAAATCTTATGCATACCTTATTATGAGTATATCTTTATGTTTTATTTTACTTCTTATTTTGTATCTTTGTAAATTAAAACTAAAAGATGTTATAAAATTTTCTAAATTTAATGTGATGTTTATAATAAAATTATGGATTTTTCAATATGCATTTATGTTTGTAACAACTTTTATTTCATGGAATAATCTTGTATCTATTTTTAATGCCGTTAAATTTTGGTTTGAAGCATTGCAGGGTAAAAGAATTGTGATATATCAAACTATATTTAAACCGCAAATTAATATTGATTTTGGAGTTTTTTTTATTTTATACACAATAATACTGGGTCCTATAGTCGAAGAGTTATTTTATCGAGAAATTATTTATAATAAATTAAAAAAAATAATTTCGATTAAACTTTCCATCGGTATAACTGCTGCCCTATATGCATTTTCTCATATTCGAAGTTTTACATTTAGTATGAATATTATTTATCTTATGTTTCTCGGTATTTTTCTTACATATCTATACGAAAAAACCAAAAAAATTCTTGCGCCTATATGCTTACATATTATGTATAATGCTTTTAATACCCTTATTGCATGTTTAAAACAAGATTTTGCTATATTACTTTATCTTATTATGTTCGTTTCTGTTCTTATAATCCTGACAATTGATATTATCAAATATGTAAAAGTGCGGAAAACTTTTAATGAAGTACAAACCGATACTTTAGCTTAATACTAATGCTTTATTGATAAAATTTAACCGGATATTCTCAAAACAATCTCTACACCTTAATCCCTAGCTCATCTATATCCAAGCCGGATTTTTGTTCAAAGTATTTTTTTAGTTCGATATGTTTATTCCATTTGTCTTGGGGATAATAACCGTGGCGTTTTTTTACATCGCTCATTCTCTCTTCGATTTTTGCAGAACCTTGAGGGAGAGCGATGCTGTCGCATAGCTGAATGAGCCTGTCGTAATCGTCATATTCGTATTCCTCGATAAGCTTTTTTATTTTTTTATACGCTTCAGGACTGACATCGTTTTTGCCGATGTAGGTTTCTATTTTTTTTATAGAAAAAGAATGAGTTATACATACTCGGGCAGCCTCATCATAGCCTAATTTCATAAGATACTCATAACCGTCTATCACATGGGCAAGGGCTGTTACGCCTTCCCTCCGTCCTATATCGTGGAGGAGCCCCAAAATATAAGCCTTGTCGGGGTTTAAGTCCTTGCATGCGGAAGCGATTTTTTGCGCACACTTGGCTGCAACGATGGAGTGTTCTCTCCAAGGGCCGGGATTTTTTAAATAGGCTTCTTCAAGTAATCTTTCTGCTTCTTCTTTAGAAGGTAACATTTTTTCCTCAAAAAAACCGCCTTGTGCTCAAGCCCTAGCTTTTTATAGAACTTGTAAGCTCGGCACATTAAGGCGGTTTTATTAAAAATTTAAGAGTTTACTTTCCGGAAATTGTAATGCCTGTAGAATGCATCCACGGAACTATTGCGTTTCCGTAGTCTACTTTTTCTTTTGAAACGGAAATTATATCGCTGAACATCTTTACGATGTTTCCTGCTATCATCGTTTCGGAAAGAGGTTTTGTAATTTCGCCGTTTTCGATGAGATAGGAGTTTTTTGCAACGCCCGAAAAGTCTCCGTTTGTGGCAGGGTTTCCGCCTGAAAAACGGCCGAGTAAAATTCCTTTTTTGATATTCTTAATCATATCGGCCTTTGCCGTATTTCCGCTTTCTATTATTAAGCCTTCTCCTCCCGAAACACAGCGCGGAAGGCCTGTTTTTTTGGAACCGTAAAACCCTAAAACAAAGTCTTTTAAAACGCCCTTTTCGATAAGTGTTTTGTTTTCGGCCTTAAAGCCGTCTCCGGTGTAAAGGCTTTCAAGTTCAGTGCCCGCCGGCTTTCGGGGAAACGAATGGAGGGTAAATAAATCCGATAATACTTTTTGGTTTAATTTATCCTTCCAAATAGAGGTGCCTGTAATGAGGGGCATATCTCCCATAAAAAGCCCCAGCATAGTACCTGCAAAATCTATCATACTCATAGGAGTTATAACTATGTCCCCTGTAAAGGAACCTGAAAGAGGGGCTGTAACCGTTTGCCCGCAGTTTTCCCTCATAATCTCATCGAGGTTTCCCCAGTCCTTTAAGGGCTTATCCAAGTTAAGGTGAGCGGCTCCGCTATAGTTAAAGCTGCTCGTACCATTGCCGTCTTTTGCGAAGAACATTGCCGTAAAATTGTATATGCCTGAGCTTTGCGTAAAGCGCACTCCGTTTGAGTTTGCAAAGTTTTGTTCGCTTCGTGTAAAGTCCAAAACACATTGGTTTAATTGTAAGGTAGGGTAGGCCGATTTTGTATAATCTAAAAATTCTTTTAGCCTCTCATACATTTTTTCGTTATTGGGTTCCGTATCGCCGTAGGAAAGAGTTTCTCCCTTTTGCATAGGTGAAATATCGTTCCCATCATCTTTTTCGGAAGAACGAGAAAGGGAAACAGCCTTTGCTGCATTTTCTTTTAAGGCCTTTTCGCTTAAATCGTTTCCTGCAATATAGCCCTTTTTAGTTTCTACAAGGGAGGTCATTGCAACTGAGATATCAGTGGTACTCCTATAAAGGCTTAAACGGCCTGCATCAATATTCATTTCGCTTTTTACGCTTTTTGAAACCCTTGTTGTTGCCTTATCGGCTCCCTCTTTTTTAAGGGCATCCAAGATAAATTCCGCATGTTTTATTCCGTCAAATCCGCTCATTATTCCCGTCCTCCTACTCCGATTTTACACTTGATTGCAGGTCCGCCCATTCCTACATTGATGAGCTGCTTTTTTCCGCACATGCCGGCATTGCTCCAACTCATATCGTCGCTTACCATTGTTACGGTTTTAAGCATGTCGAAGGCTACTCCCGCTATAGTGCAGTCCTTTACGGCCCTGCCGATTTTTCCGTTTTTAATTTCATAACCGAGCACTACACCGAACATAAATTCGCTTGTAGAATCGGCCTGCCCGTTCGATGAGCGTACAAAATAGTAGCCGTCATCGATGCTCGCTATCATGTCCTTGAGCTTATCCTTTCCGGGGAGGATTGCGGTGTTCCGCATACGCACCAAAGGCTCATCCGAAAACTCGTTTGCACGGGCGTTTCCTGTAGGATCTACCTTGAAGATGGCTGCCGACTGTTTGTTATGCATATAGGATCGTAAGATTCCGTCCTTGATTATAACGGCATCTTTTGCAGCAACTCCCTCATCGTCTATCCAAATCGGAACGGGACAGATTTTGCCGTTACACTCGTAGGCAAAGTCTACGAGTGTTACCAATGGAGTAGCAACTTCCTTATTCATAAAGTCTGCTGCAATGGAACCGGACATTACAAAGTCCGATTCTGTGGTATGTCCTATCGCTTCATGGGCAAGAATACCTGCAAGGTCGGGGCCGAGGACAACATCGTGAATACCGGGCTTGGCATAGACTCCGGCCGCCTTTTGTTTTAGGTTTTCAACCATTTCGTCTATTTTAGAATAGTAAAGATTAGGCTTATCGAAGAGGTTTTTAAATTGACCGTAGCCTCCGAATACATCGTAGAGGCCTATGGGCTGGCCTTCCGAAAGGAGCTTAAAGCTCATCATTAAATTTGCCCTTGAAATATAGGTATGGGCATCGGCCTTGTCCGAGGTAATAAGATGCCTTTCGGTTCCGTTGGCCGAGATGCTAAAAATTCTTGATTGAAGTTCGGGATATTTTTTTGCCGTGTAGTTTTCAAGGTCTTTTATAAAGTCTATAGCTTCCTTTTGATCGGCATCCTTGGAAGGATCGTATTTTCCGTAGGTGCCTTGCCCCGTAAAGGCAGGAAGTTCAGCTTGACCGCTTCCCGTTTTTTTAGCTAAAAACTTAACGTTTTCGCTTGCCGATTTTATAGATGAGGCTATGGCCTCGTCCGTTTGTTCGGGTGATGAGGCAAAGCCCCATACCCCATCCTTAAAAGAGCGGGCACAAACTCCGGCTTTTCGGGATTGAACATTGTTTATAAGATCACCGTTTAGGGCTGCTACCGACATAGCCGTGTTTTCTTGAACCCTAAGTTCGGTGTACTCCGAAAAAAGCCTCGCATGGCTCTTTAAATCATCAAATCTCATGACATACCTCCATAAAAAGGTTTTGTAGGAAATATTAATTTCCGAAAAATTTTATTCTTCTTCAAATTTATTGTTAAAAATAGTTTCGATTGCTTCGCATGCTTCCTTTTCATCAGGCCCATCACAGGTAAGAGTGAGCTCTGTGCCGTAGGCGGCAGCCATAGTTATAATTCCTATTACGGACTTGGCATTAATTTTTGTGTCTTCCTTGCATAAAAAAATCTCCGAAGAAAAATTATTCGATTTTTGTGCAATAAGAGCTGCCGGGCGGGCATGTATTCCTGCCCGATTTTGAACCTTAATAGTTTTTGAAATCATAATTTAATCCTTCTAATAGGAGCCGCTAAAAACATCAGTTTTTAGCGGTTTTCCCTAAATTTAATATGTATCGTCATCAGTGTAGTAGGGTGTCCTTGCAGAATCGGTTTCGATCCATCTAAGCACATTTCTGCTGAATTCTCTTGCAGAAAAATACCCCATACTCTTTAGTCTTTCATTTTTAGCTGCCGTTTCCAAAATAATCGGCACATTCCTTCCCGGTTTAACCGGTATTTCCAACATTGGAATTCTAACATCAAGAATTTCCGTTGTAAGTTCCTCAGTTCCCAATCTGTCATACACTTTTTCGGCATCCCATTCTTCAAGCTTTGCAACCAGCTGAATCTGCTTTACTTCCCGTATAGCTCCTATACCGTAAAGCTGTCGTATGTTTATTATACCCAAACCTCTGATTTCCATGTGGTGTCCTATAATCTTATTGGCTCCCCGTCCTACAAGGGTGTTTCCGTTTATACAGGAGATTTCGACCACATCATCGGCTACGAGGCGGTGGCCCCTTTCGATGAGCTCAAGGGCTGTTTCACTTTTTCCGACTCCTGAGCTGCCCATTATGAGAATGCCTAGGCCGAAAACCTCAACCAAGACCCCATGTAAAGAAATTTTAGGGGCAAATGTATTCGATAGGATTCGTAAGAGGCGTAAGGCCAGTTCATTTGAAGAAAGATTTGACTTTAATATTGGACAGTTGTATTTTTCTGTTATTTGTAAAAATTCTTCAGGCGGCTCCAGATTATATGAAAATATGCAGCATGGAATTTTAAAAGAAAACATTTTTTCGATTGTGGATAAGTCTTTTTTTTCTATGAGGGTGGCAAGATAGGCGTATTCTCCTCTTCCGAAAAGCTGAACTCTTTCATTTGCAAATGAGTCGAAAAAGCCTGAAAGGGCAAGTCCCGGACGGTTTATGTTAGGTTCCATAATCTTATTGGAAAGCCCCATTCTACCCGATACACAGGTTAATTCAAGGGAGTCATGTTTTTTAAGATCTAATTCCAAAAGATTAAGAACCGAAAAGCTTATATTAGCCATGTTTGTAATATACACATTTAAGGGCAGTTTGTAAACCTCATCGGCTTTAAATTTTTATTATAGAAGTGTATTTTAAGAAAAAATAAGGGGAATATTGTGATATTCCCCTTACAATTTATTATAAAGTGTTTAAGTCAAGTTTATTTTTTTTCTTGAACCTTATCCTTTTCCTTTTTTACTTTTTGGTCGGCTATATCCATCATTTTATTGACGCCGGCCTCAAACTCATAGTTTTCGGTTGAAACATGAGCCGTGCCCCCCCACCTAAAGTTAATTGTTGTGTCGTAGATAAACTTTTTATCCAGTTTGATAAAGCACTGAATATCGGTAATAAGATTATCCGCATATTCAATTCTTTTAAACTTTTGATCAAGATATTTTTTCTGATCCTCGTCCATCGTAAATTTTACTGCTTGAATGTTAATGTTCATAATTTCCTCCACACAATTTCATTGTACTTATAGGATACTACACTTTTGCCGAAAAGTCGAGCTTAAAATACAAATAAATGGTAAAAAAATGAAATTGAGCGGAAAACAAGCTTTACTAAAAACTAGAGGCCTCTCGGGGCCCTTGCAGGATCGATGGGCTTATTTTTATCGTAAACCATAAAGTAGAGCCTTGCCTTACCTGTAAGTAATTCTACCCCCAATTCCCCCAACTTTTGGCCTACGGCGATTGTATCGCCTTTTTTTACGACGATTTTTTCCATTCCGCCGTAAACATAGATGTGTTTTGTCTTGGATTGAACAAAGACTACTTGCCCGAAGCCCCGATGCGGGCCCGTAGATACAACCTTCCCTGAGCTTACGGCTTTTACAGTCTGCCCTTTTACGGAGTCTATAACTACGCCTGTAATTTTTCCTGAAAGGTAGGAAACTTTTGAGGCCGGAACCGGCCAAAGAAGTTTAGAATCTGCCTGTTTTGCCGAAGTGCTAGGTTTAATGCTTTGTAAACTTTTCTCTGATGTCTTTTCTGATGAAGCTTTTGTAATTGAAGTTTTGTCCGTTTCTTGCCCATTGTTTTTGGCTGGTTCTTGAGTAGTACCTTGAGGTATTTTTAAAATTTGGCCTATTTTTAAGGGCGTTTTTTCGTTAATTCCGTTTAGTTTAAGGAGATCGGAGAATTTGATGCCGAATTTTTTTGCCAAGGCATAAAGAGTATCTCCTTTTTGTATCACATGGGTGATCTCCTCCGAACCGGTCTTGGCATTAGTTTTTTTATCGTTTTTTGCAGAACTTTCTACCGGAATTATGATTTTTTGTCCTATCTTTATTTTTGAAGGATCGCTCAAGTTGTTTTTTTTAAGAATAGAATCTATAGGCGTATTATATTTTTTACTTAGAGCATACAGAGTGTCTCCTTTTTCAATTATATGCACAATATCTTCTGCAAAGCCTGAAAATGAGAAAAAGATAAAAAATAAAATCCCTAAGATGTTTTTTTTATACATTAAGCCTCTTTATTAAACTACCGTTGTCATGATTCCGTATTTTGAGGGTTAAACATATCTACCATAAAGGCTAAATCTTCAGGAGAAAATTCAAGGTTCTTTTCCTGAACCCTCTCTTCATTTGTAGTATTGAGTTTTTGCAGTAAGCTAAAAACTATATATGTTAAAATAACATTTCCGGCCTTGGGATGAGCATTTATATAAGCTGTAAACTGCTCCTTAGATATAAGCAAGATTGTCGAAGGGTCTAAGGCGTTTACGCTGGCTGTGGCCGGCTGATCTTTAAAGAGGGAGGTTTCACCGAAACTTGCTTTGTTTTGTAAAACACCTATTTTAACATCTCCCCATTTTCCGTTCTTTACAATTTCTAATTTTCCGCTTAATAAAACAAAAAAACCATTATTTTCGGTATCTTCTGTGATGATATTTTCTCCACGTTCATAGGAAATAATTTCGGAAAAATCTATTATCTTCATTAAATCCTCATCTTCAATGCACGAAAAAATAGCTGTTTGTTTTAGTTCTTGGAAAAAAATATCCCTGTCCATTTCTACCTTGTTCATGTCTACTCCCCATTAACGGTATGCATTAAAAAAAACATCCGTACTTAAATTATTTATTTTTGTTCCTACAGGATAAGCTCCCAGTATGTTTTTACGGCCTTCTTCTAAATGCGTGGATGTAATCCCATAGCGGATTGAGCTGTCGGCTTCGACAAAGGCTGCAATTTGATCTGCAACCCTTACTAAGCGCCCATCCGTTGCCTTAAATTTCTTATCGGCATATTTTTGAGATAACTCTTCAAAATTTACAATTTTAACCTGTTTATCTACAATAATCCTGTTTTCAAATTCATCGGATATATAATACATGACTTCATCTATAAAAGATTCGTCCATTAATGGCAAAAGCTCGTCCTTTACTATGCGCTCTTCAATTTCTTTTACGACAGCCGGCAGATGATCGGTAGCCTGTTTTACCGGAGAGATTATATCTCTTGTAACAGCTTCAGGTAAATCATGAAAAAGGGCCGAAAAAAAGTTATTATATCTTCGTTCATTTGTTATATTTAAGTCATAGCACATTAAGAGGGTTAGGGCAGCTACATAAAAGGAATGACCCAAGACTGTTGTCTGAGGAACCCTCGGTGTTTGATTCCATCTGACTTGGAATCTAAGCTTTTCTATTTCGGTTATAAGTTTATGAGGATTTTGGTTTGCAAGCAGAAGCTGAATGCCGGTTAAATCCATAAACTCGCAGATTTCTTCCTTTAAAAAGCCGTCAATTTCAGTTAAGCGGAAAGCTTCATTTACAGGTTTAAGCATTTCAAATTCTCTTATAGTGGAATACTTATGAGCTGCCCGTGAAACCTTCCATGTTATATCATCTTTATCGGGTTCTTTAAATAGATATGAATGAAATTTAGCTTTAAATTCTCCATCAGGGAAAAGGTCATTATATTTTTCGAATATCCACTCGTTAATTTTTTTATATTCTTCAGGGTATTCTTTTCGGATTCTTCTTTGTACGGGGGCTTTGATATCGCATAGAGCTATTTTTCTTAAAATATCAAAAACGGAACCGTCAATTATCCTATCCCAATCGATTTTTTTTCCTTTTTTTTCTTCGTATTTTCCAATTATATAGGCTAAAAATGTTTTCTCGGCCGTTTTATCCATTTCAACTATTTCAAAAGGACGGATTAGATCATTCCAACGCTGAATAGAGAAAGCTTCAAATAATTTTAGAACGGCTTTTGTTGTAAAAATCATTTTTTTTGCTTATCCTTTTGCTTTAGATCCTTTTCCATCTTATCTTTCCATATTTCGATTTTGCGTTTGATTTCTTCAACCTCTCTGTGCTCATTTAAAACCATGTGCACCCTTCTTAGGCCTTCTAAAAAAAGAATCGCAGTGCGGAAATCGCTTATATTGTTTGTAACTATTTCATATTTTTCTCGGTATTTGTCGGCTGCCTTTGTAAAAAGTGTTTTTACAAGCCTAAGATGATATATTACGGTATCATAATCCTCCGCATGAGGGTTTAAGCCTGTTTGGCTTATTTCTTTTAGGTCCATTATGTTTTTTGCAACTACTGCAAATCTTGCTTCTATGTCTATAAATGACCATCTCCACTTGGTGTTTTCCCCATAGGCATCTATTACCAAGTTTATTACAAGTCCAAGTTTCCGTATAAGATAATACCTTTGTTTTTCAGTTATTTTGGAAATTTGTGCAACGCCCTGTTCATACTCGGAAAAAGGAGCATCTATGAGGTCGGTTACAATTTCTTCAAGATAGATTATGGGCTTATAAAGGGTCTTTCGTGCTTCATTGAGAATGTTTTCGTTTTTTCCACCGAGAAGGGCTACCGATAGTCTGAATTTAGCTAAATATAGGGTCGCTAAATAAATCATCTCATCGGCAAGAACAAGCCTTTTATAGGCAGCACCGAATGTATCTTTTTTTATAAGAGAGAGAATATTTTCTTCATGCTTTAATACTTGGTTTATTGCCTGATCGTATTCATAAACCCGTTTTGTATAAAGTTCCCTGTTTCCGCTTTTTTCTCCTTCCACAATGAGCTCCTATTTTACCGGGCATATTTTACAAGAAGTTCTTCGGCATGTTTTAGCGAAGCTTCACTTAACTCGTCTCCGGCAAGCATTCTGGCTATTTCTTCAAGTCTTGTTTTACCGGAAACAGCTGCTGCGGAGGTTTTAGTTGTCTGCCCCATCGTATTTTTTTCTATCTTAATATGATTATCGGCATGAGAAGCGATTACCGCAAGGTGCGTAATACAAAGAATCTGTTTTTTTTGAGATAGTTTTTTCATATGGGATGCAACACTTATCGCAACTTCTCCGCCGATTCCGGTATCAATTTCATCGAATATCAGGGTATCCGCTTCATCTCCTTCTGCAAGTACCGTTTTTAAGGCCAGCATAACACGGGAGAGCTCTCCTCCCGATGCAATCTTAGAAAGAGGCCGCAATGGTTCCCCGGCATTGGGGCTTATCATAAATTCGATATCGTCAAAGCCGTAAGGATTTGCCGATAGCCTGTTCCCTTCAGGGAGCCGAGTGTCCACTCTAACTTGAAATTTAGTTTTCGGCATTCCTAAATTGGAAAGAACTTCTTCAACCTCTTTTTGGAGTTTTGAAGATGCCTCTTTGCGTTTTTCGGATAGGATTCTTCCCAGTTTTAAGAGCTTTGACTGCAAAATTCCTATTTTCTGTTCAAGCTCCGATTTTCCTGCCTCCCGTTTGGAAAGACCTTCAAGCTGTTCTTCGGCATTTTGGGCATAGTTTAAGACATCGTGTATTGTTGCCCCGTATTTTTTTGTCAACTTATATATTAAAGAAAGCCTTTCCTGTACTTGTTCCACCCTTTCAGGATTAAATGTCAGCTTTGAAAGGTATGAATCTATCGATGAGCTTATATCGTCCAATTCGTAATATCCGGTTTCCAGCCTTTTTAAAAGGTCCTCAAGCCCCTCATCGCAATTTTTTGCAGTTTCAAGATTATGCATGGCCTTTTTTGTAAGACTGATTATTCCCGATTCATCGGAAAAGAGCTGAGAAGCCGTGTTTAAGGCTTCAAAGAGTTTTTCAAATTGGTTTAATCTTTTTTCTTCAGCTTCAAGTTCTTCTTTTTCGTCTTCTTTTAATTTTGCCTTTGTTATTTCATCAATGGCAAACTGCAAAAGCTCTTGTTTTTCAGCAAGTTCTTTTTCGGAAAGGTTTAAGTTTTCAAGCTCTGTTCTTTTTTCGGCAAGTTCGGCATAAAGAGAGGTGAACATTTTCACTTCGTTGTTTATGCCTGCAAAGCTGTCCAAAAAACGGCGGTGTTCTGCAATTCTAAAAAGCGATTGATGGTCGTGTTGGCCGTGGATATCCACCAAAAGAGAGGTAAAGTCTTCAAGTTCATTCCTTGTTACCGGCGTACTCTGTATCCAAGCATTGGATCGGCCGTTTTGTTTTAAATTGCGGCGGATAAGGACTCGGTTGTCTTCAGGTTCAATCCCATGTTCGCCCAGCCATTTTAAAGCCTCAATATGTTTGTTTCCTATAAAAAAACTTCCAGAGACAGCTGCCTCATCGGTACCGGTTCGGATAAAATCTGTCGAAGTTTTACCGCCCAATAAAAGGGTTAAAGCTCCTATCAAAATTGACTTTCCTGCACCTGTTTCTCCGCTTAAAACATTTAAACCCTTCTCAAATTCTACAAAGAGGCTGTCGATTAAAGCTATGTTTTTTACCGATATATTTTCAAGCATTTACTTTCCTTTAATTGGGGAGACAAAACTATCCTTAGATTCTATCGCTATAGAGTATAATCTAAAATGTGCTAAATTTCAAGTAGCATATTTGGTTATTTTTATAGGTAGTTTGCTTTATTAAAGCTAATCTTAGCTTATGAATTTTATTTAATATTATACTTACAAGGTTCAACATATTTTTCCATCATCGATTTATCGACTCCTCGTTTTTTGATCATTTCGCTGTAGAATTCCCCGCTTTTTTTGATAGTCCTTTCTTGAGTTTCGTAATTACAGTGCACGAGGCCGAAACGGGCGGATTCTCCTTCTTTCCACTCGAAATTGTCGATAAAGCACCAATGATAATAGGCTTCAAAGGGGAGGGGAGATTCGCTTATAAGTTTTAAGTGGTCATAAATATAGCGGCATCTAAACTCATCCTTATTGTCACAGGTTCCGTTTTCGCTTATGACTATCGGAAGGTGAAGGCAATTATAGCAAGTTTGAGCGCACTCGATTAGGCCCAAGGGATAAATATCCCAGCCTAAATCGTTTTTAGGCGTATTTTCAAAGGCCGTGTAAGAGAATCCTCTTACTGCCTGCCTTGAATAATAGTTGATAGCTATAAAATCTACATAGTTTTTCTTTTTTATGTTTAGGATATTTTTAAAGGGGAATGAAAACTCTCCCTTAAAACAGGCTTCCATAATTCCGTCTTGAAAAATTTTGCTTATTCTTTTTGCCGCCCTTTGATCGGCTTTTCTATTTTTATCCTTTGGATGGAAGGCCTGCATGTGGTGGGCAAAGCTCACCCTTGTGTCCGTAAGGCCTTTTTCTTTTCGTATTTCATGGATTAAATCGTAGGCCTTGCAGTGTGCGGCTATGAGGATATTCATTACCTTTATAGTTTTTGCAATCGATTTTTTTTCGGGCGGCCAAAGGCCTAAAAAGAAGGACTGAACTGCATAGACATTCGGCTCATTTATTGTAACATAGTCGCTGCAAAGGCTTCCAAGCTCGCTTATGCAGGTCTTTACATAATTTAAAAAAACTTCGACATTTTCTTTTTTTGTAAAGCCGCCAGAATTTTCAAACCACATGGGATGGCTAAAGTGGTAAAGGCTTATTAAGGGCCTTATGCCTGCTTTTTTTAAAAGGCTTAATTCTTCCTTGTAGTGGTCAAGGGCTTTAGTGTCGAATTTTCCTTTTTCAGGTTCAATGCGTGCCCATTCTAAGGACATGCGGTAAGTTTGAATCCCCATCTTTTTTAGAAGTTCGGTATCTTCTTCAACCTTTTCGTAGTGCATATTTGCCCGGGCTACATCGGAGCCGTCATTTGTCATTTTGCGGTCACAAAAATCGTTCCAGTTGGAGTTTACCCTTCCTCCCTCAATTTGGGTAGAAGCCGTAGCAACCCCAAGTAAAAAATTTTCTTTTAACTTAAACATCTTTCCTCCATATCACGCGATTTTTTTACAAACCGCATACAATAATACGATGTTTTGTGCGAAGCACAAAACTCGAAGATAAACATTTCGGCTTGTATTTCAAGCCGAAATGTTTATCGAACCTCCATAGATTTTTTACGATAAAAGTCCACGATGGATCTTCCATATACCCTCTCATCGCTTTTTGTCAAAGAGCCTATTGTTTGAGGCATAGCCTTTTCGGATGGCCTGTGCATCATTACAAGGCCCCCTTCTTTTAATATTTTTGATTCTTCTATTTTTTCGAGAAGTTCTATGTGAAATTTATAGGGAAAGGGAGGGTCGAGGTAGATAATATCAAATGATTCCTTAGCTCTTTTTATAAATGTTTCTGCAGGCATCCTTTTACATTCAAGCTTTTTATCTGCCATTGAAACATTTTTTAATAAAACGGGAAATTTATCGGCATCTTTTTCTACAAGGTAGACAGGGTAGGCTCCACGAGAATAGGCTTCCAAACCGCAGACCCCTGAGCCCGTAAAAAGGTCTAAAAAAGAAAGACCTGAAAGGTCTCCAAGTATGGAAAAAACAGACTCCCTCATCCTGTCCATTGCAGGCCGTATTATCCCCTTGGGACATTCTACCTGTCTGTTTTTTAAACTGCCGCCGGTTATTCTCATGAGAATAATTATAGCACAAGACCTATCCTAAATTCAATAACTCTGAAAGTTCATTTTGAGAAACCATGTTGTATGTTTCATTTTCAACATTCGTATCGGAAATATCTATATTTATTTTGCCGAGAAAATCCTGATGCTTTTTGTAGATACCTTCAATACGGGTTTTTTCCGTGTTAAAAATAGATTCGCTTCCAAGCTTTTCCGTTAGGATAAGCTTCAAAACGCTCATATATTTTTTGATACAAAAATAAAGACAGTTCATTGTATCTATATAATCAGGCAAGTGGGATTGAGGCTCTATCTGATTAAAGAGTTTTTGCAGAGCCGCATCAAAAAATAAAATATCCCTCATCATCTTATCTGCAAAAATACTTTCGGAAAGGTCTAAATTAAGACCGTCCTTTATTACGTCCAACATTCTGGTTATTTGAAACAAATTATCCTGAAAAACAATCTTATGAAGCATCTTATTTCCCCTCTTAAAATAGACTAAAAAAACTACAGCTCTACTTTATTTTCGGAAGATAAATTTATCGACTTTAATTTAATTCTTACTTCCCTTCCTCTCTTCCCCTTGCTTTTTTAGCGGTTCTTTGATAGACTGACACCATGGCAAAGACAGTAGACGATAAAAAGATTATTTACACAATGGATAGGGTTTCAAGAACCCATGGGACAAAACAGGTTTTAAAGGATATAAGCCTTTCTTATTTTTACGGTGCAAAAATAGGCGTTATAGGTTCTAACGGATCCGGTAAGTCAAGCCTCTTGCGTATTATGGCAGGGATTGACGGGGATTATACGGGCGAAGTTTCTTCGGCACCCGGCTATACTATAGGCTATCTTGAACAGGAGCCCCAGCTTCAAAGCGGCAAGACCGTTCGCGAGGTTGTTTCGGAGGGGGTTCAGGAATTGGTAGACCTTCTTGCGGAATTCGACAAAATAAACGAGGCATTCGGCGACCCCGATGCCGATATGGATAAGCTGATGGAAAAACAGGCCAAGGTGCAGGAAAAGCTGGATGCAACAGATGCTTGGAATTTGGACAGCCGCCTCGACCTTGCTATGGAAGCCTTGCGATGTCCGCCCGCCGATCAGGTAATCGATGTGCTTTCAGGGGGAGAAAAAAGACGGGTTGCCCTTTGCAGACTCCTCCTTCAAAAGCCCGACATTCTTTTATTGGACGAACCTACCAACCACTTGGATGCAGAAACGGTAGCATGGCTTGAAAGGCATCTTCATCAATATGCAGGAACAATTATCTGCGTAACCCACGACCGCTATTTTTTGGATAATGTTGCAGGCTGGATCTTGGAGCTTGACCGCGGAGAGGGCATTCCGTGGAAGGGCAATTATTCAAGCTGGCTCGATCAAAAACCAAAACGACTTGCCCTTGAAGAAAAGGGAGAGACGGAACGCCAAAAGGCTTTAAAACGGGAGCTTGAATGGATTGGTATGAGCCCCAAGGGAAGACATGCCAAAAGCAAGGCCCGTATCAACGAGTACGAAAAACCTTTAGCCCAAGGCTCAAAGGAAAAAATAAAGGATTCTCAGATTACCATTCCGCCGGGACCGAGGCTGGGGAACTTGGTTATAGATGTTAAAAATGCCGCAAAGCATTACGGCGACAGAATTCTCTTTGATAAGCTTAATTTTTCGGTTCCTGCGGGAGCCATAGTAGGTATCATAGGTCCGAACGGTGCCGGTAAGACAACCCTCTTTAAGATGATAGTCGGGGCTGCAGGTTTTGAAACTCCTGAAGGAGCCGATCAAAAAAGGCAGATCGTAAAACCCGATGAGGGTGAAATCAAAATAGGGGATTCGGTAAAACTTTGCTATGTAGATCAGACAAGAGAAAAACTAGATCCTAACAAGACCGTTTGGGAGCAGCTTTCAGACGGGCTTGATATTATAAAGCTGGGAGCCTCGGACGGTTCTTCCGGTGTGTGTGAGGTAAACTCAAGGGCTTATTGTTCTTGGTTTAACTTTTCGGGACAAGACCAGTCCCGCAAGGTAGGCGTACTTTCAGGCGGAGAGAGGAACAGACTTAATTTGGCTATGATGCTAAAAGAAGGCGGAAACGTTTTAATGCTCGACGAGCCTACAAACGATTTGGATGTTACCACTCTTCGTGCTCTGGAAGAAGCCCTTGAAAGTTTTGCAGGTTCAGTCCTCGTCATAAGCCATGACCGCTGGTTTTTAGACAGAGTTTGCTCCCATATTCTTGCCTTTGAGGCTGACGGAGAAGTTGTATGGTTTGACGGCAACTGGACGGAATACGCCGAATGGAGACGCGAAAAATACGGTAATGATGCCGATACTCCCCACAGAGGCGTTTACAGAAAACTTGAAAGGTAACCGGCTTATACTATGAAAAGCCCTGCGATGATTATTTTCGATTACGGGAATACCCTTATTTATGAAAAAGAGCTTGATTTGGAAAGAGCCTATAAGGCCCTTTATGCTCAAATTTATAAAAATCCCGATAAAATAGATTTTATTACCTTTTATAAAAAAGGAATGGCTATTTTTGAGAAGGTAAAATCGCGGGCTTTACAAAATGATCTGGAAATACACACTCATAATTTTTATAATTGTCTTTTTCAAATCCTTAATGTAGAATTTAACCTATCCTACACGGAGCTGGAACTTCTTTTTTGGGAAGCTCTGGCACCGTGCAGGGCGATGCCGAATATCGAAAAACTTCTGCTCTTTTTGGAAGGCAAAAATATCAGAACTGCCGTCATAAGCAATATTTCTTTTTCGGAAAAAGCCCTGACTGCAAGAATAAATAAATATCTTCCGCAAAACAAATTCGAATTTATAATAGCTTCAAGCGAGTACGGGTTTAGAAAGCCCGATTGCCTTCTTTTTGAGGCTGCCTTAAAAAAAGCCCGCCTTTCGGCCGATGAGGTTTGGTATTGCGGAGACAACCCGCGGGCCGATGTCATAGGCTCCGCCTCTCTCGGAATAAAACCTGTCTTATATACAAGCCGTTTTGCCTGTCCCTATGACAACGAAAACCATATTTCTCCCGATTTTGAATTTACCAAAATAAGCGATTGGAACGAGCTGATAGAACTGATTGAAGATTTTTAAAGGATTAAAATTAGTTGTAGAAAATAAGCGGATGATGGGAGTCGAACCCACGTCTCCAGCTTGGAAGGCTGGGGTAATAGCCGTTATACGACATCCGCAAGACTCATGCATTATATATATTTTTAAAATTTATGTCAATACTATTTTTCACAAAAAACATAAAAATTGCAGGCTGCACACAGGCGGCTGTCAGAGAAAAAATCTATTGAGCTTGTAGATTTTAAAGTCTGTTTATACTTAAAAGTACAGAATCTATAGTTGGAATTATCATTTTCGGCTTTATTTCGGCTTTTACTGATAATAGTTTATGAAATATTTTAAAGGATTCTTGTACGGATTTCCCTACTAAACTTTTAAAGTTTACCTTTGTTTTCAGCATCCACTTTGAAATATATATCATTCCTTCTAAAATGACAGCCTTTTCGATACCTCGTAATAAGGCTTCATTGGTTATATTTATGTTCCCTATATTAAAAATTATTTTGCCCATTGGAGGAAAAAGGTTAAACAATATTATGACTAAAAACATAATAATTATATTTATAAAATTTATTTTTTGTTTATCGGCAGTACATAGGATCAATGCGGTTCCAAAGACAAGGGTTTGTACCGGCAAAAAAGGGGTAAAGAGTAATAATAAAAAAAGGATTATCCCCGAGCCTATCCTCAGGTATTGTTCTATCAAAACCGGCTGACGATTTTTCTTTTCCGGGTTTTCGGCTTTTTGATGTTTAAAATCCTTATCGGCATTAGGAGAAAAATCAAAGCTTCCGTCTTTTATTTTTTCATACCAAACTGAGGTCTTAGCAAACTCTGATGCAAACCAGCCTAAAAAAATTGAAGTTACGGTTCCAAGTGCAAATACAGGCGGAATGATGTATACGGCAGATTTTCCGAATATTATAAATAAGGCTAAAAGAAATTGCAAGGTATTTGAAACAAAGGCTCCTGTCAAACTTATGCCTATAAATGAAATTGTTTTTCGAGGAATTTTTCTCATAGAATACATCAAAAGTCCGGATGAAAATGTCCCGATTGCAGAAAAAAGCAAAATATAAGAAAAAAGTGTGCCCGAAATAAGGGCTTGGCCTAAAACCTTTATAACCAAAAGAAGGATGAAGGCTGGAAAGGAGAAGATATCTATGCCTAAAAGAAGAGGCAGATTGGCCAAGCCGATTCTAAAAAAAGGAACCGGCTTGGGTATCATTATCTCAATTGCCGAAAGAAAAAAACAAAATCCTCCAAACAATGGGATGAGGTAGTCTGCCTTTTTAGCTTTTAATGACAACCCGAGCATCCGCAGCCGCAAGAGTCTTCGTCATATTCATGACCGCACCCGCATCCGCAGCCTCCGGACATTTGCTGAATCAAAGCCTGAAGCTCTTCTTCGCTGGTCTTTTTTACAGACAAAACCTTTACATCAAAGTACAGAGTTTCTCCTGCAAGAGGATGGTTCGCATCTATTGTAATTTTATCTCCGTCAATTTTTGTAATTCTTACAATTCGGGCGTGATGGCCTTCTCCTGCTTCAAAGTCCATACCGACTTCAAGTTCAGCTCCTTCAGGAAATTGAGCTCTGGTTGTTTCGACAATCAAGTCATCAAAAACTTCACCATAGGCTTCTTCAGGAGGAACAACTTGTTTAAACTCGGCACCTTCTTCTTTGCCTTCAAGAGCCCTTTCCAAGCCTGAAATGATCATATTATATCCGTGGATGTACTCCAATGGACCCATTACATCTGACGAATCAAGGATTTCGCCGTTAGCATCTTTCAGTGTGTATTCCATACTGACTGTTGTATCTTTTTCTATTTTCATTGCTAAAGATAATACATATTTTAGAAATAAAAATCAAGAGAAAATACTACAAGAAATCTTTCAATTTTTTATAACCTCTTGATTTTTTATATAAAATGACTTAAACTAAAGTTAATGCATTGTTGCAGGTTTTAAATATAAGTTAATGTACCGGAGGACAAGATGTTACCTTTTTATTTTCTTTCAATTACAACAAATTTGATTATGGGGCTTATTTTAGCGTTTTTTGATAAAACGGTAAAGGGAGGAGAGCCTGCCGACCATGAAAATAAATATCCCATATTGCGTGATTCAACATTTTTACTTTTAATAACCATATTCTCAGGTTTTACTGCAATTTCAAAGATGCTGAGCCCTGTAGGTACAAACATAATCATTCTGGGCGATTTTTTGCCTGTAGCTGCGGGTCTTGCAGGTTCTATAGTATTTTTAGGAAGGTTCTTGGAATCAAATGCTAATGTTTCCTCAGTACCTGAATTCTTCGGCTTTTTAAAGAACTATGATGAGCTTATAGGTTATGTTTGTCTTGCTTCTGCAGCTCTTCATTTATTGTTTTCAAAAGCTATTTTCCTTTAATTTTATAAAAATTGTGATTTTTAGATTGAAAAAAAATAAATTTGTTAAATCTATTGTTTTGCTGGCTTTGCTTATAGTTGTTGTATCTTGTTCCGGAGAAAGTCCTTTACAAACCTTGGTTCTTCCTTCCGATTCTGCAATGAATGATGCAAACCGGTTCGCTTTAGTGATTGAAACTTATGTTTCTCTACGAGATAAACCCGGAGAAGATGGAATTACTATAGCTCATGCCCGAAGACTGGATATTTTTCAGGTTGAAGGTATTGAAATAATAAAAGAAGACGGAGATCAGACCCTATGGGTTAATCTTGGAAAAGGCTGGGTGCAAAGAACGGGTGTTCAACTTTATTCATCTAAAGAAAAAGTTTTGACTGCGGCTAAAAAATTAAAATAAAGTCTATTTTTTGCCGATATAGGAGCTATGAAGTCTTTTGCTGTTTTATCCGCCTATGATATTTCGGAATATTCGTTTAAAAAACTCGAAAGCGGCATCATCCCATTTGAAGCCTCTTTCCGTGCGGCTGCGGCCTTTCCCGATTGTAAAAAAGTTATTATTTTAACATCTTCTTTATGCGAAGCGCCTATAGTTTCCATATTAAAAAATATAAAATCGGACGAGCTAAAAATAGAGTGGAAGGTTAAGGTTTTGGAAAAAATAAGTCCTCAAGCCATATTTTCCGAGGCTGCAAAAGAAACCGAAGCGGAATCTTCAGGTTTTGAAAATGTTTTCTTTTTGCATGGTGATGAGCCTTTTATCGATTTAAATGCAACGGAAAAACTTTTTAAGCAGCATTTGGAATACAGGGCAGAATACAGCTTTGCCGACGGATATCCCGAGGGCCTTATCCCTGAAATTCTTACATCCGGCCTTTGTCCTATTCTTGCAAAGCTTTCCGAAAATGAAACTTCCTTTGAGCGCTCTTTTATTTTTGATACGATAAAAAAAGAAATAAACAGCTATGATATTGAAACAATGATAGCCCCCTTCGATTTAAGACATCTAAGGCTCCGCTTTGCAGCCGACTCAAAACGGAATGCTCTTTTATGCAGCCGCTTTACAGGCATAAATGCGGAAAACTATGCAAAACTGATTGAAGAAAAAAAGGCGGAGCTATTTACTCTTCCTGCATATTACGGTATCGAGATAAATTCTTCCTATCCTTTAAAGTCGATATATAAGCCGAATGAGGTTCTAGGACTTGAAGAAAAAAAAGAAATGGATAAGGCGGCTATTTTTTCTCTTATCGAAAAAATTGCAGAATATTCCGATGATGCCGTAATTTCTCTTTCGGTTTTTGGTGAGCCTTCAATGTATCAGGATTGCCTTTCGGTAATCGAAAAAATTTTATCGTTTCCTAAGTTATCCGTTTTGATTGAAACTTGCGGTTTATATTGGCCTTCATCATTTATAGAGCGGCTTGAAAAAATTATTGACGTCTCTCCCGAAAGAAAAAACAAGATGCTTCCGGTTTATTGGATTATCTGTATTGATGCGGTCAGTTCAGGAATGTATGCTAAGGTGCACGGCCTTTCCGAAGATGAGGCAAACATTAAATTAAAACAAGCCCTTACTTTTACCGACAGTTTAAAAAAAGGTTTTCCCGATGCCGTATGGGCTCAAATTATGCGTATAAAAGAAAACGAGATAGAGGTTGAGCCCTTTTACCGTTTTTGGAAAAACCTGGGTGTTAATGTAATTATTCAAAAATACGATACCTTTTGTAAATTGCTTGAAGATAGACGAGTTGCAGACTTATCGCCTTTTAATAGACATCCATGCTGGCATTTAAAAAGGGATATGTATGTTTTAACCGACGGCTCTGTGCCCCTTTGTAAAGAAGATGTTAAAAGGAATAATATTTTAGGAAATGCTTTTTCGGATAGTCTGGAGTCAATCCGTAAAAAAGCATTCGAGGTATATGAGAAGCATTTGGAATGTAAATACGGAGACTTATGCGGAGCCTGCGATGAATACTATACCTACAATTTTTAATGAAAGGAAAATTCCTTATACTGTTTTGGTAAAGAGCCGAGGCAGTTTTAAAGCTGAAGTTTCTGTTTTAGTTTTAAACAGGGGAGCCAGATATTATCTATCTTCTCTTTTTCAAGGTTTAATAGATCTGGGGCTTAACTCTATTGTTTTTGTAGACAGTTCACAGCGGGGTTTTGAACTTGAATCTTTATCCGCACAATTCCCTGAAGTAAAATTTTTAATTCCCTTTGAAAATGTGACTGAAGGTGAAATGATTAATTTGGGTATGTCCGAAACATCCTCCGATTATGTGATGGTTTTATGGAATGATATGTGTTTATCTTCTTCAGCTTTTCCTCAAAGCTTAATCGATAAAATCAAGCAGTCGGGGATAATATGTGCTGCGCCTATTTTAATAGACGAAAAAAATAATAGCATCCCTGTACAAGTCGTTCCCAGTCTTACAAAGATGGATTTTTCTACGGATAGATTTTTATGCAGAAAAGATTTGACAAAAACTCTGTATATGTATGATTTTACAGGAATTTATAATAGAGAAAAATTTATTGAAATAGGCGGTTTTGATTATACGATAAAAAATCCCTATTGGCAAAATCTGGATTTCGGCTTTAGAACATACTTATGGGGAATGGAGATCGTAATTTCAAATTTATATAAAATGAAATATGCCGGAGTTTCCCCTCTTGAGGATGTTTCGGCGGATGATTCTTATATAAGTTTTTATCTAAAAAATTTAGCACCTACTGTGGGAAAGAAAGGGGCTGCCTTACCTTGGTATTTATTTTTCCCGTATGTGAGAAGGTCGGGATTAAATCTTTTTAATTCTTATAAACATTTTAAGGCTGTGCAAGATTGGGTACACATAAACAAATACCGTTTTGTAAAATCTCCTCAAGCCTTAATTTATAAATGGGAGCCCAGCATATGATCGGTTTATATGAAGGTACTGCCGTAATTGTTCAAGCCCGATTGAGTTCTAAGCGCTTGGCTAGAAAGGCCTTATTGAATTTGGGCGGTATGCCTATTTTATACAGAGTTTTGGATTCGGTTCGACAGTTGCCTGCCGAACATTTTATTTTGGCCTGCGATACCAATTCAAGAAAAGAATTTCAACCCATAGCCGAATCTTTAGGTTATCTTTGTATTGACGGTTCTGAAGAAGATGTTTTAAAGCGCTTTTGTGATGTACTTGCGTTTATCAAGTCTAATTTTCCGCATAAACATTTAAAAGCTATTGTTCGGGTTACAGCCGATAATCCATTTCTCTTTGTGCAAGCCGCAGAAGCTTCCATGCGCCGTTATTTTGAATTGGGAGAGCCTGACTATTTTACTTATACGGGCCTTCCGCATGGATCGGGAATAGAAATTATAAAGGCCGCTTCTCTTTTAAAAGCCGCTTCCGAAACAGAGGATTCTTATGCTCATGAGCATGTGTCTCCTGCAATTTACGGCCGCCCCGATAAATATAGATGTATAAGAGAAACGGCACCGGCTGTGTGGTATTATCCTGAACTGCGGACTACCGTTGATACCACCGAAGACTATGAAAAAGCAAAAGAGGTATATAGGTATTTAAGTTCCCATAAAAAAAACATGCCCTTTATGCCTGCCGATATAGTCGAGGCTGTAAGCTATGCCGATAGGTTAGTTGTATTTTGTCCCTCGGTTACTCCGGGGCGGGGAAGCGGACACTTGCACAGGGTTTGCGATTTAACGAAAGCTCTTTTAGGAAAGCTAAGATGTTTAATTTATATACCCGAATCCGATTATCCTAATTTTTCAAAATCTCTTTTAAATTCCATTCCTTCCGAAATAATCGTAAACGAGTTTCCCAAAAAAGCGGCTCTAATTGTATTGGATAGGTTTAGAACATCTGAAGATGAGATGTCTTTTTTTAAGAATAAGGGGCCTGTTATCGCAATTGACGATGGCGGCACCGGACGAAGATTTGCCGATTTTATTTTGGATATACTACCTTCACTCAAAAATGTAAGCTCGCCTGACGATAATTCCGGCTCCGAATGGATTTATAATCTTTTTTCACCGGAATTTATTTCTCTTCCCGTTAATCGAAAAAAACATTTTCCATTAAAAACTTTGAGAAAAGGTAAGCGTATCCATTTAGATCCGCTTAAAACAAAGGTCCTTGTAGTTTGCGGCGGAGAAAATTCTTATAGGATGACCCTTCCTATTGCCCAAATTCTCGCCTCCTTAAAATTTGATGTTTCGGCAATAGATATGAATTTAAGCTTTGAAGATATAAAACAGCTTGAAGGAAAGGTTAAAGCTTTTTCGCGTATTGATAATTTAAAAGAAAGGCTTTATGAATGGGATTTGGTTGTAACCCATTACGGGTTTACGGCCTTTGAGGCCTTAGCTGCAGGCTGCTATGTGCTTTTGGTTTCTCCAACCGATTATCATTATAAGCTGGGAATATCTGCAGGTTTTACATCTTTCCCTCAGGGGATACCGTCAGTTATGGATTTTTCCGATATGTTTTCTAAAGGGATAAAAATACCGGCCCTTATTACACCTCATTCCGAGAGTAAAGATTTACCTTCTCTGATAAAAAATTTATCTTTCGGTTCACAACATCTCTGCCCGATTTGCGGGGAAGATGCGGCCTTTGAAATTGCAGCCAGAACTCCCGATAGGACTATGGCACATTGTTTAAAGTGCGGAATGTACCATATTTCTTTTATAATAAGTCCTCCAAAACAATATACCAAAACTTATTTTTTTGATGAGTATAAGGCCCAATACGGTAAAACCTACTTAGAGGATTTTGAGTCTATAAGAAAGCAGGGTATGCGCAGAATGGAAATTATCGATAAACTTTATATAGATATTTTTTATCGAAAAAGGGAATACAGTATTTTTGACGGTGAAAAGAAAATATTGGATGTAGGCTGTGCCTACGGCCCCTTTGTTCTTGCTGCAAAATATTCGGGTTGGTATGCCGTCGGAACCGATATTTCGGAAGCCGCCGTAAAATATGTAACGGACGAGTTAAAGCTGCCGGCCTTTGTTTCGGCTTTTCCGGTTCTCCCGAAAACCTATGAGTATATTTACCAAAAACGAATGACGGGAAACGGATTTGAATCGGTTTCAAGGCCTATTGAAGACGGAGGTTTTGCGGCCCTCTCTATGTGGTTTGTTATCGAGCATTTTAGGGACTTGGATTCCGTTTTAAAAAAAGTAAACGATCTTTTAATGCCGGGCGGTATTTTTGCTTTTTCAACTCCAAACTTTTCCGGTGTTACGGGAACTTTTTCGCCTTATAAATTTTTTGCAGAAAGTCCTACCGATCATTATTCAATATGGGATGCAAAAACCGTAAAGGATCAACTCAATCTGTACGGCTTTAAAGTTTTAAAGGTTGTTTCGATAGGCCATCATCCTGAAAGATTTAAGTGGTTTAAAAATATTAAAAAGAACGGAATACTTTGGAACATAGTTATGGCCATAGGCATGGCTATAAGTAAACTTTTTAAACTCGGAGATAGTATGGAAGTTTATGCAATGAAGCAGGGAAGACTGGAGGATATAAAATGAAAAAATATGTTTTAGCCTTTGATCAGGGAACTACGAGCTGCAGGGCAATCTTGTTCGATAAAGACGGAAAAAAAATTGCAACTGCCCAGCAGGAGTTTTCTCAAATTTTTCCTAAGCAGGGCTGGGTCGAGCATGATGCTATGGAAATATGGGGAAAGCAAAGCGGGGTAGCCCGCGAAGTTTTGGAAAGAAGCGGAGTTTCCACCCAAGAGATTGCTGCAATCGGAATTACCAACCAGCGGGAAACAACCGTTGTCTGGAACAAAAAGACAGGCCGTCCCGTTTATAATGCCATAGTTTGGCAGTGCCGCAGAACCGCCGATATCTGCGATGCTCTTAAAGAAAAAGGTCTCTCTGATTCTATCAGAAAAAAAACCGGTTTGATAATAGACGCTTATTTTTCGGGAACCAAGATAAAGTGGATTTTGGATAATGTTCCCGAAGCAAGAACTCTGACCGAAAAAGGCGAGCTTCTTTTCGGAAACATCGACACTTGGCTTATCTGGAATTTGACCAGAGGTAAGGTGCATGTAACCGATTATACAAACGCATCCCGCACCTTGCTTTTTAATATTCACACCCTGCAATGGGATAAGGAGCTTTTAAAGGCTATGGATATCCCCGAATCTATGCTGCCCGAAGTCAAGCCTTCAAGTTATGTTTACGGTTATACCGAAGAGCATACATTCGGAGGATCTAAGATTCCGATTGCGGGAGCTGCAGGCGATCAGCAGGCAGCCCTCTTCGGCCAAGCCTGTTTTGAAGAAGGCTCTGCAAAAAACACTTATGGAACCGGCTGCTTTATGTTAATGAATACCGGAGAAAAGATAATAGAATCCGAAAACGGGCTTCTTACGACTATTGCCTTCGGTATAGATAATAGTGTAAAATATGCCTTGGAGGGAAGTAGTTTTATAGCCGGTGCTGCAGTTCAATGGCTGAGAGATGAGTTAAAACTTATCTATACTGCCCACGAAACGGAATACTATGCAGGGCTTGTAAACGACACAAACGGTGTTTATTTTGTTCCCGCCTTTTCAGGTCTGGGTGCACCCTACTGGGATATGTATGCCCGCGGTGCCCTTTTGGGCTTGACAAGGGGTGCAAAAAGAGAGCATATTGTAAGAGCTGTCTTGGAAGCCATCGCCTATCAAACAAAGGATGTCCTTTATGCTATGGAAAAGGATTCCAAGATAAACTTAAGATCGCTTAAAGTAGACGGCGGAGCTTGTGCTAATAATTTTTTAATGCAGTTTCAGTCGGATATTTTAAATGTGCCCGTTTTACGCCCCTACGAAAAAGAAACGACGGCCTTGGGGGCTGCCTATCTTGCAGGTCTTGCCGTTGGCTTTTGGAAAGAGCAGGGCGAAATAAAACGGATACAGGATATCGAAAGGGAATTTAGGCCGGACATGGAAGAAGAAAAAAGAAAGACTCTCTATGCCGGATGGAAAAAAGCTGTAGAACGCTCAATGAAATGGGGGTAGGTTATGTATAATTTTGAATTTGAAGTGCCGGTTAAAATTTTATTCGGTAAGGGTAGTATTGAGAACCTCGTACCTGAGATTCTTAAATACGGAAAAAGAGTTCTCCTATGTTACGGCGGCGGAAGTATTAAAAGAATGGGGCTTTATGATACAATCATTAAAAAACTGGATCAGGCCGGAATCTTTTATAAGGAGCTTTCCGGTATTTCACCAAATCCCCGCATTGAAGAAGTTGAAGAGGGAATAAAGATAGTCCGTGAACACAAGCTGGATTTTATTCTACCTGTCGGAGGTGGGAGCACCATCGACTGCTCTAAGGCTGTTTCTGCCGGTGTAAACTATGCAGGAAGTGCATGGGATTTGATTACGGGCAAGGCCGAAATTAAAGACGTACTCCCGATAGGAACGGTACTGACTCTTTCTGCTACCGGTTCCGAGATGAACTGCGGAGCCGTTATTTCAAACCTTAAAACGAAGGAAAAGCTGGGCTTCGGAGCTCCGCCCCTTCTTCCGAAATTTTCGGTTCTTGATCCCGAATACACCTATTCCGTTCCTAAAAATCAGACAGCCGCAGGTACGGCCGATATTATGAGCCACACATTCGAATGTTATTTTAGCCTAAATGACGGGGCCTATCTTCAAGACGGGTTTGCAGAAAGCATCTTAAAAACCTGTATCGAATACGGACCCATGGCTATTAAAAATCCCGAAAGCTATGAAGCCCGCTCCAACCTTATGTGGGCAGGTACATGGGCTATAAACGGCCTTTTAAGCGACGGTAAAAAAACGGCTTGGTCCGTTCATCCTATGGAGCACGAGCTGAGCGCTTTTTATGACATCACTCACGGAGTGGGGCTTGCTATTTTAACTCCCCATTGGCTGAGGCATTGTTTAAACGGTAAAACCGTTAAAAAGATTGCAGATTACGGTATAAATGTTTGGGGTCTTCCAAAAGGAGCAGAAGTTTACAAAACTGCCGAAAAGGCAATCGAGTGTACGTCGGACTTTTTTAAATCTCTCGGTATTACGATGACTCTGAAGGAAGCGGGAATAGGCGAGGAGCATTTAAAAGAAATGGCTGAAGCCGCTGTTGCTCACAGAGGTAAAAACGGAGTTATCTACGGCTTTCAAGAACTTCGAGCCGATGATGTTTATGCAATCTTTAAGGCAGCTCTTTAAGTAAGCTATGAGCGATGATTTTGAGGTAGTGCGTCCCGAAGAGCAGGCAGGGGACGAAAAGGACAGAGCTCTTCGTCCCCGCTCTCTTGTCGACTTTCAGGGGCAGACAAAGGCAAAAGAAAATCTTTCCGTTTTTATAAAGGCTGCCCGCGAAAGGGGAGAAAGCTTAGATCATCTTTTTTTGATAGGCCCGCCGGGCTTGGGAAAAACAACCCTTGCCCAAATTACGGCCAACGAGCTCGGTGTCGATTTTAAAGTTACGGGAGCTCCCGCACTCGATAAGCCCAAGGATCTGGCCGGTATTCTTACTACCTTGACGGAACGCTCCGTATTCTTTATAGACGAGATTCACCGTTTAAAGCCGGCCATCGAAGAGATGCTTTATATCGCAATGGAAGACTATGAACTTGACTGGATAATAGGGCAGGGGCCAGGAGCCAGAACCGTGCGTATTCCGATTCCGCCATTTACTCTTGTCGGAGCGACCACGAGAGCAGGCATGGTTTCAAGCCCCCTTATAAGCCGCTTCGGTATTGTGCAGCGTTTTGAATTTTACAGCCACGAGGAGCTTGCCTCAATTATAAGCCGCTCCGCTTCAATCCTCGAAATCAAAATAGAAAAAAAGGCCGCTATTGCCTTAGCCCGCTGTTCCCGCGGAACCCCATGGGTTGCAAACCGCTTATTGCGGCGTATGAGGGACTTTGCCCAAGTTGCAGGCAAAAGCTCGATTGACGAGATGACGGTTGCCGCAGGCCTAAAGCAGCTAAATATCGACGGCCTCGGCCTTGAAACCTATGACAGGCAGATACTCCGCTCCATTATCGAAAATTATTCTGGCGGCCCCGTCGGTGCCGAAACCCTGGCAATTTCTATAGGAGAGTCTCAGGACACATTAGAGGACTATTACGAACCCTACCTTATCCAGTCCGGCCTCCTTCAGCGCACTCCCCGCGGCCGCATGGTTACGCTTAAAGCATACGAACACCTCGGCCTAAATCCGCCTAAACTAGGGGATGGGCAAGACAGCCTCTTTGATTAGTGTAAGGCCGGGCTATTTGATTAAGGGAGAGGCCTACCTCTTCGATTAAGGGAGAGGCCTGCCTCTTCGATTAGGGGAGATACTCTTCAATCATCCACATCTTATGTATTTTTTGATTTCTAAAGTCTTCGGGGATTGAGGCCTTTGTTATGTCTTTTATCCTTATCTTTTGTTTGGAAGAATTGATAAGCTCTGCTTCATCGAATTTTATCTTTTGGGAATTGGTAGAAAAATAAAGTTTTCCATTTTTTGCCAGCACTTTTAGGCAGAGGAGGCAGAGGTTTAGCCAATCTCTATTTACATCAAAAATATCCGCACTTTTTGAATTTGAAAATGTAGGAGGATCGCAGATAATTAAATCCCATTTTTTTTGTTTTTCGATTGCTTTTTTTAAAAAAACGATTACATCGCTTTTTATAAGCCGGGTTTTTTCTTCATCGAAAAGCTTGTTTAATTTTAAATTCTCTTTTGCCCAATTTAGATAGGTATTTGAAAGGTCTACCGAATCTACGGAAGCGGCTCCGCCCTTTGCCGCATGAACCGAAAAACTTCCCGTGTATGAAAACAAGTTTAAAACTTTTTTAATTTTTGCTTCTTGAAAAACCATGGAACGGGCAGGGCGGTGATCCAAAAAAAGACCGGAGTCAAGGTAGTCTTCTACATTTATATAGAAAAAGCATTCTCCTTCTTTTACCCTTATAAGATTTTTACTTGAACCTGCCTTTTCGTATTGGCTTTTTCCTTTTTGCTTTTCCCTCAATTTTATAAAGATTCTTTCTTTAGGTATTAAAAGGCTTGAAGATGCAGCTTCTTCAATTTCTAAAAGCCATTCCCTTTCTTCTTCTTGGGATTTTTCGTAAGGCCTCTTGTAAAGATAGATAAGCAAAAAGGCTGTATTTTCCGGTCTGTCTGTTTCGGCAAAATAGATGTCTACTGCAAGAGGAATTTCAGGTATATCCTTGTCATAGAGCCTGTAAGCAAAAATGCCCTCCCGTTTTGCCCACTTTGACAAATGTTTAAATCTTTTTTGAAGGCGGTTTTTAAAAAGCTCCGCCTGATATTGATTTTTTTGCATCTTATTTTTTGATATTTATCATAACGCCGAGCATTGCATAACCAGAGCTTAAATCATCTTTTTGAACTATAACCTTATCAGGCACGGTGATTTTGATATTTGTAAAATTCCAAATTGCCTTGATTCCGGCTTTTACAATGGCATTTGCCGCTTCTTGAGCATATT